>DATIFP010000001.1:0-45807 GCA_035455165.1 Blastocatellia bacterium
ATCACCAAAGCCGTCTACCGCGCGAACGGAGGCGGCTATCTGAACCCGAAATTGCACTCGCACATCTGGACTGTGCCGCTGCCCGCCGCAGGCGAAAAGCCGAAACCGAAAGAGCTCACAAAGGGCAACTTCGATGAAGGCAACATGAGCTGGTCGCCGGACGGATCGAGGATCTATTTCGTTGCCAACCGAGTCGCGGAGCCTTACTACGAAGCGCCGCGCACTGATCTGTATTCGATCTCTCGTGAGGGCGGTGATGAGCGCAAAATCCTGAGCTTCGACGGCGGAATGCGCGATTTCACATTCAGCAACGACGGCAAGCGCATAGCGTTCGGCGGTGTGGCGGGCCACAAGCCGGTGCGGTCATACACGCAGCCCGATCTGTTCGTGATGAACAACGAGCCGGGCGCGGCCCCGAAGAACCTGACTGCGAACTATGACTTTGACATTGGTGGAGGAATCGGCGGGGATCAGCGCGCCCCGCGCGGCGGCGGCGGAGGTGGAGGAGTAGTCTGGAGTAAAGACGACCGCTGGATCTACGTAAACGTCGCCGAGCACGGCGCCGCGAACCTCAAGCGCATCGACGCCGCAACCGGCAAAGTCGAGGCAATGATGACCGGCGCCCACGAGGTCCAGAGCTACTCGATAACATCCGATGCTTCGAAGATGGCGTTGTTGGTCTCGACTTCGACCAACATCGGCGATCTCTTCCTGTTCGACCTTGCCTCAGGAAAGATGAGCCAGTTGACTCGTATCAACGACGACTTGTTTTCGCTGCTCAACCTGACCGACCCCGAGGAGATCTGGTACACCAGCTTCGACGGGAAGAAGATCCAGGGTTGGATTCAAAAGCCGCCCAACTTCGATCCCTCGAAAAAGTACCCTTTCATCCTCGAGATTCACGGGGGGCCCCACGGGGCTTATGGTCTCACGTTCACGCACGAGTTTCAGTGGATGGCGGCGAAGGGTTACGTCGTGCTCTACACGAATCCTCGCGGCAGCACCTCGTACGGGCAGGACTTCGGCAACATCATCCAGTACAACTATCCGGGCGACGACTACAAGGACCTGATGGCGGGAGTCGATGAAGTCGTAAAACGCGGTTACATCGATACCGCAAAGATGGGAGTGACCGGCGGGAGCGGCGGAGGAGTGTTGACCAACTGGACAGTCGGCCATACGACTCGCTTCGCGGCAGCGGTGTCTCAGCGATCGATCGCCGACTGGGCGGGGTTCTGGTACACCGCGGACTTCTGGTTGTACATGCCCACTTGGTTCCGCGCAGCTCCCTGGGAGGACCCGAAGGATTTCACGAATCGCTCGCCGATCACTTACGTCAAGAACATCACCACGCCGATGATGTTCATCGAAGGCGAAGCGGACTATCGCACGCCCCCTGCGGATGGCGGCGAGATGATGTTCCGGGCTCTGAAATATCGGAAGATCCCAACCGCGATGATCCGCTTTCCGAATGAATCACACGAGCTATCCAGGTCCGGCGCGCCGTGGCATCGCATCGAACGTTTGCAGCACATCATGAACTGGTTCGACAAGTATCTTCAGAACAAGCCAATCAACATCTACGACGTCAACTAGGATCCCGCGGACGTGATGAGTGATGCGTGTGCGGGCGCGCCACTCACCGCGGAGTCCTCGGGAGAACCAGGAACACTTCATAACAAGTCTCAAGGCGCAGACCTTGTAACGGTCTTACCCGCGAATTACGTTTATCGTTGGATTCACCTCATCCTGATCTACTTCGACCTTCAGCACAAGAACCCATACCCGGAACTGTTCCAACGTTTCAATCAGATCTACAATGAGCGGCTGTCACCCTACGACTATCGAGAGCCGTGCTATCGATACCTGATCCTCATACCGACCGTCGAGGAGCTCGATATGAATGCGTTCAACGGCGCGTTGACCAGACCATTTGAGAAACCGGCATCGGTCAAGGACACCGACGAGTTGCTAGTGCAGACATTTCGCGAACTCGATGCCTCGGCGGCGGATCAGTTGAGGGCGGGATCGCTGGAGACGCAGCGGCTGCATCGAGAGATCGAGAGGCTTCACACGCGAATCGCGCAGCTCGAGGAGGCTCCTGGTTTCGAGAAGCGGATTCGCCGAGTTCTCTCGCGAATTCGGCGCTTCGTCAAAGTCACGCAACGGCAAGTCTAAGCGTCGGCTGTCGCGGGCGAGCGGGGAGTAGAGAGGAAACGGGGCGCTGGTTGCGCCCCGTTTTGATTTTTCACACTATCGCGAAATCGAATTGTTCCTGGTGCAGGTTCGGATCGGGCTCGAGCGTGACCGGAGTCGCGAAGTGCGCCTCGATCTCCTCGAGCACCTCGCGCTCCGAGGTCCGAAACGCTTCCGCCACGTGAGGCGACACCCGAAGCATCACATCACTCGATCCGGCCATTTGCCTGGACATCGCTTTCGCCTGCTCGAGTATCTCGAAACACATGGTCTGCGCCGATTTCACCATACCCGCGCCCTGACAATACGGGCAGGGCGTGCACAACGTTCGCTCGAGCGACTGCTTGACGCGCTTGCGAGTGATTGCCACGAGCCCAAAATCGTTGACCGACAGGACCTTAGAAGGCGCGCGGTCGTGCGAAAGCTCCTGTTGCAGAGCCATCACTACCTTCTGCCGGTTCTTGCGCTCCTCCATGTCGATGAAGTCGACGACAATGATCCCGCCCAGATCGCGAAGCCTGACCTGCCTCACAATCTCTTTCGCAGCTTCCAGGTTCGTTCGCGTAATCGTATCCTCGAGTTTGTCCGACTTGCCGACGAACTTGCCAGTGTTGACGTCGATGGCCACCAGCGCCTCGGTCTGATTGATGACGATGTATCCGCCCGACTTCAGCCACACTCGCGGCTTCACGGCTTTGTCGATCTCAGCCTGCACTCCGTATTTTTCCAGGATCGGTTTGCCCGAGGTGTAGAGTTTTACGCGCTTGACCAGCTTGGGCTGGATTCGATTTACAAACTCGACTATTCGGGCGTACTCGACTTCGTTGTCGATGCGGATGGCGGTGAAGTCGTCGGACAACTGATCGCGCAAAATCCGCTGGACCAGGTCGAGGTCGCGATGAGCCAGCGCGGGCGCCCTGACGCGCTCGGCCTTCTTTCGGACCTCTGTCCACGTGCGCAACAAATAGCGAACGTCGTCTGAAAGCTCCTGCTCGGAGTGGCCCGCGCACGCCGTCCGCGCAATAAAACCGCCGGTCGCGCCTTCGCGATCCCGAAGCGCGGTCACGATGCGTTTCAGCCGCACACGCTCGACCTCATTTGGTATCTTGCGCGAAACGCCGATGTGATTCACCGTCGGCATGTAGACTATGAAGCGTCCGGGCAACGCAATGTGAGAGGTGATGCGCGCGCCCTTCTTAGCAATCGGCTCTTTAGCGATCTGGACCAGA
The DNA here is from genome assembly GCA_035455165.1 of Blastocatellia bacterium. GTDB lineage: Bacteria > Acidobacteriota > Blastocatellia > UBA7656 > UBA7656 > Onstottus_A. Next base: position 3,426 of record DATIFP010000001.1, read on the forward strand.
ATCTCTTGGCCTTCGTGGAGAAGCTCGCTGATAGTCGGAGGTCCACCACGCTCGGACCGGCGTGAAAAGCCCTGCTCGGGACGCCGCTGATCCGGTCTCCGTTGATCGGGTCTGCGCTGATCGGGGCGCCGGTCGCGGCGGGGGGCCGGCATACGCGTTTCGTGCGTGCGCCCTTCGGTCGGTGGAGCCGTCTCATCGACTCTCTGTTTCTCTTCGACTTGCGCCTCGCTTCCTTCGGTCACGGGTAAAGCGATTGCCGCATCCTCCTCAATTGGAGCGGATGCTGGAGCCGCCGCCGGCGGCTCGCGACGTCCCCGACCGCGACGGCCCCTTCCGCCGCGGCGCACCGAGAACTCCGCGCGTGAACCACGATCCCGCACTTCCGCGTCTCGATCTTCTTCAATCTCGCTCGAGGTGTCACGTGCGCTGGAGAATGATACGGGTTCCGCTGATTCCGTGATCGCGTTTCGTTCATCCGTCTCGTTCGGCTCACCTGAGGTCCCGGACTGAATCCGTCCGTAGAGTCCGCGCACCACGTCGGAGATGTGGCGAAAAGGCGAGATCCTGGTTTCGTCGATCTGGTCGACCACCGGAGCGTCCTGCGCGAGGGCGGCCCCGGCTGCGGATTCACTTTGCGCAGCAGCTTCGGCATTCTCGTCGATGATCCGCAGGAAGCCCGAGTCGGTCTCAACTTTCGAGCGAAGGCTACCCACTCGCCATTCGGGTTCGGGCTCGGGCTCGGGTTGAACGCCGGTTTGGTACTCAGCCGTGTGAACCTGCTCGAATATTTTCTCCTGGACGATTGCGTCCTTCAAAAGGTCGCCGGCATCCTGGGCGATATCCTCGTCGGTGACGCGCTCAAACTGGGAGGCCTCGCCTTCCGATTCGATACCAGCATAGCCGGGTTCCGTCGCGCCTTCTTGCGCTTCGTCGCGAGCCCGGCCTCGTCTTGCAGCAGGCTTCGCACCTTTTCGAGTCGGCGCCCTGGATGGCCTTTCGTCCGCCTTGCCCGGTTTTTTCCGGGCCCTGCCGGAATCGGCTTCAACTGCCTTTCTGCCGCGGCCGCGCCTGCTTTTTGTCTCTGCTTCGGGCGGCTCAGCGGGCTCCTCCTCATCGAAGGGCGTGGCGGCTTCGGCCGGAACGAGAGGCTCTTCATCCACTATTCGTTCGACAGGAACGCCTCCGGCAGTCGACAGCTCGAAGACGACCGGCTCTTCCTCTCCCAGTTCGTGCTCGGGAGGCGGCGGTGGAATCACGCTTTCGACGGCAATCTCAGCCAGCTGTTCGACGGCGTCCTCAATGCGCACCGGCCGCTCCGCGACTGCTTCTTCACCCTCGCGCGGCTGAGCCGGCGCAGGCTGCGCAGCGGCTAGCGGTTCAGGTCGCGGCCGATCGCCGCGTCGCAATCGGTCATCGATGCGAGCGGGTGGCCGCTGGTCCCCGCCTACCTCTCGGAAGTCGATCTCTTCCTCTTCCTCCATGAATTCCGTGAAGTCGCTGACATAGAGGAAGGCGTCGCGCTCCAGGCCAATGTCCACAAAAGCCGACTGCATACCGGGCAGCACCTTCATCACGCGACCCTTGTATAAATTGCCAACCACGCCCTGATTCTCATCTCTGCGCTCTACGTAGAACTCAGTCACCGCGCCATCCTCGACGATGGCGACTTTCTTCTCGTGCACGTTCGCACTGATAATTAATTCTTTTGCCATGAACTCTCCTGATCTGGATTGGGCCGCGAGGCGGGAAGTCGAGGGCGACTTATGGAGAAAGCCGATTGCGATGTCGGATCACAGAATAGCTTCGAGCATAACGGAGAGGTTCAGTCCGTGAGCATTGAAGCGCATCGGCTTCAAGCTCGAAAACCCTGGACTAATCATCTGACAGACGTTAGCGCTCGCATCACCATTCGATTACTCTTCGCTCAAGTTCTCGTCGGCTCGCCCTGAGGCGACGTCGCTTAACCCGATTCATTCTCTGCGTCTATCGTCCGACGCGCTTCGGGAGGCGACTCTTTGGATTTCCCGTGCCTGGTTGGCACAACCTTTTACGATATCTATGAGTGACCGCCGGCCACTCGCAACTTTTCTCCTTGCTCGCTCATTCGAGCGGCGGCGACCGGGTGAGCCGAACTCACCGGTTCGCTTGTTTCGCTTTCAAAATACAGCCGGAGCCGTCGCACGCGTGAACTGAGCGAGGTCATCTCTCTCTCGCTCAAGCCATAGACAGCGGCGATTACCTCAACCGGCTTTACGCCGCCGTTCGGCGACACTTCGGTAATAATGCTGAGAGCGCTCCGGTCTTCAACTGGGTTCAACTTCTTTGTGAAGCGGCGCACGTCCACAAGCTGACGCTTGTCCCTGCGAATGCGCTCAATGACGCACGATTCACGCGCCATGAAAGCTTCGACCAGACTGCGATGAATGTCGTGTCCATTCATTCCACCGAAAAAATCGTTTCCGTTTCGAATCCTCTCGACTGCCGCTTCAATCTCCGCAGTATCCAGCGCCAAAACATATTCTGCACGGTTCAACTGCTTTATCAGCGACGGCGCTCCAACCGCCAGCGGCATCAGCGCCTTGAAACAGAGGCCGGGAGGTAAGACTGAATTGAGCCTGTCGAGAAACTCCTGCTCTTCAAGCTCATCGGGCGAATCGAAATCAATCAACTCGTTATAACCAACCGTTCCCACTCCCAGCGCCGGTCCATACTGAATCAACGGCATTGGGTGATACCCGAGGCTGTATCCAAGCTTGATCTTCGCACGTCTGAACGCGCGAGGCAACGCGCGAGTCAGATCGAGATGAGAGAGATACTTGGCTTGCTCGCCCTTTTCAAACGTGGCGCGATAGCGCAACAAAGGGCCAGGGGGTCGGGGCCCGGAGGTTGGCAGCAGCCGCTGACCAATCACTCCCAGCCCCTGCAGCTCTACCAGCGGGCGCTCTACCACGTCCTTCACTGGCGCGATGCGCTCTTCATAAGTTCGGACTTCCGCGTGCAGCGCATAAGCCCTGTCCAGGTGTTCGCGAGACTGGGTCAGATCGCACTCGAGTCCGCACGCGTAACACAGGAGCGGCTGCGACGCCACGCGTTTGAATTCTTCGTGCGAGGGCGCGATTGCAGTCGGTCTGCCGTCGATGATCTTTACCGGGAGCTCGCACGGTGGAGATATCTTCGCCTTGATCCCCTTCGTGTATTCGCGCGCGTTGAACTCGCGTTTCACCAGCGTGTCGATGTGGTCCCACGGAAGCTGAACCAGCGGCGCACCGGGCTTGTCGAACTCGCGAACCGGGAACTCCGCCAGATACGGCTCGATGTTAACGCCTTCAATTCTGAATGCTTCCATCCACTTCTCGAAATCGAAATGTTCCGTCCAGCCGTCGAACCTGCAGCCCATCAGCCAGGCCCGTTCAATAACGGCGCAGAGTTTTCGATCGCCGCGCGAGATAACTCCTTCAAGCAGCGACGTCTCGGCATGATGCACCTTCAGATCGATTCGAAAACGGCGACCAAGCTCTTTCAACATTCGCTGCTTGCGTTTGATCGAATCGAGGCCCTCCTGCCGGCACCACTGAAAAGGCGTGTGCGGCTTCGGCACGAAGTAAGACGCAGAGCAAGTCACCTTTACATTCTTTCGATACTTGTCCCTCCCAAGCGCTCGGACCTTCCGGCCAAGCTCGGCGATGCCTTGAACGTCCTCTTCAGTTTCGGTCGGCAACCCGATCATGAAATACATCTTGATTGCCGACCACCCCTCGTCAAACGCGACGGAGCAGGAACTGATCACGTCCTGCTCGGTTATGTTTTTGTTGATCACGTCTCGCATCCGCTGAGTGCCCGCCTCGGGAGCGATAGTGAAGCCGGTCTTCCGCACCCGAGCGATCTCCCGCGCAAGCGACTCGGTGACTCCCGAGGCTCGCAGCGAAGAGACTGAGAAGCTCACGTTGCGGCGTTCGAGCTCCTTTCCGAGCATCTTCACCAGCGGCTCGAGACAGGTGTAGTCGGCGGTCGACAGCGATGTAAGACTCGTCTCGTCGTACCCGCCCTGCTCGATGCCGTTGATGATCGTGTCGACGATCTGTTTCGGATCGCGCTCACGCACCGGGCGATAGATGGTGCCCGCCTGACAGAATCGGCACCCGTCGACGCAGCCTCGCGCGATCTCGATAGCGACGCGATCGTGCACTGCTTCGATGGTCGGCACCGGCGAGTCCGAGGGAAAGGGATATCGATTGATGTCCTCTACAACTCGACGCCGGACCGGGTAGGGCAGATCCGGATCCTGGGGTCTGTCGACTACCAGCAAACCATGATGCGGGCTGACCGAGGTCCCATACAGCGAGGGCACATACATCCCTTCAATTCGAGCGATCTCTCTCAGGACCTGTTCGCGTGTCAGATCCAGGTCCGAGTCGCGCAGCTCAACATAACGAGAGACGAGCTCAGAAAATGCCTCTTCGCCGTCGCCGATCACAAATACATCGATGAAGTCCGCAACCGGCTCGCACGAATAAACGGTCGGGCCCCCTGCGATTACCAGCGGGTCGTCTAGCGTCCTCTCGCGCGTGTGTAGCGGAATGCCTCCGAGGTCGAGCATCGTCAAGACGTTCGTGTAGGTCATCTCGTATTGGAGCGAGAAACCGACGACGTCGAACTGACGAAGGGGCGTGTAGGTTTCGAGCGACAGCAGCGGGATGTTGCGCTCGCGCAGCTTCGCTTCCATATCCGGCCAGGGTGCGTACACGCGTTCGGCGGCCCAGTCGTGAGGCTTGTTGAGAAGTCCGTAGAGGATCTTGAGCCCGAGATGGCTCATTCCGATCTCATAGGTGTCGGGAAAGCATAGCGCGATTCGCGTCCTTATTTCATCCGTCGATTTTCGGACAGAATTCCATTCCCCGCCGACGTAACGCGCCGGCTTTTCGACCAGGGGAAGGATCGAATCTAGTGCAGATCGGTAGTTCATCTGGGCGGTTTGCTTACCAAATCAGGTTGTTGGCTGCTGGTGTTGGCTGTGCTGCTGTTGCTGCCGCCTCTGTTGCTCTCTAGTCAAGCTCCTCTTCATGCTCCTTCAGGCAAGTTTGCGCCTCCTCTACATCTAATTCACAAACCTCTTCATCCTCACGCTCAGCGCCAGCCCGACGCCGATGAACATCGCCATGACCGCGGTGCCTCCGTAGCTCATCAGAGGAAGGGGAATTCCCATTATCGGCATCATGGCCACGACCATCCCGAGATTGCACAAAATGTGAAACCCGATCAATCCAACGAACCCCATCACCAATAGGGCCCCAGCACGCTCGCGCGAGCCTTTAGCCACCGCGATCATCCGCCAGATAAACACCAGGTAGAGGGCCATCATGAAGAGCACACCTACCAGGCCCATTTCCTCCGCGACGATTGCGGCGATAAAGTCCGTCCAGGCAAACGGCAGGAACCCGAGCTTCCCTTGAGTGCCGTGACCGATCCCCTTCCCTAACACTCCCCCCGATCCTACCGCAATAACCGATTGAATCGTCTGATAGCCGAAGCCCTTCGGGTCGGCCTCCTCGGGATGTATGATGACGTTGATTCGCTCTCTCTGGTAACCCTTCAGGTGAGGATAAGCGGCAACCAGCCCTACAGCCACTACCACTACCCCAACCGCAATCAGGATCTTGCGCATACCGCCGAGGAAGTAAAACGTTCCCATAATTGCGCCGAAAGTCAGCGTCGTGCCTGTGTCGTGCTCGGCGGCGACCAGTATTACCGGCGGCAAAACAATTGCAGCCATTATGATCATATCCCTGAGGGAGAGCGGCCCCTGGCGAGGCGAGACAAGGTGACGGGCGAGCATCAGTATGGTCGCCGCCTTTGCGAACTCGCTCGGCTGAAAGCTGAAGCCTGCAAGATTGAGCCAGGCCTTGTTTCCGTGAATCTCCTTCCCGAAAATGAGCACAGCCACCAACAGCACCAGCATTCCGGCGTAGAAGAACGGCGCGATGTTCATCACTATCTTACGGTAGTCCGTGAACATTATCGCGAGGGCGATCGCGACTCCGAGACACAAGGAGATGATCTGCTTTTTTACATAGCTGCCGTCGGGCGCGCTGCTGTTTATGCCGATGCAGCCGAACGCCGTCAGGGCGATTGGCGCCAGCAGCAGCAGCCAGTCCACGTCTTTCAGTCGTCGTTGGGTTAGATCAACCATACGCCTCGCCGGCTACTTCGTATCGTAAGCCGGAATGTCTTACTCATTGTCTTACTGGCCGGCGCTTCCGGTCGGCATCGATCGCAGTGCGAGACTCGGCAGCAGAATCGACTGCAACCGATTTAGCGTTCAACGCTACCAGCTCCGGGAGGACCGGTCGTCCGAGTTTCTTCGAAAAGTAGGCCGCCTCGATCATCTTCACTTTCGGCGCCGATGCCGAGGCGCCCCAGCCTCCGTTTTCAGTTATGCACACAACCCCGATCTCCGGCTTCTGATCTGTGTGCATGGGCGCGAAGCTTATGAACCAGGAGTGATCTTTGTGTTCCTTGCCTCGCGCCTTCTCCTTGGCTATGACTTGCGCGGTCCCGGTCTTTCCGCCCGCGTTGATTTCGCGGGGAAACCCTACGCCGCCCGCTGTGCCGCCTTCGTTGACGACTCCCCACATACCGTAATCCACCGTTTCGACCGTCTCGGGGGACAGTTTAACCTCGGTCGGCTTGTCATCGTAGTACTTCACCGGTCTGAGCTGGGTCTCCTTAGCTTGTTGGAAGACGTGCGGTTTGTGGAACTCGCCGCCCATGACAATTCCAGCCTCGGCACGAAGGAGTTGAAGCGGCGGCACCGCTACTGACCCTTGCCCGATCGAAGCCATCACAGTATCGAAGTCCTTCCACTCCGGATCGCGCGGATTGATGCGTCTCTTCCATTCGCGGCTTGGTATGCTGCCGCGCAGCTCTCCCGGAAGATCGACCCCGGTTCTCTGTCCCATCCCAAATCGAGTGACCCAGTCGTGGATCATGTCCACGCCCATCTTGAGACCCAGGCGATAGAAGTAGCCGTCGCACGAATGCACGATCGCAGAGTGGATGTCGGGCATACCGTGGTTTTTTCCGCAGTGCACGAACCGGTTGCCCATCGAGATTCCGCCGCCGCAAATGATCTTTGAGTTCTTGAGCGTTATGACTCCTTCTTCGAGCGCAGCGGTTGACATGAGGATTTTCCACGTCGAACCGGTTGGATATGTGCCCTGAATCGCCTTGTTGTACAGCGGGTGCGCCGGATCGTTGACGATGGCCCTGACTTCCTTGCGGCTGTCGCTTGAAATCACGTTGCGGGCAAACACGTTCGGGTCAAAGCTGGGCACCGAAACCATTGCGAGTATCTCGCCGTTCTGCGGATTGAGCGCGACCGCCGCGCCCGTTTCGTTCTTTGAGTAGAACTGCTCCTCGGCGACTCTCTGAATATCAATATCCAGCGTTGTTGTTATGTCTTGCCCTCTTATGGGCTCAATCGTTTCGAGGTCGGCCTTCGGGTGGCCTTGACTATCGACGATGACGCGGCGCATTCCGTCCCTGCCGCGAAGCACGCTGTCATAAACGGCTTCGATCCCGCCCTGCCCGATAATATCGCCCGGCTTGTAACCGGTATCTTTGAATTGTTGCATCTCGAGCTGCTTCGGGCTGATCTCCCCGATGTAACCGAGAACGTGCGCTGCCAGCTTCCCAAATCTGTAGAATCGTTGCGGCTGCGTTTCAATCCTGATCTCAGGGTGTTCGAGTTCGTGAGCGGCGATCCACGCCTTGTCGGCGTCCGACGCGTTTTGCTTGACGAGTATCGGCTGAGACTTTGGCCGCAGGGAGTCATTCAGCTCGGCAAGCAACTCGCCCCGATCGATATCCATATACTGAACAAGCGCGTCGATGGTCTCCGCTTTGTTGGTTATGTACTCGGGCGTCACCACGATGTTCCAGGCCGGGGTGTTGTCCACAAGAAGGGTGCCGTGGCGGTCGAATATCGCGCCTCGAGGAGCCGGGATTGGTATTTCGCGAATGCGGTTGTTCTCCGCGCGCGCCTGATAATCTTCATGGCGCGCAACCTGAAGGACGTAAAAGCGAATGCCGAGCACGATGAAGATCGCCAGCACCAGGTACTGGACCACGTACATTCGCATCTCAATGTTGAATCTGTCTTCCTTTGGGTTCTTGCTACTCATAGAACCTCTTCTTGATCGCCATTCGGCGCGCCGCGGCTTGCTCTGAGAAGACACGGTCGAGCACTACAAACATGACAATCGAAGTTGCAGTGTCGGCCAGCACCTTCCAGCCAATCGTTTTCCCAAATTCCGCCCAGGTCCCGACGTGCGGCAGAGCCTGCTCCAGCATCTGATGTAACCCGACAAAGAGCACGGTGTTCGCGGCCGAAGCCACCGCGACCGCCGCAAGCCTCGCGAAAGGATTCTCAAGCGAGAGCCGCACACTTGCCACCCCTACCAGGTAGCCTATCAGCGTCTTCGAGAATCCTCCAACACCGAGTATACCCCCTACCACCGCATCTCCGCCGAGCCCCGCGATCATCCCGGTCACCATTCCAATCGCCGGCGCGCGCTGGAGCCCACAGTAGACGGTCACAAGCAGCGGCAGGTCGATGTACTGGAAAAACCGCAGGTAATTGGGAAGGAGCATTTGTAGCAAGAGCGCGACTGCTATGGTCAGGGCGATTTTGAAGGTCTGCACTCTTTAGGCTACCTCAATGTTGATACGTGACGCGTGATCCGTGAAAGGCTTAAGTTCACGCTTCACGTGTCACGCATCACTCTTCACTTCCCTTCATCCAGCTTCAAATCCTTCTGGTCAACCATCAGCACAAGCAGGTGTTCAACGCGATCCACCGGCGCTGCGGGTTTGACGATGATCCGGTGCCACGGCGCGTTGGGGTCCATTTCAATGCGTTCGACCGTCCCGATCAGGAGCCCCTTCGGATAAATCCGATCGAGACCGGTTGTCACCACCGATTCACCGACCCGCACCGTCTCGCTGGACTTGATGTTTTTGAGCTCGCACCGATCGTCGTCGAGCCCTCGAATCTCTCCCATCGCCCGCGAGTTCTGGAGCATCGCACCCACGCCCGCATGCTTGTCAGTGATAACCTGAACCGTCGCGAAGTTCGGCCCAACGGTGATGACACGTCCCACGATGCCCCCAGCAGTAGCAACCGGCATGTCGCGCTTGACGCCATCGAGTGACCCGCGATCGATGGTCAGGCGTCGAAACCAGAGGCTGGCATCTCGCGAGATTAGATTGGCGGCGATCTCGTGGTAGGGTGGACGCGACGGCAGCGCCAATTCACGGCGCAGCAGATCGAGTTCCGCGGCGCGTTCGAGCGCCTCGTTCTTCTCTGCCGTCAACTGATCGACTTTTTCCCTGAGATCGATGTTCTCTTGTCGCGCGTGCCTCACATCGATGTAGCTATCGGCGGCGCCCTTCACAGAAGACAGGACCGCATCCGCGCCACGAACTACCGGCGCAAAAGCGGTGACCAGCCACACGCGCAGCATCGACTGCTCGCTTTCCGGGTGCCGCGCGTTCGCGGACATCAATGCCACCTGGGCCAGCAGAAGAGTAGCAAGAATCCAGGGCGTTTTTGGCTGTGCAGGATTCGCGCTCATAGGAACAGGTTGGGGGTTAGGTTTTGGGGATTAGGGTCGAGGATCCGGCCAATCCCCAAACCCTGACCCCTTTCCCATTTTTCACAGTCCGTGATGAAGCATCGTGTTTTCCCAGCTCACCCGGCTGAGCAGGTCGAAGTCGGCAAGCATTTTTCCGGTTCCAAGCGCCACCGAGGATAGGGGGTTCTCGGCCAGCGATACCGGTACTCCTGTCTCGTGCATCAGTCGTTTGTCAATTCCCTTGAGCAATGCGCCGCCACCCGTCAGCACGATGCCGCGCTCGGCGATGTCGGCCGACAACTCCGGAGGCGTCCGTTCGAGCGCGACGCGCACCGCATTCACGATGGTCGAGATGGGATCGGCAAGAGCCTCGCGCACTTCCTCGTCGGTGATCGCGATCGTCCGTGGAACACCCTCGATCAGGTTGCGGCCTTTGATCTCCATCTGCATCGGCTCTTCGCAAGGCCACGCGGATCCGAGCTCTATCTTGACGGACTCCGCGGTGCGTTCTCCGATCAGCAGATTGTATTTTCGTTTTATGTATTGGATGATCGCTTCGTCGAGTTCATTGCCGGCGACCCGGACGGCTCGAGAGTAGACGATACCCGACAGCGATATCACTGCTATGTCCGTCGTGCCGCCGCCGATATCCACAATCATGTTGCCGTAGGGTTCGGTGATGGGAAGCCCGGCGCCGATTGCTGCCGCCATTGCCTCGGCGACCAGGTAGACCTTCGACGCCTTCGCTCGATAAGCAGCATCTTCAACCGCGCGCCGTTCGACTTGAGTGATCTCGCCCGGCACTCCGATGACCACGCGGGGCGACACCCACGAGCGTCCATTGTGAGCCTTGCGAATGAAGTGCTGGAGCATCTTCTCGGTGACTTCGAAATCGGCAATCACTCCATCCTTCATTGGACGAATGGCGATGATGTTGCCGGGAGTGCGGCCGAGCATCTCCTTCGCTTCCTTGCCGACAGCTTCAACTTTGTTGGTGACTTTGTTGATGGCTACTATAGAAGGCTCGCTGACGACGATCCCGCGTCCTTTGGCAAAAACCAGAGTGTTCGCGGTACCCAGATCGATAGCCAGGTCGCTAGAAAAAGGGTTGAATAGGTTTCGCATCCTCATTGTGTTATTTCGTTTTCTCTAACCGGATTGTCGCGGGACTCTCACGCTAATATCGAACAACAGTTTGGTTGTCCGGCTCTCAGGACGCCGCGAGCCTTACATTGTTCTTGTCTCGCTGCTTTGCTTCGTACATCGCTGCATCGGCCAGCTCGATAAGCTTCTCAGCTTGAGTGGCGTGCTCTGGAAAACTCGCCACCCCGAAGCTGGCGGTCAGGTAAATGTCCGCCCCGACGCCTCCCTTGAACCGGTGCTCAGTTATACGCTCGCGCACTCGCTCAGCCATGTGGAGCGCCCGTTTGGACGGGGTCTCGGGCAGCATCAACACAAATTCGTCTCCCCCGTATCGGGCAACGAAGTCCGAGTCACGCACCGACTTTGTGATAACCTGCGCGACTTCGGTCAAAGTTGCGCTGCCGGCGCGGTGTCCGTAGGCGTCATTCACCATCTTGAAGCCGTCAAGGTCCATGAAGACGATCGATACAGCCGATCCGTAACGACGCGCCCGGCGGATCTCACCTTCAAGCGTCTGATACAGATACCGCACATTGTAAAGCCGAGTCAGGTCATCGATCAGCGTCTGCCGCGTCGCGTTGTGATAATCGATCGCATTTGCAAGGGCCGTTGCCAGCGAAGCGCAAACCAACTCGACCACTCTCGCTTCGTCCTGCTTGAAGGCTTCCGCCCCGCGGCTTTTGCGTGTCGCCTGGACGGCGCCTACCATGCGTCCGTTGGTTATCAACGGAACGCATAATGCCGCCAACGCGGCGTCATCGGTCTCCGTGGCATTCGCGCGTTGGAAGCCGGAGCCGTTCGCAATGATCGTCCTGTGTTCGCTTACAGCGCGGGCTATCGGGATCGGCGCTCGTTCCAGATCCACAAACGGTCCTACCGGCAGCGCCGATGCGTTGATCGCCCTCACGAGCTCCAGCCGATTCCCATGCTCTGTTTTCAGGAAGACTGCCCACGACTGAGCGTCCACCAGATTGGGAAGAAAATCCAACGCCCGACCCACTATCTCGCTGGCGTCCAGCGATTCGTGTAGCAACACGGCTGCTTCAAAGATCGATGCTCTAACGACTTCTTCTTGCATTCGCAGTGGTCCCTTATTAGCGTCATTCAACCCTGAGCAACCAGTCTCGGAGGCTGATTGACGCCACTCCAAAGTTCCCACAAGCCCATAAACGGGGGCGATACCGGCGGAGCAAGAAAGGTCTGAAAAGGGAGAAAGACGCTTTTGGCGGAAAGCCGAGGAGGTGGACAAGTCAAAGACTGCCTATTCAGGTGGTCAGTTGACGACCGGCGTGTATCCTCAGCTCGGCCGCCCTCAAATTGCTGCTCGCTTAACGCCCGTTCCAATCAGCTCCCGTTCCCATAAATCTTTTGAAACCTTAATCTAGCATGTAGGCATACCGCGTGCAAGAACCTTTTTCAGAAAGCGGCCACCAATTCACCAGATTTTGATCTCAGCGCGAGTCGAGCCACCCTGTTCGCCGCTGCGAGCATCCCCAAAAACCCCCGCGCCGACCGATTTATTGCCGCCCCAGCGTAGCCGTGCTAATATTTAACCACTTAAGATCGGGAGGTGACCGGGATGAAAGACACAATCAAACGCGCCCCCCGCAGCGTTCGCAGAAACCTCTTCGCCGACTGACAAACCCCAACCCACTCAACCTCGTCAAGCCAGAAGGCTGCGCCGAGACTCTCGTTTCTCTTATACACATTGCTCGTGGAGGATTTATGCGAACCATTACTAAAACACAGCTACCTCAGATAAGGACCGCTCTTCCGGGCCCGAAAGCCAAAGAGATGCTCAACCGTGACGCGAAGTACATTTCGCCAAGCTACACGCGAAGCTATCCGCTGGTAGCCGCGCGGGGACACGGCGCCATCATTGAAGACGTCGATGGCAACACCTTTCTGGATTTCAATGCCGGTGTTGCGGTTGCCGCGCTCGGGCACGCGCACCCCGAGATCGCCGAAGTGATCGCGCAGCAAGCCCGTGAGTTTGTTCACATCTCGGGAACCGATTATTACTATCCGCATCAGACCGCGCTCGCGGAAAAGCTCGCGCAAGTCACGCCGGGGGATTTCGCGAAAAAAGTGCATTACGGGAACTCGGGCGCGGAAGCGATGGAAGGCGCGCTGAAGGCGGTAATCTATGCAACCGGGCGAAACAAGTTCATCGCCTTTCGCGGCGCGTTTCACGGACGGACCTTCGGGACTCTGTCGCTGACAGCATCGCGAGCCGCCCAGCGCCGGGGCTTTGGCCCGCAAGCGCTCGATGTGACTCACGTGCCTTATGCTAATCCGATTCGATTCCCGCTCACTCGTAACGCAGGGGAAAGCGTCGGCAAGCGAGTCGCTCGTTACATAGAACAGACGATCTTCAAGACGACGGTCGCGCCTGAGGACTGTGCCGCAATCGTAGTCGAGCCGATCCAGGGCGAGGGCGGTTATGTAGTTCCAACGCCGGACTTCCTCCCGGAGCTTCGCCGAATATGCGACGAGCACGGCATCGCCTTGATCGTCGACGAAGTTCAAACTGGAATGGGTCGCACAGGAAAGCTCTGGGCGGTCGAGCACTTTGGCGTAGCCCCAGACGTGATGTGCATGGCCAAGGCGATCGGCGGCGGGCTTCCTTTGGGCGTGACACTCGCGCGCGAGGACTTGATGCGCTGGCACGTTGGCGCTCATGCATCGACCTTTGGCGGAAATCCTGTCGCAATAGCCGCCGCGATGAAGACTTTTGAGATACTCGAAAACGGCGTGATGAAGAACGCCGCCGAGATGGGCGCATACATGCTGGACCGGCTGCTCGAGCTCCAAGAAAAGCACGAGCCAATCGCACAGGTTCGGGGGCTCGGCCTGATGATCGGGGTCGAGATAGCGCGCGATCGCGAAGCTAACGAGCCGTGGACGGAGTTGCGAGACAAGATCGTTGTTGAATGTTTCAATCGAGGGCTTGTGATTCAAGGAGCGGGAGAATCGGCAGTGCGCTTCTCTCCGCCGTTGATAGTGGACCGTGAGCAGGTAGACTTCGCGCTCGACACGTTTGACGCTGTTCTCGAGGTTGCTCACGATAGTTGAGGATTCAACGTCAGCGACCAAACCAAGGAGCAGACAGCGTGAGGTTGTGGGTAGTAGTCTCTGGGCCCACTTCTTTGCTTGGGCAGAACTTGGTTTCGTACATATACCCCCCTTAATAAGCAACAAAAAGAAATAAAAAGAACTTTGCAAAATTCCCGTGGGAGAGTAATATCTCACCATCTTTGGGCCCGAACTTTGGAGTTGGCGTGAGTCCTAAAGCCCAGCTTGCTGTCCTGTTCGTCCAGGCTAATCTGCATCGTAGGCTGACTGTCGATGAGATAGCTCAGTCAGTCGCCCTTTCCCGCTCCCGTTTGACACATCTCTTCCATACACAGGTGGGCGTGTCTCCAATCCAATACCTGAAGAGAGCAAGGCTCGAAAGGGGACGGGCGCTTCTCGAAACATCCTTCGATAGCGTCAAAGTTATCGCTGTCGAGGTCGGGTATAATGACTGTACTCATTTCATGCGTGACTTCAAGAGAGCTTACGGCTTGACCCCATCTCAACACAGAGCGAGGTCGCTCTACTCTTCACCGGTCCCAGATGCGCCCGGCAACAAAACCGAAACAATTGGCTAGCAAAGAGCAGCTTTTGCTAGTTCTTTTTTCTTGTATGCGGACGCGATCTGGAAGATACTTCTCAAAGCATAGACCGGTTAGCGCATAAGAGTTTTCGGAATGTTGTGTTTCCCTCTGAGCCACGTTTCCCGAACTTGGCTCGACTATTTTGGTGACCCAATATCGACAGAAACGGCAAATCAATTCACCGGCAGACAAGGGCAAATTAATTCACTAGGCATTTGCCGGATCTTGATTACATTCTGAAAACTTGAGGAGGTGACCGATGGCAACCTTCACCCCGGATGATGAGAGCGGTAGGGAACGGCAACCTGCCAGGAAAATAACCCTGATAAGGAACTCTTGGAGAGGGCTATGCATTGTGATCTTCGTTTTCGGAGCAGTTTCATTCCTTCAGGCCCACAAAAGGGCCGATAGCCTCCGATCCGGCGGTCAATCAGTTGATGTCAGCGACGCCGAACCGGCGCGGAGTTACGTTGTCGAGTATGTCAGCAGAGATGTCAGACCCGACGGGACCTTCACGGTGACTGGAACGAGCACCCGTTATGTTAAAGCCGACGGGGAATGGAGGCTCGTAGTGAGGCGAGGGACTGGGCGCACGTCGACAGCCGAAAGTTTGAAGGAAGCGGGAATCTACGGCGGGACCCCGGACGGAGTTTTCGAAAAGATGAGCAATTCAGAGCGTCGGTATGTTTCCCCCTGGTGGGATCAGGGTACCCTGCGACTTTATCGATCCGGTAACTATCTTCGCAATCACATAGAGTTCTTTCGAATGGACGAGGTTGCGGGCCTGAACGTGTACGTCTTCAGAGTGGAGGTCGCCGATCCCGCTTACCCGGGTTATTGGCTAGAGACAAGCTATAGCCCAAAAACAGGCATCACAGCACTGCGAACAGTGAGGCACTCGAGTGACGGTTCGGAACACAGGCAGGAAGCGGTAAGTGTTGAGTTCAAGGATGTCCCCGAAGAGTTGAATAATGACCTGAAAACCCTGCCAAGTAGGTCGAAGGAAAAACAGGTTCAATGAACCCCGGCAGAAAAGGGCAAATTAATTCACCTAGGCATTTGCCGAATCTTCATTACATTCTGAAGACTTAAGGAGGTGACCGATGGCAACTTTCACCCCGGATGATGAGAGCGGTAGGGAACGGCAACCTGCAAGGAAAGTAACCCTGATAAAGAACTCTTGGAGAGGGCTATGCATCGCGATCTTCGTTTTCGGCGCAGTTTCATTCCTTCAGGCTCACAAAAGAGCTGATAGCCTCCAATCAGGCGGCCAATCAATTGATGTCAGCGACAAGGAGCCGGCACAGTCCTTTGTCGTTGAATACAGCGACTCGCTTGTTAGCTCTGACGGAACACTCACCAACACCGGAGACACTACACGATACGTGAAGGCGGATGGCGACTGGAGGCTAGTAATACGCCGACGCAACGGTCCTGAATTGCTGTTAAAACGTCCCAACAGGCCGGCAGTCTACGGCGCTTCCTCAGACGGAGTTTACGAGAAGGAAGGCAGCTCACAAACGCGACGATATGTCTCCCCATCAGCCGATCAGACGATGTTGCAGCTCTTCAGGTCCCACAACTATCTGCGTAGTAGCCCCGAGTTTGTTCGCACGGACCGTATTGCAGGGCTCAAGGTTTACGTCTGGAGAGTCGATAGAGATGCTGCAAATCCAGTCCAATGGACGGAGGAAAGCTACTCCCCAAAGACTGGATTTACTCCACTAAGAACCATCATTCACTTCCGTGATGGCTCCGAAATCAGGCGGGAGGCTGTGAGTATTGAGTTCAAGGATGTCCCAGAAGAGCTGAATCACGATATTAAGGACCTTCCAGTCAAAAACACGGAACCGAAGGAACACACGTTTCAATGAGTTGTTCCCTTGAGTGCGGCTTCTCCAGGTAGGAGGTGAGGGAGTATGCTAGCCAAGATAAGTGCTAGGAAACGGTTTCTTGACGTGACGCTCTTCCTGCTGCTGGCAGCGGGCGTCGGGCTAACACTTCTCGGCTCCAGGATGCAACAAGCGTTGGCCTGCAATTCAGCAAGCTGTTTCCCGCCAGTTAACTGCAGTAGGGGGTGGGGAGTTGGACCTGGAAACCTGTTACTGCTGGGACGCGACCCCTATCATAATCGATACTCAAGGTGATGGATTTGATCTCACTGACGCCGCTGGGGGAGTCCTGTTCGATCTCTGCGCTAACGGCCAGCCCAAACGCTTCGGCTGGACTGCGGCGGGGTCGGATGATGCATTCCTTGCGCTTGACCGAAACGGAAATGGCTCGATTGACGATGGCTCTGAGTTATTCGGCAATGCAACCCCTCAACCATCATCCAGAAAGCGCAATGGCTTCATCGCTCTCGCAGAATACGACAAGCCGGTCAACGGCGGTAATTCTGACGGGGTAATCGACACCCTTGATTCCATCTTCTCATACCTCCGCCTATGGCAAGATGATAACCACGACGGCATCTCGCAGCCGAGCGAACTATATCGCATGTCATCGTTAGGCCTGGCGCGCCTGGCACTTGACTACGAAGAGTCAAAGCGCACCGACGAGTACGGAAACCGCTTCCGTTTTCGCGCCAAGGTGTATGACTCGCACGGTGCACGCCTTGGACGTTGGGCGTGGGACGTGTTCCCAGTGAGTCAATAGGGATCTCAATAGGTGGATAGACCAGCCAATAGATCGAATCCGGTTCGTTGGCAGGCCTAACACAAACGTAACCTGTCTGTTCGTATCTAAGGTGAGGACGGTCACTCCTTGACCTGTAGCCTTTGAATCCCCACAGCTTTCCCGGTCCGCTCGTCGACCTCGATGACGACTCCATGCAACTGAGGATTCCCGCTCGCTGTGTGGTAGCGAATCGGCAAGCCGCGCACGAAACGCGAAATCACCAACTGCGACTCGACCCCGATCACGCTGTCATAGGGCCCGGTCATTCCAAGATCGGTTATGTAAGCCGTTCCGCCGGGCAGAATCTTTTCGTCAGCGGTCTGAACGTGAGTATGCGTGCCCACAACCGCCGACACTTTTCCATCAAGATACCGCCCCATCGCCTGCTTCTCCGAGGTCGCCTCGGCGTGATGATCGACGATGATCACCGAGGCCCGGTTGCCGACTTCCGCCAACAAGCGGTCAGCCGTCCTGAACGGACAATCGGTAGGGGGCATGAAGACGCGGCCCTGAATATTGATTACCGCTACCTGAGTGCCTGATGCGGTCGAGCTCAGCCACAGCCCGCGTCCCGGGGCGTCAGGCGCGTAGTTCGCAGGACGAAGCAGACGCGGTTGATTCTCGATGTAGCCGATGACCTCCTTCTTGTCGAATATGTGATTGCCCGAGGTCATCACGTCGACTCCAGCCGCGAGAATCTCGTCTCCAACTCGCGGGATCAGACCGGCGCCTTCAGCGGCGTTTTCGACGTTGGCTATCACGAACTCCGCTTCGTGTTGTTCTTTCAATCGCTTCAGCGTGGCGGTGAGAATCTTGCGCCCCGGTTTGCCGACTACGTCTCCGATGATGATGACCTTCATCGTTCCTCCGTGGGCTCCATTAAATCACGATTTGGACTGCGCCGCCCAGACAAGCCCATCGGTACCTGGTTGACCGGCGGCGCTTTGGCTTTGATCGCGCATTGATGATCCTGCGTGGCTATCCGGGGAGCTTGTCTCCAGCTTCCAGGCAGGTGATATAATCCCGACCTCGAGCCCGCCCCGGCTCGGCGGCCAGGACAGAATCTCCAGCGGCGATTCGAAGAGGCCCTTCAATGCGACGAATGTGGATCCGAGTCTTATGTTTGACCATTCTGATGGCGCTGGTGGCCGGCGACGTTACCGCCGCCAAGAAGTCTCGGTCGAACAAATCGCCTGCTCGCGCGCGGGCGAACAAAGGCGGCAAGAACAAGCGCAACAGCACGAAGCTCTCTCGGCGAGAAAGCCAGATTCGTGGACGTGTTGCCGTTGGCGGAAAACGCGGCCGCTACGCACGGTCGCGCCGCGGCCGGCGTCGTACGCAGTATGCGCAAGCCGTCGCCGATCCGGTTGCTCCGCGCACCTCTTCGGGCATTTCCCCCGAACGAGCGACTGAAATTCAGAACGCCCTGATCAAGGCCGGCTACCTGGACCCGCCCGCTTCGGGACAGTATGACGACGCCACTATTGAGGCAATGAAACAATTTCAAGCGGCAAACCGTCTCCCGACGACGGGACTGCCCTCGGCTCCCTTGCTCAAGAAACTGGGCGTTCCGAAACGCAGCAACGACGGGTACGCGGTGCCGGTGAAGAGCGTGAGCGAAAGCGACAGGAAGCACCCCCCTCAATGAAACACTTCGAATTTAAGGGTTTATTTTTTTGTCACACGACTCGGAGTTTGAGCTATAATAGCAGCCGAACTCGCCCCGACAGTGGATAAGAAAAATTTGGAACTGTTTGGCCTCCCCCTCAGTTCGAGACGAGTAGACCTATCAGGTTGTAACGCTTATGCCGGAAGACTACTTCAAGGAACGACTGCAAGCGCAGGAGGACGAAATCCGGTCCCTTCGCGCAACGTTTGAAGCGGCCCGTCAGCGTGGAAACAAGAAGCTGATGGGGATTTCGCGCAAGCGGCTGGAGTTGGCCCTCCACCTGCGCGAGATGTATCAGCGAATGCTCAACCGCGAAGGCGCTCACAGCCGCGCTTAGCAGCTGGACCGACTCTGCACTTAGACAAATCAAGCTCTCGGCTCAGGGCTGAATTGTGTCCTTCACTTTCCACCGCCCACTCTCACCCGCAGACCCGCGCTGAAACTCAAGCGATAGGCAGGAAAGCCCAACACTTCCTGGTAGCTTGCGTTCAACAAATTCTCAACGCGCGCGAACATACTCAAGAACCTGTTGAAGTTATATGACCCTGCTGCGTTGAGCTTTGCGTATCCATCGTTGAAAATCGCCAGCCCATTAGAGTCGAACCTGGCCCCAAAAACAGGATCGATATCCCTGCGCCTCCCCACGAACGAGCCGTCCAGGGACAAATCATAACGATAGGCAACCCAGCCTGCCGCCAGCGATCCCGAATGCCGTGGTCGACGGATTAACGGCAGGCCCACCTCTTTGTTGTTTGGATCGAATGCTTGTTCAAGACGAGAACCAAGAAAAGTGTAGCTTCCGGTGAGCTGCAGTTGACGAGCGGGACGGGCAGACCCTACAAGCTCGACGCCTCGGGCGGAAGCCCGATCGAAGTTGACGAAATTGGTAAGCGTTCCGTCCTGCAGCTTGACTGGGCCAAAAGTCCGCGGGTCGAAAATGAAATCGATCTGATCGCGGAAGCGGCCGTCGAAATAAGTCAGATCGATGTTTGCCCGCCGGCCGAAGAAGTCCTGCGCTATCCCAATCTCGAAACTGCGCGCGCGTTCAGGATCAAGCCGCGGGTTTCCTATCGCGAAAAAGCTCGAGCCGAACGCCTCGTCGAGCTTTGGCTCCTTGATACCCGTACCAAAGCTTGCCTTCAAACGTGTCGCGCCAACCGCGCTCCCCTCCCTGTGCCGCCGTGCCATAAACGCGGCCGCGATTCTGGGATTTGCGCTCAAGCCGAACCCGACTTCGCCGCTCGGCGCCGGCGAGCCGAACGAAACCAACAGTGCACGCAAATCTTCCGGGACTGCCGCGGTGTTCCTCTCGACGCGAACACCGGCGGTCACGAACAATCGATCACGAACCGCGAACTGGTCTTGTAGATAGAGGCCGAGGTTGTTTCTGGTTGGAGAAACCCGGCTGAACCCGTCATCGAACACCGCCGATTCGTGATCGAAGTCCACTCCGCCCGTCAGCAAGTTTGAATTACCGATGGTTGCTATAGACTGATACTGAAGGCCCGCGCGTTTCTGGTGATTGTTGAACAAAAACGCGAAATCGTCGGCGAAAGCGCCTGGAGGCAACAGCGGCGTGTTCGGATTTCGCAGGTCTTCAGCCGCTGGGTCGAAGCTGAAGGTCTCAGACTCCGCCAATACGAACCTTCCGGTGTGCCGCCATCGCGAAGACTTGTTCACGTCCAGCACCGCCCCAATCGCGATATCGCGATGCTTTTGACGCTGATCGGGATCCGCAAACAGCTGAGCGGTGGGACCCGCAATGCCAAGAGTTCCGTTGTTGGACCTGACAGTGACCCTCAGATCGGCGCTTGGCCTCAATTGAAAGCCCAGGTTCGCCGATGCCGAACGGTTTATGTAGTCGGTATTCCGGAATCTCCCGCCGGTTGTCTGATAACCGAAACTCGCCGAATAGTCGAAGAGGCCGTTGAGCCCTGACAGCCGGGTTGTCTCGCGATGAAAATCGAAACTGCCGCCCTCGCCCGAGAACTCGAGCTCAGGCTGCGATGTATCTCCTCGCTTGCTTATGAGCTGAATGACGCTGGTCATGGCGTCGGACCCAAACACCGCGCTGTTTGGACCGCGCGCAATCTCAACGCGTTCAATGTTTTCGGGGGTGAGCGATGCAAAATCAAACGAGCCGCCTGCATCATTCACCGGAACGCCGTCGATCAACACCTTGTTGTAATCCGATTCGCCCCCTCGCACGAAAACCGAAGTCAATCCTCCTCGCCCGCTGGTTTGAACCACTGAGAGCCCCGGGATTTTGCGAAGCGACTCGGAGATGAGCGATTGGTGCTCGCGAGTAAGGGATCCCGCGGTGATCAACGACGCCGAGCCGCCCAGCTCACTCTGCGCGGTCTCAGTTCGTGTCGCTGATACGACAAGCTGATCGGAGACGGCGGCAATCTCCAGTCGCACGGTTACGCTTTGACTCGCGCCGTCCCGAAGCTCAACACTCGTGTCCCCCGCTTGCGTGAATCCTGGGGCTTCAACCATCAGTTTGTAATTGCCTTCTTCGACATTTGAAACAGAGAATCGACCTTCGCTGTCCGTAGTGGCTTGATACGCTATAACTCCCGCGATGCTGCGCAGCAAAACGCGCGCGCCGGCGATCTTCGACCCGGCTGGATCGTTCACTACGCCCTCGACACGACCTCGCTCGGATGCCGCGTGAGTCCGCCAGGTAACGACGGGCTGCGCAACGAGCGCGATGACGAAGATACCGCGAAGCGCCGCTCGAAGTAGCAGCACCAGCTTGGACGCGCGCCTTGGGCCTCGACCTTTGAACGCCGAGCCGGCCGGGCTTTTGAGAGGGTTTCTTGAGAAGTAGTCAGGCATGGGATTCTCCTTTCCGCGAAAGAGTTGTTACCGGAGATCGCCTCGCGGGTATCCTGACTCAGCGCCCTTGTGTCCGTTGTGTCCGACGAACTTCAGTTTGTCGCCATGCTGCCGGGAGCCGACAAACTGAAGTTTGTCGGACACTTCGAACCGTTTCCTACGCCGGCGCCTTCCCGCCCATTCGAGGCAGTGGCCAAATGCCGGGTTCGTTGCGCATTACAGTTGCGGGACAGTGGCGGACTTTCACCGCCTTCCCCGCCAGAACGATCCGTATTCACAAAGACCATCAAACAGAACGTGTAATCCGGCTCGCGTGTGGCGCAATCAACGTAACGCGAGGAGCGGCGCTCGCCGGGTTTACATCAACCATCAGTTCGGTATCGAATACCGATCGAAGCAAGGTCTCGGTCATCACTTCGCGCGGCTCGCCGCAGGCGATCATATCGCCCGACTTCAACAACAACACGTGAGTTGCGAATTCAGCCGCCAGGTTCAGCTCGTGTGTGACTACGATCCCGATTGCGCCCTCGACCAGCGTCAGGTTCTTCACGAGTTCGAGCATCTTCACCTGATGCGAGATATCGAGGTTAGCAACAGGCTCATCCAAAACCAGAACCCGGGGACGCACCGCCAACGCGCGCGCGAGCATGACTCGCTGCCGTTCACCCCCCGAGAGTTGAGTAACCGGGCGCGACGCGAGTTCCATCGTTTCAGTGAGCTCCATCGCTCGCTCTGCTTCGCGGACATCGCGCTCGCTCTCAAAACCGATTAGCCGGCCCTGTGCAAATCGCCCCTGCAACACGAACTCCATGACGGTGAGCGGAAAACGAATCGCGGACTCCTGAGCCACGTACCCGATCAATTGCGCCGATTCTCTTCGCGACATCGAGCGGAGGTTTCTGCCATCGAGAAGCGCTGCGCCTCGCTCGGCCGTGAGTATTCCCACGATTATCTTGATCAACGTGCTCTTGCCGGAACCGTTGGGACCGAGGACTGCGAGCAATTGTCCGCTCTCGACGTCGAATGATGCGCCCTTGAGCACCGGCGTCGAGTAACTGAATTGAATGTCTCGTATCTGGAGCATTCCCAATCAACTCGTTCGCCGCAGCAGGTAGATGAAGACCGGAGCGCCCACCAACGCAGTAACTACTCCGATGTTCAATTCACGCGGAGCGATCACCGTCCTCGCCAGAGTGTCCGCCAGCACCAGAAAAGTCGCGCCGGCGAATGCCGATGCAGGAATCACCAGCCGGTTGTCGCTTCCCCCGGCGAGCCTCACTGCGTGAGGAATGATCAGGCCGACGAACCCGATCGCGCCGCTCACCGCGACCGCCGCCCCGGTCAGAAGCGAGGCCGCCAGATAGACCGTCGCCTTCACCCGTCGAATCTCTACCCCCAGCGCCAACGCGTCGTCTTCACCGGTCATCAACAAGTTCAAGTTGCGAGCGTTCAAGTAGACTGCGGCGACGCCGATCAGAACAAAGAGCGCAACAACGGGGAGCAGCCGAGCTTCACCGCTGAGATCGCCAATGAGCCACGAAAGCACGCTTCGCTGACGAGCGCCGGCGGCGGTAGTAACCAGAAAGATCACGATCGAAGACAACAGCGCGTTTATGATCACGCCGGCAAGTATCAATCGCTCGGCCCCTCCTCCCTGGCGGCTCTGGCCAAGCGCATAGACGATCGCGATCGTTGCGCCCGCCCCGACGAATGCCGCAACCGGCCGGCTCACCGGCACCGCATCCACGAATATTGTTGCGGCTATCGCGCCTAGCGCCGCGCCGCTCGAGACCCCTAGGATTCCCGGATCGGCAAGCGGGTTCCTCAACAACGCCTGATAAGCCGCTCCGGCAACCGCCAGCGCTGCGCCGACTGTCATCGCCATCAGAACGCGCGGGAGCCGGATGCTCGCGATGATCACCGTGTGTTCGGGCGACACGTCCAACGTCCGTCCGGTGATCTCGGATGCGATGACCCTGACTATTGTTCCCGCATCTACGCGCTCACTTCCGATCGCGAGAGCGATCGCGCCGAAGACTATGAGCAAGGCTAACAATACCGCCAGCGTGACGAGCAGCTTCCGCCAGGTAAGACGTCCTCGCGCTCGGAACCGCACCCTCGATTCTGTTGAAACGGTCGCGCTCATAGCCATAGAGTCGCACGCGCGTGCGTTCGCTTGCTTACTGCCATTTCACCTCCGGGTGAATCTTAGCGGCCATTTGTTCTAGCCCGGCGACAATCCGAGGGCCGGGCCGAGAGACCAGGTCGTCGTCGATGTGATACACACGCCCCGCCAGTCCAGCCGGCGTTTGCCTTAACCGGTCGGGCAGTTCCTTCTCATCGAATTGAATGAAGATGATCTCGGGCCCTTTGGCCACCGCGGTTTCGAGACTGTATTGCGGGTATTCGCCCGTTGCATCAGTCGATATGGATTGTCCCCCCGCGCGAGTGATCAGATCGTCGAGGAACGTTCCGGACCCGACGGTGATTAGCGGCTCCATTCCCAACATAAACAAGACGCGGGGCCTTGCGCTGCCTTCGAGGCGCTTCGCCACGTTTTCGATTCGAGCCCTCATATTTGCGACCACTTCCCGCGAACGATTCTCAGCGCCCGCGAGCCGGCCGATTGCGGAGATTGACTCGAGCACTGCGTCGAGATTTCGAGGATTGCTGATGTAGACCGGCACGCGGAGATCCTCGAGCTTTTGCACGTACTGTTCGAGCTGACTCGATGTGGAGACGATCACCAGATCGGATTTGAGTCCGATTATTCTTTCGATATTCGGCTTGAGCGTATCGCCGACTTTCTCCTTTGCGCGGGCCTCCGGGGGGTAATCGCAGTACGACGTCACTCCGGCGACGCGATCCCCTGCGCCGATCGCGAACAGGGTCTCGGTAATGGACGGCGCCAGCGACACGATGCGTTGAGGATGATGGGAAACGATGACAGTCCGGCCGAGTTCATCAACTATTGTTCGCGAGCTTGCGGGAGTTGAATGGGTGAGCGAGCAGGATACCAACGCCACGACCGACACCAGCACAAGGGATCCCGCAATGTTGGCGCGCGCCGAAGAGATCGAGCGGGTCCGTTTGGTGTTGGATTCGGTAAGTCGATAGGCGCTCAAAAACAAAACTCCCGCCGACCCAATCCGCGACGGGTCGAGCAGGAGCTGATTCGGCTAGCGCTCTCGCCGCACCCTCTCTCGCGGAAGGCAAAAGGCTCACGCTTCGGGCAGGTCTCCTGGCTTAGTCTCGCAGACGCGCTGGCTGTCGCGTCTTTCGCCGTCGCGCCTTCCCGACTCGGAAATCAGTGGCGTCAGCAGACGGCTTCGAGAGCATCACAGTGGCGGGACCGCGCGGGAATCACACCCGCTTCCCTATTCTCCCCGATTCAACTCGGGGCACCCCAAGCTTGGAAAAAAAGATTTGAAAGAACTGGATTGCGAAAGAGCAACCTAACACGGCACCCGAAACTCGGTCAATCTGAAAGAGAGTCTGAAAGAGAATCAGATGGGAGAGAGTCAGGAGAGAGTCAATAGATCAGCTCGGAACTCTCAGTTGTGACCGCGCTAACAATTTGAGATAATAGCCGAGCGGCTGACTCCTGGGCAGTCCCCTCTATTGGATCGAAGGTGACGTAATGCCAAGAGCCAGGACCAAACGCCAAACCAGTCTGAGCAGCCGCCATCGAGCCCCTCTGCCCTTCCAAGTGTTCATCAGTCATTCTTCGCATGACGCGTGGGTCGCAGGACAGATTGGGAAAGAGATTGAGGCGTTGGGTGCCACAATAGCCTTAGACAAACACTTTCTCAAAGGCGGCGACGATATTAACAAGAAAATCATCGAGGAGATTCGCAAGTCGACCGAAGTTATCGTGTTGCTATCGCCTGAAAGCCAAAAGTCTCAGTGGGTGCCTACGGAGGTTGGCATGGCTCTGGCCCTGGATAAATATCTGACGCCGATTCTGTACAACGTACTTCCAGAAGAGATGATGAGACCGCTCCAGGTTGTCAAGGCGATCGACCTCAATGACTTCGACAGCTTTCTGATAGAATTACGACAACGAATCAAAAAGAAAGAACGAATTGATCGTAAGCGGAGATAGACGTTATGGAATACCAGGTTTTCATTAACCATACGGAAAGGGATAGCGATCTTGCAGAAGACTTGGCACGCAGGCTCAACGAGGCGGGCGTCAAGGTTTTCCCGGTCGACAAGAGCGCAGTGAATGGAGAGAGAGTTATAACAACCGTCAACCCGTGGCTGCAGGACGCCGACGAGGTAATCGTCATTGTGACCAATAGCTCTGTTAACAGCCCAGGCTTGAACTCACAGACTGGAGCAGCGCTAGGTCTGCGCAAACGCCTGACGCGGATCGTAGTCGGCATAGAACGCGACGAACTGCCTCCGTTCCCAGGTAGGACCGTGAGGTACACTGATCTGCATGAATACATCCCAATTGTTGCGAGGCGCCGGCCGCTGACAGCAGAACAGCGGCTCATTCAGGCCATGCAATTGGTTTTCGACAGAAATGCCAATAGCAGTTGGAATTATGATATGGAGGACTCCCTGTGGGAGCTAACCCAGAAATTGCCCGATAAAGAAACTGTGAAAAGGATGATCGAGCATGCCTGGTATAACCTAGCCCTGAAAGATGTCCAGGAGTTGAGAGAATTGTCCGATAAGGCGGGCGGTTGGGCGCATGCAAGAGGGGGAAAGCCTGTGTTTGTGGATCGAAAGGCGTGGGAGGAAATTCATGATTCTGCAAATCGACTGGCGCGCTACATGGCTCGACCAAGCGGTGAGAGAAGGATCAGGGCCAAATCTTGACGCTAAGGCTCGAAACGGATGATATGACGATCGCCTGCTCTAGTTTGACAGTCTGCGTCGCTGGGGGCTATTCTCGGTCGCTGTTCATACAGCACTCTGACTGGATCCAAGTCTTGTCGTCAAAAGGTAATTGAAAGGAATCCGAGTTTTGGGCGAACAAAGGCCACTTGTCGTTATACCTTGCAGGTATAACTGGAATACGTCCTACTACGAGCTGCGGGAGACCTACTGCGAAGCGATCTATTCCGCGGGCGGCACGCCTTTGCTCGTTCCGTTGATCCCCGAGCAGGACTACATCGACTCGCTCATGGCTCACGCCGACGCGGTATGTTTATCGGGCGCGATCAATGACGTGGACCCTCTTCGGTACGGCCGCGAGCCGAAGCCGCACTGTGGGCCGGTCGTGCCGCGCAGGGACGAAACGGATATGATGCTGCTCCAGGAAGCCGAGGCGCGACACCTTCCGGTCCTGGCGATTTGCTTCGGCATCCAATCGTTGAACGTCTATCGCGGCGGCACGCTCATTCAGGACATCGATTCCGAGGTGAAAGATCCGCTCAAGCACATGCAAGGCGATCTGTTCACTCGCCGATCACACTCGATTAACATCACCGAGGACTCACTCATCGCCAGGCTCGCCGGCGCAACCCAAACGCTGGTCAACAGCCATCACCATCAAGCGATCGACATCGTCGGCCGAGAGCTCGAGCCTATAGCCTGGGCTCCGGATGGAGTTATCGAGGCGGTCATCAACACGCGCGAAGACCAGTTCGTACTCGGCGTCCAGTGGCATCCGGAAGTCTGCTGGCAAAACGATCTGCTGTCCCAGGCGCTCTTTGGCCACTTCATCGGAGTCGCGCGCGAGCGTCTGAGATCGCACGCAGCGGACCCGGTGAGAATCAGCCGTTAGCTCTCTGCCCTAGTGGCTCTATGCGAAGAAGAGATAAAGTGACGCTCGCAGTTCTGTGCGCGGGGCACTTCGTAAACGATTCGTATTCGAGCATCATCTACCCGCTCCTCCCTTTGATAAAGATCAAGCTCGGGCTTACGGCCGCTCAGATCTTCTGGCTTGCGCCGCTCTATGCGATCTCGTCTTCGTTGATGCAGCCGGTTTACGGCTTTATCTCGGACCGCTACGCGCGAAGGTTCTTCGCGGTATTCGGACCGACCATCACCGGAATCTTTGTTTCGATGATCGGGCTCGCTCCGTCCTATGGGATCCTGATTGTTCTGTTGGTGGCGGGTGGCATCGGTATTGGCTCGTTCCATCCGCAAGCCGCGGCGATGGCGGCTACCGCGGCGAGCGAGCGCCGCAGAGTTGGAATGGCTCTGTTCTCGGCGCTCGGGACTCTGGGGTTCGCGGTTGGCCCGCTGGTCATCACAAGGGTCGTTTCCACATACGGGCTCGAACATTCCTACTACATAATCGCGACCGGTCTCTTGATGTCGGCCGTGCTATACCGCGTTTGTCCACCGTTGCCGGCCCCGGCGGCGGCAGTGCCAGGCGTTGAGAAGATCAAGTGGCAGTTGCTAGCCGCGTTGCGTTCGGCATGGAAGCCGTTGTCGCTCCTTTACCTGATCACAGTCATCCGCTCCGGTTTGCAGATGACGACGAACAACTACCTGCCTTTCTTGCTCCAGGATCGCGGTCTCGGACTGACGGAGACCGGCAACATGCTGACCGTGTTTCTCCTGCTGGGCGGAATTGGCGGAGTGGCTGGGGGCTTCGCCGCTGAGCGGTTCTCCGGGCGCGCGGTCACCCTGTACACCGGCCTGCTGGCGGGGCCGTTGATGATTGGGGCCTTTGCATTGAATGGTCCGCTGAGCATCGTATGTCTTGGACTCGGCGGCTTCATGTTGCTGTCGACAATTCCCGTGATCGTAGCGATGGCCCAAGAGCTGGTGCCGGGTCAGACCAGCACCGTCTCCGCGCTTATGATGGGAGCCGCGTGGGGGGTCGGCGCGCTCGCGCCGCAGGCGCTTTCGAATCTGGTGCCGGCATACGGATTTCGCAAGGTACTGATCTTCGCATCGGCGGTCACTTTGTTGAGCGCGCTTCTGGCTTACTTTCTCCCCCGCGAAGAGCACGTGCATCGTGACGTCGTCGAGGCTGACCTGGCCACCGCAACCGCAGTCGGCGACTGATATCCTAGCCCCGCGGCAGATGATCAATCTCAAAGATAAAGTCGCAATCATCACCGGCGCTTCGCGCGGCATCGGCGCCGCCACGGCAGTGGCGTTTGCGCAAGCAGGCGTACGCGGTTTGGTTATCAATTACAATCGAGCCTCGGATGCGGCGAGGCGAGTCGCCGCCGAATGCGAAAAACACGGCGCTGAAGCTCTGCTCGTTCGTGCCGACGTCTCTCGAGTGCAAGCGGTCGATCGGATGGTCCAGAAAACCATGGCTCGGTTCGGCACGCTCGATATTTTTGTGGCGAACGCCGGAATCTGGAAAGAAGCTGCGATCGAACGGATGACTGAACGCGAGTGGGACGAAACAATTGATATTAACCTGAAGTCGATATATGCCTGCAGTCACGCGGCCGCGCGAGTGATGATCCCAGAGCGGCGGGGCACAATAGTCCTTGTTTCATCGACCGCCGGGCAGCGAGGCGAGCCCTTTCATTCGCACTACGCCGCCACAAAGGGGGCCATCATATCGATGACCAAATCGCTTGCTGCGGAGCTTGGGCCTCGAGGTATTTCCGTCAACTGCGTCGCCCCCGGCTGGGTGGCGACTGATATGACAGCTGAGGCTTTGAACGATCCAGAAGAGCGTCGCAAGATTCGAGAATTGATTCCGCTAGGCCGAGTCGCGACGCCTGAAGAAATCGCGGGACCAATTCTCTTTCTTGCGTCCGACCTCGCCAGTCACGTCAACGGTGAAGTGCTCAACGTGAACGGGGGTTCGGTCTTGTGCGGATGAGCCTGGTAGTGTAAGGACCGGCCACAAAGACAGGAAACTCTAAGTCGCACCAAGGTCGATGTGCTGCCTTGTGGCTTGGTGGCGAATCACGATGGTCAAGATCGGACTCGACGTATTGCTTGAATCGAGACTGGACCTGCTCGACGGCGCGCGAGTCGGATTAATCGTCAATCCTGCGTCGATCGACTCGAGTTTCCGGCACACTGTTGACCTGTTTCACCAGGACCCCCGAATCAATCTCACCGCGTTGTTCGGCCCCCAGCACGGCATTCGAGGCGAAACTCAAGACAACATGATCGAGTGGCAATCGTTTCGCGACAGTCGAACCGGATTGCCCGCGTACTCGCTCTACGGCGAGACGCGCCGGCCAACTCCCGAAATGCTTGCCGACGTGGATGTCCTTGTTTTCGACGTTCAAGACGTGGGCACGCGCGTCTACACCTTCGTCTACACGATGGCGCTCGCGATGGAATCGGCGCGGGAATCCGCGAAACGATTCATTGTTCTCGACCGGCCCAATCCAATAAACGGCCAACAGATCGAGGGGAGTATTCTCGAGCCCGGGTTTCAATCATTCGTCGGAATGTATCCGATCCCAATGCGCCACGGGATGACCATCGGAGAACTGGCGCTGATGTTCAATCAGGAATTCGGGATCGGGTGCGCCCTCGAAGTCGTCAATATGGAAGGCTGGCGGCGGGAGATGTGGTTTGACAACACCGGGCTTTCGTGGGTTCTTCCTTCACCGAACATGCCCACGATCGACACTGCGGCAGTGTATCCCGGCTCGGTCATGATCGAAGGGACAAACATCTCCGAAGGCCGCGGTACAACCCGACCGTTCGAAATAATCGGCGCGCCGTTCATCGACCCGCATCGACTGGTTGATGAATTGAAGAAAGACAACCTTCCGGGCGTTGTCTTCCGAGCACTTCATTTTCAACCAGCCTTCCACAAGTTCTCAGGTGAGCTCTGCGGCGGAGTCCAGATTCACGTGACTGACCGCGATTCATTCAAGCCGGTAATCACCGGAGTGGCTATGATCAGCGCCGCTCGCCGCCTCTATCCCGATCGGTTCGCATGGAAGCAACCGCCTTACGAGTACGTCTACGACCGGCTGCCTTTTGACGTAATCGCCGGAAGCTCGCGGCCGCGCGAGGAGATTGAGAGGGGATTATCCGCGAACGAGATTGAAGGTGGCTGGCGTGCGCCCCTGGATGAGTTTGATAATAGAAGATCAGCGTACCTCCTATACACCTAGTACCGGAGAAGACAGATGAAATATGTTGTCGTGTTTCTCTACATTCTTTCATCGCTGAATGGCGCCGCGCCAAAGGACGCCATAACGAAAGAAACCGTGTTGTCTGGCGGAAAGACGCGCGGCTACTATCTGTTCATCCCCGACAAGCTTGACGAGACAAGACGGGCGCCGCTCATTGTTATGTTGCACGGCTCTGGCAGGAACGGCCGCATTCTGCTCGACCACTGGAAGGACCTGGCGAACCAAGAGGGGATTGTTCTTGCGGGGCCGGATTCACAGAACCCGATGGCCTGGCGGACGCCGGAAGACGGGCCCGAGTTCCTGCGTGACGTCGTTGAAGCGGTCAAAGGAAGAGCTTTTATCAACCCACGTCGTGTGTACTTGTTCGGGCATTCAGGCGGCGCAGTCTTCGGTATAGCGATGTCCTTGTTCGAGTCCGAGTATTTCGCCGCGGCCGCTGTTTCTGCCGGGGCGTTGGAACCCGACAGGGTCGGGTCATTCGGCGAGGTCGCTCAGCGTAAGGTGCCGATTGCCATTTTCGTAGGCACGCAGGATCGGTCGTTTCCGCTCGACCTGGTGCGAAAGACGCGAGATGGGCTCAACGCGAAAGGGTTAAACGTGCAGCTCACTGAGATACCGGGCCACGATCACAACTATTACTCTCGTTCGACCGAGATCAACCGAAGCGCCTGGGAGTTCCTGAAGAAAGTGGAGCTCGCATCAGATCCGAAATATGCTGCGTATGATTTCAAGCGGAAATAGCCGGTGCTCCATTGGTGCTGCGAGAATCCATGGAGCGTTAGCAGGCGGCCAGTATGGAGACACTTGAGGTTCTATTGGATCGAGCAGAGCAAGCTCATGGGCACATGTGTGCCGGGCAAGTACTCGGAGTAAGGATGGCACTGCTTGGATGCCGCGCGGTGGGGATCGAAGACCCGCGAGGCGCCGATCAGAAGAAGTTGATCGTGTTTGTCGAGATCGACCGGTGTGCCGCAGACGCCGTACACACCGTCACCGGATGCAGACTCGGGAAGCGCACGTTGAAGTACTACGACTACGGTAAGCTGGCGGCGACATTCTTAAACGTGAAAACAGGCGAGGCGGTTCGAGTGGTCGCGCTCGACTCCTCCAGAGACACCGCTGATTGTGCCTTCCCGGAGATCGAAAACAGATACGAACGTCAGCTTCGCGCCTACAAGATGTTGTCTGACGGCGAGCTGTTCAGAGTCGAGCACGTTCGAGTGACCTTGCCGCCTCAGGATCAGCCTGGCAGGCCGGTTTCACGAGTCTCTTGCGATGAGTGTGGAGAAGGAATCAACGATCGTCGGGAAGTAATCCGCGACGGCCGCACCCTGTGCCGTGCTTGCGCCGGTGGAGCTTACTATGATCGAGTCTGAACGCCAGTTCTGCTCCTCCCACTAAGCAGGAACCGGCATCACTCCCAAAGCGGTTTGGAGGGCTTCAATCACCTGGCGTTTGACTTCAAAGAATTCGCCTGCAATTCGACAGCCCGCCGCGTTTCTGTGTCCGCCGCCGCCGAATAGCTCGGCCACCTTTGCAACGTTATTCTTGTTCTTCGACCGAAGACTCACCCTGTACGCTCCGGGCGAAAGCTCCTTGAAGAAGGCGACCGCTTCGACGTCGGCAATCGAAAGGGCATGGTTCACGATGCCGTCCGCATCCTCTTCCGACGCGTCTGCCTCGTACATCGTAGCTCGATCCATGGTGATCCACGCGATGCGGCCCGATTGGTCACGCTCGATGTTCGATAGGACGAGGCCCAGAAGTTTGACTTTCGAGAACGAGCTCGAATAGAACAACGCTTGTGAGATGCGCGCGGGCTCGACCCCGCGGCGAACAAGCTCGGAAGCGATCTTGAGAGTTCGTTCAGTGGTGTTCGAGAAATGAAAGCTTCCGGTGTCGGTGAGCAACGCAGTGTAAATACACTCGGCAATCTCTTTGGTAACCTCGACGCCCAGCGCCTTGCAAAGGTTGTAGATCATCTCACCCACAGCCGCCGCGGTCGAATCTATCCAATTGATATCGCCGAACGGGATGGTCGTGGAATGATGGTCGATGTTGACGACGAACCGGTCTTTAAGGCTCGGAAGCCCGGGGCGTTCAACATCGCTGCATTCGATGATGAATGCGGCGTCGTAATCGCCGGTCACGTCCTCTCGCACGATCACCTGTTCGGACCCTGGAAGCACGTGGTAAGACGGGGGCACCCGATCGTGCAAGACGACCTCCGCATCCTTGTTCAGCGCCTTGAGCATCCAGTAGAGAGCCAGCCCCGACCCAAGGCCGTCGCCATCGGGGCGAACGTGGGAAGTGATCATGAATCTCTGTTTCTGTTCTATGAGCTGTACAACCTGACTAAGCATGTTAATGCGTGGCGTGGAAGCTGCTCGGATTGCGCCCCTTCAAAGGTGCTCGTCCGCGAGGCTTGATCCGGAGCTGTCTGGATCCGCAGTGTGTTGATCCAGTTCCATCTTCCGCGCCGTCGCTACCTCCTCGGTTAATAACTCCTCGATCCTTGCGGCAGTCCTCTCGGTATCGTCGTATACGAAATGCAAATCCGGCGTTCGCTTCATTCTGATCGCTGCCCCCAGCTGATGGCGGATGAACCCGGCAGCGTGTCTGAGGGCGGTCATCGAGTGTTTCACTTCATCCTCGCTGCCGAGCACACTCACATAGATCTTTGCGTTTCTGAGGTCGTCGCTCAGCTTCGCGTCGGTGACGGTGACGAAACCGACCTTTGGGTCTTCGACTTCGCCAGCGATGATCAGGCTGATTTCTTCTTTGATCTGTTCGGCGAGCCTCTCGGCCCTTCTCCCAGGCATACGACCCTCAGTCAGCTTTCGAGGCCAGAATTAAACTCCATATGCTAACCGCAAACCCGTCAACTTGCAACAGAAGCCTTTGAAAGCTACGCACGACAGTTTTCTTGATTTGAGAAAAAAAGCAAATGCCTATTGACAGGAAAAACCTTGTGCTGTACCTTCCTTCCACCCCAGAAGTAGCCCCCAACAGAGTTGCTTAACAAAAGAGCAGGACCGATGGCAGCGAATGACGTGGGAACGCGACATTCCAGGCAGGTGAATGTGCGTTAGTAGCAACGCCCCCGCCGGCTCAGTTCGGCACAACCCTCACAAAGTCGAGTCTTCTTAACCGCGAGAACCACTCCAACACTGCGGGGATCAAATCACCCGTTGATCGGAGGTCTGCGTAGAGACGAACCTCGACGACCAAAGTCAGTACGTATCAAAGCCCGGGTTGCTCCTCTCTTAAGAGTAACCGGGCTGGCGGGTTTCACCCAGACAAGTCTCCGAACTGCTAAGGCTGTTCTACCTCCGGCCCGGGGATGTGTGTCACAGCTTCAACCACGAGTCGGGTCGCGGGCACGAGAAGGAGAGACGAATTGTGACTACGAGAACCCTCTGGCTAGTTTCTGGTTTGCTGATCGTCCTGTGCGCCAGGTCCGTCAGCGCTCAAGGCACACACGAGTTTCTGGGCTCGCCTCGT
The DNA here is from genome assembly GCA_035455165.1 of Blastocatellia bacterium. Classification (GTDB taxonomy): domain Bacteria; phylum Acidobacteriota; class Blastocatellia; order UBA7656; family UBA7656; genus Onstottus_A. The sequence goes on from DATIFP010000001.1 coordinate 37,588, forward strand.
GAGGTTCCGGATCAATACACGGTGAAGTACGGGATACGCTATAACACCCAGGGCTATGATCAGCCCGAGGCCAACTGGAAGAAGAAGCTCAAGAAATGGACCAACAAGTCCGTGCCCGGTTCAGCGATCGAGGAGATCATGGCATTCCCGGGTTCGCCCGATGCGATCGGCCAGTGGATCGACGACGCTTTCGACAAAACGCTGGCTCAGTTTTCAGCTTGCGACGACTCGCTCGCGAGGCGCGCGAATAGAATGAAAGCAGGCAACCTTTACGTGAAGATCATGCCTTCAGCCTTTTACGTGCCCGTCTACAACGTCCTGGCGGCAGGCGCTTACTATCCCACTGAGCAAGAGATCAGGGTGTTGAATATTTATTACACCTGGAGTGGGGAGAACAGGGGCTGGATGCGACATGCGCGGGACCTGCTGGTCTACGAGATGGGAAACTACTTCGCGGTCGCTCTTGGCATACAGCCGGAGCCGCGCCAGCAGGGTTGGCCTTGCAATGCTCCCGTCGTTGGCGGGCCGCAGCAATAGCGCACGGCGACGAGGACCCGAGGATGATTGCTACTCAGCCTCGCAGTCCACGGTCGAGCCTTCCGGGTGTCGCTGAGGGTGGTATCGGTGGGGGTTGGACTTTCGTACGTCGGCTCCACAACAGGAATCCGATAGCCACCCACCCACCGAGGGCCAGATACTCGTATCTGCCAAAGCTCCCGGGTATTGCCGGAAGAACCTTCATAATGATCAACATCGCGGCCACCGCAACGCCCGTGTAGCCGATGGCCTTAAGGCGTCGCGATGTGGCGACACCACCCGCTGCCGCGCAAAACGCCGCTGAAGTCGCGAGCCATCCAACTGCCGCTGCAAGCGAGCCAACCTCGGATATCGGCACCAGCACGGCCTGACCCAGACACGACAGCACTGCGGTCAGGCAACCCACGAAGATGACCGCTACCTTGGGTATCCGCAAACGCTCGTCTACCGAAGCGAGCCGAGCGTCAAGCAACCCGCGCCGACCCATCGCGAACAACAGCCTCGTTGATGTCAGGAAGTTGCCGTTGAAGATTTTCAGCAGCGAGAGCAACACTGCAAACATGATCAACTGCACAAGCGCTCGTGAACCGAAAGCGCGCTCGAAAGCTACGGCGGTTGCGAATCGCTCCGTTGTGAGAGTCCGCCACGGTTGAATGAGCGTCACCACAGCGATAATCGTCACATAGAAGGAGATGCCCGCGCCCAACGCCAAGAGAATCACACGGCGAAACCGTCGCGGGTCGAAATCGTCCGAAGCCTCTTCTGAGCATTTCGGTACGGCTTCGAATCCGGTCATGAAATAGGGAACAATCTGAACAACCATCAATGTCGACACCAGGACCCCGAGTCCGCCGCGCGGGTCGGCGAATCCCGGTTGCCAATTCGAGGGGTCCCCTTTGATAAAGCCGAGCGTCGCGAACGCTGCGAAGATGGCCAGCAGCCCGAACGTCGTCAGGTTTTGAAACCTGGCGCTAAATTGAATCCCCCGGTAATTGACCGCCACAATCACAACGGTGAGCAAGAGCCCTGCCAGCAGGTGCGGGAGATAAACCGGATAGCCCCCGACGCGGTACAGTTCCATCGAGTTCATTTGGGGGACGGCATAGGAGCCGATGCGCCCGATCGCCACTGCCTCGTAGGGACAGACGATCAGATAAGCCAGTGTCATCATCCATCCGGTTCCGAAGCTGACCCCTCTCGGAAACACGGCAGCGGTGTAGGCTATTTCACTTGCGGCGTCGGGTATACGCTCGGTCAGCCGGCCGTAGATTAGGGCAATGGGAATCAGAGCGAGCCCCCCGATCAAAAACCCGAGCATCGCGCCGGCGGCCCCGCCCCTCGTGAGCCAGTCGTCAATGACGAGCATCCATCCGACGCCGACCATAGTGCCGAACGCCAGGGTGAAGTACTCCCTTGCGCGCAATGCATGTCGCAGTGCGGTTGGACGTGTTGCGTTTGCTGCACTCACGGATCGCCTTCTTTTCTGATCGCGGCTTCGCCAGACGCCGGACGAATTGGGGACTCTACGGGCGCCGGGCAGTGTTGTCAATTGATTGGATTGGTGCGGCAAGACTACTATTGCGCGCTAAATGCTTTCAAATTAGAATGCTCTCGTACTGACTGACAGCTTGCCCTTATTTCGAACCCCAGCGGCCACCCGCTCCCCGTAGTCCCCCACCTCACAGGAAGCTCAGGTGCAAGGACAGCTCGGCCAAAGGCTCATACCCGACCTCATACGGGACATAGCTCAAAAAAGCGGAAGCGGTCTGCTCCGGTTGTCCCGCGGCAAGGCTATCAAGGCAATCTTTTTCGAATCGGGCAAACTCACATACGCAATCAGCAATCTCGCAAACGAACAACTTGATCACAGGCTGATCAAGGAAGGGTTCGCGACGCTTGAACAGCTCGAGCGTGCAAAGGAGCGAGCCGGCAAGCCCCACCGCCTTGGCTCCGTGCTCGTCGAGATGGGGGTGCTCGAAAACCTCCAGATGCGCTCGGTGGTCCGCGATCAGGTAATGGATATAATTCTGTCTCTCTTTGAGTGGACCGAAGGTGACTATTCACTAGATGAGCGAATCCGCGCGGCCCACGACGTTACGCTGGAATTGACGGTCACCGACGTCCTGCTCGAAGGCGCGCGCCGAGCCGCCGAGATCCGGCAAATCGCCGAACTGCTTGCACCTCAAGATGGTGTAGTACTGCGGACTAAAACTGCCGGGCGGCGCGGCGACTCAGGCCGACTGGCTCCGTTGGAAAGCTACATCCTTTCCCGAATCGAATCTCCGACGACCGTCAGCGACATCGGACCACTTAGTGGGCTTGCGGAAGCCGACGCGCACCGCGCGGTGTGCGCGCTAGTCGCAGCCGGTTTCCTGAAACTCGCCGATCGAGACGACGACCCAGACGAACAGGCGCCCAACCAAGCCGATGATGAGGTAGAGAGCTTGCGCGAGGAAGTAAACCGCAAGCTCCACTTCTCTTCTTCCGCAGACTTTTACGAGGTGCTCGGCGTGACCCGCCAGGCAACCGCTGCCGAGATCAAGGCGGCGTACTACCAACTCGCCAAAAAGTTTCATCCGGACAGATATCACCAGCGTGACAGCGGCGAATTGAGAAACAGGCTCGAGACACTGTTTGCGCTGATCACTCTCGCCTATGACACGTTGAGTCAGCCCGCGGACCGCTCGAGTTACGACGAGAAGATTCGAAAGGGTTCGGGCTCGGTTCCAAAGGCTCCTCCCCTACCCTCGCTGAGTTATGAGCCCGTTTCCAGTGAGCGCCAGGCGCCTGTCGAGGACAACACTCCGGGCGACGATCTAATTCCGCCGAGCGCGCCAGTGAGTGGCGGTGCTCCGCTCCCGCATGCGGCCGGCGATCCGGCTGCCAGCGAAACGGCGTTTCAGACGCGAACCGGGCCGCAGCTGCCGCCCGCTCAGATGGCCGAGCACTACTATCAGCAGGGCCGAGCGCGCTTCGAGAGGAAGGAATATCACGCCGCGGTTCATTTGCTTCGCGAGGCCATCAAGCTGGATCCAGGCAGGGCGCCATATCATTATCATCTGGGCATCGCCCTCATCCGTAATCCGCGAACTCGCCGCGAGGCTGAGTTGCATTTGTCCAGAGCTGCGGAACTCGAGCCATATAACGCGCAGATTCGTGTAAAACTCGGAATGCTCTACAAGGAAGCAGGACTGTACAAGAGAGCCGACCACTACTTTCGAGAGGCGCTAAAGGTCGATCCTGAAAACCGAGTAGCAATGCGTGAAGTGGGCGTCGGAAAGGCCAAAGCTAAAGGCGAAGCAGGCAGTTTCTGGAAGGCGGACGTAGGTACGATCGCAAAGAGGATTTTTAAGAAATAGAAGGCAACAGGTCAAGTAGAAGTCCGGGATCGACATTCTGACTCCTGACTTCCGTGAAGTTAACCCGTCTAGCTTCGACCGCGTTCAACCGGCCGCGTCTTTCAGTTTCTTCTCTTCAAGTTCCTTGAGTAGTCGCCAGAGGCGAAATCCCTGTGAGGCAAAGCCGGCTAAAACCGATCCAACAGCCCGCCTATGCGGCGTATGCTTCCTATGATCAGCACGGCGATCGGCGGATATACCAGCGCACCGAGCAGGGTGCTTACGCTTATCGCGGCGCCATAGCGCCCGGGAACGAATTTGCTGACAACGTAACCCAGCCCAATCGATACCAGATAGCCGGACACCAGAAAGAACAAACCCGCTTTGCGGCTAATCGCTTTGTCTTTCGGGGTCTCCTGCTCTCGGAAGACTGATGTTAAGTGATCCGGGATGTGGTAGGTATATCGCGACAGAACGATCGCGAGATTCTTCATGAGGTAGACCAGGCCATACAGCGCGAGCGCCAGGATCAACACCCGGCCGATCAACCGTGACTCCTCGATTATAGTGGGTTTGGACACCATCACGTAGAAAGCCGACAGGAACAGCGGCACTACAACAAGGACAGCGTGTAGTCGCGCGGCAGCTTCCTGTCGCTCTCGCGCCAGCCATTCATCCACGATGCGGTCAAAGTGTCGCTGCATCGCTACGACTTCTGCCTGCCGTGAAGCATAGAAAGTGCGTTGCGAATCCATGTATTGGCCGCTGTCATAAGCCCAGCGTCGGCGCGGGTCGCTCAGGATCTGATACGCGTGGCTGATCCGCACAAACCTCGCGGCCGCATCGGGCGAGGTCGAAACGTCTGGATGGTATTTTCGCGCGAGCCTTCGATAAGCCGACTTGATTTCGTTAGGGGTCGCGCGCGGGGTTAGACCGAGAATTCCGTAGAGGTCCGTCATGGCTTAAGACCGATCCATAAAATGGGCGCTCTACCTAAAGGGCCCTGGTTGGCTCCGATCGGGAGACCTCGGCGAAGAAGCTGAGGGGCAAATTCCGAAAACGCTCAATGGCCTTGACCCTGCTCCACGGCACCAACAGCCCGTTTACACCTGTATATTACTACCGCCCTGCGCGACGCTCAATAGGCACCTGTCGCGCTTTGGTTGGAGCGGTGTTCGCGTGACAAATGGCTACCGCCAGAGCATCCGATGCGTCCAACGGCTGCGGCGGCTCCTTCAACTTGAGGAGCAGTCGCACCATTTCCTGGACCTGCTGCTTATCGGCCCGGCCATAACCGACGAGAGCTGATTTGATCTCGAGCGGCGAATACTCAAACACTTCGATTCCAGCTCGAGCCGCCGCCAGCAGGATGACTCCCCGCACGTGACCGAGCTTCAACGCAGTTTTTACGTTGGCTGCATAGAACGTCTCTTCCACGGCGCACGCTTGCGGGGCAAGGCGCTCCATAACCTCTTCGAGCCTCTTACTGATCACCAGGAGACGTTCGGCAAATGGAAGGTTGGACATTGTGCGGACGCCCGCGCACTCGATCAGTTCATACCGGCGCCCGTCACTGTCAATCACACCATAGCCGGTTGTTTCGCTCCCCGGATCAACGCCCATGACGCGCACTGGGCGAACTCCGGGTTTCGCAGTGTTGGGCGAATCGGGCCCCTTGCTGGAACCGAAACTCAACCGGCTGCCTCCATTTCTTCGGCAGGAATATCGAAGTTCGCGGCTACCTTCGCCACGTCATCGTGATCCTCGAGCGACTCCATAAGCCGAAGGACCTGCTGAGCCGCCTGCCCGGTCACTTGAACCGAATTCACCGGTCGCATCACGACTTCGGCAGAAAGCGGCTCGATCCCCGCAGCCTTGATTGCGTCGAGGACCGCATTGAAGTCTTCGGGCGAGCTGACCACCTCCCAGGAAACTTCATCATCACTCACATCCTCGGCGCCGGCTTCCAGAGCCAGTTCCATGATCTTCTCCTCCGGCACCGAATTCCTGTCGACGATGATGCTTCCCTTCTTGTGGAACATCCATCCAACGGAGCCGGTCTGTCCGAGGTTGCCGCCGTGTTTCGAAAAAATATGCCGAATTTCCGCGACGGTGCGCGTGATATTGTCCGTTTGACATTCGGCAAGTATCGCGACGCCGCCCGGACCGTAGCCCTCGTAGGTGATGTCTTCGATGGCCGCGCCCGCAATCTCGCCCGTGCCGCGCTTGACGGCATTCATCATAGTGTCCTTCGGCATATTGATCGCTTTGGCGTCGTCCATCGCTTTGCGCAGTCGCGCGTTTCCCGCCGGGTCGCCGCCGCCTCGCGCAGCTACGGTTAACTCTTTGATCAACTTCGAAAACATCTTTCCGCGCTTTGCGTCTATCGCGCCCTTCTTATGCTTGATTGAATGCCACTTTGAATGTCCTGACATGATTTGTTTATCTACCTCCGTTCTCTGGGGCGCGCTTGACCATCAGTCATCGCCCTTCGCAAGCAGCCTTGAAGGCCGGAGCTTTGAGGTCGGAAACCTTCGTTATTAGCGCTGCAAATGGAAACCCTTCCGGGTCTTTCGCAGTATAAGGTAAGGGATTCGAAGTCGGCAACGTTCTGCTCGGCGCACATTCGGGTCGGTCGATATGCAAATTAAATACGGGCTGGCGTGCGATGCCGCAGTTGCTTTGGATTCCACAGGCTTTACCCCGATTTAATCGTCACTTCAAAAGCTTCTAACACTCATCGACGAGTGTTGACGTTCGTTGTTTGAACATCGATTTGAATTGGCTGGGGCATTCGAGAAAAGAGGATCAGTCGACACCGTCCGGAAGCAGACCACGCGCTTGCGATATAAATAACCGTCCGATACAATCGCGCCTGCTCAGCCGAACATCGCTGGTTCGGCAATTTCAAACAATTCTAGATCTGAAGGGAGGATGCCAAGATCTGCCAGACTCGCAGGGGGCCTGTTTCTTCAAGCCCTTCCTGGGTGCTGTGAGGTCGGGCGTTGAACAAAATGAATAAATACACAGCCGCTCTGCCGGCGGGGCGGCGATCTCGTTTTATCGCCGTCAGCGCGTTCCTGCTTTCGATCCTCGCTATTGCAAGCTACTACATCACATCGCCACCGCATGTGGCGGCCGCGACCAGCGTATTCATTAACGAGATACACTACGACAATACGGGCACCGACGCCGGAGAAGCGATCGAAGTGGCGGGACCAGCAGGGACGGACCTGACCGGCTGGAGCATTGTCCTCTACAACGGAGCGGGCGGCGCGCCTTACGACACCGATGCTTTGAGTGGAGTCATCCCAAACCAACAGAACGGCTTCGGTACCGTGAGCCTTTCATATCCTGTTAACGGCATTCAGAATGGCTCGCCCGATGGTATAGCTCTGGTGAACGCGTCGAATATAGTAGTCCAGTTCCTGAGCTACGAAGGAGCGTTCACCGCTGTGGGCGGTCCGGCCAACGGAATGCTTAGCACGGACATCGGCGTGAGCGAGAACGGCACGGAGCCAGTCGGTCAATCTCTACGTCTGAGCGGCACCGGCCAGTTTTATGAGGACTTCCACTGGAACGCTCCGGCCACGGCGAGTTTTGGTGCAGTCAATACGGGGCAGACCTTTGCCGCGGGCGTGTCGCTCTCTATCAACGACGTGACAGTGACTGAGGGCAATGGCGGGCCAGTCATTGCGACCTTCACCGTCACTCTGTCGTCGGGCGCGCATTCTGGAGTCACGTTCGACATTTCCACCGCGGATGATTCCGCCGCTACCGGTGACAACGACTACGTTGGGAAAACACTCATTGGCCAATCGATCCCGGGCGGTAGCAGTACGTATCAGTTCGACGTCACCGTCAACGGCGATACGGCGTTCGAACCCAACGAGACTTTCTCCGTCAACGTCACGAATGTTGCCGGCGCGAATGTTTCGGATGGCACGGGCGTCGGCACGATCACAAATGATGATTGCCCGCCGGTGCCCGCAGACCTCGTCATCAGTCAGGTCTATGGCGGCGGAGGCAACACCGGGGCGACATTAACCAACGATTTCGTCGAGCTCTTCAACCAGGGTTCCACGACCGTAAATCTCACCGGCTGGTCGGTTCAGTACCTCGGGTCCACCGGTACGGGTACCTGGTCCGTTACTCCGCTCTCGGGTTCGATTGCGCCGGGTGGGTATTACCTTGTTCAGGAAGCCGCGGGTGCGGGAGGGACAACCCCCCTGCCAACACCGGACGCTATTGGGACCATCGCGATGGCAGCAGGCGCTGGAAAAGTTGCGCTATCCAGCACGACAACTGCGTTCAGTGGAGCGTGCCCCACTTGCTTCGTTGATTT
>DATIFP010000002.1:0-3358 GCA_035455165.1 Blastocatellia bacterium
CTACGGCGAATACTATGAGGATCTGGTGAAGGTGGTGCCCAGGACAGCTTTCCCGGCTCATACCGCACCGACCATCGGCTTGTCGTTCGAAATGGAACTGCCGTCCGGGGAGCCATTAACGGTTCGCATCATCGACGTTGAAGGCGACGACGTGACCCTTGATGCCAATCACTTGCTGGCAGGCGAGGCGTTGCACTTCGACATCCATCTTGTCAGCATCGATAGTGAATGACCCGGCGCACGCAGAAGAGTTCGACGCAGCCTATCAGGATCGGAATAGATACCGGCGGTACTTTCACCGACTTCGTCGCGGCACACGGCTCACGCCTGACCGGCTTCAAAGCGCCTTCCACTCCCCACAACCCCGCAGAGGCAATCCTGTCGGGGATCGCCCGAATACTCGCGGATGCCGAGACGTTGCCGGTTGAGATCGTACATGGCACAACGGTAGCTACCAATGCACTGCTCGAACGTACAGGCGCGCGCATTGCGCTGATAACAACCGAAGGCTTCGAGGATGTACTCGAGATAGGCCGGCAGGCTCGTCCGGATCTTTACAATTTGATGGTCACAAGGGCCGCGCCGCTCGTGCCGCGTCAGCTTCGACTTGGCGTCAGCGAGCGAACCGGTCCGGACGGCGAACTCATAAAGCCGCTCGATGAAGAGTCCGTCGCAACAGCAGTCAGGCTAATCTTCAATCACAAACCAAAAGTGGAATCCGTCGCCGTGTGCCTGCTGTTCTCGTTTGCAAACCCGGCGCACGAACGCCTGATCGCGCAGTCGCTCGAATCACTCGGCATTCACGTTTCGCAGTCCCACAAAATACTCCCCGAGTACCGCGAGTACGAGCGAACATCAACGGTAGTCATCAACGCTTATCTGGTCCCGCTGATGTCTCGATACCTGAGCGCGCTCGCGGCGGGATTGACGGAAATTGGCAGCGATCACTGGCCGGCAGCCAATAGGAAGCGAAAACGATTAAAGCCGGATGCACAGGAGCTGACCACTCACCACCGGCGACTGCCCAATTCTTTGCGCGTCATGCAATCCAACGGCGGCTCAGTATCCGCCGCGACCGCGGCCGCCGAACCTGTGCGCGCAATTCTTTCGGGCCCGGCCGGGGGTGTTGTGGGCGCGCTGCAAGTCTGCGCCGTCGCGGGAATACGCGACATCATTACCTTCGATATGGGAGGCACCTCGACCGACGTTGCCCTGTGCCGCGGAGAAGCCCGCACCACGAATGAGGCTCTGGTAGCCGGTTTGCCGGTGGCTGTGCCGGTGATCGACATTCACACGGTGGGCGCCGGGGGAGGCTCGATCGCGAGAGTCGATGCCGGCGGCGCGCTCCGCGTCGGGCCCGAATCGGCAGGCGCCGACCCGGGGCCGGCCTGTTACGGGCGCGGCGAATGGGTCACCGTCACTGACGCTAATCTCGTACTTGGCCGCTTTGGCGGCGCGAGTCTTCTGGGGGGAGAGATGCCGATCGACTTAGATCGGGCGAGAACCGTTCTGTCCCGGCTCGCGATTGAGATGACCCGCTTCGCTGCGAAGCCGCTCAGCGCCGAGGAGGCCGCGCTCGGAGTCCTTCGCGTCGCCAATGCGAACATGGAGGCTGCGCTTCGCGTGGTATCGGTTGAAAGAGGTCAAGATCCGAGACTTTTTACGCTGGTAAGCTTCGGCGGCGCAGGGGGCTTACACGCCTGCGACCTGGCGGCGGCTCTGCGCATCCCCCGCGTGATAGTGCCTCGTTCTCCGGGCACGCTTTCCGCGTTGGGTGTTTTGCTTGGCAACGTCGTCAAAGATTACTCGCGGACAGTCATGATGAAGCCGGCGGGTCTCGATATGCGAACGATCGAGCGCAGCTTCGGCGAGCTCGAGCGTGATGCGACACGCGACCTTAAGGACGAAGGCTTTGGTAAGGACCGGTTGAAGCTGACGCGGTCGGTAGCGATGCGGTACGCCGGCCAGTCATTTGAAATCGACGTCCCATGGAGCAGGCAATTCGAAGCAAAGTTTCACGCTGCGCATCGCGAACGCTACGGCTACGCTGACAAGTCGCGTGCCATCGAGGTGGTGTCGCTCCGAGTTCGCGCGGCCGGCCTGACACAGAAGCCCCGCATTCGGCGTCAGCGTCGGGGACGGCCGAACCACCTCGAGGTCTCGAGCACAGCACCCGTTTATATGACCAAGCGCGCCCTTCACGTTCCGGTTTATGCTCGCGATGAGTTGACTGTCGGAACAAAGTTCGCCGGTCCGGCTATCATCACCGAATACAGCTCTACAACATTGATCCCGCCCGGTCATAGGGTCGAGGTCGATCCGTGGCTGAATGTTGTGATTGAGATTGCATAGCTCCGTTCAGTATCGTTGGTCCCGTGATACAGTTGCACTACAAAAGCGAAAGCGAACATCAGACCGAGCGGGCTTACAATTTATCGATTTCCTTTACCGGCGCTGCGCCGCTGTGATAATTTCAGGAACCTTAAGAACGCTTTAGGAGGCGGTATGGAGATTAAAGAGCGGGTTGTTGGAGGAGTGAGCATTCTCGATCTATCAGGCAAGGTCGTTCTGGGGGAAGGTGACCTGCAGGTGAAAGAGCGAATCAAAGACCTGCTCGCTGATGGACAGCAGAAGATCCTTTTGAATCTGGCCGAGGTAAACTACATCGATTCGGCGGGGCTCGGATCGCTCATCAGCAGTTACACGACTGCGAGACGCGGGGGCGGGAACTTGAAGCTCGTGAATCTGACCAAGCGTATTCAGGACCTGCTTGCGATAACCAAGCTGATCACCGTATTCGAGACTTTCGACAGTGAACCGGAGGCTCTGGCCTCATTCAAATCCTGAAAAGATCGGGCTTCGATTCCGGGAGACATCAGGGTTCGGACTGGGAAGATTGGAGATTTAGATACGTTCGACTGGGCCCGGGTCGGATTCGGAGTTTGTCTGATCCTCACGGTTGCTGTGATGCCAGCGCGCGAACCCGGTCAACTTTGGCTTTGATATCGGGGTCGCCGGATGCCGCAAAAGCCTTCTCGTAGATCCGCAGCGCCTGTTGATACTGCTTATCGGCTTCGTACACATAACCGAGCTCCGAGAGGGCAGGGATTGAATCGGGGATCAGTTGAATTGTAATCTCGAGGGCTTCCATGGCCTTTCTCATCTGGCCGCTGCGCGAGAGCGCAATCCCGTAGTAAAGCCAGGCCTGACCATTGTCGGGGTTCGCCCTGGCGACCTTCTCGAGTGGCGCGACCGCACTATCGAATCGTTGGGCCCCCAGATAAGCACGGCCTAGTATGTTCGCGGTCTTCAGGTCATCTCGAACTGTTTTGAGTTTCTCGGCAACCTCAGCAGCTTC
>DATIFP010000003.1:0-82749 GCA_035455165.1 Blastocatellia bacterium
AATCAAGCACGCGCGCCGCGTGCGCTCCCAGGAGACTGCTCCTCGCTCTCGCCATGTACACCCTCGGGTAGTGGTGTAACAGCGTGTTGGCAGGCTATCACCTCGACTTGCGCCCGCGCGGGCTTGTGCGGAATGGCAGCCGCCGACCCCGGGTTGCGCTTCGCTGCACCCCGGGGCTTTATGCCGCAGCCTGTTTGGCAGGCTCGCTTAACCGAATCCTTCCAAGTCCCAGATAGAATCACATCCCCTTTGGTCTCTGGCCCAAACCTCAGGTTGTCAACTCCAACCTCGTCCTCTACAATTTCCCTTTCCCAAAAGCCACAATTTCTTGCCTGTCGAAGGCGCAATTGGCTTAGTTTTTTCCGGAGGCATTAGAACGCTATGTTGAAGTTCCTCAGAGGTCGCAAGCGATCTCGTAATGCGGTGCTGATACTCTTTATCGCCGTGCTCACCCTGAGCCTTGTCGCTCTGTTCTCCGCCTCGGGCAGCGGAGCCAAACTCTTCGGAGGCGCGGCAGGCAGCGATACGGTCATCGCTAAGGTCGGGAGCTATGAGATCACCGTCAAAGAGCTGAAAGATGCGCTCAATAACTTCGGCCAGCAAGTGGCCCAGGGCCAGGGACGCTCGCGAACCGCCGACGACCTTGCGACGCTGTACGATCTATACGGCCAGCAGGTGCTCGACAGCCTCATTCGCCAGAAGTTGATGGTATACGAGGCCGACAAACTCAGTCTCAACGCGACCGACTCTGACGTTCAAGCCCGGCTTAGGCAAATGTTCGCTCCCTGGCCGGGTCCCGAAGGGTATCGCTTGCGATTGCAGCAAGCCGGCATCACTGCGGTCCAACTCGAAGAAGACCTTCGAGCGTCGATCGCTCAGGAACATTTGCGCAGCTTTGTATCGGCCGCCGCACAAGTCGATCCCAAAGACGTTGAAGCCGATTATCGCCGCTCCAACACCAGCTACACCGTCAGGTGGGTCGAGGTCGACCCGGAAAAGCTTCGGGACAAGGTGCAAGTGACTGAACCGGACTTGCGAGCATACTTCGACAGTCATAAGGACGCCTTCAAAATCACCACCGAGCAGCGCCGTGCACGTTATGTCTTCGTCAGTCAGGAAAAAGCCGGAGAGGCGTTACAAGTCCCGGACGAGGAATTGAAGCAGGACTTCAATCCCGAGCGCTTCATCAAGCAGGCGCGGGTGAGCGAGATAGTGCTGAATGTCCCCAAACAAGAAGACGCGGGCAAAGATGCGAGCAGGGATGCCAAGGACGCAACCAAGCCCGCGGCCGATGCAAAACCTAAAGTGACCGAAGAAGACATAAGAAAGAAAGCCCAGGATATCGTTGCGCGCGCGCAGGGTTCGGCGGGTAAGCCGGCTGAGGATTTTGCAAAACTGGCTCGCGAGCTCAGCGATGATGCGAAAACAAAGACAAAGGGCGGCGATCTCGGCTGGATCAACAAGGACAGCAAACGCGACACCGACGACCCGCTCAACCGCGTCTTCAACATGAAGAAAGACGAAGTGAGCCAGCCGATAAAGAAAGGCGACAAGTACTACATCCTCAAGGTTACCGACCGCCAGACTCCCGACTTCGCCGCGGCTCGCGCGGACCTGCTGAAAGAGGCACGTTCACGAAAGGGCTATTCGAAGGCGGTAGAGATTGCGACCGACGCCGAAACAAAACTCAAAGAGACCAAGAACGTGGATGCGGTCGTCGCTGAGATCAACAAGAACCATGGTTCACAGGTTGCCGAGGCCAAGGAGACGCCGTTCTTTTCACAGGGCGATACGCTTCCGGGTCTCGAAGCCGCATCGGGGCTCGAGGACTCGGTGTTCGAGCTTCAGAATCCGGGCGACGTCGGCGAACGAATGAACGTCGACAAAGGATTCGCAGTCGCTCAATACCTCGACAAACGCGATCCTCACGATCCGGCGTTTGAAGAAGTAAAGGACAAAGTGGACAAGGCCTATCGCGTCGACAAAGCGAAAGAACTCGCGGCCGCGCGGGCAGCGGAGCTCGCAAAACTCACCGACAAGGATGAACTGAAGAGGATGGGCACGTCGATGGGATTCAAGGTCGACGAGCGAGCCGGACTTGGCGGAAATGATTCAATTGGTCCACTGATATCGGAGGCCAACCGCGCCCCCTTGATGAAGATGAACCCGGGCGAGATCACCAAAGAGCCGATCAAGACCGAGAACGATGTCTTCGTCGTGGCGGCGCTAATTGCGCGCAAAGACGCTGACATGGGCGAGCCCTTCGCGAAAGAGCGAAGATCGATCGAGCAGCGGTTGTTGGATGAGAAACGCAACAGGTTGTTCTCCACTTACCTCGCGATGACGCAGAAGAAGATGAGGGAAGACGGCACGATCAAGGTCTATGATGACGTGCTCGCCGCCGCGGTATCGTCTGGCGGACCGCTACCCGCTGGCGGACCATCGGGGCCGACCGGACCCGCGCGACCTCGACCACGCCGAACCCCGCAGGGCGTGCGCTAGCCGGTTTTCGAGCGTTTTCTCTGCGAGATCTTTGCATCCTCAGCGTCTCTGCGGTAAAGAATACCGAGAATCAACTCACCGCAGACGCAGAGCACTCAGAGATCGCGCAGAGAATTGAGCTAGGCATCACCACTCACTCGAATAACTCAGCTAATAGCTTCTCCCACTCCATCATTTCGCGCTTCGGATCGAAGAGCGGAGCGATCTCATCAAGACACTTCGTGAGTCGAGCACGGAACGAAGCATCGGTTTCGGCGCGTGTCATCAAGTGAGCAAGTTGCCGCGTGTTGCCAGGCTCAAAATAGCCAGGATAGCCCTCGCCAAGAATGCCGACCGAGCCGGGAATCCGCGACGAGAGAACCGGCACGCGCGCTATGATGGCTTCTCCCAACACGTTCGCGCCTCCTTCCATTCGCGACGTCAGCACAAAGAGGTGGCTGCGCTCGAGCAGTTGTCGCGTGCGCCGGCGTTGAAGTTCCCCAAGCCATCGGTAGCGAGCGTTCCTCTTCATTTCTGCTGTTGCGCGAATCGCTCCTGTTTTGCTCATCGCGCCCCCGATATGTAACACGCGAATCCGCGACGAACGCGGCAACAGACGCGCGGCCATCGCTGCGCGAAACGGATCCTTCACCGGACGCAGATGTCCGATGACAACAACGTCGAAGGTCTTGCTCACAGACGCCGATCGTTTTTCACGCGGCGCCGGCTCAACCGACTGATAGATGATTCGAGTTTTCCTGCGCCATCCAGAGGGCAGGCCTTCACGAGCTTTGGGTTGAAGGGCCACAATTCGCTTAGCCATCTCGAGGGAGTGTTGCGTGCGCCGGGTTCGGTTGAGGTCGCGGTACAGGTCCGTGCCCGTTAAAGCGACGACGATCGGCGCGTGTGGATTATCGCGATGAAAGCGCCTGATCGAGGTGTAGCTTCGCCGGGCATGCAGGGCGATCAGCAACCCCCATCGCTCCCCCGCGTACTCTTGCTTGATACTGACCGAGTGGCCCAGTCCCCTCAGGATTCGCGCCCAGCGAACTGCAGTCACGCGATTGCCGTATCGCGATCCTGGAGGCGCCGGCGTGACTATGCCGATTTTCATGCAGAAGACCACAGGCGAACGGTTTGACGGGGACGAGGCTGTCATCTCCGACGACGCAACGCCAGTCCCGAAGACTCCAATGCGACCCTTACGTGTAGCCCTCGCCGTGCGCCGTCGATGGTTCCGCCAAGCCGATGCGCCGCAGTAAGTCTGCAAAACGCGGGTCTTGGCGAAGGCCGGTAAAGAACAAATCAATGTTTAATGTCGCCATAGGCCCACTGTGCTCGTCAATAGCTCTCTCCAGCCAATCGAACGCTTCATCCGCATTTCCAAGTCCGGCATAGACTAATGCGATACTGTATGCAGGCACGTAGCGCCGCCGTCGCATACGGATAAACTCATCAACCAAATTTAACGCTTCGCCTGCTTGCCCCGTCACCCCGTGGACGAATCCAATTTCTGCAGACCTCAACGACCCGCCTCCAAGGGCTACAGACTTACGAAATGCAGCTATGGCGTCCTGATACATTCCTTCCTGCAAATAGCTCATTCCTGTGATCCAATGGGTTCCCCAGAAACTAGGGGCCATATCAAGCAACTCCTGTCCGAGCTTGAATGCTTCATCAAATTGTCCTGCGCACAAGAATACAAAACCGGCGATCAGGTGTGTCTGAGGTGAGAACGGGTCAAGGCCCTGCCCGAGTCTTGTTTCTCGAATGGCTTCATCGAATCGCCCCTTGCTCTCTAAATAAATGGCGTAGAATAGATGGGCCTCTGCGCAATCAATGTCGAGTTCAATTGCCCGCTTGAAGTCTCGCTCTGCGCCAGCAAAGTCTCGCTCAAGATAGAACCTGGCTTTTGCACGTATCAGATGTGGTTGAACCAGTGTGCTATCAAGCTTAAAAGCTCTATCCAACGCTGGCAAGATCTTCGCTAGAGTTTCATTGGGAGAGAGATGACCAAAGTATGCAAGCGTGCCGTAAGCATTCGATAATTGCGCATACGCCGCTGCATAGCCCGGTTCATGTTCTATCGCCTGTCTGAAGTACCCGACAGCCCTGTTTAGATCCTCCTCTGTCATCTTAGGCAAGTAGTAGCATCCCTTGAGGTAGAGCTGATACGCTTCAGTGTTCTTGGTATGGCGTTTCAACAGGTCTTTTTTTTCTCTTCCCAATAGCCTCAATTTCAGCGCACCCGCTATGGCGAGGGCAATCTCGTCCTGGATATCGAATATATCTTCCATCTGCCGATCGTATCGCTCCGACCACAGATGATACCCATCTGCGACATTGATCAACTGGGTTGTGATGCGCAACCGATCTCCCGCTTTCCTTACACTGCCCTCAAGCACTGCGCTCGCATTCAGCTTCCGGCCTATCTCACGCACGTCTTTCTCTTTACCTTTGAACGAGAACGCAGATGACCGCGCCACTACGCGCAGCTTTTCAATCTTTGCGAGCGCGTTGAGCAGGTCCTCGGCCAATCCATCGCAAAAGTAATCGTTCTCCGGGTCGGCGCTCAGGTTGACAAACGGCAGCACCGCGATAGCCGATCGAGACGCTGCTTTCTTTGCCGTCTCGTGCGCTTGTCTCGCCGCCACCGATGCAATCTCCTCCACCCTGGCGACAAAGCAATAACCGTGTTTGGGAACCGTCTTGATATAGCGCGGCGAGCCGGCCGCATCGCCAATCGCGTGGCGGATATTCTTGATCTCCTGCGTCAAAGCATTGTCGGTAACAAAAGACTCTTTCCAGACCTGTTCGAACAGCTCCTGCTTTGCTACCACACGGTCGCGATGTTCGATTAGATAGACCAGCAACTCGAACGCCCGCGGCTCGAGAGCCTTGATCTTACCGCGCTTCAAGACGCGAAAATTATCACGCTCCACAACGACATCATTGAAATGGTAATCACGCGATATGTTTTGCTTAGGAGCGCCCATCACTCAACCAACCAAAGGACCTCACTACGTGAAAACATCAGACAATCTTCACACTTCCTTCACTACAAACGCCCGCAGTCTTGATTATATTCCCACCCAGAGTACGAGAAAACTCGCCTGTGTTTAAAAGGAAAAAGACTCAAGCCAAGGCCCAGCACTGGCCAACAAGCAAAAAGGAGGAACAGCTATGACTGAAAGGAAAGTCAGAATCGCAACTCTGAGCGTTGTTGGTGTGACGTTGGCGGCCGCGATGTTGGCATTGGAGTCATCAGGCACGAGGGCAGATGTGCCCGACCCGGTGGTCGAGGGTCCGATCCCTTACAGTGTTGGCACGTACGGCTTCCCGTTTTCGTCGGTCCCAGATCTCGCCGACCTCGCAGCGTTGGGCTACACGGAGCAGGAATTCATCTTCTCTGGAACCGTGTTGACCCCGACTGGCCCGCAGCCCTACAGAAGCCGCATGATCGTGCGACGCCCGACGGACCCGAAGCGCTTCAATGGCACGGTAGTGATCGAGTGGCTTAACGTTACTGCTGGCGCTGACATCAGCGTGGATTGGGGGCTCACGCGTCACCAGGTCGTGCGTGACGGTTACGCGTACGTGGGTGTCTCGGCCCAGCCTGTGGGCATCTGCTGGCTGAAGTCTTGGGATTCTGTGCGGTACGGGGAGCTGACTCACCCGGCCTTGCTTCCGGGTCCGTGCCCGGCCACAAACCAGACCGAAACTTACTCGTACGACATCTTCTCCCAGGCCGGCAAAGCCGCTCGCGACAATCCCCTCATATTGAATGGGCTCGAGGTCAGGCAGTTACTGGCTGTCGGTGCGTCTCAGTCGGCGAGACGTCTCATAAACTACATAAACGACTTTCACCAGACGGCGCAGATTTACGATGGTTTCCTCATACACGTTATTGGTGGTGGAGGTGGTGGATTGATCACCGACACGAGCAAAAAGGTCCTCATACTCAATTCGGAGAATGAGGTCCTCGGGCATTACCCGTACCGAGGGCTCCAGCCGGCCAACGTCCGCTACTGGGAGGTCGCGGGCGTTGGGCACTCGCCTGAGTTGTCATATACCAAAACACAGCTTGCGCACTCCGGCATCACATTGCTCTACAACTGTGATTACCCAGCATCAGACGACTTCATCCCGATGTATCCTGTAGGGGACGCGGCGCTCGACGCCTTGAACCGGTGGGTCTCGGATGGCACGCCGCCTCCCGATTCCCCATTGGTCAAGGTTATCCCGGGGACGCCGAATACGATCGCACGCGACCAATACGGCAACGCGCTCGGTGGCATTCGGCTCCCCCAGATTGAGGTTCCAATTGGCAGGTTCATCGGAACGAATACTCCCACCGGATTTCTGATTTGCAGAACGAGCGGGGGTTTCGACCTATTTGACGGCCAGCCCGCCGGAATGACCCTCAACGACATCTGGAATGAGCCCACGCTGGACCAGATGTATGCAAACCACGGGTCGTATGTGTCCGCATTCGTTCAGGCGGTCGATAACATCGTGAGTGCGGGGTTTATGCTTGGGGCGGATGCTCAGATTGCCAAGGCGGAGGCTGCCCATTCGGACATCCGCAAGTAGATGCCGAGTCTTTCGGAACGGCTTCGTTTAGCCTAGTGCTTGGATGGCTGTAAAACACTATTCGATGGATTGACTTCTGGAAGCCCGAGGCGCTGCAGCAGGGCTTGGAATCGCGCGTCCGGATGCAGGCTCTCCCAATCCGGCTCCACCCCAAGAGCGTGGAGCCAGGGATCACGTTCCTCGTACGCCTTCTCAAGCCACTGCAGGGCTTGGTCTTTCTCCTCAGCGTGAGTGTAAAACATGGCTATATCAGTGGGCAGGACATACCGTGCCTCCGATTGCGCCACCAGCGTCTGGGCCGCCCGGCGCATGGCGCCTCCGTAGCCTGACTCCGCATGCCCCACTTCGATAGCCTCCACGACTTCACGATTGGCACGCAAAGAGAATGTCTTTCTACACTCGTCCAGGGCTTCCTCTAACCTTCCCTTGACCCGGAAGACCCTCCAGAGGGTCCAATGTGCTATGAAGAAGTTTGGCTCCATTTCGAGCGTCTTCTGCCAATGCTCTATCGCTTGCTCGTAGTGACGTCGCACGTAGAAATGCCAACCGACAATCGTGTTGACAAACAGCGAGAGCGGATCCAGTTCCCAGGCTCGTCTGATCTCCGCCATCCCTTCATACAGACGCCCCATCACTGCCAAATCAAACGAGTAAAACAGGTGCCCCAGCGCGTCGCTGGGATTCAGCTCGATAGCTCGTTTGAACTCCCTTTCGGCAGCCACCCAGTCCCACTCATTGAAAAACTTGACTCGGCCCAACTGCTGTGAGCGTCGGCCAGCGTGTCATCCATTTCAACGGCTTTCAACACTGCGGCCCTCGCTTTTGGGATAGTTTCCCTGGGGGGAGCGAATCCCGCCATAACAAACACACCATAGACGTAAGCCAGCCCAGCATATGCAGCCGCGTAGTTCGGGTCTTTCTCAATTGCGAGTTGAAAGCAGTCGATGGCTTTCATGATGCTGTCTGGAGAGTATTTCTCAAGGAAGTAGTGCCCTTTGAGATAGGCCAGGTGCGCCTCCGGGTTGACCGGGTGTACGCTGGCCAGCCGCACCTTTTCTTCAGGCGTCAGCGCGACCTGGATTTCCCGCGCGATGGCCTGTGCCACCTCGCTCTGCAAGGCCAGGACATCACGCAAGTCACGCTCGTAGCTCTCCGCCCACAGATGCCGGTCGGTCGCCGCTTCGATCAACTGCACCGTGATCCGCACACGCTCACCCACGCGCAACACCGATCCTTCCACGACTGCTTTCACCCTCAGCTCCTCGGCAATCTCCGGCAGTGGCTTGCGCGCCTGTTTGTATTGCATCACCGATGTCCGCGAGATGACTTTCAGCGCCCCGATCTTGCCCAGGTCGGTAATCAGCAGATCGGTTATCCCCTCAACGAAGTAGTCCTGCTCGGGATCGGCATTCAAGTTGGCAAAGGGCAAGACAGCCAGAGAATCAATAGACTCGACGGCCCCTTGCTCCGGCGCCTCTCCAGCCGCCGATGGAACCTCCTCCACGAAAGCGATGAAGCGATATCCGCGTTTTGGAAGAGTCTCGAGGTAACGAGGCGAGCCGGCATCATCGCCAATAAACTGGCGAATCTCTTTGATAATTCTCGTCAACGCGCCGTCGGTTACGAATGTCTCTTTCCAGACCTGGTCAAACAGCTCCTGCTTTTCAACCACGCGCCCGCGATGCTCGATCAGATAGATCAACACGTCGAACGCTCGCGGCTCAACCGCCTTCGCCTCGCCGCGCTTAAGCACTCTAAAGTTGTCACAGTCCACTGCCACATCGTCAAAATAGTAGGTGATCGACCTATGTTGTTCACGAGGCGACATTTGCACCTGTCGTAGAGGATCACGATTTCATCGCGCAATCATCAGACTTCCATCACCAAAGAACTGGCCGACCCGATTATATTCCCATCCAGAGGATAGGAGGAAGTCCTCAGTCGAAATGAGAATTCATCAATCAGTGAAGGGAGTTAGGATCATGAACGCGAAGGGAATTCTATGGATCGCAGTCATAGCCGTTGCAGTCGCGGTGTTCGCGGGCAGCGGAAGTGTCATGGGGGAATCCAACAACTGCTCCCGGGTGGGTACATGGCATGGCGCGGGTGACTCGGGCACAACCTGGATGGCCACTGACACCCCTGGTTCAAGCGCCACCGTCGGGCAGTTTGCACTGGAATGGGTCTCGATTGACCCGACTCTTGGGGGCTTCTTCCCCACGGTCACCCGCGCGACAAACGCGCTGGGCGTCTGGCAGAAGGTGAACGAGCACACGTATCAGTACACGTGGATCGCGTACGGCCTCGCCGCGGACGGCTCGACGGTCTACGTTGCAAGAGCTAGCGGCATCGCGTCGATGGCAGATTGCGACCACGTGAATCTCACCTACGTGCTGGAGCTCTTCCTTCCGACGCAGGACATCTCGACGGAGCCGCCCGAATTCGGTAGCTTCTGCGGGACCGCGACCGAGACGAGGATGGCCCTCGTTCAGGCGACCTGCCCGGCGTAACCGCCTTCTGGGCTTCACGACCGAGGTGCTGGAGAGGAAGGGGGAGATAAGGGGAAAGCGCCGCCACCGCAGGTGCCGCGCGCTCTCAGGATGACAGGATGTCCCGTGTGTCATTCTCGCGGGTACCGGAGGTGACCCCGAACAGTCCCGTGGGCGTTTGCCGATCCCCCGCCGCTGTGGGGCACGCATTCCCGCGTGCCCGTTCTGTTGGTGTGCCGATGAAAGGGCGGAGAGAGCCGGAACCAGAGCCCCTTCCCGTCTCGGCTTGCCTGGCTATTTGTTAACGTTCCAGAATTCAAGTCTCGAGATGACAGCCTAGAGCGCGCACGTACGAAACCCCGCCCAGACGTCGCGCCGGTCAGGAGTGTAGAAGTTGCGATACGCGCTTCGAATCATGCGGGAACGCGTAGCCCAGCAACCGCCGCGCAAGACTTTGTGGCCGCCGAACCACGGAGCCGAGTATTCCTTGTATGGCCCGGCCTCGAATCCCGGGTACGGACCGAACGCGGTGCCGGTCCATTCCCACGCGTTCCCGATCATTTGACGACACCCAAACGCGCTGTCGCCCTCGGGCAATGCATCGACTTCAATGCAGCCCATCGACAGCCAGTCGAGATTTGCTTGTCGGCCCGTGGGCGGGGTTTCGCCCCACGGATAGGTTCGTTTGTTATGCGAAATAGTTTGCCCTTCTCCAGCGATCTCGCAGCTGGCAGCCATCTCCCATTCTGCTTCCGTGGGTAAGCGCCGCCCAGCCCATCGGCAGTAAGCGTCAGCTTCGAACCAGTTAATGTGAACGGCGGCGACGCGATCTTCAAGCCGCACCCATTCGTCGAAGTCACGACGCAGCCAGCGTCCGTTTTGCTCTCGAGTCCAATAGACTGGATGCTCAGCCCCGGCGCTTACCTTCCACTTCCAGCCTTCTTCGCTCCACAACTCGCGCCTCTGGTAGCCGCCTTCGTCGACAAAGCCTGCAATCTCACGGTTCGTCACCGCGGTCTTCGAAATCGAGAACGGCGCGACTTCGACGACATGAGGCTGTTGTTCGTTGTCAAATACGAACGCCGCGCCTGGGGAGGCGCCAAGCAAGAGTGTGCCGCCGGGAGTCTGCGCGTCGCCCGAGCCTTCGGCCTGTGGTTGCGCTGCTCTCGAGCGGCCGCTTGCGATGGAGATTCGCGGTCGCGGATAACACAACGTCTGACGCGTGTAGGTTATGGCTTCGGCGTGCATCTGCTCGTGAAACAGAGCAAGGTGAGCGAAGTAGGATTCGTCGTAACCGTCGACCGGATCGCGCGCCCTGCGGTCGGTCGAGTCACAAACGCGATCGAGCACCTGAGACATGTACGCGAGCGTTTTCTCCCTGGACGGCAGCGGCAAATCCCATCGCGTGTCGTGAGCTACGTGAGCCGAATCGTAAAGGCCGTCGCCGCCGCTGAGAATCGGACGGAGGTTGCCTAGATGTCGCAGAATCCAGAACTCCTGAAACCACGCGACGTGTCCAATCTCCCACCGCAACGGATTGACTATGCGGAGACGCGGCCCCATAAGTTGCTCGTCGCTGAGGTCATCGACGAGCTCGAGCGTCCGATTGCGAGCCTCCCGCAAAGCCCCAATCAGCTCAGCGATCAAAGTGGTCGAGGGTCTGCTGCCGGTTGTCATTGCTTCATATCGTCTTCGCGCAGCGAAAACCGGAGATCATCCATCTCTCGTCCGGATGAAAGAAGTTCCTGTACGTCGAGCGAATGTGAAATTGCGGAGTTGCGTATGAGCCTCCCCGCAGGACCTTTTGCCCGACGAACCATTTGTCGTTGTATTCATCGAAGTCGGGCTTGAACCCCGGATAAGGAACATAGTCCGACGTGGTCCACTCCCAGACGTCGCCGATCATCTGATAACACCCGTGTGCGCTGCGACCCTCCGGGAATGAGCCGGTTGGAGCAACGCCCCACAGGTAGTTTTCGAACAAATTCGCTCTCGCTACGACCGGGCTGTCGTCGCCCCACGGGAATTTCATCCGCGTGGTTTGCTGTGGGGCCGAAGTCGCAGCCATCTCCCACTCGGCTTCGGTAGGCAAGCGTTTGCCCGCCCACTTGGCGAACGCAGACGCCTCATAAAAGCTCGTATGCGTCACTGGCTCATCGGCCTTATCTTCGACGCTGCAAATGCCGGAGAAGTCTCTGATCATCCACTCGTCGCCGTGTTGCTCCCAATACAATGGCGCCTGCCACGCTCCTGCGCGAACGCAAGCCCATCCTTCGGAGAACCACCAGCGAAAATCCGAGTAACCGCCGTCCCGAATGAATTCCAGATATTCGCCGTTGCTCACCGGGACCCGGTCGATCGCGAAATCCTGAACGAACACATGATGCGCGGGCTTCTCATTGTCGAAAGCGAACTCGTCACCCGAATACCCCAGCCCGAAGAGGCCGCCCGGCACTTCCGCCATTCCGCTCAGATGGTCGCGCGGGCCAGGCACGCCCTTTCGCGCCGGCTGATATAGATCACACAACAGGTGTTTGATGTCATACACCAGAAGCTCCTGATGCTGCATCTCGTGTTCACATCCGAGCCGCACAAGGGTCAAAAGGGAAGCGCTATTGGGATCGTCATCGGTCGCGCTCAAGAGCTCCAACATCGCTTCGTCGATGCGCCGTCGATAAGCGACGGTGTCTTTGACAGTGGGCCGCGAACGCGTGCCTCGCCTGTCTTTGTCGATGCGTGTCCCGAATCGCTCGTAGTATGAGTTGAAGTAGTAGAGGTATTCCTCCGAGTAGATCTCATAACCGGGCACGTGATTCTTCAGCAGCAGCTCGAAGAACCACGACGTGTGCCCTATATGCCAGCGTGGAGGACTCATATAGGGCGCGGTCTGTACGACGTAGTCCTCGATCTCGAGCGGTTCAACTATCTCCATCGTCCGAGATCGGACGTCCTGAAAAAGCTCACTCGCATCTTTCGCGAAGGTCGTCTTGATCAATTCGTTCCTGGTTTGCATTCCCGCTCCGCCTTGATTTGGCTGAATAAGATTGAATTACGCGTCCATCGCCATAAACAGACTGTTCAGCGATTCCGCGAGCGTCGGATGCGCGAAGATCGCCTCCTTCAATACAGTGTAAGGCACGCGGCCCATCATCGCTATTTCAATCATCGACATCAACTCGCCGCCCTCGACCCCCAGTGCCGCGCAACCCAGAATCAGGTTCGTATCCGCGTCCACCACGGCCTTAATAAACCCGCGAGTCTCGCTCATCTCGATGGCGCGGGCCACGTGATTCATCGGAAGCTTTGCGACGCGGACGTTCAAATTGCGCGAGCGGGCTTCGCTTTCGCTCAATCCAACCCGCCCGAGCTGTGGATCGATGAACACCGCGTAAGGCACCAGCCGGTCGTCAACCGTCGCGTTCCCGCCCTCGATCAGGTTCGCCCGAATGATTCGAAAGTCGTCGTACGAGATGTGAGTGAATTGCGGTCCCCCCTTCACGTCGCCGAGGGCGTAGACTCCCGGCACGTTGGTTTCGAGACGCTCGTTTACCTTTATGGATCCGTGCTTGTCGGTCTGAACTCCTGCCGCAGACAGATTGAGTCGATCTGTATTCGGCACTCGTCCGGCCGCCGCAAGCAGATGAGACCCGGTCCGGGTCTGTACTCCTTCAGGAGTTCGAACGGTTAAGCGGAGAACGCCGTCGTTCTGCTCGACGCGCGTTGCCTCGGAGCTTAGCAAGACCGTTATTCCATCCTCGCGCATGATCTTCGCCACTTCGCCGGCGACGTCCGGGTCTTCGCGGTTCAACAGCTGATCGCCCCGCTGGATGATGGTCACTTCGCATCCATATCTGCGAAACATCTGGCCAAACTCCAATCCAATGTAACCGCCGCCCAACACCAGCAAGTGGGCGGGCAGTTCATTCAGCTCCATAATTGAAGTCGAGTCAAGATATGAAACCGCTGTGAGACCATCGATGTCCGGCTTCGCCGGCCGGCCTCCGGTATTGATGAAGATCTTCTGGGCGGTGAGAGCGCGGGTTCCGCCTTCGTTCATCAGGACGTCGAGGGAATTCGGATCTGTGAACGAAGCCTCGCCCTCCAACAGATCAAGGTTCTCCGTGCTCTTTACACTTTTTAAACTGCCGTCGCGAAAGCTGTCGACCACTCCTTGTTTCCGTGCTCGAACCTCAGCCATGTTTACGGTGACCGGCCCGACGTGAACACCATAATCGGCTGAACGGCGTGAAAGATAAGCCACGCGCGCGCTGTTGAACATCGTCTTGGTAGGCGTGCACCCGTAGTTGATACAGGTGCCGCCGATGTAGGAACGCTCGATCAGCGCTGTTCGCCATCCTGCTTTCGCGAATGCAACCGCGAGCGGCTTCCCGCCCTGACCTGAACCGATGATGATTGCGTCGTAGTGCTCAACGTTTGCCATTCTTCAGACTCCAAACGAGGTTCGCTTTGGCGGTTTAGCGGACGACGATCGAGTGGGCGCCCGGCGCGAGGACAACGCCGATCCGCTCAGCCTGCGGATACGTCTGGCGAAGCCGGGAAAGCAAAGAATCGGCACGATCCGCTGAAATTGCTATTAGAAGCCCTCCCGCGGTTTGTGGATCAAAAAGCAGCCTGCGCATTTCTTTGCTCACATGTTCGGCAATCTCTACATGGTCGCCAACATACTCGCGATTGGTCTTATCGCCGCTTGTGAGCATTCCGGCAGCTGCAAGCTCGATCGCCCCCGGGAGGAGCGGCAACCGCGACGAGTCTATCTCGATAGTCACCCGGCTGGCGCGCGCGAGCTCCCACGCGTGACCGAGCAATGCGAAGCCGGTCACGTCGGTCGCCCCCCTTACGTCGAACTCTCGCATCGCCTCCGCCGCCTCTTTACCGGGGGTCAACATCGTCGCTACTGAAGACGTCACGACGTCGGCGGAGACCTTCGCGAACTTGATCCCGGTTGAAATGACCCCGGTTCCGATCGGCTTCGTGAGGATGATCGCATCGCCGGGCCGCGCTCCGGCATTCGTTGCGACCTTGTGCGGATCGATTACGCCGGTCACGGAATAGCCGAACATGATCTGCTGATTATCGACGCTGTGGCCGCCGAGCAGCGCGACTCCGTTCTTCGTCAGCACATCAAGGCCGCCTCGCATAATCTCACCGAGTATGGAGAAGTCCACACCAGTTTTCGGGAAACAGGTGATGGCCAGGGCGGTGACCGGGGTTCCTGCCATGGCCCAGACGTCGTTGATCGAATTGAGCGCCGCGATGCGACCGTAATCGAACGGGTCATCGACAATGGGGGTGAAGAAATCCAGGGTTTGTACGATCGCGAGGTCTTCGCGGAGACGGTAAACTCCCGCATCGTCGGCGAGGTCGAAGCCGACAATAACGTTCGGATCATGCGGCTGCTTTGGTAACTCGCCCAGCACCTGGGCGAGGGCGCTCGGCGCAAGCTTTGCCGCTCAGCCGGCGCACGAAACCATCTCGGTCAGTCTCATCGCTTTTCCTCGCAGCTAATATAGCGAAAACGCCCACTACTATACCAATGCTAGACAATATGACTTCTAGCGTCGTAGCTTAAATGTATGCCGCGTGTCCTTCTGCTATTACCGACCACAACGTATCGAACGAAAGCGTTCGTCGACGCGGCCCTCAAACTCGACGTCGATGTAGTCGCCGCATCCGAACAACCCAGCACACTTGAAGACAAGAATCCGTCAGGACTGTTGACGCTCGACTTTTTCGAGCCGGAGCGCGCGGCTGAACAGGCTCGCGGGTTTGCCGCAGAGTTTTCGATCGACGCAATCATACCGGTCGACGAAGATACAGCGGTGGTCGCGGCTTCGGTCGCCGGCGCGCTTGAATTGAGGCACAACACTGTTGACGCTGCTCTGACGGCTAAGAACAAACATCGAATGCGCCAGGCGCTTGCGAGCAATGGAATGCTAGTCCCACGGTTCTGGAGCTACTCCCTTGACGAAGACCCGCGAGACGTCGCCGCGCGGCTGACGTATCCGTGTGTGGTGAAGCCGGTGTTTCTGTCAACCAGTCGCGGCGTCATGCGCGCCGACAATGAAGAAGAGTTCGCGGGAGTCGTGAACCGGCTCGATCGTATCGTGAGCGATCCGAAGGTCGCGCGACGCGGCGGCGCGCTGACGCGGGAAGCGTTAATCGAAGAGTTCATTCCGGGCTTCGAAGTAGCAGTCGAAGGGCTGGTGACTGATGGCGAGTTCCGCATGCTGGCGATTTTCGATAAGCCCGATCCTCTCGACGGACCGTTCTTCGAGGAGACGATCTACGTTACCCCGTCGCGTCTGAGCTCCGATGTTCAACGGGAGATCCTCAAGACGACTCAAGCAGCCATTCGCGCGATGGGTCTCACAAAGGGACCGGTGCACGCCGAGCTGCGTGTGAACGAGCACGGCGCGTGGGTGATCGAAGTAGCTGCTCGAGCAATCGGCGGGCTTTGCTCGCGTGCGCTGCGGTTTGGGGATGGAATGTCGCTCGAGGAATTGATCATTCGCCACGCGCTCGGAGAGGACGTCGAGTCAGTTGCTCGCGAAAGCCAGGCTGCGGGCGTGATGATGATCCCGATCCCTCGAGCTGGGGTCTTGAGAGAAGTGCTTGGCGTCGATTCAGCGAGAGCGGCGCCTGACATCGAAGACGTGATCATCACGGCGCACGTGACGCAAGAGATTCAACCGCCGCCCGAGGGGGCGAGTTATCTTGGCTTCATCTTCAGCCGCGCTGCAACTCCCGATCGAGTTGAAGCCGCTCTGCGCGAGGCTCACGCGAGGCTGGAGTTCTTGATTGACTGACGCATAACATGACGTCGATGACACAACGGATCGAACGGTCGTCAATACTTCTGGTTTCGTGCTACGAGCTCGGCCATCAGCCCGCCGGGATAGCAATGCCTTTGGGCTTCTTGCGGCGAGAAGGGATCGACGCTGAATCGATGGATGTGTCGGTGGAGGGATTCGACCCTGACAAAATCAAACGCGCCCGCCTCATCGGCATCTCTGTTCCAATGCATACGGCACTGCGACTCGGGCTTCGCGTTGCGCGGGAGGCTCGCAAGCTCAATCCCGAATGCCATATCTGCTTTTACGGTTTGTACGCCGTGCTCAACGCCGAATACTTGCTGAAGACTGTGGCCGATTCGGTGATCGGGGGCGAGTTTGAAGAAGCCCTCACCCTATTGATTAAAGCAGTCGATGCTCGGGGCGAAATTGACATCGACGGGGTGAGCACTCGAAACCGGCTCTCAAAGCCGATTCTGACGCGGCTCGACTTTGCCGTACCCGAGCGCAGCTCGCTTGTCCCGCTCGAGCATTATGCAAAGCTCGAATGCGGCGGCGAAGAGCGGCTGGCCGGTTACGTGGAGGCGAGCCGCGGCTGCCTGCATCAGTGTACTCACTGCCCGATCCCGCCCGTGTACGGGGGACGGTTCTTCACCGTGCCCGTTGAGATTGTCCTCGGGGACATTCGACGGCTCGTTGCCTCGGGCGCCCGGCATGTCACATTCGGCGACCCCGACTTCTTGAACGGTCCCGGCCATTCGACTCGCCTCGCGCGCGCGATGCACGAAGAGTTTCCCGATCTCACGTTTGATTTCACCGCCAAAATCGAACACGTCCTCAAACACCGGCGGTTGATTCCCGAGCTCGCCGCGTTGGGCTGCGTCTTTGCGGTGTCAGCGGTCGAGTCTCTGAGCAACATTGTTCTCGAGCGGCTGGACAAAGGCCACACACGAGATGATGTCTTTGAAGCGCTTCAAATACTGCGGGAAGCGGGCATAGCAATGAGGCCATCCTTCGTCCCGTTCACCCCGTGGACGACGATCGATGACTACATTGACATTCTCGAGTTCGTCGAGTCTCAGGGTCTCATAGATCACATCGACCCCGTACAGTACAGCATTCGGCTGCTGGTACCACCCGGCTCGGTGCTGTTGTCGCGAGAAGAGACGGGTGAATGGCTCGGTCGCTTGAATGAAGAAGGATTCAGTTATGAGTGGAGGCATCCGGATCAACGAATCGACGCGCTCCAGCGACAGATAAGCGCGCTGGTGGAGGATGCGGCGGCGAGGAACGAAGACTCGGCGGCGACATTCAACAAGATCCGAGATCTGGCCTTTGCTGTTCGAGGCGACGATGTTCCGGCTGGAACCAAGCTTCCATTTGAGCCGCTGAGGTTACGCCCGCCGCGCCTTACCGAAGCGTGGTTTTGCTGAGCGGAGCCCACCCGGGACCAGTTTGGTCCCTTTGAAAAGGGAGCCGGGATTTGATGGAGAGCTTGGCGGTTCTTTGCGTCTTTGCGCGAAACGCGGCCTTTGGATGGGAGTATCTCGAACGGCCGGTAGGTACAGAGCCGGCCAAGCGTGACGCTCACATACCCCGGTCGTTCGGGCCCTCAACTTCGTAGCCCGCGCTTATCCAACCGTTGGTGCCTCCCACGACATTGAACAAAGCGGAGAAGCCATGCCGCTCCAGAATGCTCGTCGCGGCGCTTGATCGATAGCCGCTTGCGCATATAACGGCAGTAGGACGGGCAGGGTCGAGCTTGGAGAGTTGTTGCTCGAGGTGCGACAGGGTCAGGTTTATGGCGCCAGGGACGTGACCGTTTTCGTACTCGCCGGGACGGCGTACATCGACGATCTGTAAAGGATCTTTTTCGTGGAGGCGATGTCGCAACTCGTCGGCGGGCATCTGCGCCGTAGTAGCGGTCTTCAAGCCCGCCTGATCCCAACCATACATTCCGGAGCCGAGAAAGCCCTTAACGCTCTCGATCCCAACTCGGGCGAGCCGCGTCACCGCCTCGTCAACGCCGGCCAGGTCGTCGGCGACGATAATAATAGGCGTGCCGGGTGGAATCAGAGTGCCTGCCCACGAAGCGAACTGTCCGCCCAGTCCAATGTTTATCGCGCCCGGCACGTGGCCGTTTCCGTATGCCGAGGCCGGGCGGACATCCAATAGCAAATGACTTTGGTGTGAAAGTCGACGTACCTCCTCAGAAGAAAGCTCAGCGGGCCTCGGCAGTTCTTCCAATAGAGTAGCGCCGGTCCGATTGATCTCTGCATCGCGCGGAAAGTAAGCCGGCGCTTCCGGAAGATCGGTCGTCATCATGCTAACGAAATCCGACTTGGCCATTGGCTGGAGCGCGTAGTTAAAGCGCCGCTGCTCTCCGATGGTCGAGGAGGTTTCCTTCGAGATGTTGCGTCCGCACAACGACCCGGCCCCGTGCGCGGGAAACACCTCGACGTCATCGTCGAGGGTCATCAGCTTGTCGTGCAAGCTGTCATAGAGCATCTCAGCCATCTGATCTGCGGTGTAGCCTCTGGATCCCACCAGGTCCGGTCTGCCTACATCGCCGATGAACAGCGCATCGCCTGTAAGAACCTTGAGCGGACGATCTGAAACCGCTTTGTCGATCACGAGGACAGAGATGCTCTCGGGCGTGTGTCCGGGTGTTTCGATGATACGCAAAACGACTTTGCCGATCTTGATCTCGTCGCCGTCGCCGACAGGTTGATGAGGAAACGTGGCGCCGGCTTTTTTACCGAAGACGATTTCCGCTCCGGTGCGAGCGGCAAGCTCTCGATGCCCGCTCACGAAGTCTGCGTGCAGATGAGTTTCGATCACATAGTTGATCTTCAGCGACATTGCTCGCGCCTCGTCAATATATTGATCGACATCGCGCTGCGGATCGATCACAGCAGCTACGCCCTCCGATCCAATCAAATATGATGCGTGAGCCAGGCATCCCAGATAGAACTGTTTGAAATACACTTAAGGTCCTCCGAAATTCGCCGCTTCTGAATTGTGGAATCTATGATATTGGTTCGCCGCTATCAAGAGGAAATCGACCGCGACGGCAATCATCGGCATGCCGTCGATAGTCCTCTATGCGATATCACGCGACCCGCTCTCAAGACAGCGATTGTGGCGTCGCGAGGATCAAAGGGCGTCAGCTCGATGATCCGTCATGCGTTGATGTGGTCGCCCCGCCTTTAGCGTGAACGTTCTGTCGAGACCCGACATCGCAAGCGCCCGACATTCAGGTTGGCACCCCAAGTCGCGGCAGCACCCATCTCATGAGCACGATGTAAACGGCGAAGAAAACCAATACCAGCAGCCAATCAGGCATATCGTCGTGCCCCTTTCTGCCGGAACTCGGTCTAAACAGCGAACAGGGCGTCCGCCCGCCCTACACATTGTCGACCGCCCGGCGAAGCTTATCATTGACTTCTTTTGCCACCGGCTCGAGCTTCGGATTCCTCACGATCGACAGCATGGTTGCTGCGTCGATCGCCGCGACGGTCGAACCGCCTTTCTCTTCATAGACCACGACGTTGCAAGGGAGCAATAGCCCGATGTTTACCTCTTCCTGCAGAGTTCGATACGCCAGCGGCGGGTTGCAAGCGCCCAGTATTAAGTAATTTCGAAAGTCGACGCCGAGCTTCTCTTTGAGCTTTTCCTTGATGTCGATCTCACAGAGCACGCCGAAGCCTTCGGCCTTCAGCGCCTCGCGGGTCCGTTCGACCGCCTGCTCAAACTCGAGGCCGACTGTTCGCTTGTACCCATAACTCAAGTCTGAATGCTTTGCCTTTTCCGGTTCCATGTTTGTCTCCTCTTAATGCAATGATACTCGGTCTCTCATCGTTCGTTTGATCCGCCGGCGTTAGTTGAAACACCGGATTGCTTCGCTCAACGTGTCTCTGGCTTGAGGTAGAGCTCAGGGTTCTTTTTCACGGCGTCGCGACAGCTCGCGCAACAGAAGTACACGGTGCGTCCGTTGAGTTCCGCGCTGAAGTTCTTGTTTACCGGTTCTCCGGTCACCGGACAGGTCGTGATCCCGTCGCCTCTGCCAAGGAACGCCTTCTCTTCGTTTTTCGCCCCTGGCAATTCGTGGGTCTTGTGCATTGAAGGCATTCCTTCTTTGACGAACTCGGAAACACCCTGCGCGTGTGCTTGCATGAGCTTAACCACGTAGGCGTCGGATGAAGTCTCGACGACCTTCACGCCCTTTGGCGTGCTCGTGATTTGGAGTTTGATTTTGTCGGCGTATTTGAACAGCTCGGCGAACAACGGGTCCCACTGGCGGATCGGCTGGTTGTTCTCAAGGAGTTTTTTCATCGCCCACGCGTGTTCGGCAATCAACGCCTGCACTTTGGGATCGTCGGATTCGGTCAACGTCTCGACGCCGTTCTCGATGTTTTTGACCGTGCGTGTGATTTTGTCGTGTTGATCGAACAGAGCGTGAATGGTCTGCATGTTTTGCATCTGCCCCTCGCCCTGTCCCATCATCCCCGGCATGCGGCTGCCGTCTCGTTTCATGCAGCCTTTGCACTGCGCGGGCTGATCTGCTTTGTGGCTGGTGTGATCTTGCGCCCGCGCAGTTCCCAATAATGCCGTCACCAGAACGAGCGCTGACATGATCGAGATGCTTCTAAGCTGAAGTTTCATAGTTGTCTCCTTTGATTTATGAGTGCATTGAATGTTCACTTGCCAAAGCAACTTCTTCTTCCGCGTTTTCTTTCGCTTGCGGCGCTTCAGCACCCGAGAGCGTCGCGCTGTCGCTATCGACGGGGCTGTGCTTCTTCCGTTCGCTCAGATAGTAAAGGACCGGCACAGTCATCCGCGACAGCAGCAGCGATGCGACCTCGCCTGCCATCAGCGAAATCGCCAGACCTTGAAAGATCGGATCGAACAGAATCACTGCCGAGCCCGCGATGACTGCTGCCGCCGTCAGCATCATCGGACGAAACCGAACGGCGCCCGCGTCGACGACCGCCTCGGCCAGTGGCATACCTTGCTTCAAACGAAGTTCTATGAAGTCCACCAGGATTATCGAGTTTCGTACGACGATGCCCGCGCCTGCAATGAAACCGATCATCGACGTGGCGGTGAAGAAGGCGCCCATCAACCCGTGAGCCGGAACGATCCCGACGAGCGAGAAGGGAATCGCGGCCATTATCGCGACGGGTGTTTTGAACGACTGGAACCACCCGACAACCAGAATGTAGATCAGCACCATCACCACGGCAAACGCGATACCCAAGTCACGGAACACTTCAAAGGTTATATGCCATTCGCCGTCCCATTTCATTGAGAGCTTGTCGGCGATGAAGGGCTGGCTGGCGACGTAGCGCTCGAGCGCGTAGCCTTCGGGGAGTTTCAACTGATCGATCGCCTGGTTGAGCTGTAGGATTGCATATACCGGGCTCTCGACTTTGCCGGCCACATCAGCGGTCACGTAAACGACCGGCATCAGGTTCTTATGATAGATGCTCTTGTCGGCGATCTGTTCTTCCACGCGGACAAGTGAGCCAAGCGCAACGATGTTGCCGCCCGTGCCGATTACTTTGATTTGCTTGAGGTCGTCAACGCTCGAGCGCTCGGCGCGAGGCAGCCTGATTGTGATCGGCACATCTTCCTTCTCGCTCGGTTGATGCAGCAACCCTATGTTCAGGCCTTCGAGTGCGATTCGCAGTGTGGCAGCGACTTGCTCGGCTGACACTCCATTCAAAGCGGCTTTCTCCTTATCGACCACGAATCGATACTTCGGCTGATCGTCTTCGACGTACGAATCGACATCGACAACGCCTTCAGTGCGATCGAGGATGTCTCGAATCTGGCGCCCCACTTCAAGCTGCCGCTGATAGTTCGGGCCGTAGATTTCTGCGACCAGAGTCTGAAGCACTGGCGGCCCGGGCGGGACTTCTGCGATTTTGACGCGAGCTGCATAGCGTCCGGCGATCTCGTCAATCTTAGGTCGCACTCGTTTCGCAATGTCGTGACTCTGTGCGCTTCGGTCACCCTTAGGGACAAGATTCACTTGAATGTCTGCGACATTCGGTCCGCGCCGCAGGAAGTAGTGCCTTACGAGCCCGTTAAAGTTGTAAGGCGAAGCGGTGCCAATGTACATCTGGTAGTCGATCACCTCAGGCACGGTGCGAACATAATCCCCAATCTCGCGAGTGACCGCGGCGGTCTTCTCGAGCGTCGAGCCCTCCGGCATATCGACGATCACTTGAAACTCGCTCTTATTGTCGAACGGGAGCATCTTTACCTTAACGAGCTTCAGGGGAAACAACGCAATCGAAAGGAGGAGCAAGACCACTACGCCCGTCAAGAAACCATAGCGCCAGCGTCTGTCTCGAATCAGATGACTCATAACGCTGCGATAGAGCCTCGTCAGCCGTCCCTCTTTTGCGTGGTTGTGTCCGCCCTCGCGCTTGAGCAAGCGCAAACCGGCCCACGGTGTTACAAGGAAAGCGACGATCAGCGAGAAGATCATTGCGGCCGACGCTCCAACCGGAATGGGTCGCATATACGGCCCCATGAGTCCGCTCACGAAGGCCATCGGGATAATCGCCGCGATCACGGCGAAAGTCGCCAGGATCGTCGGGTTACCGACCTCGTCGACCGCTTCGATCGCTATGTCGCTGAGTGGCCGCCCGTGGTTCCCGGGAAGCCGATAGTGGCGGGTAATGTTCTCGACCACCACGATTGCATCGTCGACTAGAATCCCTATCGAGAAGATCAGCGCGAATAGCGTGATTCGATTAAGCGTGTAGCCGTACAAGTAGAACACCGCGAGCGTCAGCGCCAGCGTCACCGGGATCGCTATCGCTACGATCCCCGACTCGCGCAGACCCAGCACTAAAAAGATGAGCGCCGAAACCGAGAGGATTGCGATCATCATATGAAGGAGCAATTCATTTGATTTTTCGCTGGCCGTCTCGCCATAGTTGCGCGTGACGGCGACCCGAACGTCTCCCGGGATGAGCGAACCCTTCAGTTCGTTTACCTTTTCGATAACCCGATCTGCGACCCGAATGGCATTCGTGCCTTTCCGTTTCGAAACCGAAATCGTAACCGCCGGCAGGATGCGGGCGTTCAGGGCACCGCCTTCAGGGTTAATGTTCCCTCGGCTTGCCGAGCTTCCGTTTGAGGGTGTTGCTCTCGGCTCGCTCGCCGGCCCTTCGCCGTACAGTACGTAATCCCCGGGCTCTTCGGGGCCGTCTTCGATAGTGGCCACGTCCCGAAGATAGCTGGGCCGGTTGCCCGACGCGCCGATCACCACGCTGCCAACGTCCTCGGCGGTTTGGAGGAAGCCGCCCGTCTCAACAACAAACTCTCGATTACTTGCCGAGAAGCTGCCGGCTTGCGTTTGCCGGTTTGATTGCTCGAGCGTCCGCGCTATCACCGCAGGGGCGACGTTGTAAGCGGCCATCTTCGCTTCATCAAGCACGACTCGAATCTGACGGCGTTGTCCGCCGATTAGCCTCACTTCCGAGACGTCGTTGACTTCCTTGATTTGATCGTTGATCTGAGCGCCGATTCGCCGAAGCGCGTAGTGATCGTAGCGATCGCTGGCGAGCGTTAGCGCGAGTATCGGAACGTCGTCGATCGACCTCGGCTTTACCAGCGGCGGGCTCGCGCCGGGCGGGATCAGATCGAAGTTGGCGAACATCTTTTGGTTCAGCCGCACAATAGCCGCTTCTTCATTCTGACCGACGAAGAAACGCACGATGGCCATCGAAGATCCCGGCGACGACGTGGAGTAGATGTACTCGACGCCGGGAACCTCCCACAGCAGCTTTTCCATGGGTTTGGTTACTCGCTCTTCGACTTCCCTGGCTGACGCGCCGGGCATTTGGACGAAGACGTCGATCATCGGCACGATGATCTGCGGTTCTTCTTCACGCGGCAGCAGGAGCACTGCTCCAATGCCGAGCAGGACCGCCGCCGCTATGATCAACGGCGTGAGCTTTGAATTGATGAACGTGCGCGCGAGGCGTCCTGCAGGTCCTAATGCGGTTTTCATATCGACTCGACGCGATTTCCGTCGGCAACGGTCGAGGGATCTACGACGATGCGCTCCCCGTCACTGAGCCCGCTCAACACCTCGATCCTGTCGCCCAGCGATTTGCCCGTCATGATCAGTCGCAAATGCGCTGTTCCGGATTCATCCACAACGTACACTCCTGTAAGCTGCCCTCGCTCGACGATCGCGCGTTGGGGAACTGTGAGCGCTTTTCTTTGCCCGATCGTGAAGCGTGCCTTGCCATATGATCCCGACCGTAGATTTGCGCGCGCGGGTAAATCGATTTTGACGATGTAGGTGCGAGACGCGGGGTCAGCAGCGGGCACAATTTCGCCAACGTGTCCCGGGACCAACTCATCGCCGAGCGCGTCGATGCGAACTTCAACTCGATCGGCCTTTTGAATCTTGCCGATTTGCGATTCCTCGACCGCAGCTTCGAGCCGGTAATTTGAATCGTCCTCGACGGTGATCAGCGGCGCGCCCGGAACAGCCGTTGATCCAACCTCAACTTGTTTGGCGATGACAATTCCGTTGACCGGCGACATCAATCGAGCGTAGCTCGCGTAGACCCGCGCCCCGGCGACTTCTGCTTTTGCCTGATCGATTCTCGCGAGCGACTGATTCCTCCTTGCCGCCAGCGAAGACAGCATTCGATCGGAGCGTTCGGCTTCTGCATCCGCCACCCGGGATTTAGCTTGCACCTGATCGAACTCCTGCGGGCTGACCGAACGCCTTTCGAACAGCGCCTTGTACCGGTTGAAGGTCGACCTGGCGAGCGTCTGATTTGCTACGGCCGCGGCCTTCGCTGATTCCGCCGCGCGAATATTCCGTTCGGTCTCTTCAAGCGCATTTTCCGCTTCGCGTATTCCTGCTTGAGCCCTTTGAAGCTGCGCGGTCGAATCTCGGCTGTCGATTTCAATCAACATCCCACCCGCGCGAACGCGATCGCCTTCGCGAACATGTACCGCGAGGACGGTGCCCATCGTCCTCGAAGAAATGATGCTTGTAGTCTTCGACCGCACTGTGCCGGTCGCTTCGTAGACATCAGCGATATCGCCGGCGGCTACCTTCTCGATGCTCACCTTGATCGCCGGCGCTTTGACCGCTTTACCTTCCTGCTTCCCGCCGCATGAGAGTGCTATCGACGCTATCGCGCTAATCGCGATGATCACCAGCGTGCTCCTAATCCTGTTATCTCCCATATCGCATGGTCCCCCGGAGCTTCTATGAGACGAAGTCATCGACATTGGTGAGCCTTCCGGAAACGAGCAGTACTCCGGCATAGCCGATGTAGTGGTCGTAACGCGCCGCAAGCAAGCTCATTCGCGCGCGCACGAAGGCGGTCTCAGCGCGCAGAACCTCGGTGATCGTTGTCAGGCCCTCGCCGTAGCGATCCCTGACGATTCGCAGAGTCTCCTTCGCTTGAACCTCGGCTCTGATCGCAACCGCCACTCGCTCGCGAGCGGAAATGAATTGCTGATAAGCGCGCACGACTTCAAAACGAATCTGATTCGCAGTGTTCTCGGCATCAGCAGCCGCGATGTCTTCGGCGGCCCGAGCCTGACCCAATCTGGCGCCGCGTCCCGCGTCGAAGAGGTTGAAGGTGACGCTCGCCCCAACAGTGTAGTCGGCGCTGCCGCTTGTAAGATTCGACCCACTCAGACCATATGTCCCAAACACATCCAGTCGAGGCAGGTACTCGCCGTGCGCTGCGCGCGTTTTCTCCTTACTCGATTTCAGAGCGAGGCCCGCTCGAATGAGGTCCGGCCGGCGTTCGAGCGCGAGCCCGATAAGCTCGGCTTGTGTGCCGACAGTGAACGTTTTGTCCACAAGCAACCCGGTGACTTTCTGAGGCGCGTCGACCGGGGCAGCAAGCACGGTGTTGAGCGCGGCTTGCGCGGTTACAAGATCGCCCTCGGCTTGAATGTTCTGCTGGCGAAACTCGGCGAGCTGGACCTCCGCAGAAAGCAAATCGGACTGAACCACAAGGCCGGTGTCTACAAGATCGCCGATTCTCTTCACGTCAGCCGACGCGGCTTTCACCGCTTCTTCGGAAACTTCCTTCTTCGCCTGTTCGACGAGCAGGCCGTAGTACGCTCGAAGCACTTGATACCGGATCTCTTGCTCTACCGACTCTCGCTGTGAGTCGGCCTGCTGTTGTGCGATGCGAGCCTGCTGGATCTTCGTGTCGGATTGTTTCTGGTCGAATAGCGGGAAGCGAAACGTCATCGCCGCTCGGAGGTTCGTCAACGGATCGGGATTGTTGAGGAAATGCGGATCGAAGTTGAGCGGTCCGAATCGGGCCTGCTCCAGGAGCGACCCGAACACAAACACCGGGTTGTTGCTCCGAATCGCAGTCTGGCTCAGTTGTACAACCGGAAGCCGTCCGGCCCGCGCTTCCTCTAGCTGCGCAGCCGCCAGCTCTTGGCCCGAGCTCGTAACTCTGTGGAGTGGGTTACTTCGGAGCGCGATTTCGACGGCTGAAGTTAGAGAGAGCCCGTCGCGCACCGAGACTTGAGCCGACGGGTCGGATGATCTAGTCTGCGCCTGCACGGCGAGCGTTGCGCCGCATTGATGGAGACAAGCCGCGATCGCGATAGCTGCAAGAACCCTGGGTCGAGCTGAGCGACAGCGCTTCGAAGGACATTTCAGGTTTGGCCCGTGAGTGGCGGTAGTGATGGCCATCATAGCCTCCGTCCTGGAAAAGCCTCTTTCTCTGCAGGACCCGTGCCAATCGCGCATCGGGGAAGCCACGGCCCGCAATCAAGGTCAACTGCTCGTGAGTGGCGCTTGTGACAAGCCGGCGCAGGTTGGCTCGGGAAAACGCTGCGAGATTTCACCAGCTGCAGTGCGTGAATTCGCGCTGATGCACAAGCGGCGCTTCGGCATCTCAAGCGCGATGGGACGCCACGGTCCCGGAGCCGTCGTTTTTCACCCCAAGCTTTTGAAGAATACTCATCATCGGGCACCAGTCCGTAAAAGCTGACTGAATCAGGTTGAGCGCGACAAAGCCGGTGAACAGGAAGAAATAAGGACTGACCAGGTAACCCAGCAACAGGCTCACCAGCACAAAGGTTCCGGCGATCAATCGTAGATATCGTTCCACGTTCATGATAGCGTCCTCCTTCGGGGTGCCGCGGCCCAATGCCTAAGGGTACGGGCGGCACGCCTACCTATCTATTGACTGAATGACTATATTCCTATATAGTGATGCAGTCAAGCAGAAAAAATGCGTGTTTGGAGCGGCTCAAACATCTGATGATTGATCCGAGGTTTGGTGGGGATGAAGAAATCAATTAGAACCGCGTCGGGAGCGCGCGCGCTAAGGGCGGGCGCTAATTCGGAGATGACGGAAGAGGCCTTTGGGTTGATCGCTGCTCGGTTTCGCGCGCTGGCAGAACCGATGCGGCTGAGGATTTTGCACTCGCTGGGCGAAGACGAGATGAGCGTGGGCGAGCTGGTCGAGGCGACTCAAGCGGGACAGGCGAACGTCTCGAAGCATTTGACTGTACTGCTGGACGCCCACCTGGTCGCTCGTCGGAAGGAGGGCTTGAATGTCTTCTATCGCGTTGCCGACGAGACCGTCTTCGATCTTTGCGACGCAGTATGCAGGAGCGTGGGCGAGAGGCTGGCGGTTCAGCACACGGCGGTAAAGCGTTTCGCAGGCAGATAGCTAGACTTACATCGCGGCGAAGTTGGCCAGCAGCCTCAAACCAGCAGCCTGGCTCTTTTCGGGGTGGAACTGTACGCCGCAGATCGATCCGCGCCCGCAGATCGAGGGATAGCGAATGCCGTAATCAGTCTCCGCGATCACGATTCCCCGGTCCTCTGTTTCGACATGATACGAATGGACAAAATAAAAATAGGTTCCGTTGAACAGGCCTTCGACCAGCGGGTGCGGCCGCACGTTCTCGATCTGGTTCCAGCCGATCTGAGGAACGTGCGGACCTGAATCTGGAAAACGAACCACGCGCCCAGGGAGCAGACCGAGACCTTTACACAATCCGAACTCGCGGCCCTCTTCGAACATCAATTGCAGGCCGACGCACAGCCCGAGCAGCGGTTTGTTCTGCCGGGCCCCTTCGAGCACCAGTTGATTCAGGCCGGACTCGCGCAGGCGGCGAGCGCACTCGCCGAAAGCGCCCACTCCCGGCAGTACGAGGTGGTCGGCATCTCGGATCGTGCTCGCGTCGCCGGTGACTACCGCGGGATGGCCCACGGCTTCAAAGGCTTTCTCGACGCTGCGCAGATTCCCGACACCGTAGTTTATTATTGCGATCATGTCTTCCTGGGGGCGCAGGCATCCTGGCCGCCTGTTTTCGTGACCAATGATTCGCCGGCCGGGAAGCGGGCAAGGATGCCTGCGCTTTCAGGGACTCACAAAGTGCCTTTGGTGGATAAGACACCTTCGATGCGTTCAGAAATCCGCGTGGCCGCAGAAAGGGCTCTGGCAGCCGATTTGAAGACGGCTTCCAGAATGTGATGCTGGTTCGCTCCGTACAGCAACTCGATGTGAAGGTTGCAACGGACCTCGCCAGCAAACGAGCGCCAGAAGTGTTCAACCAGCTCCACGTCGAGCTCGCCGATGCGTTCGCGCACGCGTGGAACGCGATACACCACGAACGCCCGGCCGCTCAAATCGACCACCGTGCGTGCCAGCGTTTCATCCATCGGCACGTAAGCCGCTCCGAACCGAACGATCCCGCTCTTGTCTCCCAACGCTTCGGCGAACGCCTGGCCAATTGTGAGCGCGATGTCTTCGATCGAGTGATGCGCGTCGATGTGGAGATCTCCAGAGCACGAAACCTCGAGATCGAACAGGCCATGGCGAGCGAACAGATCGAGCATGTGATCGAGAAAACCGATGCCGGTGGCGATCGTCGAAGCGCCTCGCCCGTCGAGGTCGAGCTTCACCCGGACATCGGTCTCGCGCGTTGTTCGTCGTTTCTCGGATACTCTGGGCATCACGTTACTCGCGACGGCTCTCTAATGTCTGCACGCTCGATCACCTCCTTGAGCGCTTCGATGAGCCGCTGGTTCTCATCAGGCGAGCCGACCGATACCCGGAAATAATCCGCAAGCATCGGGTAGCGGCTCACGTCCCGGATCAGTATATCGCGAGCCAGTAGCTCTTTGAATAGAGATTGAGGCTCGATTGGGGTCTTCGCGATCATGAAGTTTGCCGATGAAGGTATCGGCTCGATTCCCGGAATGGTTCGCAACTCCGCCCGTAGGCGCTCGCGTTCGCGAACGATCAGTTCGATTCGCGGTTTGAGCAAGTCGTAGCGCTCGCAAGCGACTTCAGCCGCGGTCGCAGAGAAGAAGTTCAGATTGTAGGGCAGCGTAGCCTTGTGGACTTCGCGCGCAAGCTCCGCGCTTGCGAGCAAGTAGCCGACTCGCAAGCCGGCCATTGCCATCGCTTTGGAGAACGTTCGAAGGACAATCAGATTCGGCAAGTCTCGGAGCAGCGGAACGCAAGTCCTACCCGAGAACTCGTGGTACGCCTCGTCTACCACTACCAAACCGGCAAAGTCGACGAGTCTCCTCAAATCGTCTTCGGCAAACCGGCTGCCAGTCGGATTATTCGGCGAACAGATGATAATCACATCCGCTTGATCGGCAATCGCCCGCTCGCGAATCGCTTCCGCGTCGAACGCAAACTCGCCTGTTAATGGGACGCTCAATACCTGTCCGCCGAGCACGGTGACGATCTGGCGATAAAGGGTAAAGGTCGGCTCGGGGATCAGAACCCTTGTGCGCGGACCGACGGTGACCATCAAAGTCGCCTGGATCAACTCGTTCGAGCCGTTGCCCGCCAGGGTGCCTTCCGGCTTCCAACCGGCGAATGCCGCC
Organism: Blastocatellia bacterium; assembly: GCA_035455165.1. GTDB lineage: Bacteria > Acidobacteriota > Blastocatellia > UBA7656 > UBA7656 > Onstottus_A. The sequence goes on from DATIFP010000003.1 coordinate 30,261, forward strand.
AATCGCTCCAGCAAGCTCGAAGGGACGAAATCGGGATAGCGCGACCAGGCGCGATTGGCGAGACGCCGCGAAACCTCCTGCTTGATCTCGGCCGGCATGTCGAACGGGTTTTCGTTTTGATTGACCTTGATCGTCGCGCGATAAGGCGGGAGGGTGTACGCGCTGATAGCTCGGACAGCAGCCTTGATTCTCAGCAGGGGGGCCGGCGATTGAGGGTCAGCGGCTGGCCGGCCGCGCTCGTCATCGTCACTATTCGCCATCATTGCTCCTAATCCTGAAAACCATCCTCCAACCGCTAACTCACATCCCCCGTTCTCAAGAGCACCGCCCGTTTGTGCGCGGTCAAACCTTCGGCCTCGGCCATCGTGGCGATAGCGTCCGCGTTCTTCGACAACGCTTCGCGACTGTAGCGAATTATCGATTGCCGCTTGATGAAGTCGTGCACGCCCAGCGCGGATGAGAAGCGCGCGGTTCCCAGGGTCGGCAGCACGTGATTGGGACCGGCAATGTAATCGCCAACTGGCTCCGATGAATACGGACCGAAGAAGATCGCGCCGGCGTTCTCGATCAAGCTTGCGGCGCGGGCATCGTTCTCGGTCATGAGTTCGAGGTGCTCGGGCGCGATGAGATTAGTCAACTCGCACCCGGCTTCGATCGATTCGACAACAAACACAGCGCCGTAGCGCTCAATCGAAGCGGCCGCGATCGATCGTCGGTCAAGAGTTGCGAGCTGGCGTTCAACCTCGCTCGCGACCTCCCGTGCGAGCGCCGCGTCAGTGGTTATGCATATGGAGGAAGCCGCTTCGTCGTGCTCGGCTTGCGCCAACAAGTCGGCTGCTACGAAGCGGGGATCAGCCGTGTGATCGGCGATCACGACGACTTCAGTGGGGCCGGCGATTGAATCGATTCCAACAACGCCGAAGACAAGTTTCTTGGCAATCGCAACGTAGACGTTGCCGGGTCCGATGATTTTGTCGACTCGTGGAATGCTCGGCGTTCCAAAGGCGAGGGCCGCGATAGCCTGTGCGCCGCCAATCCGATAGACCTCCTCTATTCCCAACTCTGAGATCACCGCGGCGATTGTTGGATTGTGTTCGAGTGAGCCCGGCGGAGTGGCGATCGCGATTCGCTTCACTCCGGCGACCTGTGCGGGGATCGTGTTCATGACGACCGTAGACGGATATGCCGCTCGCCCGCCCGGTACGTACAAACCCGCTGACGCAACTGGAAGGATGCGCTGCCCGACAACTCCGTGCTCCGAGGCCAACTCCCAGCCGGATTCTAATTGTCGCTCGTGAAACGCGCGAATATTTGCGATGGCGATGCGAAAAGCGTCCACCACGCGTGAGTCTGCCCTCGATGCCGTGCTGCGAATAAAGTCGGGGTCAACGCGCAGCTTGTGAAAATCAAGGTCGACATCGTCAAACTGTTTTGTGAAGCGGACAAGCGCTTCGTCGCCGGTCGAGCGCACGCACTCGACGATCTCGCCGACCTGCGCCACCAGCGCCTGGTTCATATCCAGCGCGCGTGAACGAATCCGATCGAGCGTCGAATTCGGTTCGCCCGCGTTATACCTCACAGTCTTAATCATTTCGCGTTTGCCGCAACGCTTGTCTCAGCGTTCGGATCAACTCCGCCACCGCCGGGCGCTTCAGGTGATAGCTAGCACGATTGACGATCAGGCGCGCGGTCGATTCAGCTATCGTGTCAATCTCCACCAGTCCGTTCTCGCGAAGCGTGCGTCCAGTCTCAACCAGATCGACGATGTGCTCGGACAGGCCCAGCAGCGGCGCAAGCTCGACCGAGCCGCTCAGCTCGATCAACTCGACCGGCACGCCACGGCGCTGAAAGTAGTCGCCGGCCACTCTCGGATACTTGGTTGCTACGCGTGCGGTCCCGGGAGAGATGGAGACCTCCGAGGTCGCTTCCTTCCTTCCTGCGACCACCAGCCGGCAAGCGCCGAACTTCAGATCGAGCGGTTCGTGAACATCGGCCAGTGACTCCAACAGCACATCGTGCCCGCAGACCCCCGCGTCCGCAACCCCGTACTCTACGTATACGGGCACATCGGAAGCCTTAACAAAGATGAAGCTGTAGCGGCCGCTCTCATCTTCGATGAGCAGACGCCTCGAGGCCAGGGCCTCCGGAGGAATTGCTATACCGGCACGCCGGAACAGCTCGAGCGCCTCGTCTTGCAAGCGGCCCTTCGCGATGGCGATGATGAGACTCATATTGAATGGGGATTGCGGGCTTCCGCTCGGCATCAATCTGCGATCGGCGATCCTGCAATCCGCATCCGCAATCCGAAATCAGATGATTTCCACGGATCGTCCTCGCGCGCGCAGACGACTGGCTTCCTTGAACGCCGAAACGATGTCGCTGGCTGTGCTCAATCGAACCGCGCCCCCGGACTCCGAGTCGGTTTTCAGGCGAGCGGGCCTGAGCAATTGCGCCAGCCAATCCAGACATAAAGAGAAACCAACGGCGGACTCCTGGCAACCGAACTTCGCGAGCAGTTGATCGTATCGACCACCGCGTCCCAGCGCGCCACCGATCCCGGTCGCGTAAATCTTGAATGTCAGCCCCGTGTAGTAGTCCAGCCCGCCCACGTCGCCCAGATCCACGTCCACGAACGAGTCGATTCCAAGGGCTTCGGCGATCTCGTAGACGCGTTGAATGTCGTCGAGCGCCGCAGCGGATTTCGTGTTTGTGATCAGCGCGCGAGCTCCGTCCAGAACGTCGCGTTTGCCGGCAAGCGTGATCAGCTTGCAGAACGCATCGCCGTCCTGGCGGTCGTCGTAAGGCTCGAGAAAGTCTCTCAGTTTCTCGGTCTCCCTGCGGTCGACCATCTCACGCATGCGACGGCGTTCGTCATCGTCAAGGTCGAGGCGATCTGCTATGCCGTTGAAGAAGTCGACGTGGCTGAGCGTGATGGTAAAGGTTTCAAGTCCGACGCGCCGCAGCGCTTCGATCGCGATCACCAGGACTTCGGTGTCGGCTTCCAGCCGATCCGAGCCAATGTGCTCGAGACCAATCTGATGAAACTCATACTGACGCCCGCCGGCGGGCTGGTCCCATCGAAAGACTTCACCTGAGTATGAAAGCCGGATCGGTCGTGCGCGTTCGCGAAAGCGCATCGCGACGGTTCGCGCCACCAGCGAAGTCATCTCCGGCCTCAGCGCGAGGAGCTTGCCGTCGCGACCCGTGAATCGATAAGTCATCTCGCCTTGCTCTTTTCCCATTCCAAGCGCGAACAGGTCAGCGTAGTCGAAGATCGGCAGGATGATTTCGGAGTAAGACCATCCGGCGAAAACGCTCATCACCTCGCGTTCGATGAGACGACGCAATCGCACTTCGTCGTCGAGAATGTATTGCACTCCCGATGGGATTTTCGATAACGAAGATGACATATTGGTCACGCTTATGCTCGAAGCAACCTAGCACAGCCGTTGGCAGGCCGCAACGAATCCGCCGGAGCTTGGGCGCTTTGCAGCCGCATCCGGCATAGGTGTAGAATGCGGCTACTCCAAAGGCTCCGAGGTTAGTCTTTATGGCGGCCGAGAGTAGTGTCAGCGAGCAGCTACGCGCGCTCACTCAGTTGCAGGATCTGTCCCTCAAACTCAGCGGAACCCTCGCGCTCGCCGAAACGCTGGACGCGATAATCGACGCGGCGATGGCAATCTGCCGGGCCGATCGCGCGGCGGTCAGCTATCTCGACGACTCGGGAGCGCTGCGTATTCTCAGACACAAGGGCTTGTCCGATGAGTATGTCCGGCAACGGGAGCTGACGAGCCTGGATCCTGTTATTTCCGGAATGATGACGCGCAAGACGCCGTCAATAATCGAGAATGTCGATGATCTCAGGGGAGTTTCACCCAACCACGCCGCATGGAAGAAGGAGGGCATCGCGTCGATAGTGACGCTCCCGCTGGTGCGCAAGGGCGAAGTATTTGGCGTGATCGGCGCGGGATCAAGCTCGGTTCGGCGCTACACCAGAGCCGAGACTGACTCGATGGCAATTCTGGCGACCCAGGCGGGGGCCGCCATCACCAGCGCGCGATTGTTCGAGCAGCTTCGCGAGGCTAACAAAGCAAAGGACGAGTTCCTTGCTACGCTATCGCACGAGCTGCGCACGCCGCTCACACCGATACTCGGCTGGACCCGCCTGTTGAGGCCCTTTGTCGGTCTCGACCCTCTCCTCGGGCAGGGTCTGGACACGATAGATCGCAATGCGCATCAGCTCTCCGATCTAATTAAGGACCTGCTCGATTTGACTCGCGTCATCAGTCATAAGATCGAACTCGAACGGGCGCCGACGGATCTCGTCGCTTTGCTCGAGACAGGCATCGCTCAAATGCGACCGCAAGCCGAAGCCCGCGGCATAAGCATCGTCGTGAACTTATCTGAAGAGCCCATCGTCGGCGGAGTCGATCCGAATCGCGTGCAACAGATCGTTGCGAACCTTCTGGAGAACGCTGTGAAGTTCACTCCTGAAGGCGGACGAATCGACGTTACGCTCAAATGCGAAAAGCCGGACAATCTGAATGTTTCGACCACCGCGGTGATCGAAGTGGCGGACACCGGCATGGGCATCGAACGCGAATTCCTCCCCGTGGTTTTCGAGCGATTCACGCAGGCGCACGGCGGCATAAACCGGCGCTTCGGCGGATTGGGCCTCGGACTCGCAATCACAAGGGCGATGGCGGAGGCTCACGGCGGTGAGGTCAGTGTATACAGTGACGGTCCGGGACGCGGCAGTCGCTTTACTGTGCGGCTGCCGATCACCGAAGACGTTCGTCACGTGGCACGTACTTCGGCCGGCGATAAAGCCGAAACCGGGAGACTTGGGCTACGAGTGCTGGTGATCGAAGACTCTCTCGACACCTCGGACATGCTGAAGCTGTGGCTCAGCACGTTCGGGTGCGATGTCCTTGTAGCAGGCGAAGCTATGGAAGGAATACGGCTCGCAATCGAGGCGCATCCGGATCTGATAATCTCGGACATAGGGATGCCGGACATGGACGGCTACGAGCTCATGCGGACGCTGCGCAGAGTTCCCGCCCTGAATGACGTCCCTTCAATTGCTTTGACTGGCTACGCTCGGGAAGGAGACCGCGACCTTGCCCTCGCCGCAGGGTACACAGCTCACATCTCCAAGCCCGCCGAAATGAGCCGATTGCTTCAACTGATCCACAAGCTGACGACGCAGCACTAAGTGCATTCCGGCCCCATTACGGCAGCGTCCGGCAAAAGCGAATCCGCGATCAGTTTGGGTTTTTCTTCTGGAGCTTGAAATCGCGGCAACCATCTTCTAATCTCGCGCTGCACTCGAGCCAATCACATGATTACGGGGGGACGCCATGCGCAGTCTCATTCTCCTGATTTCGTCCATCGCTGTTTTGTTTGTCGTGTTTGGGGCTGCTCAACCTGGCGCTTCACGAGCCCCAACTTCGCCGCGTGAGCAGACTTCGCAGCGCGCTGCGCGCGAAATTCAGAAGCAGGAGGTGAAGACCTACACGTTGCCGCCTGAAAAGTACGAAAAGGCAGTGACGTATTCGAAGATGCGGTACTGGCTTCACTTCATAGGAGTCGGCTATGCGTTGCTGTTGCTCTTCGTGATCTTGTCGGTGCGTGTGGCGCCGAAGTTCCGAGATGTGGCGGAGCGTACCTCGCGAAGACGCTTTGTACAAGCGATTGTTTTCGTGCCCCTGCTGTTGCTCACGTTTGATGGCCTCCAACTACCGCTGGCCGCTTACGGGCAGCATCTCGCTGTCAATTACGACATATCGGTGCAAGGCTGGGGATCGTGGCTTTGGGACTGGACGAAGGGAGAGCTGGTCCAGTTCATCATCGCGTCGATTCTGGTTTACATCCTCTACGGCGTGATTCGAAGAAGCCCTCGGCGATGGTGGCTGTATTTCGGGATCGCCTCGGTGCCCATACTCATATTCCTTCTTTTCATATCACCGCTGGTTATTGATCCGTTATTCAACAGGTTCGAGCCGCTTCAGGACTCGCAGCCAGCGTTGGTGGCGGAAATCGAGAGAGTGATGCAGCACGGCGGACTGGACATTCCTCGCGAGCGAATGTTCGAAATGAAGGCGAGCGAGAAGGTGAACGCGCTCGATGCCTACGTGACTGGCTTCGCCGGGTCAAAACGCGTTGTGGTGTGGGACACGACCATCGCCCAAATGACGACGCCGCAGACTGTTTTCGTTGTCGGCCACGAGGCGGGACACTACATGCTCGGCCACATCCCCAAAGCCATTGCATTCTTTACGGTGCTGATCATAGTTGTGCTTTTCCTTGTCCACCTGTCGTTGCGACGCGCGCTCGAGAAGAGGCACCGCAAATGGAACGTGCGGGGGCTAGACGACTGGGCCTCTCTGCCGGCGCTGCTTTTGTTCACCTATCTCTTCTTCTTCCTCGCGGAGCCCGGCTTCAACACATTCAGCCGGTATCAGGAGCATCAGGCGGACGTCTACGGGCTTGAAGTGATTCACGGAATCGTGCCCAACTCGTCTGAAACAGCAGCCGAAGCGTTTCAGGTGCTGGGCGAAGTCGATCTCGCTGATCCCGCGCCGAGCACTTTGATCAAGGTGTGGCTTTACAGTCACCCTCCCCTGGGTGAGCGGATCGTGTTCGCGCGCGAGTACGACCCGTGGTCCACGGGCCGGGAGCCCATGTTTGTTCGATAACCCTCCCACCTCAACACAAAGCCTCCAGCTGCTGTGACCGCGGTCACCCCGCCCAGGCCGCGCGAGTGACGCGGGTCACCCGGCACATGTGCGCGCAGCACATCGGTAGGTGATACCTATCACTGCGATCGAATTGCATCGAAGGTATCATTCGGACGATGCGCAAGTTTGCCCCCGCTGAGGGTGCGCTGTTGCATCGGCAATAGCTGGGATAAGGGCCGGCTGCCGGCGCGACGGAAGAGAGGTTGTTTACCTCCCGCGCAATAGCCGGAATGATCGAAGATCCTGGAAAAGGAATCGTTATATGACGAGATTCGCTAAACTGATACCAGTGACTGTTCTGGCCTTCGGGCTCGTGCTTCTGCTTCAGCAGAGCGGGCAAGGCCAGGGCGTTGTCTCGCCGACCAACCTGGCGAGACCTGACTATGACTACACCGAGTCGAACGGGTGCACACGCTGTCATTTTACCTCCGGCGTGTTGGGCGATCACATGCCCGAGGCTGTTGGGATGAAGTTCGACGACAAGACGCTGCAGTTCGTGTTAACCGGCGGAGGCTGGCGCGCTTCTTTGCACGCGCAGTCGAACTACAAGTCGACGCAGAACACCTACTGTGCGAAGTGCCATTCTCCGCTGCAGGCTAAACCGGAGTCCGAATTCAAGCCGGGCGGCTTCGAGGATATTCCGGACGGGAAGGTTGAGGGAATAACCTGCGCCGCCTGTCATCCGTCGCATAACGCGGCGGTGGTGCTTGGACGCAGGCTTGGCATCTACAAGTGGGGTATGGATAAGAGCAAGCCCGAAGCTTACACGGTGGTCAAGGAGTGGCACGAAGACGAGCTGTGCTTGAACTGTCACGTCACGCGTCACAATGAATCCAACCCGGCGTTCGCGAAGATGTATGAAGTCGGGATCAAGTGCATGGACTGCCACATGGCACCTTACGGCCACATCCCTGAGACGGAAGTCGAAAAGCGGTTTCACGATTTCAAGGTTGCCAAGAACCTGCCGTATTCTTGCGGCGTCGAGGGGGCGGTCACGCATTGTCATCCGGAGTACGGCACCAAGTCTACGTTGAGGATCATCTCTTACATGAAAGAGCAACACATAGACTGGCGTAATCCGAAGGACAAGACGACAAAGAGGCTGAAAACGGCTGACGACTATACGGCTCTTTGGAAGTCGCTCGAAGCAGCGGCGACTGCGCCTTAATACCGAGACGCCTTCCTGTAGCTGGGCGGCACGACGAACGCGTCGGAGGGGATGTCGATGCGGACGTCGCGCCGCTCGGTTATGACTTTGGTCGCACCCGGCTGCGATGTTGTCTCAACCCTGAGAGCGAGGCCGGCTAGATCGGTAGCTCGATAGGACTTTGTTACTTCAGTGTGGCCGTCGGGAAAGGTCGAGCGCTCCTCGTACACCGAGCACCAGTGGCCATCGATCGTCTCCCCCGACAGCAGCCGTGTCTCGACGCGGTCGGGTGATCGCCTTTCGTCGAAGATCCGGTCGATTGCCTGAAGAGCGCCATCTTCCGGCCCGCCAGCGTCCCGGCCAGGTCTCCCGTCGGGTCCATTGAGTTGTTGCCCTTCCGGTGCCTTCGGCGTGATCTCGACTTCGGCGTAGGCGTGCGCGTCGAGGTCCAGCAAAATGGCATTCTTCACATCGCCCGCCCAAATGAGGGCGCAATTTCGCCCCTGTTCGATCCACTCTTCGCGGCGCATCTCGCCTGACCGGAATTCGCGGGTGATGCTTACCTCGCGCCGTGCGCCGTCGTCAACGATTCTGACGACCGTAGCGGAGTACTTATCCGGCTCGCCGGCAGGCGGCATGCGGCCGCTGTCGGGCAACCCGTGCTTATCGCACGCTTGTGAGTGCACGCTCGCCACCGCGGTAATCAGCGCAATAAAAAACAACCTGAGCCGGAATGTAGTGGTCGGAGGCATCAGAACCGGATTCTAACATTGGACCTTTGTTGGTTGTGGGCGTTTCTTCGTTTGATCGGTCTTGTCAAGAAATGAGAAGGGCCGGGCCGCGTTTCCCCGGTTGCTTTGGAGGAACGACAGAGCGGCCCGGCTTTCGACTGAGAGGGGCGTGAGTACAGGGAAGTTGGGTGACCGGCAACAGAAAACCAGTCACCGGGGGGATCGAACTAACGGATCGAAGTCAACGCGACGACCTCGCGCCCGTCGTCCAGACGCGCAAGACGGTCCGTAACGCGAGTGCAACGCATGCGCACTCGATCGCCTCTGTGTACGTCACGGAACTCCGGCAGGGAGGTCCTGGCGTTGAGTCCGAAGGTTATGCGGAAAGACCCGCCCTTCGGCACCTCTACAGAATAGAGCGTCTTCGACCAGAGATCGGAAACGAGTAACGTGCGATTTGTGGCGTTCACCTGAAGCACACGACCTTCAATCGTCAGATACTTACTGGTTCGTTTGCTCTTTGGAGCGCCGGCGGCAAGGCTCGCAAGGGCTAGCGTGAGAGCCAGGGCGAGCGCAACATTGCGACTGGACGTGCTTTTCATGATCCTACCTCCTTAGTCGTGGCGATTGCCTTTTGTGTCTTGAGATTACTCGGGACTGCGGGGGCGAGGCTCGTCAACGCCTCACCCCGGCAAGCGCGATTGGGGGCGCTAATTGGCTGCGATTAAGCGAATGACCTCGCTATCGTCCGTGAGCTGGGCCAGATGATCCCTGTTGCGGCGAACGCAACGGAACTCGACGCGCTCATTCACATTTACATCTCCAAAGCCGGGCTCTGCCATCCGCATGTACCTGCCAAAGGTTATCTTGAATGTAACGCCCTCGGGCACTTCGATGAGATAAAGCTGCTTTGATAATCGTTCTCGAATCAGCAACGTGCGCTCCCTGGTATGGATTTGGAGGACGGTGCCGGATACCTTGAAGTATTTGTTGCCGTTGGAACGCTCAGCCTTGGGGGCAGCGAACGAAACCGAGCTGAGCAATACTAAGGCGGCGACGAAAGATCCAAGTGTTGAGATTCTACGCATGACTCTCGCTCCTTTTTCTTCCGTCTGTCCCACTGCAAAATATGGGCGGGGTCTGAAGGCATCGGCCCCGCCCTGAGCGGTTGACATCTTCGGAAGACGTGCGCAGTCTACATCCAGCGCTGCGCAGCTTGTAGAGCGCATTCCGCAAACTTTTGGGATCCCGTCGCCAGAACGAGACTGTGGGATCCCGCAGTTCGAAAGTCGGCTCCCGGTCGTATACAGATACGGAGGCTCGGCCTTGAACACCCAGCGCGACCTGATTGAAGGCCTGCTGCAATTCGTTACGCTCGTCGAAAGCGAGCGCAAGCTGCTTGCCGCCGACCTGCACGATCAAACTCTGTCGGACCTTCGCGAAATGGTCAGGCTTGCCCGCCGCCTGTTCGAAAAGCCCGAAGGCGCGATGTCACAGGAGGTGCGAAACGGGCTGGCAAAGCTGATCTTTGGGCTGGAATCCGCGATGGATGAGGTGCGGCGCGCGATGGAAAACCTGAGCCCGTCGGCCCTCGACACGCTTGGGTTTGTTCCCGCAATAGAAAGCTGCCTGGCTCGCGCCTCCCAGTCGTCCGAACGGCCATTTCTGACCAGGTTCGCCTGTCTGGCCCGCGGCGAGGACTTCAACTTCTCCGAAACCGAGCAGCTTCTGCTTTATCGAATCGTACAGGAGGCCCTTAACAACATCTCCAAGCACGCTTCGGCTCGGTTTGTAGAGCTGGTGATCCTACGAGAGGGCGAGGGCCTACTGATCAGGGTGACCGACGACGGTCGGGGAATGACTGCTTCGGGCGATCTTCGCCGTGCGCGGGGCATTGAGAACATGAGGTATCGTGCGCGTCTGATTGGTGCGGAGTTGACCTGGCTGCATGCTACCGGCAGGCGAGGCATAGTGGTTGAGGTGAGAATGCCTATAAGAAGGGGAAGTGAGCCGTGATCCGTGACGCATCTTCCTTATGAGCATACTGATTGCCGAAGACATGACCTTTCAGCGCGACTATCTGCGCGCGATCATTGGCGACCAATTTCCCGAAGCGGGGCCGGTGATTGAGGCCTGCGACGGAAGGAGCGCGGTTGAGCTCGCTTTGATGCACCGGCCTTCCCTCATAGTTCTCGACATAAAAATGCCCGAGCTATCGGGGGTGAAAGCCGCCCAACAAATCTGGTCCGAGCTGAGACTTGCTCGGATTATTTTTTGGTCGCAGTACAAGGATGAAATTTACATTCGCGAGCTGGCTCGCGTAGTCCCCGGCGAAACGGTTTACGGATATGTGCTCAAGTCGTCGCCCGATGAAAAGCTGATAGCTGCGCTGCGAGCCGTTCTGGTCGATGAGCAGTGCTGGATCGATCCCGAGATACGCATGGTTCAATCGCGGGCGACCAGCCGCGCGTCGGGTCTGACGGATATCGAATACGAGGCGCTGATAGACATTGCGCTCGGCTTGACTGATAGAGCGATAGCGCGGCGCCGCTACCTGAGCGAGCGTGGCGTGCAGAACCGCCTCCGAGAGCTTTACGCCAAGCTGTCGATCGACATAGAGCAGATCGTCGATCAGCGTTGGGGAAACACGTACAGCCCGCGTTCGCGAGCCATATCGTTGGCGTTGCAGCGCGGGCTAATAAACGCGGACGAGCTCGCCCGCGAGAACGAAGCTCTTCAGCAGTGGCTGAAGAGCGAGAACGCCATGCCAGGCTAGATTTCGGTCGTGATGGTTGCGTGTTGAGAAGAGCCGCGAGAGAGACACCAGGCCGCGAAGATCCGCAAAAGTGTGCTTTGGGTAGCTTCGCGACTCAGTGTCCTCGTGGCGCGTCCACCACCTGTTAACACACGCTATCCCGCCACAACCCGGATTCCCTGCTGCCATAAGCCAGTTCTGATAGAGTTATCCGGTGGGTGCGAAACGACCATCGCGCCGGAGTTCGAACAAACGATGCTGGCAGAAAACACGTTTATTTCGCACTATCGAATCCTCTCCCGCATAGGCGAGGGCGGGATGGGCGAGGTGTATCTCGCCGAAGACACGCGGCTCGGCCGTCGCATCGCCCTCAAGCTGCTGTCCGCGCAATCCGATAAGGACGTAGACAGATTGCGCCGTTTCGAGCAGGAAGCCCGCGCCGCCTCTGCGCTCAATCATCCAAACATCATCACGATTCACGAAATAAGCTCCGAGGGCGGAATGCGCTTCATCGCAATGGAGTTCGTCGAAGGCGAAACGGTGCGCGAACGATTGCGCCGCGGGACCCTGGAGCTGCGAGAAGCGCTCGATGTGGCCGTTCAGGTTGCCAGCGCGCTTGGAGCGGCGCATCGGGTCGGGATCCTGCATCGAGATATCAAACCGGAAAACGTGATGCTGCGGCCTGACGGTATCGCAAAGGTGCTTGATTTTGGCGTCGCCAAGCTCACCGAGAAATTTGCCGAGCACGCCTCCGGATCTCAACCAGCGCGGCCTGAGGATGGGGAGATCAGAACCCTCGGGCTCGTCACCACCGAAGCGAACATCGTGATGGGAAGCCCGAACTATATGTCGCCCGAACAAGCGCGCGGCCTCGCCGTCGACGCCAGGACTGACATCTTTAGCCTTGGCACGCTGATTTACGAAATGCTAACCGGCACGATGGCATTCAAAGGCGACACCGTAGCCGACGTGATCGTGTCGATAATTGAGCGCCAGCCTCAGCCGTTCTCGGAGTGCCTGCCCGAAGCTCCCCCGAGGCTGGATGCCATTGTAAGTCGAGCCATGGCAAAAGCCCGAGAGGATCGGTATCAGTCGATCGACGCGCTTCTCGATGATCTCAAGCGGATGAGGCGAAGAATGGAAGTCGAGGCGGGGTCCGATGATTCGTTTCGCCCGCCGGGCTCCGACCTGACGCCCTCGACAGCCTCACCAGTGCGGCGTACGGCGGAGGAGATCTCGGTCCGAAGCGACCGGATCCCGACTGTTCGAGCTACATCGAGCGCCGAGTATGTCGTCTCGGAGATCAAGCGCCACAAGCGAGGGTTTCTGCTTGCCTTGCTGGTAACGCTCCTCTCGATCGCGGCAATTGGTTACTTTGCGTTCTCATCGCGCCCCCATCCAATGGATTCGATCGCAGTGCTGCCTTTCGCAAACGAGAGCGCGGATCCAAACACCGAATACCTGAGCGAAGGCCTGACCGAGAGCCTGATCAATAATCTGTCACAATCGCGCAGCCTCAAGGTGATGTCGCGAAACGCAGTCTTCAAGTACAAGGGAAGAGAAGCAGACGCGAAAGCCGCCGCTCGAGAGCTGGGGGTCCACGGCGTCCTCACCGGGAGAATTGCCCAGCGTGGCGACAACATTTCCATCAACGTAGAGTTGATCGATTCGCGAGACGACACCCAGGTGTGGGGCGAGCAATACAACCGGCAAATGGGCGATCTGTTCACGCTGCAGGAGCAAATTGCCAGGGATGTATCCGAGAAGCTGCAACTGAAGCTGAGCGGAGAAGACGAGAAACGAGTCACCAAACGATATACCAACAACGCCGATGCTTATCAGCTCTATTTGAAGGGGCGCTTCTATTGGAACAAGCGCACCGAAGATGGTTTGACCAAAGGCGCCGATTACTTCAAGCAAGCAATCGATAAGGATCCGACCTATGCGCTCGCGTACGCGGGGCTCGCCGACTGCTACGCTTTGCTTTACGAATACAGCGCGGCACCGTCGAAGGATCTCTATCCGAAGGCTAAGGCGGCGGCAACGCGCGCGTTGGAGCTGGATAGCTCTCTTGCTGAGCCGCACACGTCGCTTGCGGCCGCCTCCGAGTACGAATGGAACTGGGCCGAGGCGGAGAAGCAATACGCGGAGGCGATTGAGCTTAACCCGAATTATGAGACTGCCCACCATTGGTACTCGGCCTACTTGATCGCAAGAAAGCGATTCGATGAAGCGATTGGAGAAAGCCGGCGGGCGCTCGAGCTTGACCCGCTTTCGTTGATCATCAATACCTCGTTGGGACGGGCGCTTCACTGCGCGCGTCGCTACGATGAGGCGATCGAGCAGTTACGCAAGACAGTTGATCTGGACCCTAACTTCGCGGAGGCGCATTTTCACCTCGCGCTGGCTTATGAAGGAAAGCGCTCGTATGACGATGCGATCCGAGAACTCGAAAGATACATAGAGCTTTCCGGCGACAAGTCAATGAAGGCGTGGATCGGACGGATATTTGCCGAGTCCGGAAGAAAGCAGCAGGGCATGAAGGCGCTCGAGGAAGTCATTGAGTTGTCCAAGCGCGGGCAGTTGTCGCCGTACTTCGTGGCTACTCTGTACGCGGCCCTCGGGGACAGAGAGCGCGCGTTCGAGTGGCTCGAGAAGCTATACCGCGAGCGCAACTATTACGTGGTGTTTCTGAACGCGGATCCGGCGCTCGACGGCTTGCGAGGGGACCCGCGGTTTGCAGACTTGTTGCAACGCATCGGGTTGGATTAGCAAGGAGAATTTGAGGAACTGAGCCCCATTGAATCGATTCGAGCGGATGTGATTTCTAACCGAGTGCTTAGCTTCCAGTCTTAGTGACACCGCCTGACGAAAGCTTTCACGGAGTTCTTGTTGACTCCCGAAATGGCCGTATGTTAAACGTTGCCAGCATGTCAGCTATGGCCGGGCTTCTCAAGCCAACTCGCTGGGCACGCCTTCTGTTGAGCCGTAGATCTTGCTCGTCATTCATACCACCTTACCGAGGCATTATCATCGAGTTCGAGGACGCATGTACCCGATCGCTCTACGACCCTCGCACAGGAGGTGATGATACCGCACCATGGCTTCGACAATTGTCTCCTTAACCCGGCGGGGCTTCGGCAGCACCATGCGCCCCGGCGCATGGTGGCTCCAGCCGCTCTTAGTTTTCCTGGGACTGTCCGCCTTCATCGTGTATTCGACCTGGGCGGCGTTTCAGGGCAATCATTATCGGTTCGGTCCTTACCTGTCGCCTTTCTATTCACCGGAGCTGTTCGGTGATCCGATACATAGCTGGTTGGGAGCGAAGCCTGCGTGGTTTCCGAGCTGGCTTCCTTGGTCGCCGGCATTGTTGATCCTTTGGGCGCCCGGCGGCTTTCGACTGACCTGCTATTACTACCGCGGAGCTTACTACAAATCCTTTTGGGCCGATCCCCCGTCGTGCGCGGTCGGCGAGCCTCGAAAACGTTACCTCGGCGAGCGTTCGTTTCCGCTGATCCTTCAGAACGTGCATCGATACTTTCTCTACCTTGCGCTGGTGTTCATCGTGATCCTCGCGCACGACGCGTGGAAGGCTATGTGGTTCACCAACGCGGCTGGTCAGGTTTCCTTTGGCGTTGGCTACGGGACGATCATACTCACCATCAATGCAGTGTTGCTTGGGGGCTACACGTTTGGCTGCCACTCGCTCCGTCATCTGGTTGGTGGAGGATGCGACCAGCTATCAAAGATGCCGGTCCGTCAGAAGACTTACAATTGCGTAAGCTGTTTCAATCGCCGTCACATGCTATGGGCGTGGATGAGCCTCTTCTGGGTGGCGTTCTCCGACATCTACGTCCGCCTGTGTTCGATGGGTATCTGGTCTGACAGGAGAATCTTCTGATGGCCGAATACCAGACCTTCGAGCACGACGTGTTGGTGATCGGAGCCGGAGGCGCGGGACTTCGTGCAGCCATCGAAGCTTCCGCCGCGGGCGTCTCAGTCGGACTCGTCTGCAAATCGCTGCTCGGCAAGGCTCACACTGTAATGGCGGAAGGCGGAATCGCCGCGGCGCTCGCGAATGTCGATGAAAGAGACAACTGGAAGGTCCACTTCGCCGACACGATGCGCGGAGGCCAATACGTCAACAACTGGCGAATGGCCGAGCTTCACGCGAAGGAGGCGCCGGCTCGGGTTCGCGAGCTTGAAGCGTGGGGCGCGGTGTTCGATCGAACGGCCGACGGCCGCATACTTCAGCGCAACTTTGGCGGCCATAAGTATCCGCGGCTCGCACACGTCGGGGATCGCACCGGCCTCGAGATGATCCGAACGCTTCAGGACCACGGGATCCACCAGGGCATCGACGTTCATATGGAATGCACGGTGCTCACGCTGCTCAAGGACGGCGGTCGCGCGGCTGGCGCCTTCGCGTACGATCGAGAGCGCGGCCGCTTCCGACTGTTCAAAGCGAAAGCCGTCGTGCTTGCAACCGGCGGAATCGGCCGGGCGTACAGAATCACGAGCAACAGTTGGGAATACACCGGTGACGGGCACGCGCTCGGCTATCACGCCGGCGCTGAACTGATCGACATGGAATTCGTTCAGTTTCATCCGACCGGCATGGTGTGGCCTCCAAGCGTTCGCGGCATTTTGGTTACCGAAGGCGTCCGCGGCGAAGGCGGCGTGCTGATGAACAGCATGCGCAAGCGGTTCATGTTCGATGATATCCCGGACAACTATAAGAGCCAGACCGCGGACAACGAAGAAGAGGGCTGGCGATACACTCAAGGCGATAGGAACGCGCGGCGTCCCCCTGAGCTGCTTACTCGCGATCACGTGGCTCGCGCCATTGTGCGTGAAGTCAAAGCGGGGCGGGGAAGCCCTCACGGCGGCGTGTATCTAGATATCTCGTGGATAAGGAAGAAGCTTTCGAACTCCGAAGAGCACATCAAAAGAAAGCTTCCCAGCATGTATCACCAGTTCAAGCAGCTCGCCGACATAGACATAACTCAGCAGCCGATGGAAGTCGGACCGACCACTCATTATGTGATGGGAGGCATTCGGGTCGATGCCGACAGCCAGATGTCCGCAGTGCCCGGGTTGTTCGCGGCGGGCGAGTGCGCGGCAGGAATCAACGGCGCCAACCGATTGGGCGGCAACTCGCTTTCGGATCTTCTCGTATTCGGCAAACGCGCGGGTGAGCATGCCGCGCAGTTCGCTCAAGGTAATACTCAAGGCCGGATCGACAGCGCGCAGATTGAAGCAGCGGCCCGCCGCGCGCTTGAACCCTTCGAGCGGGGCGAGGGCTCTGATGCCGAGGGCGCATACCAGATTCAGCGGGAGCTTCAAGAGATGATGCAGGAACTGGTCGGCATTGTCAGAAGAGAAGACGAAATGCAGCGCGCGATCGAGGGGATTGGCCGCTTGTGCGAGCGAGCGTCCGGCGTCGCCGTAACGGGGAATCGCGAATACAATCCGGGCTGGCATACCGCGCTCGACCTCCCGAATCTGCTTACGGTTTCCGAAGCAATCACGCGCTCGGCCATCGAGCGCAAGGAGAGCCGCGGCGCGCAATTCCGCGAAGACTACCCACAGAAAGATCCGGCATTCGGAAAGTTCAACATCGCGGTCAAGAAAGACTCCGACGGCACGATGAAGGTCTTCCGCGAACCGATCCCGGAAATGCCGGCCGAGCTCAAGCAAGTCATCGAGGAAATGAGCTGATGAATACTGCCGTGTTTCGAGTCTGGCGCGGGTCCGAAGGCGCCGGCGAGTTCGTCGACTACACGATCGAGATCGAGCAGGGGATGGTTGTTTTGGACGCCGTTCGCCGAATTCAAGCGGAACAGGCAAACGACCTCGCGTTGCGATGGAACTGCAAGGCCGGCAAATGCGGCTCGTGCTCAGCCGAAGTCAACGGCGTGCCCAGGCTCATGTGCATGACCCGCCTTAGCCAGCTCCCCCTGGATGAGCCAATCACCGTTGAACCGATGAAGGCCTTCCCTCACGTCAAAGACCTGATCACCGACGTCTCGTGGAACTACGAGGTCAAGAAGCGGATCAAGAAATTCAAGCCGCGTGCGCCCGACGCTCCCGACGGGACCTGGAGAATGCAACAGGAAGACATCGATCGCGTTCAGGAATTTCGAAAGTGCATCGAGTGTTACTTGTGCCAGGATGTGTGTCACGTGCTGCGCGAGCACCGCTTGCACGAGCAGTTCATCGGGCCTCGGTTTCTTGTCTATGTCGCTGCGCTCGAGATGAATCCGCTGGACACCGAGGACCGGCTCGAAGAGCTGAAAGAGACGATGGGAGTCGGCTTCTGCAACATTACCAAGTGTTGCACGAAAGTTTGTCCGGAGAGTATCACGATAACCGACAACGCGATCATCCCGCTCAAGGAGCGGGTGGTAGGACGGTTTTACGATCCGCTCGCGCGATTAGTACAGTTGTTCCGTAAGCGAAGTTCATGATCGGCTGTGGTAGTTCTTCACGATGCCGAATACCTCTGCGAATCCTCCGCGGTCCTCTGCGTCTTTGCGGTGAGTTTTGTTTGCGAGTTAGTTCACCGCCAAGACGCAGAGCACGCCGTGGAGGCGCGGAGAACACCGACGACTGACCTAAAGTAGGAGTGACCTAGAGTAGGAGTGCGCCATGTTTGAACTAAAACCGCTTCACAAAGACGCAATCCCCGCGGCGCTCGAAAAAGCCATGCGCTATCGCCTGCTAAACGAGCCGGGCGCCGCCGAGAGTATTTGCCTGGACGTGCTGAAAGTTGACCCTGACAACCAGCAGGCTCTCGTCACGCTGCTGCTCGCGATGACCGACCGTTTCGCAAAAGGTTATTCGGTCGGTGACACTCAGATTCAGGAAGTGCTGAAACGCGTGACGGACGAGTACGAACGCGTGTACTACACAGGGATCGTGTGGGAGCGTCGGGCAAAAGCGAGGCTCTCGAAGGGATCGCCGGGCGCGCGGTATGCGGCTTACGACTGGTTCAGCGAGGCGATGGAATGGTTCGAAAAGGCCGAAGCGATTCGCCCCGCCGGAAATGATGATGCGATCTTGCGATGGAACTCCTGCGCCCGAGTGATCATGAGCAATAATCTGGGCCCGAGGTCGGAGGAATACGCGGAGCATTTTCTTGAATAGTAAACTGGCGACAAGCTATCTGGTGAGTGAATGTGAGTAGAGTTGTGGGAACAAGAGGAATGCGAGCAACAATCGCTGTCATCGAATTCCTAGTTGGCGTCGAACGCGCTTTCAACCAACTGGCGCTGTTCCATCTGATGAATAGTATGCGACCCCGTAGCCGGGCTCGCGCTAGGCGGGCGGCCCACGTAGCGAAGCGTTCGGTCGCGACCCAGAACCTTTAACAGCCGCGGCTCCATAAAAGACCATCCACCCATGTTCTCGGGCTCTTCCTGGACCCAACGAATGTCCCCGGCATTCGCGAAGCGATTGAGTTCTTCTATCAGAAGGTTCTTCGGAAAGGGATAGAACTGCTCGACCCGCAAGATTGCAGTCGTCGAATCGCCGAGCTTCTGCCGTTCGGCTATTAAATCGTAGTAGACCTTCCCGCTGCACAAGAGAACTCGAGTCGCGCCGACGCCCTCATCGACAAACTGAAGTTTGTCGGACATAACGGGCAGGAATCCGCCGCTCGTGAACTGGTCAACAGGAGAAGCTGCCTCCGGGAGACGGAGCAGGCTCTTTGGGGTGATGATGATCAGAGGCTTGCGAATCCTTTGGTGGGCCTGGCGACGCAAGACGTGAAAGTATTGAGCGGCAGTCGAGCAATTAACTACTTGTATGTTTCCCTCAGCGCAGAGTTGCAGGAACCGCTCGATGCGCGCGCTCGAATGCTCCGAGCCCTGGCCTTCGTAGCCGTGCGGCAACAACAATACAATTCCGCTTTGTTGATTCCATTTATCTTCACCCGAGGCGATGAACTGATCGACGATCACTTGCGCGGCGTTGATGAAGTCGCCGAATTGAGCCTCCCACAACACAAGAGCCGATGGCGCCGCAAGGCTGTAGCCGTATTCGAATCCAAGCGCTCCCGCTTCTGACAGCGGGCTGTCGTAGATCTCGTACTTCGCGCCGTCGGAGAGTTGAGAGAGCGGCGCCCATTCTTCGCCGGTCTGTGTGTCCGTGAACGCGGCGTGGCGATGGCTGAACGTTCCGCGAACGGTGTCCTGCCCCGTGAGCCTGACGGGCGTGCCTTCGATCAACACCGAGCCGAAGGCCAGAGCTTCGGCCATTCCCCAGTCAACCGCCGCCGCGCCTTCGACCATCTTTGCGCGACGTGCGAGCAACCCGACAATCTTTGGATTCAAATTGAAGCCGCGAGGAACCGTGGTGATGGCGTGAGCGATCTTTCGCAGAGTCTCGTGATCTACACTGCTCGGGGTTATCTCGACAATGTCCGGCTCGGGCGAGTGCTCGGGGAGCGCGGGTTGAGTGCCCTGCTTAGCGACAATGGCTTTGGCTCCGAGCTGGGCATTCTCGTAGCGGCGATTTCGCTCGTCCATCAACGAGGCGACTTCTTCTTCGGATATCACGCCTTCCGCGATGAGTTTCTTGGCGTAGAGCGCGCGCACTCCGGGATGCTCTCGAATTCGTTGATACATCACGGGCTGGGTATAAGTTGGCTCGTCGCCTTCGTTGTGTCCAAGCTTGCGATACCCGATCACGTCGAGCACGACGTCCTTGTGAAACTTCTGTCGATAATCCAACGCGATTTGAAGCACGTTGTAAGCGGCTTCGACGTCGTCGCTGTTCAAATGGAAGATGGGCGCCTGAATCATCTTCGCGATGTCGGTGCTGTAAGTCGACGAACGCCCTTCTTCGGGAGGAGTGGTGAACCCAAGCTGATTGTTGACGACGATGTGAATCGTGCCGCCGGTCGTGTACCCCGGCAGTTGCGACAGGTTGAGCGTCTCGGCGACGATGCCTTCGCCGGCGAACGCCGCGTCACCGTGAAGCAGGACCGCGAGCTTGCTCGAACGATCGCGATTCAAGTCCTGACGGGCCCGGACGACTCCTTCGACGACCGGATTGACGAACTCCAGGTGACTCGGATTCGGAACAACTGCGAGGGCGACGTCTCTTCCGTCCGCCGTCTCACGGGTGCCGGCCGCGCCTTGATGATATTTAACGTCGCCCTGATCGTGCGGGAAAGCTGGATGAATTGACCCTTCGAAGCTGGTGAAGATGCGCTCGCAGAACTTGCCGATGACGTTTGCGATCACGTTCAAACGTCCGCGATGAGCCATTCCTATCGTTATGTCATCGATCCCGCGCCGAGGAGAGCTTTCAATCAACTGATCGAGAGCGGCGATAACAGTCTCGTTGCCCTCGATCGAGAATCGTTTCTGGCCCAGATACTTCGTGCCCAGGAATCTCTCGAACAGCTCGGCGGAGATGAGCTTCCAGAGAATCTGTTTCTTGACTTCCACCGGAACGGGCGGCGGGTCGGCCTCGACGCGCGCGCGAATCCACTCCTTCTCGTCGGGGCTCTGAATGTTCCGGTATTCAATACCGACCTTTCCGCTATAATAGGCGTGCAGGCGATCGACGATCTCGCGTAGAGTTGCAGTCTCGGTCCCGCCTACGCCGCCGGTGATGAACCGGCGATCCAGATCCCAAATTGTCAGTTCATAAGTTGCGATGTCGAGCTCGGGATGATACGGGACGGTCTTCCAGCCGAGCGGATCCAGATCGGCGATCAAGTGTCCGCGAACTCGATAGGCGTTAATCAACTCGAACACGCGAGCTTGCTTGCGAACGACGTCGCGGCGACGCTCTTCTCCGAGAATCGCGGGGTTGAGGTCCATTGCCCAGCGATACGGTCTATAACGGATGCCAAGGTCCGCGAATATCTGGTCATAGAATTCGTGCTGTCCGCGCAACAGCTCGTCGATCAGTGCCAGGAAAGCTCCTGACTCGGCTCCCTGCACGATGCGGTGATCATATGTGCTGGTCAGGGTCATCACTTTGCTTATTCCGATTCGCGAGAGCCCTTCGGGCGACATAGCCTGGTATTCGGGAGGGTAGCCGATCGCGCCGGTGGCCACGATCACGCTTTGTCCGGGCATCAATCGCGGGTTTGACGCCGTGGTGCCGATCGTTCCCGGATTGGTCAGGCTGATCGTCGTGCCTTGAAAGTCCGAGACCTGAAGCCGGCCTTCGCGAGCGCGCCTAATGATGTCGTCATAGGCGTCCAGAAGCGCGGAGAAACTTAATTTGTCCGCCGCTTTGATATTCGGAACCAGCAGCGTTCGAGTCCCGTCTTTCTTGATCACATCAACCGCAACGCCGAAGTTTACGACCGGACGGCGCACGCGATAGGCTGAGCCGTCGGCCTCTTCATAGGAATCGTTGAGTTGCGGGAAGCGTTCAAGCGCTTTGAGAATCGCGCGCGCCACGATATGCGTATAAGAGACCTTGCGATTGGACGCAACGACGCGTTGGTTGATGAGCCGCCGGTTTTCGTCCAGCAGCTTGAGCGGGACCTGCCGCTGTGAGGTGGCCGTCGGAACAGCGAGGCTTGCTTCCATGTTCTCGGCGACGCGAAGCGCAGGTCCGCGAATGGGTATTCGCTCGGCGACCTCATTTGCAGCCGGTCCGGCTGTCTGCCGAACTGGTGCCGGAATGGCGGGCGCGGGCTGAGCAGACTCACGCGCCGGCGCCTGCTTGCCAGACCAATCGTAGGTCTCGTGAAGCATATCGGGAACAGGAATCGTCAGAGGTGTCGCAGGGCGCTCGGCAGGCTCCGGCGGCTGCGGCGCCGCCACGTCACCTGGCACTCTCCCATTGCGCATCAGCTCATCGAACAAGGACCGCCATTCTTCATCCACTGAGGACGGATCGCGTTCGAAGTGCGAGAGAAGATCGCTGACGTAATCAGCGTTGACGCCGAATTCGTCCTCGATCAGTTGATAGATCTGTGCGTGACTTATCTGCTTAGTTGCCATGAGGTCGCTTGAGTTCCTACTGTAGAGTTTAGTCGCCCAATTGACCGTAAACAACCGGGGCTCGGATTACCTGCTATGCTTGTTAGCCTCGGAATCCGTGGGCTACACTTCGTTGGAGGGGCGGCGTGCCGGGCGAACTTCGCTGGCGCAATAGCGTACAAGCTCATCGGCCAGCGGCTCGGCCTGGTCCAATTGGAGAATCGATGCCGAAGAGAATCCTCTTAGTCCTTCTGATTTTGGCGTTGTCGTGCCTTACGGCCGCGCAACCGACCCGGCAGGTTGTCGGCGGCGTACCGGGAGCCGCGGCTGCCGCGTCGCGGGAGGCGCGCGATCAAAGTTTCGAGATCGTCTGGCGCACAGTCAAAGAGAAGCATTTCGATCCCACGCTGGGCGGGCTTGATTGGGACAAGGTTCGGGAGCAGTACGCGCCGCGCGCCGCCTCGGCCACTACCGACAGCGAATTTTACCAAGTCCTGCGTGAAATGCTCGGCGAGCTGCACCAGTCTCACTTCTACATCATTCCGCCCGAAGCAGTGGTCGAAGATGATTCGCCGGAACCTAAGGGCGGCGGAATCGGAATCGACCTGAGCCTTGTGGACGGCCTGGCGACTATCACTCGCGTCGAAGCTGGATCCAAAGCCGCAGCGGCCGGATTGCGCACCGGGTTCATCATAAAAAAGGTTGGGGACACAGGCGCCCAGCAGGTGATCGGGCTATACGCTAAGAGCAAGGAGCCACAGGCGATCAGAAACTTGCGGATCAATCGCGCCCTGTTAGCCCGGATTGATGGCGCACCCGACACTTCGGTGCGCATCACGTATCTGGATGAACACGATCAGCCGCGGGAAGTGACGATCACGCGCGAGCGACTGAAGGGCGAGATGTCTCAGCGATTAGGCAACTTCCCGCCGCAGTATACCGAGTTTGAAGCGAAGCGCCTGGCTGACGGCACGGGCTACATTCGATTCAACGTCTTCGTGATCTTGTTGATGGAAAGGATTCGCGGGGCAATCCGCGAGATGAACGACGTCCCGGGGCTAATTTTCGATCTGCGCGGCAATCCGGGCGGGCTTGGCGGTATGGCGCCCGGAATAGCGGCGTTGCTCGCGACTGAACAGAATTCGCTTGGCACGATGAAGATGCGTTCGAGCGAATTCAAATTCACGTTCTTTCCGCAGCCAAAGCCCTATCTTGGACCGGTGGTAATGCTAACCGATGGTCGCAGCGCCTCAACCAGCGAGGTCTTGGCGGCGGGTTTGCAGGAACTCGGCCGCGTCACCGTTGTCGGCGAGCGAACCGCAGGAGCCGCGTTGCCGTCGTACATTCAAAAGCTGCCAACAGGCGCGCTATTTCAATATGCGATCGGCGATTTCAAAACGCCAAAGGGTACCCTCGTCGAAGGCCGCGGCGTGATTCCGGATGTAGAAGTCAAGCTTACGCGGCGTTCGTTGCTTGAGGGCAGGGATTCTCAGCTCGAGGCGGCGATAGAACAAATCAAGAAGAAATCCAAAGAGCGAAAGGCGGCAGCCCCCAGCTCAACGTTTCGATGAAAGGAAAAACACATGAAGCGCATAGTAACGACAGTATCCTTGTTCGCCGCGATTGCCGTGGCGGCGCTCGCGCAGGGCGCACAGCAAAAACCGGCGACCGATGCAAAGCCCGCGGGAGCGATGCCGACAGCTGATCAGATAATCGAAAAATACGTGGAAGCGATCGGCGGGAAAGCGGCAGTCGAAAAACAGACAAGTCGAGTTCAAAAGGGTTCGTTCGAGTTGGCGGGAATCGGGGCCACCGGCACCCTTGAAATCTACGAAAAGGCGCCTAACAAGAGCGGGACTGTAGTTAACGTTAACGGCTTCGGCGTCATCCAGGAAGGCTTCGACGGCAAGGTAGGCTGGTCGCAGAATCCGCAGGAGGGCTTGCGCGAAAAGGCTGGTGCGGAACTGGCAGCTGCGAAGCTCGACGCGGAGTTCTTCAAGCCAATCAGGCTTAAGGAGCTCTATCCGAAGTTGGTTGTGAAGGGTAAGGACAAGGTCGGCGAACGGGAGGTGTACGTCGTGGAAGCTACACCAGTCGAGAGCAGCGTCGAGACCTTTTACTTTGATACCCAGACCGGATTGATACTGCGTCAGGACACCGAACGCGAAAGCCCGCAAGGGAAACAGGCGATTCAATCCTTCATGGAGAACTACAAGGAAGTCGATGGCATCAAGCTGCCGTTTACTCTACGGACCGTGACGCCGCAGTTCACTATCAACATCAAGGTCGAGGAAGTGAAGCACAACGTCCCGATCGACGACGCGAAGTTCAGCAAGCCGACAGCTCAGTGAGCCGGCTAGAAGCATGGAGTTCAGGCTTTAGCCTGTCTTCCCGATCAAATGAGATCGTAACAACCAGGCCAGAACCTGAACTCCATGCCCTCGCTGCTTGTAATTGCTATTCACCGATAAAGACCAGGTGCCGGAGCCTGAACTCCATGCGTTTAGAATTCGCTATGAAAATAACCGCGGTAGTCGCCTGCCTCCTTGCCTTGAACGTGTCGAGTGTTTCAATGGCGCAAGCTCCCGCCTCGAAGGCGCGTGATTACCGGCAGGCACACGAACCGGAAATCATAGCCGAACTGGCAGACCTCCTCTCGATTCCCAATGTCGCGTCGGATACTGCGAACATAAGTCGGAATGCAGCTAAACTCCTCGATATGATGAATCGCCGTGGGATCGAAGCGAGATTGCTTGAAGGCAACGGTCCGGCGGCAATCTACGGCGAACTGAAGACGCCGGGAGCAACTCGCACGATAGGATTCTATGCGCACTATGACGGTCAGCCGGTCGATCCATCGAAATGGGCGAGCAATCCTTTCAAGCCGGTGCTTCGCGACAAGCCGCTTGAAGCCGGAGGCCGAGACGTGCCGTTTCCAAAGGCCGGTGAAAAGTTCGATGAGGAGTGGCGGCTTTATGCACGATCGGCGTCCGACGACAAAGCTCCGATCATCGCGATGCTCGCGGCACTCGATGCGCTGAGGTCGTCGAATTCAAAGCCAACCGCCAATCTCAAGTTCCTGTTTGACGGTGAGGAAGAAGCAGGCTCGCCTAATCTCGGCGAGATCGTGTCGCGCAACGCCAGGTTGCTGGGCGCCGATGTTTGGATATGCGCTGACGGGCCCGTTCATCAATCGCGGCGACAGCAGCTGTATTTTGGAGTGCGCGGAATCGTCAAGGTGGACATCACTGTTTACGGCGCGAATCGGGCGTTGCATAGCGGGCACTACGGAAACTGGTCCCCGAACCCTGCAATGCGACTGGTCAAGCTCCTGGCGAGCATGAAGGACGACAGGGGCCGGGTGCTCGTCGAGGGTTTCTATGACGGGGCCGAGCCTCTGGGCGACGCCGAGAAGCAAGCGCTGAAGGAAATGCCGGCAACGGACGCGGACCTGATGAGAGAATATGGCCTCGCTGCTGCCGACGGCTCAGGGCGCGCGCTTGCCGAGCTGATCAACGAACCATCGCTGAACATCGACGGCTTACGCAGCGAAGACGTAGGCCGCCAATCGCGAACTATCATCCCAGCGGAAGCGACCGCCACGGTCGACCTCCGGCTTGTCAAAGGCATCGAGCCGAAGCGCCAGGTCGAACGCCTCATCGCTCATATCAGGCAGCAGGGTTATTTTGTCGTCGGTTCGGAACCGACTCTCGAAACTCGTTTGAAGCATGCTTTGATTGCCAAAGTGGTGAGCGAGGAAGGTTATGCTGCGGTTCGAACGCCGATGAATCTTCCAGTCGTGGAGAAGATCATCGGCGCAGTTGAGCACGCAATTGGCTACAGGCCGGTGATGCTGCCGACGATGGGCGGGAGCGGTCCGCTGTGGGCTATTGCCGTGGCAATCAAGTCGCCCCAGGTTGGAGTGCCAATCGTAAACCACGACAACAACCAGCACAGTTCGAATGAGAACTTGCGGCTTAAGAACCTATGGGACGGGATTGAGATTTTCGCGGCGCTGATGACGATGTAGCGCCGCTCTCATTTGCTCTTCGAGGCAGCGGCGCCGGCCTTGGCCTCGGCGGTCTTTCGGCGATGAGTATCGAACCAATCGAAGACATCTTTGAAGGTGGGTACAACTACATCGATGTGGCTGCCTCCCGGAACCTCGATGTATCTCATTTCCACGCCCAACTTCTTTCCTTCAGCCACCATCACTCGCGAGCGCTCAACCGGCACCGTCTTATCGTTATCACCGTGCACGACAATCTGCGGTACGTGAGCGATCTTCGCCATTGACTGAGGGTTCGCTACCCCGCCGGCGATTGGCGCGAGGGCAGCAAAGATATCGGGGTGGTCGATCGCGACCGACCAGGTTCCAAAGCCACCCATCGAGTGCCCGGTCAAGTAGATCCGGTCGGGATCGATGTTGTAGTCGCGCCTGACCTCGGCCACCACATCCATAACATCCTTCTCGGCGTCGCCCACATACATCGACGCGGGCTTGCGCCCTTTCGGACAAGCGACGATATAGCCGCGGCGTTCAGCCTCGACTTTGAAGGCTCCCTTCGCGTAAGCCTCGAAATAGCTGTTCTCATCTCCTCCCATTCCGTGGAGCGCGATGATAAGCGGAGACCGCTTGGAGCTGTCATAGCTCGACGGCACGAAGATCCGATAAGGCTGAAGAGAGTTGTCGACCTTTGAGCGATAGGCCTTTCTGAAATCGCCGCGGCGAGCGTCAAAAGGATCATTGGCGGCGTCCAGCGCGGCGAGAATCGCGGTCGCCTCCTTTAGCTCCGCGCCAAAGTCTATTTTATCGAAGCTGATCTCGCCCGCGTTGGCCATATCGACCAGAGCGATACGATATTGCGCGGAGGGCAGGGCGGCCAGCAATGCTTCCTTGCGTTTTCCCTTGAGCGTCGCTTCGGTTTTCGCAGCTCGCGCCTTCGCGGCGGCCACCTGCGCCGCAAGGCCGCGGGCGATGCGAACAGTCGTATTTTTTACAATCGGGTCCGACTTCGAGTTCGCCGGTTCGAGCCTTACGCTGATGCGGTAGTTCCCGTCTTCAACTTCCGGCAACGTCATTTCGGCGGTGAAAGGCTGTGCAATAAAATCGGCGTCGATCGGGCCAATGGGTTTCGACGCTTTCACCTGCTGAGATTGATCGGCGCTGACAAGCTGGATCGCTCCGCTGAGTTTTCCCTGGAGTGGCTCGTCGAGCGCGTATATCTGTCCGAGCCGCACCTTCACGGATTCGCCGGGCTCGAGCACCATTCTGTCCAGCTTAACGGTGAGCGCGGAACTGAGCGCGTTAGAAGAAGTCCATTCAGTTCCGCGCATCAGCGCCATTGCGTGATAGAGGTGCTTGAGTGCATCGCCGTACTTACCCTGGGAATTCGCCGTCCGGGCCAGGGCCTCGAGTCGTTCAACGTCGGCTTTCTTCTCGGGCGTCATCGAGACCGTATTCTTCAGCGTTCCGTAACCCACTGAAACGCGGAGAACTTGTCCCGCGTCTTGCGCGAAAGCGCTCGCACAACACGCGACGAGGACTGCGATCGAAAGAATCAACCGTTGCGCCGCTCTGAAGATACTCATGCTGTTTTTCTCCTTCTCCTTCTCACTCGAGGTGGCCACGATCAACCCGTTGTCGCGCTGGGTCGTTGCCGAAGACGGCTTTTTGCTGAACGTTTCTATACCGTTATAGTTCTGCAGCAGACAGCGATGTTACTACCGTGAATAGCGGGCTTCAAGGAGATAAAGAAGAAGGCGAGGGGATTTGAGGATGAAGGTGTAAGTGTCAGCCGATTAGGTTCAGAGGGCAGTGACCAAATAAGACCGAAGCGAGCCAAGTGACGACCGGGCTCGCTTCGGTTCATGAGACTGAGAGACGTCGGCCTTTGCGTTCGACCGCGTTTGCCAGAAATTGTAATCGAGGAATGACGACTATTTCTTGATCTGACGCCACGACATAAGCGTGATCTTGCCGACCGACTTCCCGCCGTTGAAGTCCAGGGTGAATGAGCCGGTTACTTCGTTGTCATCGCGGTTCACAGGCGAGCGGTTTGAGCCGTTCGTACCCACAACATTTGGGTTGTTCAGAGCCAGCACCTGGCCCTTGATCTCGCCGTTGCCGCTCAGATAAACCTGTTCTCCGGCGTAGCAGATTCCGCTAAATCTGATTATTCCGCTTCCCGCGCCTACGTCGCCATCTATTTTGAGGTCCTCGACTGCGACCATCAATAGATTGACTTTGACGAACGGCGGAAGCTCTGGTGTCGGCAGGTCCTGGATATTCGCTTGCAGGTATGGATTCCCGCTAATGGTGATTGACCCGGTGCAAAGTATCGATGCCTGAATTGGCGACGCAAGCGAGCCGGCATTCCCTTGTATATCCACGTTGCCGCCATTTTGCGGGCTCGCACCCGGACTGCTGAGGTTATAGTTATCCTTGCCGACGACATAGAACGTGTGACCGTTCGCGCCAGTTGAGTTGCTGGGGATGTTCCAGTTACCTCCAGAGTAATTCCACCCGTACGTTGATAGGTTGGTGGTCACGCGAGTGAAGGTTATGGGATCAGTTGAGCGATTGATACCAACGGCTTCCGCGCCGGTTTGGTCGACGGTGCCCGACGTATTCGAGTCAATCGCGGTCGCAAACGCGCTGTACTGGGAGGGAGGAATTGCCAGGCTGTCGGCAAGCTTTCGGAGGCGAACGGTGGGGTCGGCATTGCCGGTCAAGTCTCTGGTGGCCCCATTTGCAAAGTCAGGGTCTAACAGAATTACATCAGCTTGCTGCACTATGTAGTCTTGTATGTGCGGACTCGAGGTTGTAGTTGGTTCGGTAACAAACTTCGGTATGTACAGCGGCGCCTGTCCGCCCGCGTGGAATCCGCCAATCGTTCCACTTGTACTAAATGTACCTGTGCCAACGGCTGTGGCGGTTTGGGCGATATCAGCGCTGCCGCTGACTGTAAGGTCTTCGTTGGAATGTACGCCTCCGTAAGCTCCCTGAATCTTGGAATTGCCGTCTACGATGACATCTCTCTGCGCGACGAACGCCGGGTAGGGCACAAAGCCAATCCATCCTTCAAGAGTAACCGACGAGTTTCCATAAGTTCCGGTCGAATACACAACTACGCGATTGTTCGTGTCCTTATCAACATCGCCGTCCTCCCAGGCGAACGACGGGTTGAAATTTGGAATCGTCGGAGATGCAGGGTTGCTCGATTTCTCGTCGTCCACCATATGGACGGTATAATAAACGCCGGGGACCGGGATTTGATTGCCAGAACCGTCGACGTCCGCACAGAGAAGGTTATGACCGCCTGCATCGTCATCGGTGATCATCACGCAGCCTGACGTGAACTTGGTCGAGTTCGTAAAAGGATTATTTCCGCTGAGGTAGCTTGTGCCAAAGGTCGAGTTCAGATTACGTTCTTTTAGCAGACTGGTGAAGCCGGTGTCGGTCGGGCTGCCAGCCGTGTAGTTCCTGACTAGGTTCAGAGAATGGTAGAGACCCGCTTCCGCAGCCTGGAAGGCTTGCGTTTGGTTTGCGTACGTGTTGGTGACACCAAGTTCGGAAATTGCGGTCATACTCATTCCCATTGTAAGTGCCAGCAGCAGCGCCATCATCAGCAGCGCCATGATCAATGCCGCGCCGCTTTCGCCGTCACCTCTTGACGTCAGGCTTTGGTGCTTCATTTCATCTGCTCCTTCTTGTATGGACGGTCGAGGTATACGTTCCAACCTCAGCGATTTCTCAGTCTACCTTAGCGATTCCTCAGTCTAATGGTTGCGTTGTAGTGAACCTCGCGGTAGCGCTTATCGGAAATTGGAACGCCACTCGGTACAGCATATAAATCAACATCAACCTCGCGCCGCGAGCCGTCCGGGTCAGTGAAAGTGAGGCTACGAATGTTTTCGGCGATTGGAACGGTTCGACGCACGGAGTCCAACGGTTGATTGTTGTCGACCAAAACGACGGTGTTAGAACTGGTGTTCAGCGTTAACGTGACGTTTTCCGAGGTGATTATCACATCAGTATCGGCACTAATGCTGGAACTAGTTGCGCCGTCGCCATTCAAGTCGCTGATGAGGTGGAGCGAAGATCCGGAGTTGCCGCCGCCGAAATCGACGAAGCTAAGCCAATTGACGGCAGTCTTTCCGGTTGGATTAGTGCCGGCGCTGCGAATGATCTCCTCCAGCCGAGCAATTGCGAATCGACCGTTGCGTGCAGCGTCCGCATAAGCCTCTTCAGTCTGGTAAGTACGCTGAAAGCCGTTTAACAGCAGGAATGCTATACCCAATATGGTGGTCATCACAGCTAACGCCAAAGTCACTTCGATCAATGAAAACCCTTGTTCGCCTTTTGCTGATTTCATGGCTCCCTCAACTTTGTGGCACGACGAGGGTGACTGTGACGCCCTCGGCCAAGCGCGCTGGCGCGTTGACTTGCACTACTCTGATCGTGACAGTACGCATATCTGCCGTCGTACCGGGACCTGCTGTTACCTTCCAGCTCACGTTCAACGTTCCTGCAGGACTGTCCGTAACCGTCGTACGGTGGTTTGTGTCGGAGGAATCGTAATTGACGTTCCCGCCTATGCTCAGCCTGGGATCAACGGAGACGACCGTCCAGATGGCGCCTCGCAGCTTGTCGGCCTGATCCTGCGCCGCGGTGGCAAGCACGCTCAGCGTATTGGAGGTTGCGTTTGCACGGGAGACGTATGCCGATATCCCAACGATGGAGACCAGTCCAAACGTAATGACTGCAATCGCAACCATGAGCTCGATCAGCGAAAATCCAAGCTCGTGCTGACGATATTGGAAAGGCTTGTTAGCTGGCTCTCGATCTGACACCCTCATACTCTTGGCACCGCCTTTAGTGAATCCATACCTGCCCTCGCAAATTAACGCTGACTGTTAAGCTTCCTGATGAATTTGCGACTCGGATATCTGCTTGCGAAGCGCCGATCTCGAGCTCGCCGCGTGATGTATACGTCACTCCCTTTCCGTTCGCCAACGTTTTACCGCCCGCCGAAAAGGTCACATTCATTCCGGCTGGAGGGGTTTCGACGAAGTAGCTCTGGGTCTCGTCAAGAGGGTCAATGGCGTCAGGCGTGCCGTCGGGCGTTGCAACATCATCTTGAGGATCTGATGTACCCTGGTCGTTCACCGGCGAGAAATCATATCCGTATTGGGTCACAGCACCGCTCTCGCCGGTTGCAAACGCTATCGTGACATTCCTGTTTTTAGCCATCGCCAGCGCGCGACCTCCGGCCAGACGCTCTGCCACTCGTTCACAGGCGCTCCTCAGGTTGTACAGCCTGATTGAGTTGGCAACCGCAGGCAGAGCAAACGCGATCACAACCGAGATAATCATTACTACAATTGCGATCTCGACCAGCGACTTCCCGTCTTCACCCGACTGCCTTCCAGTTATCGAACAGTCCTTGTGCGCCATCTTGAACTCCAAATATCGTTCCTTGTCGCTTTACAACATACAAAGAAATCAGACTCCAATGGGTCATTCGCGGCGACCAACGTCGCAAAGCTCGTGCCGCTCTGGTTTATTGGTGTCTGTGCTGACAGGAGTCGGTGAAGTCTCTCACGCATCGCTGGTCAATGTGCGACTTTTGAACTGGGATTGCTCTCAACGCTGGTTTGTTACCCTATGTGGGTAGGATCCATCGAGCTCTCGTCGAATGCATACGGCAAGCCTCAGTAGCTTTGCGATGTGGAGTTATGTCACGCAAGTTCACAGTTTGGAAACGAATAGAGTTACGATCCCAGGGGGCAGATAAGCCCGTACGGCGTGTGAATACCCGTGACCCAGAAGCGGTTACGAGCTATCAAGCGGATTTGAGCTACTGTTCTGGAACCTGAAGAGCGGCCGATTACCGCTTGACACCAAATTCCACAATAACGTCAGCGACAGACCCAGACGGTCATATAGACTGATGATTTGACCGATAGGGGTTGTTGTTGTCGCAGCAAGACGATCATCGAAAAACTTCTTTGCAGTCGCCTCCCTGGACGCGATCCTGAATGCACCTCAGCATCAAATCCTCGAGCTCGCCCTTCGACGTCAGCTCCACCCACTCGCCTCCGGTTACCGCATTCATCATCCCCTCGAACTTGGCATAGACTCCCACCTGCGAGGTTTTAGGGGTAGCCGGTGTGATCTGAAAACGAAGTATGTAACGGCCACGGGTCCAACTGCGCACGTCGACCGCGGGCATTTCGCAAAAATGCTCGAGTTGGCTCTTGGTAGCAATGCCTTTGATGAACACCACGGGCTTGCTGAGCAACGTACATTCGCCGCTGGTCGCGTTGCAATCTTCCTTATCCAGCGGGATCTCGCGCGTCTCCATCATCTGCTTGGTTATCGACACTACGTCATCCCGTGATGCGTTAATGATCGAAGGGTTAGGGAGCGGCCTGATCGGCTTCGGCTTGCTGAACTGTATCTGTGCAACCGCAGTAATAGCAGTCAGCAATAACGCGATCAGGATTCGGAGAAGGTAAGTGTGTCTGTCGGGCATTGATTTGACCCTCTTGCTTGACGTGATTTGAACGATAACAGCTAGGTAGCCGTCGGTTCAAGGAACCACAAAAGCTACAAGGAGTTTCTTTGACTCCTTGCGGACCATTGCGCAGAATGCGTCCCTGAATTACGCTCTAGATCTAGCACTCAATGGACAGTTCTTAATGAAAGTTCAATCAGCCATCAGGATCGGGATTCTCGCGGTGGGTTGGGCAGGGACACTGGCGATCTCAAGCGCACCCCTCTCACCGACGATTGCGCGTGGCCTGACGGAACCATCTAGGCCGGCGCCCGCCCCTAAGGCTGTCACCCCCTTCACCAGCTACGACTTCGGTGATGTCTATACCGGCGAGCTGATAAGCCAGATCTTTGTCATCAAGAACGAAGGCGACGCCGAGCTGCAGATAAAGGAGTTCAAGGGCGGCTGAGGCTGCGAGGTGACCGACTCGGACAGAGTCATCCCCCCTGGTAAGGAAGGGACTGCGACACTACAAGTCAACACGGCTTCTCAGTCAGGTCAGATATCAAAGAGCGCGACGCTGTTCACTGACGATCCTGATCGGCCCAGGATTGTGTTCACCCTGAACGCGAACGTCCTCCGGGGCGCTCCCCTGCGCGCCGGCAGGCACATCGGACCTCTGTTTATCTCGCCGGACGCGCGCGCAGCGCTGTTCGCGTACCCTGGTAAGAAAGCTACCGCCGAGATCGCGATCACTTCCGACGATAAGCCGGTGAAGATCCTTCGCGTCGAGGGAGCAGAGAAGCATTTTGCTTCGCGGGTTGAAATCGTCGAGGCGAGTAGGAGCTATAAGATTATCATCGACTCGTTGCCGACCGAAGTCAGCGACATTTATAAAGAGCGGCTGCTGGTCCTAACCGACAATCCGACCCTGCCGGCATTTCCGATCAACCTTGCGCTGAGAGTTTATTCGAAGCAGTGAGAGATTCGCCGATTCGATCGCCAGTGTCGGGCGCGATCATCGGCGATTAACGCGGATCAGCATCTCGACGCCGCGTTCGAGCTTCAATTCCTTGCTGCCTTGCACTGCGATTGAGCCCGCGCCCGCCGCGCCGCCCACTATCATTCCGATAGCCGCACCCTTGCCTCCGCCGGCGATACCGCCGATCACGGCTCCTGCTACCGCTCCTATGCCGCTCCGTTTGAGTGTCTGCTTTCCACGACCACCGGATTGAACTCGGCCCTCCTCGTCCACGTTCTTCGCCGAATCTGAGTCGTAGACGCGCAGCACCTCGGCACGCAGCGCCCCCGTGCGCCCATCCCGAAGCCTGATCGTGTCGAAGGCAAGGCTCATTGTCGTGCGTCCCTCGACGCGTCCTGACTTCCTGATCGAGCGGATGTGGCCGCTCACGGTTCCCTCGTCGTAACGAGAGGGATTAACAACCGTCGCCGTAAAGCGGTCGCCAACTCGCGAGTCTTTGCTGGATAGCGTGTCGTTAAGGCGAACCCTCAACTGGGTGCCCGAGGGTACGATTGCAGTCGTTGACGGTCGCCTTCGTGTTCGGCGCGTTTGCGCGGCAGCGGCCGGTGTCGGAAGAGTGCTAGCTGCAAGCGCAGCTATGAGCGCGAGCATCGTGATGCTTTTGGGACCTCTGGTCATTCCTGCCTCCTGTCTGTTACCACCAATCAAGACTTCGAATCGTCCGCTACACCACAGAAATCATAGTACACGTAAACAAAACACGGAAGGCGCGCATGCGAAGTGTCTTACTTGCCGTGGACCAAGGCCGATGCGTTGTTCCTGAAAGCAATACACTTTTCAAGCATCATGCCAGCCGATATAATTCAGTCCTCATTCCCATTGCGGGCGTGGGTCAAAATGGCGAAGGTTTGGTAAGCGGTTCGCACCGATCGGATGAACTCTTCAAAAGCGCAAAAGATCACCCTCCTTCTGGCCAGTCTGGCGGCGGTCATCGTGTTTTGTCCGTCGCTGCTCAAGTCGGGAGCGGCTTCGTCGGACACGGCTAAGCAGCTCAGGATGGCTATGGCCGCGAATGAAAAGTTAATTCTCTTGAGGCGAGCAGTGCTCGACACTGAAACGCGGATCGACCGCGACACTTCGAATGCCGATAGGTCGACACGAATCCAACGGTCGTCGGTTCATTCCTCGACCGCGAAGAGAACACGCCTCGTTCAGTTTGCGGGTCCGATCAAGCGCGTATGGATGGACGCGCTGCTTGCCACAGGCGCCCGGATAGTCGGCTACATACCAAACAACGCTTACATCATTCGCGGCGCGCCCGATGAACTTGCGAGGGTGGCGGAGCTTGACGGGGGGCCCGCCTCTGATGATGCTCGTCCGATTAGATGGATGGGGCGCCTTCTTCCGGTTGAAAAACTGGACACGACATTCACCGACGAGATACTCGATCGCGAGGACGGCTTAGCCTTTGATGTAGAGATCGAGCTTATGCGGACAATCGATTCGGCGTCGGTTGACGCAATCACGCGTTCTGCGGTGCGCGTGAATCACGAGCGGCGACGCTTCGGTGAGTTCGTAGTGTTGTCGGTCACGCTACGCCAGGAGCAGTTACTTGAGATTGCGGGTCTCGAGGACGTGCTGTTCATTGGCCCGGCATCGAAGCTGATGTTGCACGACGAACTCAGCGCTCAGATCACAGCAGGCAATCTCGTTGCCGACAGTACGCGGCCCAATGGACCTGGGTACCTTGATTGGCTGGCAGGAAAGGGTCTGAGTACGGTGCCCGACTTTGTAGTTGACATAAGCGACAGCGGGCTTGATCGCGGGTCGGCATCTCCGGCGAAGCTTCATCCTGACTTTCTCGACGCGGGTGACCAAAGCCGCGTCGCCTACCTGTTCAATTATGCAAATGACGGGAAGGTCGAAGATAAAACTGGCCACGGAACGATCGTGGCTTCTGCAGCGGTTGGAAAGGGCGCATCAAACCGCATGGACGCGCTTGGCTACTTGTATGGACTGGGCGTTGACCCTACGGTTAGGCTGGGCGCTTCCAGAATATTCGATTCCGATGGCGCCGTAGCTCGCCCTCTCAGCTACACAACGGTGGCGTCGACCGCTTACTCGGCGGGCGCGCGAGTTTCAAACAACAGTTGGGGTAACATTGCTAACACTTATGATTCGGTAGCGCAGGAATTCGACTCGCTCGTCCGTGATGCTCAGCCGTCGGTGCCTGGCAATCAAGAGATGGTGTTTGTCTTTTCCGCCGGAAACGGAGGACCCGGCGGCCGCGTAGGTTCACCAGGAATCGCAAAAAACGTAATCTCGGTAGCAGCAAGCGAGAACTACAGGCCTGCTGGTCTCGACTCTTGCGACGTTGACGGCGGTGGAGGGATAGGACCCGACGGCGCCGACAATCCGCTCGATATTTTGAGATATTCCTCTGGCGGGCCGACCGCTGATCTACGCGCGAAGCCGGACATTTCGGCGCCGGGGACACACGTATTTGGCGCGGCCTCTCAAGTATCAGGTTTCTTCGGTGTCGGGCTTTGCGCGGGCGCCGGGTTGTACCGACCGCCTGATCAGTCGCTATACACCTGGTCATCGGGCACGAGCCTGGCTGCGCCCCACGTTACAGGAGCGGCTTCGCTGCTGCGGAAGTTCTTTACCTCACGGAACCTGCTTGAAGGCGACCGCGCTCCATCGCCGGCGATGACCAAGGCGTATCTGCTCAACTCGGCTTCGTATATGACTGGAGAGAATGCGGGTGGCGACCTGCCGGGCGCGAGACAGGGTTGGGGCCTGGTGGATTTGTCCAGAGCCTTTGACGGTGTCGCACGCGTGCTGGTCGACCAAACGAAGGTGTTCTCCGAGACTGGACAGACTTTCGAGATTCAAGGCTCGCTCGTGGACCGCTCGCTTCCTCTCCGCGCGACGCTTGCCTGGACGGACGCGATGGGTTCGCTCGTCGGACCGGCGCTGGTTAATGACCTGGACCTCGAGATCACGGTCGGAGGAGTGTCGGTTTACCGTGGAAACAACTTCGCGGGCCCAGTCTCTCTTGAAGGCGGAGCATTTGACCGGCTGAACAACGTTGAATCCATCTACCTTCCGCCGGACGTCATACCCGCAGGAGTGCAGGGAAATTTCACCATCACCGTTCGCGCGGCGAACATTGCGGGCGACGGGATCCCCGGCAACGATACGATTCTCGACCAGGACTTCGCGCTGGTCGTCTACAACTTTGCACCGACAGTTGTGGTCGATCCTCCGCCCCCACATTTGCCCGTCATCACTGGCGCCACT
The DNA here is from genome assembly GCA_035455165.1 of Blastocatellia bacterium. Taxonomy (GTDB): domain Bacteria; phylum Acidobacteriota; class Blastocatellia; order UBA7656; family UBA7656; genus Onstottus_A. Next base: position 67,376 of record DATIFP010000003.1, read on the forward strand.
TATGTCAAGAAGAGGTTGACCATCAGTGGGCACGACTTCACTGGAAATGCCCAAGTCGAAATAAACGGAAAGATAATCCACCAGGAATTTGAATTTGACTCGGTGACAAACTCGCTCAGCCTCAAGCTCAAGCCTCGCAAACTAAACCTGAGCAGTGAGGCAGACAATCAAGTCGTATTGATTGAAAAGGGCTTTAGGTCGCCGCCGTTTGTCTTACGATACTGATCTCTCTGGCCGGCACTACGGGATAACCCTACAGCTTGATATTGTAATATCTGATCTTGCTGTTAAGGGTGGTCGTGTTCATACCGAGCAGCTTGGCTGCCCGCGATTGATGGCCGCCGGTTATCTCCAGCGCTCGGCGAATCAACTCAATTTGAAACCTGTTGACTTCATCATAAAATGAGATACCTCGCGACAGGTCGATCTGAGTTGCGATCCTTTGTCCGCCAACCTGTGATGCTGAGCGCTGAGGGTTGAGGATCTCTTCGCGGAGGTCCTCGCGGGCGATCGTATTGCCGCGGGCGATGATCACCGCGCGCTCCATCATATTCTCAAGCTCGCGTACGTTTCCCGGCCACTCGTATCCTTCAAGGGCCGAGAGTACTTCCGGGCTGATTTGATCGGAGATATCCCGGTTGTTATCCGCTGCGTACTTGCGGATAAAATGTTGAGCGAGTGGCAGAATGTCAACAACACGTTCCCTCAAGGGAGGAAGCGCGATGGAGATGACGTTGAGCCGGTAGAATAGGTCCTCTCTGAACGAGCCTTCATCCACGGCTTGCTTCAGATCGACGTTAGTTGCCGCGATGATGCGCACATCCACGTGTCGCCGCGTGGTTTCGCCGAGCGGCGTAAAATCGCGCTCTTGAATCACGCGGAGCAGTTTCGCCTGTGTCTCCATCGAGATGTTGCCGATCTCGTCCAGGAAGATTGAGCCGCCGTCTGCCACTTCAAAATAACCCTTCCTGGCCGCGATCGCCCCTGTAAAGGCGCCGCGGACGTGCCCGAACAACTCGGACTCGAGCAGCTCGGTTGGCAGATTAGCTGAGTTGACGGTGATGAATGGTTTGTCGGACCGCGCGCTCTGGTTGTGAATGGCACGCGCGATCAATTCCTTGCCGGTGCCGCTCTCTCCAGTGATCAGGACCGTGCTTCGCGCGGGCGCCACTTGCTCAACAAACGCGAGGATCTCGAGCATTTTTTCGCTGCGCGCTACGATCTCGCGAGGCTCGGTGCTACGCTTGAGAGTCTGGCGCAATGTGCGCCGCTCCTCATCTTTACGACGGCGGCGAACGCCCGCTGTGACAAGTTTGAGAATCTCTTTGTTGTCGAAAGGCTTGCTTATGCAGGTGAAGGCGCCTCGCTGCATAGCCGAGATGGCGGTGTCGAACGTGGCATAAGCGGTTATCATGACGATTACCGCCTCGCCGTCGAGCTTCAGCATCTCTTCGAGCGTCCTCAGCCCCCCCATGCCGGGCATCGACACGTCCAGCAGGACCAGGTCGTAGGGACGCTGCTCGAACTTGTCGAGACCCTCTTCGCCGCTCTTTGAGAGATCAACTTGATAGCCCTCGGCGGTGAGGATGCTGCCCAGCACATCCCGCATTACCTCCTCGTCGTCCACTACGAGGATGCTTCCCTTCTTTGCCATATGGTGGAATGCTATCAGCTAGAACTTGCCGAACGCCATTGATTGCGAGGTAACGCTAGTCGCTTGCCGCTTGCATCTGACGTGAGAAGGCGGTGGGTAGCTTGATGGTGAAGTGGGCGCCTTCACCTGGACGGCTTTCGACGAATATGCGACCGTTGTGCTCCTGAATGATTCCATACGACAACGCAAGGCCGAGTCCGGTACCCTGTCCCACCTCCTTGGTGGTAAAGAACGGGTCGTAGATCCTGGCGATGTTCTCCGGTGCGATGCCTATACCCGTGTCGCGGAAGTCGATAACCAGTGAGCTGTCGACGGCGCGCGTATTTATGGTGAGTCGCCCACCATTCGGCATCGCATCGCGTGCATTGAGTATCAAGTTCATGAACACCTGCTGCAGTTTCGACGCGCTCCCATAAGCGGGGGGAAGATGCTCGGCGCTGTGTCGAACGATCCGGAACGGAGCGTTGCGAAGTTGGGGTTCGAGTAGCTGCTCCGTGTCGTCCAGCACTCGGTTGACATCCACCTCGCGGAATTCAGCGTCCCCGGTGCGCGAAAAATTCAACAGGTTGCTGATGATGCCGGAAGCCCGAACGGTTTGAACCTGAATCTTTTCCAGTAGCGCGCGTTTCGGGTCTTCGTCGTGCACTTGCTGCAACAGCATCTGGGCGTAAGATGAAATTCCCGCCAACGGCGTGTTGACTTCATGCGCGACGCCCGCTGCGAGCAACCCTATCGATGACAGCTTCTCCCTTTCGAGTAATTGCTGTTCCAGCTGAGCGCGCTGCGTGACGTTTTCGATCACTACGAGCGTCCCGGTTACGACGCCCCTCGCTGCTTCAAATGGCGCCAGCGAGAGGTTCAATGTGAGCGGGCGCTCATCTTCGGTCGAAGCGCTGTACTTGTAGATGTGCCTGCTGTCGCGAAGCGCCCACCCCTCTTGCCCGATTACATTTTGAATAGTCTCCAAGAGGTCCGGATCGAAAATATCGTGCATGCTGCGTCGCAAGGCGCGCCCGCGCCCGATGCCGAAGATCTCTTCCAATGCGCTGTTCCAGGTCGTTATGCGGCCCTCGAGGTCGATCACCAGAATCCCGACGTTGACGCTTTCAATGATGTTCTCCGAGAATTCCTTCAGGCGGGCAAGCTCTTCCGCCTTCTCCATTTCGGACCTGTACATCAAGCTGTTGTCTATCGCGACGGCCACATATCCCGAAAGGGCCCGCAGCAAATCCGTATCTTCGCTGGTGAGCATTGCGCCGCCGGTCGTCCTGCCTATCGCAATGATCGCGACCATTCGGTCTCTGACGACGCAAGGCACGTAGTAGTGAAGTTCCTCGTGCGCTCGGCCCAGCACCTCGAGTCCATCCGAGGCCATCGCCGAGTCGCTTTCTTTGCGCAAATCGTGCGCGACGATGAACCCTCTTCCTATCGAGCGGATTCGGATCGTCTTCTTTATGTCCTCTGGAAGACTCAAGTCGCGGTCGATGCCGGACGCATGTGCAAGATTGAAGCCCGAGGGACTGCTCGGGTCCTCGACGAAGATGGCAACCTTGCGGACCGAGAGCATATCCGACAGTCTTCTGACCAGCGAATCGAGGAGCTGCGGGAGTGCGGTCGTTTGCGCGAGCGTTCTTCCGAAATCCTGGAGACCTGTTCGAAGCGTATATCGTTCGCCGTAGAACCAGCGATCCGCCCAAACTTGCAGCTTGTTCTTGATCGGCGCAAAGAGCATTGCCACGATCAACATCCCTGCTACAACGATCGCGCGTGTCCTCCAAGAATTCAGATCCGCCGTCGCCCAGATGAACTTGACCAGGTCGCCCACGCCGAGCAGCACCGCCATGTAGATCGCGGCGACCGCGATGCTCGCCATCGCGTGCACGAAGCTCCTTCGCATGATGACGTCGACATCCATCAGGCGATAGCGGATTATCGAGTAGCCGAAAGATAGCGGGATCAAAATCAGCGGCCCAAATGCAATAATCTTTACCGATCCGGTAGCCTCGATGCCGAAAGCATATGGAACGACATACAGCACAGCGAACGGAAGGGCTGACAGCGCCAGCCCCCAGATGATCCACTTGAGCTGCTGACGGAGCAAGGCTTCTTGCGCCCGAATGAAAGTGCGGACCAGAAGTGCGCTTCCGATTAAGAAAAAGACGAAATAATGAAGCAGTTCTGCCAGATCCAGATTGTTACGGACCTCAGAAAGCATCCCGCTCTTGAAAACTGAGGGCTTGTACTGCCAGAGAACGTCTAGGACAACGAGCGCCACGGCTGGCATGTAAAGCACAGCGACTGCAATAGGCGAGCGCAAGAAGCGCCTGTGACCTGACGGAAAATTCGCGCAGAAATGAAGGAAGACTGGTGCGAGGAGCGCTAGAGCCGATCCACTGATAAGATATACGACCTGATCCAGCCGCGAAAACTCACGGGTTGAATGAAAGGAATAAATCACGAACGAAAGCAGAAACCACCCATAGAAGTGGTAGGTGAGCGCAGCGCGGCTCTGCCTGAATAGCACGAATAGCCCAATCGCGAGATACACCAACCCAATGAATGCCAGATACAGCCCCAGATGGAGGTTTTGGTCCCGCGCAGCCACTTTGAAGTCGACATCATAAACCGGCTGCTTGATTCCGTAGATGCTCTCCAGCACAGGATCAGGGTGCAATATGGCGTAACGGGCGTTGTTACCGACCCCCTGATTCTGAAGATAGTGCGAAAGCGTTTCGCGGTTTGTGACTTCCTCGTATTCGAGGTAGCGGGGAGCGGGCTTGGCCCTCGAGGACTCGTCGTATCTGCCAACGTAGAAGAACGCTTTGACGTAGTCGCCTTTTCGTACTGCGTAAGACAGAGGGGAATCCGGACTGACTGATCTGGCTTGAACACCGTTGGGTGTGTCTACCCATTCGACTCCGTCGTCAGCCACTACGGAGGGACTCAAGCGATCTCGGAGGTTGAGAACGCCTATCACGACGAGCGCGGCGGTTATCGCCAAAACGGCGACAAGCTTGGTCGTGCTCATCAGTAGTCTCATCTCTCAAAGCCCCTTGCGTGCTTCAAAGAAGGAGGGCGCGAATCGTTCAAAGTGTCGAGGCAACTGCTATTCCCGCCGTTTCAGTGGCTTAGAGCCCCACAAAACCCAGGTTTTGGGTTGAATCGCCTCAGTACACTTCGCACCAGCTTCCATTTTTTTGGAAGAGCCTCCAATTTTTTGGATGTACCAAGCCACTGCTTTTGCGAAGGGGCTGACCGCGCGAAGCAAACGGCGAAAGCAACGACGCTGAAGCTCAAATGCCCTGGATTGAGGGCGTCGGTAGAGACCTCACGAGTACCCAAGGTCTCTCCCTAGAATCTAAGCGAAACCCCAACGCGAATCAGTCGATGGAACCGGCTTGCTACAAGTTCCTGCCGGTCATCGGTGATTGAGGTCTGCTGGTCGAACAAATTTCGCAGATCAACAACCGCGGCCCATTGTCCTGGGATGAAGCTGACGCTGGGCAAAACCTGTGTGAGCGAAACGCTTACATTTGGATCGAAAGTCGAGAGCTGCCCCTGAAACGGATCGATCGCGAATACAGCCTGTCCGGGCGCTAACCTGATCACCGTCGATACTCTGGTCCCAGTGCCGATGAAGTTCGCGTCGACTTTCGCCGACAAAACCTGAAACATACCGTTGCTGAAAAGGCTCGACGGCGTGCTTATTCCTCGACGATCAAACTGCTGCCCTTCCCCGAAGGCATAACCGATCGAACCGTCGATGACCTTGTTGACGTGGCGATGGTAGACGACGCGAAGCCCTCGCGTGCGCCCCGACTGCTCTGCACAGCGGAGTGCCGGAACAGATTGAGAGGCCTCGTTGGGCATGGCGAGGAGACCCACACCGTGCCCCGAAACCGTATCGAAGAATGCCATCATCTCGAGCGACGATTTGTCTGAGAGCACCTGCTCGCCGCCAAACTGGAGCCGGTAGCTGCGTTCCATCACCGGCTCACCCTCGGCGATCGCGACCGGCTTCGGCTCCGCGAATTCGATTTCGCCGGATTCCAGATTGACCTTAGACTGCGTATCGCTGGATGATCCGGGCGTGACACCTGCGAAGAGACGAGTTCTTGCGCCGGCATCCACTGCAATACCGAATCTCGGCAGAATGCTTGTACCGGATCGTCCCTCGGCAAATCGCGCGAACTCGAGGCCGTAGACGATCAACACCGGGCCCGACACCTGCCACGTGTCGGTTGCCGAAACCGAATACTGTCCAAGCTTCGGCACCGCGCTCTGGCGCGAGAAAGTGAACCGACCATAGCCAAGCGCGACCGAAACACGGTGACGATCGCCGGCGCTCGCCGTCGTCAGCGCCCTCAAGCTCTGTGGGGCGTCGCTTCCGTATCCAACCTGTCCGCTCAACACCAAATTTGCTTCTTTCCCGAGCTGTTCGGATACAGCGAAGTTTGATCCCGCAAACGAGCCGTTGGGAGTTGCTTGGGCGAAAGCGTTGACGGCGCCGTGAAGGTCGGTTGCGCGAGCGGTCAGCGCGACCGTCGAGCCCGTTGCCACAGGATCCTTCTTCGCCTCGTCATAGTGGAAGATCGTACCGCGAGCTTGACGCGCCGCGTACTTGGAATCGAGATTCAGACTCGTCTCATCGTTGAGCGCCGTAATACGGCGGAGAAATATCGAATCGAATACCGTCACCTTGTTGGGTTTCACGTCCGCTGCCAACTCGACTGGTTTGAAGCCCTCGGCTGCCGCCTTAACCCTGTAACGCCCGGGCACGATGCCGGCGGCGTTGAACTTTCCTTCGTCATCGGTGCTCGCACGCCTGATTACCTTATCAACTTTGGCAGCGGCTCCCTCCACATCCTCGAGCACCATGACTGCGGCTCCGACCAACGGGCTGCCACTTGAATCCATCACCACACCGCGAATGGATCCTCGACCTGCGGCCGCGTGCGCTGGAACGCTGGCGTACGCAATAGCTGCCAGCGCCACTAACGCACAGACTCTTGTCGCGTGTTTCATACGTCACCTCAGTCGGAGAGCAGTGGTCTAATCTGCGGTAGTCACAATTCTATCACCCGACCTTAGAGTGTCAAGCACCCTCGATTCGTTCAGCCAGGCACCGAGCCTACGGAAAGCACGGCCGCGATGGCTCACCTCAGCCTTCTCGGATTGCGTCAACTGGGCGAAGGTCTTACCTAGACCCTCATAGAAAAAGACCGGATCGAATCCGAATCCGTTTTGGCCGCGGGGGCTTGAAGTAATCACGCCGGCGACTTCGCCCAAAAAAACCTTCTCACCACCGCCCCACGCTATCGCGGCCGCGCAAACGAACCGAGCGCGGCGGCACTCAGGCGGCACGTCCTTCATTTCGGCCAGGAGCCTGCTGACCCGGTCAGCGTCACTCGAATCCGGTCCGGCGTATCGAGCCGAGCGAACGCCGGGCGCACCGGCGAGAGCATCGACTTCCAAACCGGAATCGTCGGCAATGACCGGCAGTCCGCGAAGCCGGTGATAGTAGCGCGCCTTCAACAGCGCGTTTTCGGCAAACGTCGGAGCGATCTCGATTTCTTCGGTGGATTCGCAATCCCTCAAACCGACCACCTTTAACGCCAGTCCGCCGATTATCTGCCTCAACTCGGCTAGCTTGCCCTGATTGGTTGTGGCTAACAGGATGTGCACAAGTGAATCTTAGCACCTCGCCACGCGCAAATTCACAGCCACGCCGGAATCTTGCTCAAGGATAGAACCGGGATCGGGGCTGTTTTTGCGTACCGATTTGAGCCTATTCAGCCGATACGTCTTCGACCCGAGGCCAATCCGTCGGGCTTGATCTAGTCTTAGAGTAAATATTTCTTCCAACTTATGTACTTTTTACACGCAAACGGAGTAAGCCGACGCGTGACCCTGGAGGTGAGATGTCGATAACTCTTCTAAAAGCGTCAGGGACGTAACCGAAACGAGTGCTCGGTTTGCGTGGCACTTTGGTTGCTCAAGCATCCGTGGGGCAAGAGATACGGGTGATGACAACATCACTTCCTGTTCTCGATTCTCGGTTACTGTGGTGAGGACGGTAACCGGAGACAAGGCGACGCAGTCTTCCCACGCTGCGTCGCCTCTTTTTTTGCTCGATCCTTTGAGCAAGAGACCAGTCTTCCTGCTTCGTCCATCCCGAACCGTCTCTCCGGCGGCTAGCCTCTCTGCGAGGCACCGCCTTCTTGACCAGAACCCTTGACACCTGTTTTGGAGCGCCGATATGGTTCACGTTCTAGCGACGAGGCTTTGATGCTGGATCAATACAGAAGCGACTTCGCCGAGTTCCACACAACCTGCGCCCGCGAGCACTATCTCTTTCATTCAGGACAAAAGCACGATCTGGAAATAGCGCGCATCTACGACCGATACGCGCACCTCTTTGAACGAAGCTCTATCGAGAGGCTCAAACATGAACTCGAAAACACATCAACGGACTTCGACCTGACAACAGTGTCGATTAGGCGATTGCTGGCAGTGGCGGTTGAACAGTTTCTTGAAGATTCAGTCAAGCGCCTGACCGAGGAGATCAGCACGTACGAAGCAAACGCGACGCTCGAGTGGGGTGGCAGCGAAATGACCTTTCAGGACGCGACTGTTGCTATTACCATTGAGCGAAATCGCGAACGCCGCAGCGGGATATATGCCAGGCGCCTGGCAGTTGTCGAAGCTTCAAACGGCCTTAGGGCCGAACGGCTCATTAAGCTGCACGAGACTTCTCGATCGTTAGGCTACCCGACCTACCTGAACCTGTTCGAAAACCTTCGCCGATTGAACTATTCAGACCTCGCGCTACAAGCTTCGAGCTTTGTCGCGCGCACTGAATCCGTATACCTTACACGGCTGGATGACCTATTGAGACGCGACCTCGGAGTGACGATTGACGAAGCCGAGCGCTCCGACGCAATGTGCCTCTCGCATTTGACGCGCTTCGATGAGCGTTTTCCATCAAGGCAGATGCTCCGAGTTTACCGAGAGACGATGGCGGGCCTGGGAATCAGGACGGATGCCCAGAGCAACATTTCCATTGATAGCGAACCCCGGCGTCGCAAGAATCCCCGGGCGTTTTGCATGCCCATATCGATCCCCGACGAGGTGAAGCTGGTAATACGTCCGGCGGGCGGCCAATCTGACTATCAGGCTTTGCTTCACGAATCCGGCCACGCCCAGCATTACGGATGGGCCTCGGGAGCACTACCATCGGAGTTCAAATACACCGGTGACTATGCTCTCACTGAGACGTATGCGTTTCTGTTTAACCATCTGATCTCTGATGGCGACTGGCTCGCGGCTTTTCTGGGATTCGCCGAGAATGCCGAGTTCGTCAGGGCGGCGATGCTTGCGCGGCTGGTGTCGATTCGCCGTTACTCAGCAAAGTTGATGTACGAGATAGAGCTTCACAAGGATGACGATCTTGCAAAGTCGGCCAGGGTTTATGCCGAGCTTCAAACCAGTGCCACTTGCTTCAAAACGGAGCCAACGGAGTTCTTGTTTGACCTCGATGATTCATTCTATTCGGCGAGCTACCTGCGAGCCTGGGCATTCGAGATCTCCTTGCGCGAACATTTGAAGACACGTTTTGGCATCCGGTGGTGGGCTTCCCAACGGGCCGGAGGTTTTTTGAAAGAGCTTTGGGAAACCGGCGACCGCTACACCGCCGACGAAATGGCCGCCCAGATCGGAATAGGCCCAATCGCATTCGACCCGCTTATCGACGAATTCAATCAAGCCTTGAAATGACCGAAATGCTTGCGCTCGAATCACCCATTTATGCGAACAGTAAAGGTAAACTTAGGCGCTCGAAGCTACCAGATACACGTCTCATCCGGTCTGCTCGACGAGTTGGGTGGGCTTGCGCGCGACGCTGTGGGAGAGACCGCAAGACGGGTAGTGATTGTCACCAATCTAACTGTGGAGTCAATTGCAGGAGCGCGAGTCACCCGCTCGCTCGCTCGGGTTGGCTTCAAAGTCCATCGTTTCAGGATTGGCGACGGCGAGCGGTTCAAAAATCTGAGGACCGCCGAGTCATTGTTCGCTTTTCTGATCGAACAGCGGATCGAGCGCTCCGACCTAATCGTCGCGCTCGGAGGTGGAGTTGTCGGCGATCTTGCGGGGTTTGTCGCGGCAACCTATCTTCGTGGCGTACGCCTGGTTCAGATTCCTACCACGTTGCTCGCGCAAATAGACAGCTCAGTCGGAGGGAAGACCGCGGTCAACCACCAGCTCGGCAAGAACTTGATAGGCGCTTTTCACCAACCCTCGCTGGTAGTGATCGATCCCAACACTCTTCAGACGCTTCCGGCGCGACAGATTCAAGCGGGGCTGTACGAAGTCATCAAGTACGGAGTGATACGGGACCGGCGATTGTTCAATCGGGTGCTGAAAAACCTTGAAGACATTAAGCGGTTTGATCCGTCTGAACTCGAACTTCTAATAGCGAGATGTTGCGCCATAAAGGCCCGCATCGTCGAACACGACGAGCGCGAGAGCGGGCTTCGGAAGATTCTGAATTTTGGGCACACGGTGGGTCACGCCTTGGAAGCCGTCACGCACTACCGTCGCTTCCTGCATGGTGAAGCCGTAGGTTATGGAATGCGCGCCGCCTCGGCAATCGCCGAGCGAATGGGACTGCTTCCGACCACCGAACGAGAGGAGGTCGACACAGCAATCGCGCGCCTCGGTGAGCTCCCAAAGGCAAATAGTCTTGCCTTGGATGATATAATCTCAGCAATGCATCGTGACAAGAAGGTCGAGGCCGGTCGCACAACATTTGTGCTGCCGGTGGAGATCGGCAAGGTCGTGATCAGATCCGATGTGCCCCCGCAGATAGTCCGACAAGCCCTCAAAGAAGCCCTAGCATGAGCGGAGCCGCATTCAGGGTCTTGGCGACGCTAGTGCTGGGCGAACACCCCAATTGATTGGAGACGGACCATGAGTAAAGTCACGAGCACACGTACGCTCTCGCGTGAACGCGGAGCGATATCCATCAAAACGCTACTGGCGCTCGTTTTGATCGGCGTCGTGGCCTTTTTGGCGATCAAGATCGCGCCAGTCTATGTTGAGCAGCAACGAGTCGTTCATGATGTCAACGAACTCGCGCGAATCGCGGCCGTGCGCGGGTGGAAAGAAGATAGGATTAACCAGGACATCAAGCGGATCAGCGATGAATACAGTCTGCCGGATAACGGCATCAACTTTGTCGCAAAGAGTGAGAGGGGAGTGCAGATAGCAGTCAGCTATCAGAGGAAAGTCGACTTGCTGGTTACGACCTACGAATGGAAGGTCGACCATACTGCTGTTGGTAAAGACCTGTAGGAACTGGGATCGTTCGCGACCTCGATTCGGACTTTACTCCTCAGTCTCTCTGAGACAAATTCTCTCGACAGAACAGCTGCCGCCCATCTTCGTTGACGCGAAAGACACACCCCCTCTATGATGCTCGATAGCAGTCAGCGAGGGGCAGGTAGTGCAATACTCGAAGTCTTCGATCACCGTCTTCTCAACCATCTTTCTGGCAATCACGCTATCGGTTGAATCAGGGCTGTCGCAGAGCGGGCGAGGTCGGCCTAAAATCTCACCGCCTCAGCCGCCAGCTTCTAAGCTGGAGCCGGTCAACATCCCCGCAAACACGGCGGTCATCAAGCAGGAGCAGTCTGCCACCACGTCCCGCTTCGTGCTCAAGAACGGAATCACAGTAGTTATCAGCGAGCAGCACTCGACCCCAATAGTGGCTGCTGTAGCCTATTTCAAGGCGGGCGCTGTGGAAGCCTCCGACCCGCGCTTTGTTCGGCGCCTATTGGCTCAGATGGTGGCTAAAGGGACGGTCCTGCGTCCCGGGGACCGCATTGCAGCTGATTTGCGCTCACTTGGCGCCTTAGCGGAGGCCAAGACGGCTTACGATGGGACTGCGTTCAGCCTTTTGGTTCCCGCGGAAAAGTTCAAAGACGCGCTGGCGATTCAAGCCGATATGCTTCAGAACCCGACGCTCGAGGCTGATGCTATGCGTCGAGAGATACCGCTTGTTATCGATCTAGAAGGAAACGGGGCCGCTTCAAGCCAGAGTGTTTTGTCACCTTCAAGGCTCAGGGGTTTTGAGCGGGTTGATCCAGACTTGATTAACGTTGATGACCCCGGGGCCTATTCAGCGGCTCGACTCCTGAACCTCACATTAGCCGCCGGTGCCTCCGCCAGTGTTGATGCGCTGAAAACGTTGACGCGAGACCAGCTTGTCGAATTCTATCGAACGCACTATCGGCCCGAGAATCTGATCGTGTCGATCGCCGGCGACGTAGCGACTTTCGACGCCCTGGTCGCGGTTCAACAGCTCTACGGCGCATTCGGCGCAAAAAGAGAAACGGCTGCATCGACAGGCAAGGCCGCGCCGGCATTAAAGCCAATGGCCACATCGCCGCCAGCCACCACCTCCGGGCTCGAGACCCAGCGGAGCGCCAGGCTGGAGTCGGGTGGCCAAGAACCGAAAATTGATGATGCAACTTTGACAGCCGCGGAAGATCGGCTCCGTTACGCAATGGAACGCGCTGATATCAGCCAGTCAATCGTAAGCGTTGGGTTTCGGGTTCCGGGGGCGGAATCAAAGGAGGCGCCGGTGCTCGAAGTGCTTGCGGCTCTCGCTGGTTTCGGCAGAGCTTCGCGGCTCAGGCGTGCCATGATCGACGGGAGCATGGTTGCGAATCGGATAGAAGCTGCCTACCTGGCTTTCCCCCGGGAAGGAGTGCTGAGAATCCAGATGTGGGTGACGACAGATTCACGCGAAGGAGCTTCGTTGGACAAAGCCGAATCCGCGTTGTTCAAGGAACTGGCGCGTCTGCGCGGTGAGTTGCCCCCTGAAAGTGAAATCGCGCGCGCCAAAACGATGCTCGAGAAGAGATTCATTGAGGAAACCGGTGGGTACCTTGGACGCGCGAAAGCATTGACACGATTCGAAGCTAGCGGCGCCGGATTTCGCGCAATGCTCGACTACGCATCATGGATCGGTTCGGTCCGCGCAGAGGATTTACGACGCGTCGCAGCCAAATATCTAACCCTGACCAATGCATCGATCCACGAATATGAACCGCTATCGGCGCCAGCGCGAACGTTCGATTCAGACTCGTTTGCGGCGACCGTGAAGTCGTGGGCCCCAGGATTCGATGCACCAATAGCGGAAGTGAGCATTCAGCCGGTCGGTTCGAAGCCGTCACCGGCGTCGGTCTCGCAAGGCCCTGAGCGCAGCGCAAGCCAGCGGGTGATGCTTGAATCGCTTCAGCCATTGCCGGTAAAGGATTTCTCGACGCTCAACGGCCCGAAAGCCTTTGTTTGCGAGGATCATTCTCAGCCAAACGTGACTATCGCAATACTCTTTCAGGGCGGCCGACTGGTCGAGGATGCGACCACCAGCGGGACGACTGAGCTCATGCTTCATTCAATTCTGTATGGCACGCCGCGGCGGACTTTCTCGCAGTTGAGTGAAGACCTGGACGGGCTTGGCGCAGATGTGGGGATCGTGGTTGAGCCCGACTTCTTTGGGTTCGTGCTGAGCGTGCTTTCGGGAAACGCGGAACGTGCGCTCAAGCTGGTTCGAGATGCGATCGAGGAGCCGGCCTTCAGGGATGACGACGTCGCGCGAGCGCGGCTGGCCCAGATCGCATCAATTCGAGATGCCCGCGACCAGGGCGTTTCGCGATCGCGCGAACTGCTATTTCAAGCGCTTTTCCCGGGTCACTCTTATTCGCTGCCGCCGCATGGCCAGGAGGACGTAATCAGCAAGCTGACCGCCGAGAAGTTGAGCGAATGGCATGTCCGCGTGATAAAGCGCCAGCTCCCGGTTGCCATAATCGTTGGCGACACCGCCGGATCGGCGCTCGTATCGTCGCAGCTGGCTGAAGGGTTCAAACGCCGTGACCCTGAAACGTCGATTCAAGTAAGAACTCCACGCACAGACGTCGCCGCCGACAAGATCGAGGCGCGCCGTCGCGAACGTACGACAATCGCTTTAGGGCTTCCCGGACCGAAGGCTGACAGCACGGATCAAACGGCGCTCAAGCTGATTGAATGGGCAATGAAGGGAGAAGGCGGGCGGCTGCTTCGCGAGCTGCGGAGCAAACAAGCTGTTGCGGCAGCAGCTACGCTCGACGTCGACGCGATGTTCGCGGCGGGCGTGATCTCGGCGTTTGCCACTACGTCTCCCGACAATGAACAGCGGACGCGAACCGCGTTGCTTGCCGAGTTGGAGCGGATCGCGCGCGGCGGTCTCGATCCCGATGAGCTAGCGAGCGCGCGAGCACTCGCTGCCACATCTCGAAGCGTGCTCCTTCAGTCTCAATCGGAACATGCACTCCAGTACGCGCGAGCATTCTTCTATGGAAAGTCGGCGGCCGATGCCGATGGTTTCACCGAACAAGCATCGAAGATAACTCCGGAAGACATCAAGCGCGTCGCTGCAAGTTACTTCAAGGCTTCACGCGCGTCTGCCGGCGTAGTTCGAGGTGCGCCGGCGCAAGCTACCTCGCCGTCCCCGCCGAAACAAGATTGACTGATCATTCTAGACGCTGCCAACCCGCATACTCGACTTGTGTATCGCTTGTCTGATCGCGGATTGCCAGAACAATTCTGCAGGCTGGCTCGTGAAGGGGAATTGGGTGATTACGCGAGGTCAAACCACAAACAAAACGGGGCGATCCGAAGATCGCCCCGCCGTTGGCCCGAGATATTCTCGGGGTCATTGAGTGGCTCTAGCAGTGAACGTCTCCGGTTGAAGGATCATACCAACCGGCTCGCCTGGCTTTTTCGCAGGAGCGCGCCGACGCGGAACGCGACGCGCTGGCCTTCTCTCGACTGACGGTGCCGGTTCCTCAGTCGTGATGACCTGAGGCGTAGCGCCGGAACCGCACTTCTTCAAGCCCGCGATGTCAGCGGCATTGCCGTCCGCCGGCACGATCCAGAATTCAACCCTGCGATTGAGGTTCGGATCGCCCGAATCGTGCGGACAGGTGTCGCCGAAGTTGCGCACGGTTATGCGAGCAGTGTCGACGCCCTTCTCGTTGACCAGGTAGTCGCGCGCGTTGTTGGCGCGAGTGAGCGAGATGCCAACGCGCTCGGATGAGTCGCGATGACCATCGATGACCAACGATGCACGCGGGTCTTGTTGCATCTGGAGCGCGATCTGGTCCAGACAGGCCTTGTGCTCGTTGTTGATTCTCGCCGAGTTGAACGGGAAGAAGATCGGCCCGCACGGCGATATCGGAGGTTTCGGCGGCGGCGCCACCGTTACCGTTACGTTAATCGGCGTCGAGCAGCTCCCGCCCGGACAAGGCTGGTCGCAACGAGACCGCGTGGTCCCGACGCTCAACGACACTGTCACCGTACCGGCAGACATACCCGTCGTGTCGAGGGTCACTTCAGCGCCGGTCGTGGACGAGAGCGTTCCACCGGTCGTCGACCAGGTGTAGGTAGCACCGTCCGCGCCGCTGGATGTCGCGCTAAGTGTAACTCGATTGCCAGCCTCGACCGTCGATGCCGAAGCCCTGATGTCGCAGGTGACGGTCGGGCACGGCGGCTCGGTTACTTCGAAGCTGGCCGTGCAAGTCGTCTGGCCCGTCGTGACGCAATCACTCGGGCAATCAACCGCCGGCACCGTTGCCGTCACAGTCGTCGTCACCGAGTAGCGTCCGCAGGCGAGCGTGCC
>DATIFP010000004.1:0-12615 GCA_035455165.1 Blastocatellia bacterium
CTCGCCTGCATGCTTGCGAATAGTAAGCATTCCAAAACTCCTGCAGGCGAGACGCCTGCGCTCCCAGGCCGCGCTGTCAGGCTATTCGTACCGAAGCGCTACCATCGGGTCCACCTTCATCGCCCGGCGCGCCGGGATGAAACTGGCTGCCAGAGCCACTCCTGTCAGGAGGACCGGTACGACTGCGAATGTCACCGCATCGGTCGCGCCGACCCCGTAAAGCAGGCCCGTCATCACACGAGTTGCCGCGAACGACGCCACGAGCCCGATCACCACGCCGGCAAGCGTCAACAACAGGCCCTGACCCACCACCAGCTTGAGCACGTCACGAGCCTCGGCCCCCAACGCCATCCGAATCCCTATCTCGTGCGTGCGCTCGGTGACCGCGTGCGACATCACTCCATAGATTCCTACCACTGCGAGCAACGCCGCCACTCCGGCAAAGATCAACAACAACACCAAGGTGAATCGAGCGGGCGCGAGCGCGCGCGCTACAAACTCGTCCATCGTGCGGATGCGATAGACCGGCTGATCGCGATCGATCGAGCGCACCGTGTCGCGAACCGCTCCAGCCATACTCAGCGGATCGGTGGTCGTGCGAATCGCGAGCGACATTCCGGTGAATGAAACGATTGCGTGAGGATAATAGACCTCTTCGCGGACGTTCGCGTCGAGTTTGTGATGCCTTATGTGGCGGACCACACCAACGATCTCGATCCACGTATCAGGCTTCTCAGGAAAACGGCCGAATGTGAACCGCCGGCCAATCGGGCTCGTATCCGGCCACAGCCGTCGCGCCAGCGTTTCGTCGATGATTGCACAGGGTTTTGCTCTCACGTCCCCTGACGTAAAGAAGCGACCCTCAAGCAGCGGCGTTTTCATGGCAGTGAAGTAGTCGGGAGTGATTGCGCGTTGATCCACTTCGAAGCTCGCCATATTCCCGCGCTCGGCGTTGGCCGCTACGCCTTCGAAGGTGAGCGTTCCGCCCCAGTAATCGCCGCTGAGCGGGAGCTGGGAGATTGCTCCGGCAGACTCGACCCCAGGCAACGCCTGGATCTTCTCGAGCAGTTGCTGGAAGAAAGCCGTCACCGCTGGACCGTCTTTGTACCTGGTCCGCGGAACCTGAACCTTCATCGTCAGGACGTTGTGCGAGTCGAATCCCGGATCGACGCGCATCAGCCCGAAGAAGCTGTGCATCAGCAAGCCCGCACCCACGAGTAACACGAGCGACAGTGCGATCTCGGCCACTACGATCAGTTGCCGCAGTCGATGACCCCCGCCGCCCGCCACGCTGCGGCTGCCTTCCTTGAGCGTCTGTGTGAGACTGATTCTCGAGGCTTTCAGCGCAGGGATCAGACCGAAGAGAACCCCGGTCAGGGCCGCAACCGCGAAAGTAAACGCCAGCACTCGTGTGTCGATCGAGACTTCTTCGATGCGCGGCAGATCAGGCGGGCTGAGCGCCAACAAGGCGTCGACTCCCCACACCGCCAGCATCACTCCTCCCGCGCCTCCCAGGAACGCGAGCAAGAGGCTCTCGGTCAACAGTTGTCGCAACAGCCGGCTGCGTCCTGCTCCCATCGCCGCTCGAATAGCCAGCTCCTTCTCGCGAGCGGCCGCGCGGCCGAGCAGCAGATTCGCCACATTCGCGCACGCAATAAGCAACACGAAACCGACCGCGGCCAGCAGCACCAGCAACGCGGGTCGCATCTTCTTCACGATGTCGCCATGCAGCGAAACAACCTTCACCTCGAAACCGGTGTGGGTGTAGTACTTTGGATAAAGACGGCCAGCAATGCCGTTCATCTCCTCTTGAGCTTGAGCGAGGGTCACGCCGGGTTTCATCCGCGCGATCACCGTGAGCCCGTGACTGTCGCGATTCTTCTTCGCGTAGTCCTCCGCATACGGCACCCACACGTCGACGTTTGACGGCACGAGCGCTTCCTGTGGAACCATCAGCGCGAAATTCGCCGGCAGAATACCGACCACCGTCGCCGGTTTGCCGCTCAAATAAATCGTGTTGCCCAGGATCGACTGCTCGCCCCCGAAGTGAGTCTGCCAAAAGCTGTGACTCAGAATCGCGACTCGAGGCGCACCGGGTATCTCCTCATCGGGCGAAAAGTCTCGTCCGGCTTTGATGTCCGCTCGGAGCACGGAGAAGAAGTTCGTCGAAATCTCGGCTCCGCTCAATTGCTCGGGCTCGCCGCTGCCGGTCAGAACGAAGCTTGTGCCGCTGACGACGCCGAAGCCTTCGAGGAGTTGGGACTGTTCGCGGAAATCCAGCACCTCGGGCTCGGAGACCCAGTTCTGCTCCAACCCGATCTTCTCCAGCCTGGTCCACAGCATCACCAACCTATCCGGTTCCGGATACGGAAGCGGTCTGAGCAACACGGCGTACACGACGCTGAAAATCGCGGTGTTGGCTCCTATGCCCAGCGCGAGCGTGATCACTGCGATCAGCGTGAAGGCGGGCTTCTTCAGCAACATTCGCGCGCCGTAACGCAGGTCGAGCCAGAGCTTATTCATCGACCCTCCACGATTCTTCTCTGGGAGCGCAGGCGTCTCGCCTGCATGGCTTCGCCAAAAACACTATGCGCAAGCATTGCAGGCGAGACGCCTGCGCTCCCGGGTTGCGCTCCCAGGCTATTCATATCGAAGCGCGATCATCGGATCCACCCTCATCGCTCGGCGCGCGGGGATGAAACTGGCTGCCAGAGCCACTACTGTAAGGAGCACGGGGACCAGCGCGAACGTCAACGGGTCTGTGGTGCTGACGCCGTAGAGCAGACTCGACATTACACGGGTCACCGCCAACGCTCCCGCCAGCCCGATCGCCACGCCGGCAAGAGTAAGAATAAAGCCCTGGCCGAGCACAAGCTTGAGCACGTCACTCCTATTGGCCCCCAGCGCGACGCGAATTCCGATCTCGTGTGTCCGCTGAGTCACCGAGTAGGTAACAACTCCATAGATGCCCACTAACGCGAGCACGAGACCGAGCAGCCCAAACCCGCCCGCGAGCTTCGCGCCCATCCGCACAAACAGAAGCGCGATGCCGTCTCGAAGGTGCGTGGTCATCGTCTTCGCGTCGTAAACCGGCAGGTCCCGATCGATATCCGTAACAACCTGCCGAGCGGCGGCGATGACGCTCGCGGGGTCGCCAGCGCTATGAATGAACAAAGTCATATCCGACCGGTAGCGCTGGGCGAACGGAGTGTAGAAGAACGATCGCGACTCCTCGCCAAGAAAGACGTACTTGCTGTCGCGCGCCACACCGACGACCTGAACGTTGGGGCCATCGCGGCCGACACGAAACCGCTTTCCGAGCGCTCCGTCGATCGAATCGCTGCCGGTCCAAAACCTCCGCGCCATCGCTTCGTTTACAACGGCAACGCCCGGCGCCGATTCGTTATCGCGTTCGGTGAATTCGCGTCCGGCCAGCAGCGATGTCCCGACGGTTTCGAAATAGTCAGGGCTGACGACATTGAAGAAGACGCTCGTTCGCCCTTCTTCCGGGGTTGGCGTCCTGCCTTCGGGGACGATTTCTTCGGTGTGATTGTTGTAGCCCAGTTGCGTGTCTCGTGCGAGCGCGACCGTTGAGACTCCGGGCAACGCTCTTACCCTCTCCGCCAGCTGCTTGTAGAACTGTCTTCCTCTTTCTTTATCGTAGCCCTGCGGCCCCAGATCCATGCTCATCATCGCCAGGTTCTCGGTTCGAAATCCGAGATCGATCCTTTCGGCGTTCTTGGCGCTCTGCGTGAAAAGCCCGGCGCAGATCAGCACGAGCAGAGAGACGGCGACCTGAGAGACAACCAGCAGATTGCGGATGCGATGACGGGTGCTCCCGCCGCCCGCCCCACGGCCGCCTTCCTTGAGCGACTCGTTGAGATTCGGTCTTGAAGTTTGAAAGGCGGGCGCCACGCCTGAGACCAGACCTGCAACCAGCGCCACCAACACGGAGAATGCCAGCACACGCCAGTCGGGCCGCAGGTTGAAATTGACCGGCGCATCGGTTGAGACCCTTATGCTCGCCAGCCAGTCGGTTGCCCAGAGCGCCAGAACCAGCCCGCCACACCCTCCCAGGAATGAAAGCACCATGCTCTCGCTCAGCATCAGCCGTATGATTCGCGCGCGACTTGCGCCAAGGGCCAAGCGAATTGCGATCTCCTTTTGTCGCGCGGTCGCGCGAGCCAGCGTGAGGTTCGCGACGTTTGCACAGGCGATCAATAACACCAGGGCGACCAGCGCGCTGAAGACTCCGGCGATGCGAGGGATCGAGTCCGCTATCGAGATTACCGGCCGGGCGTTTGTTTCAAGCGCCGCAAAGAAGCTCACGCCCTTGTTGGTAACCGGATACTCCTGCTGAAGCTGACTGGCGAGCACGCCGACCGCCGCTCTGGCCTGTTCCAGGCTGGCGCCGGGTTTGAGCCGACCCATGACTCTCAGACCGGTGTCGTTGCGGTTCTTGAGCCATCCGGCACTCGCCGGCTCCAACTGGTCCTCCAATCCGAGCGGCAGGTACATATCCAGTTTGAGAATCGACTCGGTCCCGGTGAATGACTCGGGCAAAACGCCGATGATGGTCAGAGGATGGCCGTTGAGCTTGACGGTCTTGCCGACGGCTGCGGGGCTCGCGCCGAATCGGCTCTTCCAGTACGCGTGGCTCACCACGACGACGGGCTGCGACGCGGTGATCTTTCCCTCCTCGGGCGCGAACGTGCGTCCAATCGCGGCCTCGACGCCAAGCATTGAAAAATAATTCCCGGTCACCCACTCAACCCAGACTCGCTCGGCGCGATCATCGGCGCTCATGCTGACCACGCCGTTTTGAAAGGCCACGACATCGGAGAAGACCTCGGTTCGATCGCGAATGTCTTCATAGTTCGGATAAGAAACTTCATAGGGGAACTCGAGCGTGTTGTCTTTCGTCGCGACGACGACCAACTGCTCGGGGTCCTTCACCGGCAGAGGGCGAAACAGGTACGCGTTGACGATGCTGAAGACCGCGCTGTTGACGCCGATGCCGAGGGCGAGAGTGAGCACTGCCACTGCCGCAAACCCGGGGTTCTTTCCCAGACTGCGAATCGAATAACGCAAGTCGCGGAGTGTGTTACCCATGGAGTCCTTTCGATGGGGCCGGCGTTTAAGGCCTCATGCTTCCAGCCTGTTGTGAAGTTAGCGGGGAACGCTCTGTAGCATACTGCTGAAAACCAAAACAGCCTCAGCAGATAATCCCACCAACGCAGTTGGTGGTCGTTCACACGCTGCCTACAAGCAGCACTGCACGGTGCGTCCGAATACCACCAACGCAGTTGGTGGTTTGTTCATACCCAAGCTCGCTTCCCGTTCGAATTCACTCTTTCGGCCGGTCAGAGCCAGGTGGGATATGAACGATCCACCAACTTCGTTGGTGGGATTAGGGGCTGCCGCGCAGTCTGGGGTAGGCTGAGTATGAACGGACCACCAACTGCGTTGGTGGGATTGCACCTGAATCCTTCTTTGTCATCGACCTTCCCAGCAGCTTGTCAAGGATGCCAATACAAGACTACGCGCGCAACACCACCATCGTTGCATCGTCCTGGAATTCTCCGCCGCTGAAATCCAGGACCGCCTGCACGATTCGATCTCGCAAGTTGTCGGCTTCGAGCTCTCGATTCTGAACCAGCAGTTCGACCAACCGCTCCTCGCCAAATTCTTCGCCGAGCGAATTCCTGAGCTCGGTCACGCCATCGGTGATCAAAAGAAGCCGATCGCCCGATGCCAGATCAACCTCATCGTGCTTGTAATTCCAGTTCGGGAATGGACCAAGCACCGCGCCGGTTGGTTCGAGCCGGGTTATTGAACCGTCAAGATGCAAGAGCATCCCAGCGTTGTGACCGGCGTTCGAGTACGCAAGCTTTTTCCGCTCTGCGTCCACAACGGCGTAGAAGAAGGTGATGAACTTGTCTTCGCCCATGCTGGTCGACACAACCTGATTGACCTTCGCACAGAGCTCCGAGGGAGAAATGGTTTCCGACGCGAACGACTTAACCGCGGCCTGTACGTTTGACATCAGCAGCGCGGCGGGCATTCCCTTTCCCGAAACGTCGGCGATGCACAACGCGGCCTTCGAGTCGCTGAACTTGACGACGTCGAAGTAGTCGCCGCTCACCGCGCGGGCTGGTCTCCACGCCGCCGCGATTCTGCACCCCTCGATCTGTGGAATCTCGCTTGGCAACAATCGGCGCTGAATGCTGCGCGCTTCGACCAGTTCGCGCTCGTGTTCTTTCTTGAGCCGGTGCGTCTTGCGCTGCGCATAACCCATCTCGATCTGTGTTCGCAGAATGGCGAGCAGCCGGTTGTTCTCCCAGGGCTTGAGCACAAAATCGCGCACGCCGCGCCGCATCGCTTCAACCGCGAGTTCGACGCTTCCCCAGGCGGTCATCACCACGATCGGCAACTCGCTGTCGACGGCCTGGACTCGCGACAACAGATCGAGCCCTTCCTGACCCGACGTCGTGTCGCGCGCGTAGTTGA
The DNA here is from genome assembly GCA_035455165.1 of Blastocatellia bacterium. Classification (GTDB taxonomy): domain Bacteria; phylum Acidobacteriota; class Blastocatellia; order UBA7656; family UBA7656; genus Onstottus_A. The sequence continues at coordinate 6,511 of DATIFP010000004.1, forward strand.
GGTCCATCAACAACAAATCAAAGTCATGAACTTTCAGCGCCTCGATGACATCCGCGGGCGTGGTCACGGCTTCGGTCTGATAGCCTTCGCCCTTCAACAGCAAACGGAGCGCTTCGAGGACGTCCTGTTGGTCGTCGGCGATAAGAGTGCGTGGAGCGGTCGAATTTACTGCTTGCATCGGTACTGCCTCCGGGCGTGCATAGCCAAGCCGCGTGCCAGAGAGCCGTGCAAGTTAAGTGCTTAAATGATGTGTGTTAACCGGCTTGAGAGATGGTAAGAATCAGGGTTTGTGTTCGCTTGCGGGAAAGCGTTTTCCCGGAAGCAGCATTAGAGTTAGCTGCGAGGGCTATCTTCGGTTCTCGCGCGCTTTGACTCCACGAATCGCGCCTGCGATCATGCGATTCACAGCCCCGATCGAGAGCCCGCCCTCGTCAGTGGCCGGGATCGTGGCGAGCCCGATCGCCGACGCCTTGGGGTAGCGGCTGAAGATCGCCTCGAATAACGCTGCCAGCTGCTCGCTCGAAGGACCATTCGGCACCTTGTTCCCGTGGCCCATCACCTCTCGCGGATCGAGCACGTCCATGTCGATATGCACGTAGATCTTATCGGTAAGCCGGCTCAAGCGATCGAGTTGTGCGAACACCGCCGGCGTCATATTGCGCAAGTCGTCTACGCTGAGCTGTTCGATCTGCGACTGGTCGAGCAGGTGCTGTTCAAGCGGGTCGGTGAGCCGCACGCCGCCCATCACGATGTGACGGTCCGAGAGGGGCGGATCGAGGTGGGCGTCAAGCCGCAACACCTGAAGAGCTCTGCCGGTCGCGACCGCCACCGGCATTCCGCCTAGCGAGCCGCTGCGCGTCGTCTCCGGCGTATTGAAGTCCGGATGCGCGTCGAGCCAGAGCATGCCGATCTTGAGAGGCTCGCGAGTCGGCCCCGAGTGTTGAAGCCCGGCAACCAGCCCCGGCATTGACGGGCAAGTCGCCAGCAGGCCGACGGTGAAGTAGCCGTCTCGCTCGTTCTTCGCCACGATGTCGGCGAAGTGACCCAGCGCCATCCCGAGCCGTTTCCACCCGCCGTACTCGGTGGCTTCATCGGCGGTGAGCACTGCTTCGGAAACTCGCACCACTGCGCCCATGCCTGCCAGCGCCTGCTGGATGCCGCCGTTGGCCATCGTATTTGGTCCCACTGAAGTTCCGGTTGGAGAGAAGGGCTGTTTGACTAGCGCCACGCGCAACCGGCCGTCTGAACCGGTGTAACGCTGAGCTTGGATGAGCAATGGAGCGAGCAAGATTGCGGCAAGAGTTGAAGCGATGAGGTTTCGCATTGGAGTGTCAACCAAAATATAGTATCGCTCTAATCCGGTCAGTGTTGAATCCGTCAGATCAGTGTCATCCGTGGTCTCTTGGATGCTCAACCTTAGACCACGGATGACGCTGATTCGACGGATTCTCACGGATCGCTTCACTCTTCAAAAAGCTCACTCGTGTCTCAACGCGATCATTGGATCAATCTTGGTTGCCCGGCGGGCAGGAATGTAGCTGGCTAACAATGCAACTCCCGTCAACAACAAGGAGACAGAAGCGAACGTCGCAGGATCGGTTGCGCTGACCCCGTAAAGCAAACTCGACATCACGCGGGTCAGCGCGAACGAAGAAACAAGGCCGATCGCAACGCCGATGATCACAAGACCAAACCCTCGTCCTACTATTAGCTTGATCACGTCGCGCGGCGTGGCTCCCAACGCGATTCGAATGCCAACCTCGTGAACGCGTTGCGTAACCCAGTAAGCTACTACTCCGTAGATCCCGACCGACGCAAGGACCAGCGCGAGGCCCGCGAAGACTACAAGCAACATCGCGTTCGTTCGTCGCGCTGCAACAGACTCGGATACGTACTGATTCATGGTCTTCAAGTCAGTGATCGGTTGATCCTTATCGAGCGCCCATACCTCTTCACGAAGAGCGGAAACCAGAGCCATCGGATCAACCGACGAGCGCACGATGAGCGTCATACCCGATCCGGCAAATTGGGGATAGGGCAGATACACGCACGGCCGAATGTCGCTATCAAGCGCGGTGTCTCGGACATCACCCGCCACTCCAACTATCGAAAGCCACGGCCGAGTCGAATCGCGCCCGCCGAGCTTTATGCGCTTGCCGATGGGGTCCTCACCTGGAAAAAAGCGTCGCGCGAAGCTGCGGCTGATCATGGCTACTGCGGTTGAAGCCTGTCCGTCTCGATCGTTGAACTGACGGCCCTCGATCAGGGGGATGCCTAACGAGTTAAGGTAATCCGGACTGATCATCCGGCGATCGGCCGTTTGCTCAGGCTCATCGGGCGCAGCCACGCGGCCCTCGATCGAGAAGCCGCCCGCGTAAACGCCTCCACCGAGCGGCGCCGACGAGATCAGACCGGCCGCCTCAACGCCTGGAAGATCTGCCACTCGACGATTCAGCTCTTGGAAAAAGGCGATCTGCTTGCTTGCATCCGAATACTTTGAAACTGGCAGGGCGATTCGCAGAGTGAGCGCCTTCTCAATCTTGAATCCCGGATCGACGTCCAGTAACAGCGCGAGACTCTTGAGCATCAACCCGGCGCCGATCAACAGCACAAGTGTAAGCGCGACTTCGGAGATAACCAGCAAGCTTCGGAGGCGATTGCGCTGGACTCCGCCGGCCGGCGCCGCTCCCGGCTTTAGCGCCTCGCTCAAATCGGTCCTTGAAGCCCCGAGCGCCGGCGCCAATCCAAAGAGCACGCTGCTCACCATTGAGATCGCCACCGCAAAGCAGAGCACTCCGAGATCGATTCCGGCCTCAACCGCGCCGGGCAAGTTCTTGCTTGCGACTGCGAGCAAACTCCTCACTCCCCACTGGCTGAGAAGAGTTCCCGCCAGTCCGCCTGCCAGCGAGAGCAGAAGAGCTTCGGTTATCAGTTGACGAAATATGCGAGGGCGAGTCGCTCCGAGCGCCGCTCGAATGGCGATCTCCCGCGTTCGCGCCGCGGCTCGCGCGAGCATCAAGTTCGCCACGTTCGCACAAGCGATCAACAGCACCAGTCCCGTCGCCGCCATCAGGACGAGCAACGCCCTGCGCGCACCGCCGACGATCTGTTCAGAGAGCGGCACCACCTTCACTCCCACGCCCTGATTGTCCGGCGAGCCTTGCTCGATGCGCCCGGCGATGGCGCTGATCTCTGTTTGGGCTTGATCGCGAGTCGTGCCGGGCTTTAGCCTGGCTATGACGCATAGCTGATGATTCGCGCGCTTTCGATTGATGAACTCGTCGCCGAGCGTCATCGGTCTCCAGACGTCTGTGTTTGCGGCGACACCGACGAAGTAAGGGAGCTCGCCGGCGCGTGGAAACTGAAAGCCTTCCGGGGCGACTCCGACGATCGTGTAGCCCTCGCCGTCGAGGATGAGCGTCTTTCCAATCGCATCGGATGCACCAGCCAGCCGGCGCTGCCACAGACCGTAGCTGATGATGACGACGCGGGCGGCGCCGGGGTTTTCTTCGTGGTCTCGGAATGACCGGCCGAGCTTCGGCGTGGCCCGCATCAACTCGAAGAAATTTGGAGAAACGCCGGCGCTCGAGAGCCTCTCCGGCTCACCCGCTCCGCTCAGGTTTAGCTGCGACGCGCCGAACGCCGCGATTTGTTCGAAGCAGGTATTCTGCTCGCGCCAATCCATGAAGCTGCCCGGCGTGACCGGCAGCGTGTCGACTCCGACGTTGAAGCGAGGATTGGTCTCCCACAGCATCACGAGCCGGCCTGATTCGGGATAGGGAAGCGGCCGAATTAGCACGGCGTTTACCACGGTGAAGATAGACGTGCTGGCTCCGATGCCAAGCGCGAGAACCATCGCGGCGGCTGCGGTGAAGCCCGGCGTTCTCTTCAGCGCGCGCAAGCTGTAACGGATATCTTGAAGAAGAGTTTCCACGTTCTCAGATTTTTCGCGTCGCGGCTAGGCTCACGCCTGCGCCGATCAGGAAACTGGAATACTAGCGCAGAGCCTTCTTGGTGGGAAATGCTCTCACTTGCGTGCTGTCGTGAGGAAGCAAGTTGGAAGAAGAATAACATGTTGGGAAGAAGGAGCAAGGAGCGCGGGCGTCCCGCCTGTATGCTTACGAATAGTGCTCGTTGCGAAGTCATGCAGGCGAGACGCCTGCGCTCCCCTGGAGATGCTAATAGGACGGGCTCTTGAACTTCGAATCCTCGATTGCGATATTGTGTTTCACCTCTTTCAGCCTGGTCGTCACCCGCACCGGTCCTTCTGAACGGACGGCGAACGGCAGTTTTACCCCGTCCACTTCGCGATAATCCTCATAGTAGTGCTTCACGAGCGTCGTTCCGTAGACCATGTCCCGGCGTATCAACAGCCCGGTCTCTATATCGAAATACAGCTTCTCAGAGTTCCCGATTTCGGGAGTCGCTTCCACAACATATACTTCGCGGGCGTCCATCTTTTCTTTTGCAATAACCGCAAGCCGTCTGTAGAGCTGCTCCAATTCTATCTCTCGATAGAAATCCGATTCGCGTCGCATAGTCGCGAGCTCAGCTCCCTCCAATTGGCGCAGGCCTGTTTCAGTGAGGTTCATAGACCAGCCATTGGCGCCGTCGTAACCGCGTCCGGTGAACCCGCGATTTTCGGGAGCATCCAGTGTCTCGACTCGCCGGTCGGGCGCTTTCGAATAGATTTCGATCCGAAAACGAACGCCGCGCGTTGCGTTCTCCCATTCGCCTCGGGCGATTCGGCTCGTGAGCCTCTGGTAAGCCTCCCGGCCTCCAATCGCGCGAACATATTTCTCGAGAACCTGCTCCACAGCCGGAAGGGACTTCGAAGAATCGGCGGTTTGGGGAATAGCGGCGGTGAGAAACGACAGGGTGAGTGCGAACGTGAGAAGCAAATGGTTCATGATGGCCTCCGTGAAGAGAATGCTCTTTGCTGGTGTTGGTGCGTATAACCGCGGCGAGGTTTCACGAAGGGTTGCTGGTATCTGCGCGATCGCGAGAACTGTTTCGCGCATTTGGCCAAGACTCGCAAAGACGCCAAGAAGAATCCAACGATGCTCACCCGGGCGCCTGGGCCGTGTGAGCCAACCCCGGATCCTACCTGGCTCGTCTTCGCTCCAACTCTTCAAGAGTCCGGGGCCAGTCCTCTTTCAGCAATCGTGAGAGCGCTCGGTCCGCCAGCAGTCGTCCGCCGGTCTGACACGTTGGACAATAGTTGGCCTCGTTCTCCGCGTAGGCAATCCGCTGCACCGCCGTGCCGCAACGAGGACAAGGCTTGCCGTAGCGCCCGTGAACCGCCATTCCCTCCCTGAAAGCTGTCACTTTCTCCGGAAAGCGTTCTCGAGCTTCTTTACTTAGTTTCTCAGCCCAGGCACGCAGTGTGGTTTTCGTGGCTTCGAACAAGCGTAAGATCTCGGAGTCGTCCAGGCGTTTGGTCAGCTTGAGCGGCGAGAGCCGGGCTGCGTGAAGGATCTCGTCCGAATAGGCATTGCCTATACCGCTGAAGAAGTGCTGGTCGGTTAGCGCTCGCTTGAGAGTGTGATTCTCGGCCGTCAGTCGAGATGTGAAGCTCCGCAAATCGGCCTCGAACACCTCGATCCCACCCCGATCGTGGGCGGCCAACTCGGAATCTCCTCGAAGGAGATAGATCGAAGCGCGCTTTTTTGAGCCGGCTTCGGTGAGCGCCAGTGTTCCTGAAGGAAAGAAGAAAGTCGCAAGGGTAAGGCGATTGGCCTTGATGGGGTTCTCGCTCCAGCGCAAGCGGCCGGCGATCATCAAGTGGATGACGAGAAAGAGATCGTCCTCGAGAACAAACACGATCCGCTTTCCCAGACGGCGGATGCTGGTAACGGTCTTTCCAAACGCTTGGTTGATCGGCGGCGCAACAGACCGAAGGACGAAAGGGCTGGACAGACGAATTTCTTTAATCGGCTGATTCAGGACTCGGGGTTCGAGCGCCGCTATGTACGCGACTATGTCAGGCAGTTCAGGCACTGACCGATTTTAGCAGAACTCTGCTCTGCGTCTTGGCGGGACTTTGCGTCTTTGCGCGAGACCACTCTTTCAATTCGGCGTTTCGCGCAAAGACGCAAAGTCCCG
>DATIFP010000005.1:0-117848 GCA_035455165.1 Blastocatellia bacterium
GTGCGGGATCATCATGACAGTCGTCATATTGGTGATCTCGGTAGTTCCAGTTATACCACAATCAGTTACAGCACAATCCGAAGCGCCGGAACGCAGTCTTGTCGGTGTGTGGCTCACGCAAGTCACTCGCAGAAACTGTGACACCGGCGAGCCGATCGCTGCCACAGGCAATAGTCAGAACACATTCGCAAAGGGCGGAACGCTGTTAGAAACTATCGGCCCCAGCATAATTCGAAGTCCCGGTAACGGAATTTGGAAACGCGAGCACGGCTGGAACGAGTATTCCTATGCCCTACGTTTCATGCGATACGATGCGGCCGGCTCGTTTATCGGAAGCGGGGTTGTCAGGGCGGCCATCACACTCGACGAGACGGGTGATCACTACACGTCAACGGCAACAAATGACGTCCTTGACGTCAACGGAAATGTCATTTCAAGCGGGTGTGCCACGAGTGTCTCGACCCGCTTTTCAATGGAATAAAAGCGCTGGCGGGGCTGGTTTGAGGATGAGGGATGAAGGATGAATGGTACTGGATTAAGAAAAGTGGATTAAGACGGCTTCAGGATGCGTCTATAGACTATGGGAGGATTAAGGAATAGAAACTCCTCACGAGCCAATGGGTTCGGAACCGAGCACCCCGGGTTAGTAGTCAAGGACACGATTGTTAGTGGATTGAGAAGTCATCAGACAAACCGCCTTAGCCCGCAGTTCCTCTCCTGACACCCTCAGAATCCAAGTCGGATTTGCTGGACTATTTGGGGCCATTCCCCAGTTGGCCAGATGAACATTGCCTCTGCAAGGAGAAGCCATGAAGAAGCAATTGAAAGCCCTGAAATCACATCCACATATTGAGCGACCTCGTCGCATAAATAGTCGTATAAAGCTGGCCAAATATACTGCCGGTCTCGTGCTGGCGCTTGTCGGCTTGCTGGGCGCCGCCACACTGGCCTTGGAGCCAGCAATGGTAGCTTCTGCGCAGGCGGAGACCCAGAGTTGGACCTTCACCGGCAGCCTCAACACGCCTCGCGTTCTTCACACGGCGACATTATTGCAAAACGGGAAGGTGCTGGTCGCGGGAGGGTTCGGTGGGGCATTCGATGGTGAATATTGGGATCCCCGTAACACTGCCGAGTTGTATGACCCGGAGACCGGGGCGTGGAGCTTCACAGGCAATCTGGACGCCCCACGCGGCGATCATACGGCGACGCTGCTCCGTGATGGCAGGGTCCTGGTTGTTGGGGGCAGTGGCAATTTCGACCCTCTCAACAGCGCGGAGTTGTACGACCCGCAGACGGGGACCTGGAGCCTCACCGGCGGCCTCCACGCGCCTCCCTATTCTCACACGGCGACATTATTCCAAAACGGGAAGGTGCTGGTCGCGGGAGCGTTTCGTGGGGCTAATCTTCTTAGCGTTAGCGCTGCCGAGTTGTATGACCCGGAGACGGGGATGTGGAGCGTCACCGGCAACCCCAACACCGTCCTCTACCTGCATACGGCGACACTACTTCAGAACGGCAAGGTGCTGGTGGTGGGAGCTAACGTGGTGGGAGCTAACAGCGCGGAGTTGTACGACCCCGGCACCGAGACATGGAGCAGCATCGGCAGGCTCGATCGCAGCATCCGGGTCGATCATACCGCGACGTTGCTACCTGATGGAAGTGTTCTTATAGCAGGTGGCGTGGATGACGCAGTCTTCGATAGCGTTACCTACGTTGCTGTGGAGTTGTACAACCCGAACACAGGGACGTGGAGCGGCACGGGCTATCCTAATATCCCGCGCGGTGGTCATACGGCGACTCTCCTGCCCGATGGGAAGGTCCTCGTTGTGGGCGGTGTCACTCGTATCGGTAAGGGTATCAGTTTTGGGTTAAGCTCAGAGTTGTATGACCCCAGCACAGGGACATGGAGCTTAACCTGTAATCCCAACATCCTACGCAGCTCTTACACCGCAACCCTTCTGGCCGACGGGAAAGTGCTGATTGTAGGTGGTGATGATCTTGGCAGCGCGGAGCTGGGTTCCAACTTCGCAGCAGTGCCAACAATAGTGCGCCCAGTAATAAGTATGGCCTCGGTCGCGGGCAAGAAGCTGTCCGTGGTCGGCGAAAATTTCGCCCCCGGCGCGGTGATTCTTATTAACGGACTGGAACAGCAGACCAGGAATGATAGCGAGAATTCGGATACAAGGCTGATAGGCAAGAAGGCAGGCAAGAAGAACAACCTCAAGCCAGGCGACAGAATTCAGGTACGAAACCCCAACCTCACTACCTCCGAAGAGTTCATCTTCACCGGTTCCTAGGACATGAACGTAAGGACCGATGAGGCCGGTCCTGCAATTCTGCAGCTTCGGAGGATCGAGTCTTGAGTTTGGATTGGGGTCGGCGCCTCACCAAGTCTGTGCAAACTGGAGAATTGGAAGCGACCGGGCAATACCGTGGAGTCCAGTGGGAGGGACGCCACCTCGGAGCACGGGGGGACGCCAAAAACGCCCGCTCGGCCGATTCAGTCAGAAAAGGAGATTCAAAATGCAACGACGAAGATCTCACACCGTCTCGATTCTGCTGGGCACGGGCGCCCAGACTGCTCTACCGGGCGATCCCTTTCGCCTCGGCTTCATCCGTCTTTCGCGTGTTCTGTGGGTCAGCCTGCTCGTGGTTATTTTTGGCGGGCTGCTTGAACCAGAGGCGGCGGCCCAAAACGTTTCGTTCGGAGCAAAGACCGCCTTCGGCACTGGGAGCAGTCCACAATCAGTCGCGGTGGGCGATTTCAATGGCGATGGCAAGCTCGATCTGGCGGTGGCGAACATAGATGACACCGTCTCGATTCTGCTGGGCACGAGCACGGGCAGCTTTGGGGCTAAGACCGACTTCGCCACTGGCAACGGTCCACTCTCAGTGGCGGTGGGCGATTTCAATGGCGATGGCAATCTCGATCTGGCGGTAACCAACTATCTTGGCGCCACCGTCTCGATTCTGCTGGGCACGGGCAGGGGCAGCTTTGGGGCGAAGACCGACTTCGCCACTGTTGGCGTTCCATCCTCAGTGGCGGTGGGCGATTTCAATGTCGATGGCAATCTAGATCTGGCGGTGGCGAACGGGACCGACCACGGAGGCGCGATTCTGTTAGGCACGGGCACGGGCAGCTTTGGGGCGAAGACTGACTTCGCCACCGACTTCAATCCATTCTCAGTCGCGGTGGGCGATTTCAATGGCGATGGCAATCTAGATCTGGCGGTGGCGAACTTTGGGAATCCTTCCGGTGGCGATCCGGGGCGGACCGTCTCGATTCTGCTGGGCACGGGCACGGGCAGCTTTGGGGCGAGGACCGACGTCGGCTCGGGCCTCACTCCAGTCTCAGTGGCGGTGGGCGATTTCAATGGCGATGGCAAGCTCGATCTGGCGGTGGCGAACATAGATGACGACACCGTCTCGATTCTGCTGAACACCGGACCAATTGGCTTTTCGCTTGGGCTTGATTCGCCGACACTGACAGCGCAGCAAGGGACAAAGCTTCGTGTAACAGTAAACATAAACCGCATAGCTGGATTCACCGGCAATGTGACGGTCACTCCACCTGATCCATTTGAGGGCATCAATCCAAAGCCCCCTGCTCCGATCGCTACAACGGACACTAGCGTAACATTCAAGTTAAAGATCAAGGGAGGTGCGGGACGCGGCTCGCATAAGAAAACATTCACAGCCCGTGATGATTCGGGCCGTACTATTTCTGCGACGCTCACGGTTATCGTTCAATAGCGTGGCGAGGCGAAAGCGATCGCCCGGTAGAGCAGTCTTGGCTTGTAGAATGTGATGCTCATCATAGGGGTCTTGAGGAAATAGGGAGAGTCTCAGTGTATCACCCGGAGTTGCTTGTGCAACTGAATGATCAAAGGAGGGAAGTTCGATGAAAGCGCTGAAATCACATCCACAAATTGAGCGACCTCGTCGCATGAATAGTCAAATAACCCTGTCCAGGCATACTGGCGGTCTGGTGCTGGCGCTTGTCGGTTTGATTAGCGCCGCACTAATGAAGGGGCCGATACAACCTGTGTCTGCCGAGACGGTTGCGCTTGGTTGGAGCTATACCGGCAGCCTCAACACGCCCCGCTACTTTCATACGGCAACGCTATTGCCTGACGGGAAGATACTGGTGGCCGGTGGTTGGAATACCTCCGGCAGTGACTCCCCGCTTCTTGACAGCGCGGAGTTGTACGACCCGGCCACGGGAAAGTGGAACGCTACTGGCAGCCTCAACGTGCCCCGCATTTCTCACACGGCGACGCTGCTCAAAGATGGCAAGGTACTGATCGTAGGAGGGAGTCCCGATGATTACCTTAGCTTCAACGGCGCGGAGTTGTACAACCCGAAGGATGAAAGATGGAGCGTCACCGGCAGCCTCAACATACCGCGTTCTGCTCACACGGCAACTCTGCTTAAAAACGGCAAGGTGCTGGTGGTGGGAGGGCTCGAGGAATATGACTGGTGGGACTATGGGTACAGGCCGCTCGACACTGTGGAGTTGTATGACCCAGATACAGGCGTGTGGAGTTTCACTGGCAACCTCAACACTGCAGTTGAGTCTCACACAGCGACGCTGCTTCAAAACGGCAAGGTTTTGGTCCTGGGGGAAGGCTCCCCGCAGTTGTACGATCCTGACACGGGGAAGTGGAGTAGCGTCGGCATCCTCGGCGATAATATCGGGCGGCTCGGTCACACGGCGACATTGTTACCCGACGGAAGGGTACTAATAGTAGGCGGCGAATACTCTGAGTACCCTAATGGCTACGGCCCCAGCCCTGCGCAGTTGTACGACCCCGACACGGGGGCATGGATCAGCACAGGCGATCTTAATGAAACGCGCTTCCATCACACGGCGACTCTTTTGCCCGATGGAAAGGTACTCGTTTCGGGCGGCACGGCTCGCCGCCCTCGCCAGGATAACCGCGATTCTGGCTTCGTTTCTCTACGCAGCTCGGAGTTGTTCGACCCCAACAAGGGGACATGGAGTTTGGCCGGTTCTCTCAAGACCCGACGCTCTTACCATACGGCGACTCTTCTGCCTGACGGAATACCGCTGATTGTAGGCGGATTCTCTCAAGACCAGACATGGTCAGTTGATGCACTCGACAGCGTGGAGCTCGGTAACACCTTCGTCACGCTGCCCAAAATAACTATGGCATCGGTCGCGGGCAAAAAGCTGATCGTGATAGGTGAAAACTTCTACCCGGACTCGGTGATACTGATTAACGGAGAGGAACTGAAGACCAGGAATGATGACCAGAACCCGGGGACGACGCTGATCGGCAAGAAGGCGGGCAAGAAGATCAAACCCGGCGACCGTCTTCAGGTAAGAAACCCTGACGACATACTTTCCGAGGAGTTCATCTTCACCGGTTCCTAGGACATGAACATAGGGACCCGACTGAGGCCGGTCCTGCAATTCTGCAGATTTCGGAGGATAAGAGACTTGAGGTTTGGATGAGATGTCGGCGCCTGACCAAGTGTGTGCAAATAACAGAATTGCAGGACCGGCCCCAGCAGTCGAACTACACAGCGATTAGAGTGATGCCGCGAGCCTCTGTTTCCGCGAAAGCCTGGTTGATCCGGTCGAAAACTCCATCAATGCCGTTCGGATGCCCGGCCCCGATGCGTCCCGGTTTGTGCGTTCAACGTCAAGCGCGGCCGCGTTGCTGAGTGAAGTAGATCGACTCGCTGCACTCGGAATGTAATCTCAATCGCTACGATAGCGTTTTGTGACCGAACTAGACCGGATTCGATAGGACTAGATCGGGCTAGATCGGAAAGCTACCTCGCGTAATTCCTAGTAAATCGCCGTAGATCGGACTCAATAGGGCTAGATCGGAAAGCGCTACTAGGGATGCGTCATCCCCTTTGGTGTTTCTAACTCACCGTGGTTCTCCACCACTCGCCGAACCCTCTCTCCAAACTCCACACAAACCATCCTCTAAAGTGGCCTGTCTGAATTGGCCCATAATTGGTTCTTTACATCGAGAGAATGGCTTGTAAAATGGCTCAGGTACTAAACCAATTAATGGGTGGTCCGCAGATGATCTTGGAGTTGCAACGCGATAGCCGGGTCCCACTGTACAGCCAGATTGTGACCGAGGTGCGCCGAATGATAACGGCTGGCGCGTTGAAGGTTGGTGACCGCTTGCCCGCAAATCGCGAGCTTGCGAGGACTCTGGGCGTCAATCGCAACACGGTCAGCACGGCCTATGCCGAGCTCGTTGCCGACGGATTGATAACCTCCCGCGTCGGCAGCGGCACCTACGTCAGCAGCGTTCCGGCACCTGAAGCGAAGCAGGCGAGAGGCGAAAGCTTGTCATCTCCGATGCCATGGGAAGCATTGCTGGCAGAGCGGGGAAGAGACAATTGGCTTCATGAAATGGCCGGATTCTACGAGCAGCGTGAAATGATCTCGCTGTCGCTCGCCCTTCCATCCGCCGATCTATTCCCTCTAGACGATTTCCGGCGCTGCGTGGATCACGTCTTGAGGAAGCAGGGCCGAACGCTGCTTCAACTCGGAACCACCGGTGGCTATCCGCGGCTTCAGGAATTCATCGCTTCGCAACTTGCGCTCACCGGTGCCAGGGTCACACCCGATGAAGTGCTTATCACCAACGGCTGTCAGCAGTCGCTCGATCTGATCCGGCAGATACTTGTCGGTCAGGGGGATGAGGTTGCGCTTGAGAGCCCAACCTATCCCGGCGCGCTGAGCGTCTTCTGCGGCGCGGGGTCGAAGTACATCAGCGTTCCTGTCAGCGAGAAAGGGATCGACCTGGACGTGCTCGAAGACGTCCTCTCTCAGCGACGCGCCAAGCTCATATACGTCGTTCCCAGCTTTCAGAACCCCACCGGATGCACCATGGATCATGTGTCCCGACGTCGATTGATCGGCATCGCTTCGAGATTCAGAATCCCGATCGTGGAGGACGACATATACCGAGAGCTCCGCTACGACGGGCCTGCGATTCCACCGCTCAAGGCATTGGATGAACACGGTCTGGTGATCTACATCAGCAGCTTCTCGAAAGTGGGATTCCCGGGACTTCGGGTCGGCTGGATCGCCGCGCCGCGAATAGTCATCGATCACTTGAATCGCGTCAAGCAGAGGTGCGACCTCCACGCTAGCCTTCTAGCGCAAGCCGCGATTCACGAATTCGCAAAGCGCGGACTTCTGGCGAGACACATCAAGCGCGTCAAAAAGGCTTACGCGGAACGACGCGATGCCATGCTTGGAGCGCTCGAGAGACATTTCCCGGATCTAACGAGGTGGAGTCGCCCGAATGGAGGGATGTCGGTATGGGTGAGCCTGCCTGACTCGATCAACGCGAACCAGTTACTCCATCAGGCAGTGGAGGGCGGTGTCAGTTTCATCAGCGGGGATCATTTTTACGCAAGCTCGCCCTCACAGAACTCGATGCGATTGAGTTTTACGATGGCTGGCCCGGAGGCAATTGAGGAGGCCGTCAAGCGGCTGGGCCTAATGATAAAAGCGCGCCTGGCGAGAATCCGGCGCGCTCAGACACCGAAACGCGTCGACAGTATGAGGGCGCTCGTTTAGGCCGTAACACAGACTTTCGTCGGCGTGCTGATCGAGGGGGAAGGACGGACACAGACTGAAGTCTATGCTACGTTGGTCGAACATATGAAGAAGAGCCTCCTAGCTTTCGTTTTCGTGCAAACCGACCCTCGTGGATTCAACGCGGCGGCGCTGCTCGCGCGAATCCCCGAGGTTGAGGAATTGCACCGCGTCGCCGGAGAAGATTGCTATGTCGCCAGAGTGCGCGCGGAGAACACCGAAGAGCTCGGCCGGTTGGTAAAGGACAAGATCGAGCGGATAGGCGCGGTCTGTTCGACGCGAACCACGCTGGTGTTGAAGACGTTCAAGGAGAGGGGAGTGGGGCAGCTCGAGCGACGCAGGGCGAGAGCCGCTACCACGGGATCTTCCACGTGATCATTTTATGATGGAGAGTCGATGAGCACTTTTACGCCCACCGAGCGAACGACGTTAAAGAGGTTACCAAAGCGGGGCGAGTTCGACCGCTCGGTGGTTTACGAAATACTCGACGAGGCCTTCGTATGCCACGTCGGCTTCGTCGCGGACGGAAAGCCTGTCGTCATCCCGACTTCCTTCGGTCGCATCGACGACGATCTGTACATCCATGGCTCCGCAGCGAGTCGAATGCTTCGCTCGCTTGCCGAGGGCATAGAAGTTTGCCTGACGGTGACTCTCATCGACGGACTCGTGCTCGCGCGATCGGCGTTTCATCACTCGATCAACTACAGATCAGTGGTGGTCTTCGGAAGGGCAACCGTCGTTGCGGAGCAAGACGAGAAGATAAAGGCGCTTCACGCATTCACCGATCACATTGTGGACGAGCGCTGGCGAGACGTTCGTCCACCAACCGAAAACGAACTACAAGCAACCGTGGTGTTGAAGCTGCCGCTTGCGGAAGTGTCAGCCAAGACCAGAACAGGTCCGCCGATTGATGATGACGAAGACTACGCGCTGCCGATTTGGGCGGGAGTTGTTCCGATGGCTCTGACAGCCGGTCCTCCAGTCGCGGATGATCGAGTGCTCGCCGGTATTGAGGTCCCGGAATACGCCCGCGAGTATGTGAGATTCTCAAAAGGCTCACCGGGCAGTCGGAGACGCTGACAGCCGCCTGGGCGTTCTCCGCGCCTCCGTCAGTGAGTGACCGCACAGCAGTAACTATGAACAAAGGCACGACAGCGTCAATCTTCGAAATGATGATCGAGATGGGCCACGAGCAGATCATGTTCTGTAGTGAGCCAGCCTCGGGGTATCGCGGGATCATCGCGGTTCACAGCACGGTGTTGGGCCCTGCTGTCGGCGGCACGCGCTTCTGGAACTACGGCAGCGAAGAAGAGGCCGTCGTCGACGCGCTGAGATTGTCGCGCGGCATGACCTACAAATGCGCCATCGCGGACGTGCCGCTGGGCGGCGGCAAGTCGATCATCATCGGGGATAATAGAACCCACGATCGAGAGTGGTTATTTCGCGCACACGGTCGCTTTGTCGACCGGCTGGGCGGGCGCTATATCACTGCGGAAGATGTCGGCACCAGCGCCGCCGACATGGAATACATTGCGCTGGAGACAAAGCATGTTGGCGGGCTTGCGAGTGAGGGGGCGGGAGATCCTTCGCCATGGACCGCGCTCGGGGTCTTTCGCTCGATCCAGGCAGCGGCTAAGTATCGATGGGGCAGCGATGATCTTCGGGGAAAGCGGGTCGCGATTCAGGGATGCGGGAACGTAGGGTATCACCTGGCGAGGGAGCTGCACGCGGCTGGGGCGCAGCTCTACGTTGCGGATCTTGATTCCGAGAGGGTTCGACGAACGATGACCGACTTCAATGCGAGCTCGATTTCCCTGGATTCGATTTACTCTGCCGACGTTGACGTATTTGCTCCGTGCGCGTTGGGCGGAGTAATAAACGATCAGACGATTCCGCAGTTACGAGCCGAGATCATTTGCGGCGCCGCAAACAATCAGCTTTTGGAAGCCCGTCACGGAGACCTGGTCGAAGCGCGCGGCATCCTATACGCGCCGGATTACGTCGCGAATGGAGGGGGAGTGCTGAGCGGCGGCGCGGACTTGTTCGGGTGGCCGGTTGAGCGAGTGCGCGAACGAGTCCTGGGGATATACGACACACTGCTCTCGGTCTTTGAGACGGCGAAAATGGAAGGGCTCACGACCTACAAGGCAGCGGACCTTCTGGCAGAGCGACGCTTGCGGCAGGGGATCGCGCAAAGCTCGGCCCGCTGATGCGTGGATGAGGTTGGTGATGAGCGAACATTGGCAACGAGGTGAATATTCAATAAGCACGAACAAGGCAGTGCTCGATTTAGGGGTGATTCACGGTTTTCTCGACACTTCTTATTGGGCCGCCGGGAGATCGATCGACACGATCCGGCGCTCGATCGAGCATTCGTTGCCCTTCGGCGTCTACAAAGGTGATCAGCAGGTTGGATTCGCGAGAGTGATAACCGACTACGCGACGTTCGCGTGGATCGCCGACGTGTTCATCCTCGATGAGCATCGAGGAAGAGGGCTGGGCAAGTGGTTGATGGAAGTGATCATCACTCATCCGGAGCTTCAGGGATTCAGAAGGTGGGTGCTCGCGACTAAGGACGCTCACGAGTTGTATCGCAGATTCGGATTCAACGAGTTGGCGCGCCCCGAGCGCTGGATGGAGAGGCATGATCCGAATACGGAGGAAAGACCTGACTATTGGTCCCGTCAAGAACGGCCACTAAGTCGCCAGGACACAAAGCTTCACGAAGAGCCATCGTGAAGCGTCGTGCCCTTGTGTCGTGGTGTCCTCCGGATTTACAACAGCGCTTCGAGCGCATCACCGACATTGCGAACGCCAACTACTTCAATACCGTCATCGTAGTCCAGCCCCGTCACATTACCGTGAGGAATCACACAACGCCTGAAGCCCATCGCATAAGCCTCGCGAACTCGCACCGAAGCCTGACTCGTGGCTCTCACTTCACCGGCTAACCCAACCTCTCCAAACACCGCGGTGCGTTCGTCAACCGGCGAGTTGCGGAAACTAGAGGCGATCGCCGCTACTATTCCAAGATCCGCTGCCGGTTCATCGATGTTCATCCCGCCCGCGACGTTCACGAACACATCGTCGCCGAGCACTTGCATACCGAGCCGCTTCTCGAGCATCGCCATCAGCAGCGATACGCGGTTCGCGTCGACGCCCTGAGTCATCCGCCGAGCAGTCGGGTACTTGGTCGAGGACACCAGAGCTTGCAGTTCGACAAGCATAGGCCGCGTGCCTTCGATACACGCCGTCACCACCGAACCGGAGACGCCAACGGGCCGCTCGTTCAAAAACAACCCGGACGGATTCAACACCGGGACAAGACCCCGGCCGGTCATCTCGAAGACGCCGACTTCATTCGCGGCTCCGAAGCGATTCTTGACCGCGCGAACGATTCGGTGGTTGTGATGACGTTCGCCTTCGAAGTACAGAACGGTATCGACTATATGCTCGAGCGTTTTGGGACCGGCGATCGACCCGTCCTTTGTCACGTGACCGATCAGGAAAACGGGAATGGTTCGGTTCTTTGCAAGCATCAGGAACTGGCCGGCGGCCTCGCGGACTTGCGAGACGGAGCCCGGCGCGGATTCGAGCTTCATTGAAAAGACCGTTTGCACGGAATCGACGACCACCGCCTGCGGATCGAGACGATCGATCTCCTGGAAGATTCGTTCCAGACATGTTTCAGCCAAGAGGTACAAGCCTGTGGGGTTGATGCCCAGCCGCTCGCCTCGAAGCTTGATCTGGCGCTCGCTCTCTTCACCTGAAATGTACAGGACCTTTCCGCAGACGGCGGAAAGCTTGTCGGCTACTTCCAGCAGCAGGGTGGATTTGCCGATTCCTGGATCGCCGCCGATGAGAACGAGCGAGCCCGGAACGATTCCGCCGCCAAGAACTCGATCGAACTCCTCGATGCCGGAGGGCTGGCGCGCGTCGTCCTGACTCTCAATGTCTTCATAGGCGAGGGGCGCAACCTCTCGCATTCGAAACAGGCCGCCGCGCGGCGACGATTCTGATTGAGTTCCGGCGGCTTTCTCTTCAACAAGCGAATTCCACTCGCCGCAATCCGGACACTTGCCCATCCAGCGAGGTTGTTGGGCGCCACATTGCTGACACACGAAGACGATCTTGGGAGGCTTGAACTTTGCCATCGCGTGAAGTTAATTGAGAGCCACGTCGGTAAATCGACCGGCGCAAGTATGATGGAACCCTCGCGCCATTTTCAAGCTCACTCGTTTTCGGGTTAAGCGTCGCGCCTCGAATGAGCGCATGTAGATGACTAGGAATCAAACGCTGATTGGCGCTGATCTGCGTACCGAAGGCAGCGAGAATCAGCGGCTCTATTGTTGAGCGCGATTGTTCCATTCATCTTAACCCGCTAACTCCTTTCATCGAATTGGAACTTTTCTCGCTCGTTCGCGCTTAACGTGATGAGCAGGGCGGGGCGTCTAACGAATCAACAAGCTCACACGAGGAGTGAAGAACGATGATGCTTCTTTCAAGAGCAACGGGATTAGTGTTTCTGTTGGCAGTAACTGCAAGCGCGCAAGAACCAAATAGACCGGCACAACCGCCTGCGCGCACAATCGTGATGGATATCGACGTCATCGACGTGAATCTCGACCAGGCCGGCGATCTCGAGAAGATCGTAAAGGACAAACGACTATTCGACCGCCTGATGGCGGATGGTAAGGGCCGCCCAATCGCCGGAATTCAAGTGCGGGGGTTGTCGGGTGAGGCAACATCGGCCCGCATGGGTCAGCGGGTGCCGGTGCAGACTTCCACCACAACGCAGGGGACGCAGCAGCTTCAGTACGAAAACACCGGGCTCAACGTGGATGTGACTCCGAGACTTCTGGATGCCGAGAGGATCATAATCAAGCTGCGAATCGAGTTGTCGGCAGTCGTCAGGAATGAAAACATCCTGGCCCCAACGTTCATACAACGAACGATGAGCGACGTCGTTACCGTCAGGCCCGGCGAGACCTCGCTACTGCTGAGCGTGACTCAACACGAAGGCCTGCTGCCCGCGCTTCCAAAGACTGGCTCCAGGCCGGGGGATTCGTCGCCCGGAAATTTCGTGATCGTTCTCAATGCGCGATTAGCGGATTGACTAAGGTTCGGTCGAACTCATACGCCGGCCGGTGGGCGGCACCGCTGAAGGACTGAACTTGCGCGCATAATCCCAGACGTAGTTTCTCAGCGTATAGTAGTAGGGATTGAAGCCGAGCTTGTCCGCTTCCTCGAGCGCCTTCTCGACGGTCCACCCGCTATGTTCGATCCTATAGATCGCGGTCATCTCACCGGTGCGGTTCAGGCCATCCGCGCAGAAGACGAAGAACGGCCCCTTCGATTCGTCGGTGACAAAAGCGACAAACTGGTTGGCTTCTTCGTCAGTGGGTGGGTTCCACACGCTCATCGGAAACCAGACATACGCGAGGCCAATCGCTTCCGCCGCGTCGCGCACCTCATCCGTGTGGTCGTAAATCGAGCGGAGGTCAACCAGCGTTTTGACGCCGATGCGCGCGAGTGTGCTGATGCCCCCTCGCGCAGGCTGGGAGCCCCGTGTGTAATCCTCATCAACGCGTTGAAACAGCGGGAGGGTTGCCGCAACCTCGCCATCGGTCTCATCTGGTTTTTCTACAACCCGAGCTTTTCCGAACTCGGCTTTGGCTCCGTTTCCGAAAGCTATCGTTGATATCGTGATGGCTGAAGCGGCGGCTATGGCTAACGCTGCGAGCAGGAACTTCTTCTTTCGCACTTCCCCGACACCTTTTGTTGGATTGTGGCTAACACGCTTGTTTTACTTATAACCCGCACGCTTGTTCATACGCAAAGCACAGGCCGATGGTTTTGTTGGCAGTTTCGACAGTCTTCTAAACAAACGAAGCTGCAATTTGACCGAAAACTTTCGATCAAACCGGCGCAACCCTCGCGAGAATCGCGAAGAGCTGACTGCCAAACCGCGCGGAAACGTTGGCTTGAGTAGACTTAAGGGAGTGGTGGCTAATTGGAACGGCCGTCGCTTGGAAAACCTGATTTCCAAGTGTGGAGAGGGTCGAGGCATGCAGCAAATCAACGGTTCGAGGGACGTTTCCCGGCTCTTCTCGGTTTGTGTGTCCATCGCAGGGTTGGTATCGTTCGCTTACTCGGCCTGCGCTCTCGCCTTTAACCCCGTCAACGTGGAATGGGCACTTTTGGGTCTGGTAACCGTGCTGATGGTGTCGCGGATCGACATCGGAATTGCGCGGGCCAGGACCGCAGTCAATCTGTCCGATACATTTGTTTTCATCTCGGCGTTGTTATTCGGCACGCACGCCGCAGTGGTGCTCGCCGGAGTTGAAGCTGCCGCGTGCACGATTCAGGTCGGGAAACAGCGCCGGCGGGTTTTGTTCAGTTCGGCGGCGATGAGCCTTTCAATCTTCGTGGCGAGCGGGACCGCTACATTGGCCATAGGCGGACCGCAGGCGCTCGCATCGAGTCCGTGGAGGCTAACTCTCGCCGCAGTGATGCTGGCACTCTGTCACTTCACGCTGCACTCTATATTGATCAGCGCCGCCACTGCGCTCGAAAACGGTCTCTCGGTTTTCGAGAGATGGAAGGAATCGTCACTATTGACGGCGATCTCGTGCGCGGCGGCAGCGATGACCGCGTGCCTGATCGTCAAACTCATCGGTGTCATATCGTTTTACACATTCATCGTAGTGGCGCCCATTTTGGGCGCGGCCTACTTCACGTACAAGGTCTATCTCGATCGCCTAGAGACTTCGAACCGGCACGCAGAGCAGATGGCCGATCTGCACCTTAAGACGATCGAGGCGCTCGCAATCGCGATCGACGCCAAGGACGAAGTGACGGCCGATCACGTTCATAGAGTCCAGATATACGCGACCGGACTTGCGCGTCTATTTGGATTGTCTGAACCCGAGATCGAAGCGCTCAAAGCCGGCGCCTTGTTGCACGACGTGGGCAAGCTGGCTGTTCCGGACTACATATTGAACAAACCCGGCACGCTGACCCCCGCTGAGTTCGAGAAGATGAAAGTGCACACGATCGTCGGAGCCGAGATACTCGATCGCGTTGGGTTCCCATATCCGGTAGTTCCGGTGGTCCGGCATCACCACGAGCGCTGGGACGGGCGCGGGTATCCGGACGGCCTTCGCGGCGACGAGATACCCATGATCGCGCGCATTCTGACGCTTTCAGATTGTTTTGATGCCGTGCGCGAAGACAGGAATTACCGCAAAGCGATGACTCGCGAGGAAGCGATTGCGATGTTAAATGAGGGCAGCGGCGTTGTATTCGATCCGGATGTAGTGCGAACCTTTCTGGATCACCTCGACGAATTTGAGGAGGAAATTCGCGAGCAACGAGTGGAGGCTCATCGACCCGTTTTGACTCACGAACCTGGAAACGTGCAGACGACCGGTGACAGCGGGCCGATGGCGTACGAACGCATCAGCAGCGCGCATCGCGAAGTAATCACTCTATACGGGATCGCTCAGACAATCGGCACGAGCCTTGATCTGCGGGACACGTTTGCGGTGTTTTCTTCGAGGCTCGAGGACATCGTCAACTATACAACCTGTGTGTTGTACCTTGTGCGCCCCGATTCAACCGACATCGAGGCGGCTCACGTTGCAGGGCGCCACGCCGACATTCTAAAAGGCAAGACCATGCCATCTGGAGCCGGGATAACCGGCTGGGTGGTGGCCAACCGTCACGCGATGCACAACTGCGATCCGTGCCTTGACTTTGACGCAATGAGCCTGGATTCGATTGAACAGTATCGCACAGCGACAGTCGTGCCGCTTTTCCGAGACGGCGTAGTGCTCGGAGCATTGGCGCTCTACTCAGCCGATCTCGCGAATTACACCGCCGATCATCTGAGACTGATGGAGGCTGTCGCCAAGCTTGCTTCAGATGCAATTGCCAACGCCGTTCATCACGAGCGCGCGGAAGCCAGCGCGTTGACCGATTCCCTGACTGGCCTGCCAAACGCACGAGCGTTGCGATACCGGTTTGAGGATGAGGCGGACCGCGCTCGGAGACATCGCGATTCGTTCGCGGTGGTGATGATGGACCTGGACGGCTTCAAGGCGGTCAACGACAAACTCGGTCATCAGGCGGGAGACCAGCTCTTGAGCGAACTCGCGGGCGTGTTGCAGGGTCAGGTTCGCTCTTGTGATTTCTTGAGCAGATACGCGGGAGACGAGTTCGTCGCGATACTCCACGTCGGCCTTGAGGAAGCGCCCGAGTTGTCACAGCGGATCCAACGAGCAATCGACTGTCACGATTTTGGGTTTGCGGGCTCGAGGCTTTTTATCGGTTTGAGCGTCGGCTGTGCGAGCTTCGGGATTGACGGGGACACCCTCGACGAATTGTTGCTCGCTGCGGATCGCGCGATGTATGCCGACAAGCTTCGAAGGAAATCACTCTTTAAAGAATCACGCAGTCTGTCAACCGGTGATCTCGGTCAGTATCGGGTGATGTAGCCGGGATGCTCAGTCAGGTCTTACCGCCGTCATTCAATCAACGCTGAACAACAGTTCCAAATTCCTTATCAATAGCGGTGGCCATTCCAGGGGGAGGCGCAGGTTGCGGGAGTTATGGCGCGGGCGTGGCGATCGATCACTTCACCTTAATGATTGATACTGTGAGGTCATCCTCGGGACCGCCCACCTCGGCGGCGTGCTCGTTTACGGCGGTCGTTATTTCGTTAACTATCTCGTGGGAGCGGCGCTCGCTTGATGCACGAACCACTTCTTCCAGCCGTCTCAAACCAAATTCTTCATCGCGCTCGTTGCGAGCCTCAACAACTCCGTCGGTATAAAGAACCAGGATGTCACCACAGCAAAACTCTACCACCGATTCCGAATATTTTGACGTCTCGAACACTCCGAGCGGCAACCCCGCTTGATCGAGAAGCTGGCGTGTCCCGTCGG
Source organism: Blastocatellia bacterium (assembly GCA_035455165.1). GTDB lineage: Bacteria > Acidobacteriota > Blastocatellia > UBA7656 > UBA7656 > Onstottus_A. The sequence continues at coordinate 16,549 of DATIFP010000005.1, forward strand.
CGCGCAGCAACAACGGCGGGTTGTGGCCAGCGTTGATGTACAGAAGCCGCTTGTTCTCAGGATCGAGCAGTCCGTAAAAAGTTGTGATAAATCTCTCGCCGGCGGTCGTATCGTGCACGAGGCGGTTCACCCGGGCCATCACGACTCGCATCGCAAGCTCGTTGATAACCGTTGCGCGAAAGTATGCCCGGAACGATACCATTATGAGCGCAGCGGCCAGCCCTTTGCCCGACACATCGGCTACCAGAAGAGGCACGCGGTCAAAAATCGACTCGATGAAATCAAGGTAGTCGCCTCCAACTTCGCGGAAAGGAATCGTGGTTCCGTAGATGTCGAACCCCTCGATCAACGGGAACGCGCGCGGCATCAGCCCTTCAACCACCTTTCGCGCGAGTTCGAGCTCACTCTCCACGCGGCGCTGGCGCAGCACCTGGCGATAGAGGAGGGTGTGATCGATGGCCGATGCGGCAAGCGACGCAAACATGGTCAGCAGTTCGAGGTCGCGCTCGGCATAACCGTTGACCCGGTCGGCTTCGAGGTTGATGACCCCAATTACGCGGCCGTCTGCGCGGATGATGGGGGCGGCGACTTCGGAGCGGGTTTCTGGTCGCACTCTAACATAGCGAGTGTCTCGCTTCACGTCATTGACGATTTCGCCTGTACCGTTCCGAATCACCCAGCCGATGATTCCACTGCCCGACGAAAGGAAGTCGTCCGGGATTGCTTCCGGCGCGTACCCTCGCGTTTTTAGCTCGTGAACCTCCCCGCTACGTGCGTCCATCACGTAGATCACAGCCGCCGAATAGTCGATGAGTTCCTTGACCGCCTCGAAGATCGTATCAAGCACTTCGTCCAGGTCAAGCGAACTGCTGACCCTTCTCACGGCTCCGATTAGCGTTTCGATTGTCTTTTCATGAACTGGCATTGGAGGATTTTGCGCTGGAGTTCTCGAGGAAAGCGCGAAATGAGGATAGTAGTTACTTAAGAGTCCGAAGGCAAGTTAACGAACCGGCGAGCGAGCCTCGAACTGGCGAATTCACCGCTGTTCAGCGCAGCCTTCGGTTCGCTGATCTTCGCAGATCAGCGGGCAGCTGCGGATCGGAGCCAGCTCAGATCAGCCGTTCATTAGGATGACGAGTCCCACGTTGATCCCACCCGAGCGCCTCTGACTTGGGGAGCGGTGTTTGCTGTGCAGTCTTGTCGGGACGCGCGCTGCTGGATGCCGGGAAGAAGCGGCGAAGTAATTATTGACAGCCTCATTGTCGTAACTTAGGATGAGGAACGTATTTCAGGTTCGCTACCCATGGGGGTTAGCAGCGCTGGCTTTTTCATAGCACCGCGCGAGCATCAGACCTGCCCCACGTGTCAAAGCGGTTCCTGCCTCCCGATATGGACGCTTGAAGCAAGCCTTCGATGGGGGCGCCATGCACTCCAGGCTCTCTTTCCTTTTATCTACATTGCTGATAGCAGCCGCGGCGCCATCAGTCAGCCTTTCGCAAGCGACCGCGCCGGGACGCTCGCTCACTCTCCAAGTCGGATCCTTCCCAAACAGCACACTGGCAGACAGATTAATCGCTGAACTAGCTCTGGCCGGTGAGCAACCAAAGTACGCAACCGTCCAGCTGCCGGGACGCGGCGCCTGGACCAGGGTCTTTGTTGGAGCCTTTTTCAGCAGCGATGAGGCGCGCCGTTATGGAAATCACCTTGTCGCAGAACGGTTGATCAAGGAGTTCCTGGTCAAAAGAGCCGAGGCGAATCAGGAGGCCACGCGACCGCGTAGAGTTGTCCCCAACGGCTCCCGGGTTGTTGAACGTTCGAGCAACGGGTTTGTCAACGCGCCGCGAGCGGCAACTCTGTCACTCTCACGTGAGGAGAGTCCTCCAGGCTTTCGCGGAACCAGCGGCGCCAAAGGAGCGACGCCCGACAAGCCTCGACCGTCCGGCGCACGAAGCACGGAGAATAAACCTCTCTTCCCATCTCTTCCAATTATGAAGGCAAGGTCGCTCGAGATCGCACCCTGCGTCGATATTGACAGCATTCCTCGTCCGGACCCGGTCAGTCTCGCCCTCAGACTGTTGATAGGTGGCGAAGGTGGCTTTGGGTCAGCCCAGATGAGGCGGGGCGGACTGTGGCTCACTGGAGACAAGAGTGAAGGGTTGGCGCGGTTGCGGTGGATTGCAGGCGATGAGAATGCCGGATTGATTCGCCTCTACGACGATGGTCGTGTAGAGCTTGACAGGAATCTCCTCGCAAAGCTGTCCGGGCTTGCGGGAGCCCGAGTAGAGGACCCTGTGGCGGTCGCCAACTACATTCTCGCTAATGAAGGGCTCCTGCTTATCGTTCAGCTAACGCACGCTCATTACCGTTACCGGCTTCACGTGGACGGATACGCACCCACGCACGGCAAATCGATCGAGATATCGAGTAGCGTCAACCTGGACCGCAACTACGACAGTCGCATCAACCCGCATCGGCGGCACAGCAAGAAGCTTGACCATGAGCTTCCGCCCGAGGGGTTTGACTCGCTTGTTGCACTGAATCCAGTCGCTCGGTGGTACAACCTGAGCACCAACAGTTGGGTCCCCGCGGGCGAGGTTACTTTCCACGAACTTGCCGAAGCTTATGCAAAACTGGAACTCGGGCTTGACTACCTCGCTCAAGGGGCCCTGCCCGGCGCGCACGCCCTGGCCCTCGAACGCGAACACCAGCTGAAGGCGCAACGTCCGGGAGAAGGTATCGTAATGACTGCTGGATCGAATCGTGTTCTCCGAAACGAGGAGGAGATTCGGATGTTCCTGGGCACCAATCCAGGCAGCGTCACGCAGCGATAGAATCCCTCTTGATGAGCGTTAGTTCCCTCCGGGTCGGACTTTACATGCCCGCAGTCCGTATGGTAAGTTTTTGCGGTTCAAAGAGAACGAAGATTTTGGCCGCGGAGGAGAAACAGTCACAGTGGCTCTGGTTAAGGAAGCAAAGATCGAGCTGATCGGTCAATACAAGACGCACCCAACGGACACCGGCTCGCCTGAAGTTCAGGTTGCTCTGCTAACACAGCGGATCAACGGCCTCACGGAACACTTCAAGACCCACGTCAAGGACAACCATTCGAGGCGCGGACTGTTGAAGCTGGTAAGTCAGCGGCGGCGCTTGTTGGATTATTTGAGGCGCAAGGACGCCGACCGTTACCGAGAAGTCATCAACCGTCTGGGTATACGAAAATAGAGAACACCTCAGCGAAAGGCCGGAATCGGGTGCAACCGCTTCGAGCGGTCCGGCCAGTTGTCGGTTCTCTGGCGCGAAGCCGCAAAGTCTCCACGAGATGCTTGCGTCGCGCAAGATACGGTTCAGACAAACTTAGTTCACCGATGGCCACGGGAGCGAGCCGGTTCAGCCGCTCACCGTGGCCTCGTTGCTTATCGGCACCCGGGCAACGCGTGGCAAACAGACTTTGGAATGCAGGCATGAGACTTAAGCTGCAGCACTCGCGCGCAACAACAGAGCCGCCGTCGGAATATGTACAAGACGCGACAGCGGGACACAGGCAAAGAGGCGCGCAGCGGAGAGAAGGAGAAAGATATGGAGTTGAAGCAGTCAGTTCAGTTAGGGGGGGTAGAGTTTTCGCTCGAGACGGGCAAGGTAGCCAAACAGGCGGACGGCGCTGTTTTAGCGCGCTATGGAGACACGATGGTGTTGGTCGCGGCAGTGGGAACGAAGCCGCGCGAGGGAATAAACTTTTTTCCGCTCACGGTTGAGTACCGCGAGTACGGTTACGCAGCCGGGCGCATACCCGGCAACTACTTCAGGCGAGAAGGGCGTCCCTCAGAAAAAGAGACACTCACCTCGAGATTGATCGACAGGCCAATCCGGCCATTGTTTAGCGAAGGATATGACAGCGAGACACAGGTGATAGCGCTTGTGCTTTCGGCTGACGAGAACTATGACTCGGATGTCCTCTCGATAACCGGAGCTTCGGCCGCGCTCTACCTTTCGGACATCCCCTTTGAAACGCCGATCGCGGGCGTACGGGTGGGGCTGATCGATGACCGATTCACAGTTAATCCGACCTACGATCAGGTGCGGGCGTCCTCGTTGAATCTGATTGTCGCAGGCTCGGAAGAAGCGATCGCAATGGTCGAAGCCGGCGCCAACGAAGTCGCCGAAGAAGTGATGGTCGAGGCGCTGATGTTCGGCCACAACGAGATCAAGAAGCTTTGCCGGCTTCAGAGAGATATGTATCAGAAGCTCGGCATCAAGAAGCGCGAAGTCGTAAAGCCCGAGCTCGATCAGGCGATGACCGCGGAAATCGAATCCCGCATTGCGGACGGCCTTCGAGACGCGCTCGATACAACCAAACATGGCAAGCTCGAAAGCTACACGCTCGTTGACAAGCTCAAAGAAGAAACCGTCGCGGCCTATCCCGAGGAGGAACCAGCCAGGCGAAAGATGGCCGGCGCGATCTTCGATCACCTTAAGGAGAAGATCTTCCGGGAGGACATACTGAATCGGCGTCATCGGCCGGATGGCCGGCGGTTCAGCGAGATTCGTCCAATATCGATCGAGGTCGGGTGGCTCCCACGCACGCATGGTTCTGCGTTGTTCACGCGCGGGGAGACTCAAGCGATGGTTACCGCGACGCTCGGAACAAGCGAAGACATTCAGTATATGGATGATCTGGAGAAAGGTGAGGTGAAGCGCCGCTTCATGCTTGCCTACAACTTTCCGCCCTTCTCGGTTGGCGAGACGGGGCGGATCGGTTCGCCGGGGCGCCGCGAGATCGGTCACGGTGCTTTGGCTCGAAGGGCTCTGGAACCAATGCTGCCCACGGAAACCGAGTGGCCCTACATCATCCGGCTCGTTTCCGACATCACCGAATCGAACGGATCGAGCTCGATGGCCTCCGTCTGCGGAGGCGCGCTGGCGCTGATGGACGCCGGCGTGCCGCTTAAGGCGCCTGTCGCCGGCGTTGCGATGGGCCTGGTGATGGAAGGGAACAAATACGCCATCCTGACGGACATCGCCGGCGCTGAGGATCACTACGGCGACATGGATTTCAAGGTCACCGGCACGCGAAACGGAATAACGGCCCTTCAGATGGACATGAAGGTCACCGGGATCAACGCGCAGATCCTGGCCGACGCGCTCAATCAGGCAAAGGCGGGACGGCTGTACATTCTGGACAAGATGGAAGCCGCAATCCCGACGCCTCGCGAGGAGATCAGCAAGTACGCGCCCCGGATTCTAACCATACAGATTCCAGTCGACAAGATCCGGGATGTAATCGGACCGGGCGGCAAGGTGATTCGAGGACTGGTCGAAAAAACCGGTTGCAAGATTGACGTCGAAGACACCGGGCGAATCAATATCGCCTCCTCGAACCTCGAACAGGCCGAGGCTGCCAAGCGTGCGATTGAAGACATCACCGCCGTGCCGGAGGTCAACAAGACCTACCTCGGCACTGTACAGAGAATCGCGGACTTCGGCGCGTTCGTGGAAATACTGCCGGGCACCGACGGGCTTTTGCACGTCTCGGAGATTGCCGACTACAGAGTTAGGGATGTACGCGACGAACTCACAGAAGGCCAGCAGCTGCTGGTGAAGGTGATCAATGTCGACCCGTCAGGGAAGATCCGGTTGTCGCGAAAAGCGGTACTTCGAGACGAAAGAGGCGAAACCGGCGGGGAAGACGAAGATCGGCAACCCGACTTCAATCGGGAGGACGAGGGCGAGCGCAGGCCTCGTGAGGACCGGGGACCTCGTCCGCCACGGCCCGGCGGCTTCAATCGAGACCGCCGCCCACCTCGCGGCCCACGCCGCTAGTCGAGCGGTTTGAATCGTCCGGAATCAAGTAGGCGACTGGCGTGTACTATCCAGTCGCCTCTTTCATTCTTGACTGTGTCCCTTGCGGAAGCACCCCGCAGGTTGCCGACGCAATTCAGAGGCATGCGTGAAGTCGCCCGTCGCGGCCTGTGAACGCTAGGCAGAGCGAATCAAGGTTCTCCGTTTCTCATCCCACCTCCAGACCGCTCCGTCAACCAGATGGACGCCCCCAACCAAAGCATGCCGCTCTGATTGCTCCGACAAAGCTACTGGCAGCCCGGCTCTGTCGTAAAGCTATTTCAGCCGCAACCGCCCGAATTGCTCGTTCTTGGTCAACCGTGCAGTGATTTGACAGGGCTTCGAGTCTAAGTTACTTTTCCCGTCGGCAGGCGGCACTCAGATAGTCCCCCGAGGAGCACCAATGAAAAAGATAATCGTCGCCGTTGTTGTGATGACCGCGATGATCGCAGGAGCGGGCTGCAAAGTCGGCGCGCCCGGCGGTGCGAGCGGCACCCCGAACCCGCCATTTCAAGGTGACCTACCGCGGGACGTCTACAAGTACACGGGGGAGTCTGGCATCCACGGCGGCACGCTCGTGACATCCGTTCCTGACGACCCTAAGACATTCAACATCATTCTGGCTTCCGACAACGCGTCGGCGGACGTGTTGTGGTTTCACATCTTTCGCTGCCCGGTTGATTATCGCAACGGAGGCAATCCTCCGGATTTCGATCCCGGCCTTTGTACGAAGTGGGAGGCCTCATCGGATGCGAAGACCTGGACCTTTTACCTGCGTCAAGGCGTGCGCTGGTCGGACGGCGAGCCGTTCAATGCCGATGATGTCGTGTTTACCTACAACGTGATCGTTGACAAGAATGTGGTCAACCCGGCGGCTGACGTATTCCTCGAAGGCAAGGACGAGAACGGCGAGGCGATCGTCCCTGATCTCGAAAAACTCGACGACTACACTGTGCGATTCAAGCTCCACAGCCCGAACGGGAGCTTCCTGGATGCTGTTTACAACCTCTGGTTAATACCAAAACACAAGTGGGAACAGGACTGGCGAGCGGGGAGATTCACATCTACGATGGCCCTAAGCGAGGATCCGAGCAACATCGTTGGGCTCGGCCCGTTTCGCTTGAAGGAGTTTGTTAGCGGCCAGCGAGTCGTGCTCGAACGCAATCCTTACTTCTGGAAAGTGGATAGCCGCGGACAACGCCTGCCCTACCTCGACCGCATGGTCTTCGTGATTGCGAAAGACTTCAACACAGTTCAATCAAAGTTCGCCGCCGGCGAGATCGACGTAATGCCGCGCGTCCGCCCTCAGGACTATGCGCTGGTTAAGAGAATGGAAAGTCCGGAGATCAGAGTCGAAGAGATAGGCGTTTCGTATGATACCAACTGGCTCGTGTTCAATCAGAATACCGGGAATGACAAGAAAACGCACAGACCTTTCGTGGAGCCGTGGAAGCAGAAGCTGTTTCGCGACGTGAGATTCCGGCAGGCCGTATCGTACGCCATAGATCGTGAGGCGCTCGCCAATACCGTTTTTTCAGGACGAGCCGTGCCGCTATATTCCTTCGTGACTCCTGGCGATACCACCTGGTTCAGCGACGATGTGATGAAGTATTCATACGATCCTGGGCGCGCGCGCCAGATGCTGGCGGAAATCGGGCTAAAGGACTCAAACGGCGACGGGGTGCTCGAGGACTCCGAAGGGCACTCGGTAGAGTTCAGCATAGTTACAAATGCCACAAACAATCAGCGAGTCGAGACCGCGAGCTTTATATCCAGGAATCTGAAGGACGTTGGGCTCAAAGCGAACACAAATCCAGTTGCGTTCAGCGTTTTGATTGACAACATGCAGTCCAATTTCGATTTTGATGCGATGGTCTTGGGATGGCAACCGAACCCGCCAACGGGGCCCTCCGGCAACAAGAACATAGTTCTGTCGTCGGGCCAACAGCACGCGTGCTTTGCCAGTCAGCGGGTGCCCTCGACCGAATGGGAGGCGCGAGCCGATAAGCTGATGCAGCAGATCGAATCATCCGCTGATCAGGCCGAGCGTCATCGACTGTTCGCTCAGGTACAGCGAATTTGGTCCGAATTCCTGCCGGAGATAAACCTCGTTGCTCCGCGTGAGGCTGTCGCTTTCAAAAACAAGTTTGGAAACCTTCATCCGGTTGCGCTTCCGCCTCGCGCCACTTGGAACTGCGAGGAGATATACCTGAAGAAATGACGAAGTCAGAAGTCAGGGGTCAGCGGTCCGAACTCCAGCTAAACAAGTCGGATTTCTGAGTCCTGCCCTCTCGCTTCTGAGCCCTTACTTCTGACTTCTGACCTCCGATGAAGACCTTCCTTATACGACGACTTCTTGCGGCGATCCCGTTGATCATAGTCGTTACCTTCGTCACGAAGGCTCTGCTGGTTGCTTCTCCGGGCAACTACCTCACCAACATCAGGCTTAATCCATCAATCTCGCCCGACTATGTTAAGCGCATGGAGCAGCTGTATCACTTAGACAGCAATAACGTGTTCGAGCGCTATTGGTATTGGTTCTGGCCGGCAGTACAGGGAGACTTCGGATACTCATTAACGAAGAGTGCGCCGGTCTGGTCGTTAATCGGGCAGCGAGTGTTGAACACGCTGCTGCTGACCGGATCTGCGCTTGTGTTTTCCTGGGTCTTCGCAATCCCGCTCGGAATGCTCGCGGCAGTTTATCGAAATCGTTGGCTCGACAAGGTCATAGGATTCATATCGTTTTTCGGTCTCTCGATCCCCAGTGTGTTCTTTTCGTTGCTGATGATCTTGTTTGCCGCTAAGACCGGCCTCTTTCCGGCGGGCGGAATTCACGATCAGGTGATGTGGGAAGTGATGACTCCCTGGCAAAAACTTGTGGACACCGGTTGGCACCTCGTCTTGCCGATGATCGTGCTCGGCACGATCGGGATGGCGCAATACGTTCGCCAGATGCGCAGCGAGATGATCGAGACCCTGTCGCAGGATTACATCCGCACCGCCCGAGCAAAAGGGCTGAGCGAATGGCGGGTGTTGACTCGGCACGCGCTTGGCAATGCAATTAACCCGCTCGTCACTTTGTTCGGATTCTCGGTCTCTACGCTGCTGGCGGGCGCGCTGCTGACCGAGTACGTCTTCGGCTGGCCGGGGCTGGGTCTGCTGGTCTTCGACGCGCTCTCAGACAAAGATGAGCCGCTGGTGATGGCGTCGGTGGTCATGTTGGTGTTGATGCTTGTGATCGGGAGCCTGATCGCCGATGCGCTCCTCGCAATCATCGACCCTAGAATTCGGCTTGAGTGACCGATTGGATGTCTGACGCGCTCAAAAAGAACGATCAGCGGGTGGTGCTGCCGTCGAACGAAGGCGCAAATTCTGGCGCGCTTGCGCTCGCGGATGACGCGCGCGCGGCGACCAGGCGGGGCCGCTCCCCCTCGCAATTGATATGGCTGAAGCTGCGTCGCAATCGCACGGCAATGATCGGGCTGTATACGCTCGTCACGATGTACGGGGCGGCCGTATTGGCTGGTTTTATTGCGCCATACAGTTACGACAGCGCCAGACACGACCTGTCGTTTCACCAGCCGATGCTCACGCAGATACATCTGCTGGACGAGCAGGGCCGCCTGAGCTGGCCCTTTGTTTATGGGATCATTCCAGTCGACCCTCAGCTTGCGAGCTACCGCTACGACACTTCAGCGAAGTACCCCATCCGTTTCCTCGTCCGCGGCGACAGCTATCGCATACTGTGGATCATCGGCTCGAATGTTCATCTATTCGGAGTCGATGAGCCCGGACATCTGTATCTGTTCGGCGCGGATCAAATTGGCCAGGATATATTCTCGCGCATCCTCTACGGCGCCCAGATCTCGCTGTCGATCGGGATCATCGGCATCGTCATCTCTACCATCATTGGGATGATCGTCGGCGGCGTGGCGGGGTACTTCGGCGGTGCGACCGACTTCGCGTTGATGCGCACCGTAGAGGTGTTGCTGGCGCTGCCAAGCTTGTATTTCATTCTAATCTTGCGCCAGCTCTTCGGTACCGGGATGAGTTCCACTCAGATCTACGTCAACATCGTGGTGATCCTGGCTTTTATTGGATGGGCGACCGAGGCGCGTGTGATTCGCGGAATGGTGTTGTCACTCAAGGAGCAGGAATACGCGATCGCAGCCCGAGCCATGGGATTCAGCAACTGGAGGATCATAGTTCGCCACATTTTGCCGAACACGATGTCGTTTGTGATCGTGACGGCGACGCTTTCGGTGCCCTTCTACATCTTGGGAGAGGTGGCGCTGTCATTCCTGGGAGTCGGAATCCAGCCGCCGGAAGCGAGCTGGGGCAACATGCTGACTGCCGCACAGAACAATCGACAGTTGAACGACTTCCCCTGGGTGCTGATTCCCGGCGTGTTTATCTTCATCGCGGTCATGGCGTGGAACTTTCTGGGAGACGGCTTGCGCGATGCAACAGATCCGAGGACATTGAGTTAAGATTAGACGCGGTCGAACATGCAGGAGCGCAGCGTGACAATCTCAAACCGTCTCGGGCTTCACGCTCGGGCTGCCGCGCGCCTCGTTCGTCGAGCTTCGCAATTCACCAGCACGGTCCAGCTTGTTCGAGGGGACACCAACGAAACAGCCGACGGCAAATCGATCCTGAGCGTGCTGCTGCTTGCCGCGTCTCGCGGGACGTGCCTTATAATCAAAACCGAGGGTGAGGACGAAGAACGCGCGGCAAGCGCGCTCGTGGAACTGGTAGAGGAGAAGTTCGGAGAGGAACTATCGGATGGCGTCTTCTAGCGTGACTCGCTCGCGCGACCTGAGACTACAAGGTGTTCCTGCTTCCCCCGGCATCGCAGTGGGGCGCGTTCTTAGATTGGAAGAGCGCGGCCAGCATCAGTTCTACTACATCGGGGTCTCGGCCACACAGGCGCGAACCGAGGTGCGTCGGCTTCGTGAGGCGTTCAAGGAAGCCCGCTCCCAACTGCAAGACATCAAGGTGAGGCTCGCCCAGGAACTCGGCTACGAGCACTCATTCATTCTCGATGCGCATCTGCTCATGCTCGAGGACGAGCAACTGATCAAGGAGCTCGAAACCGAGATACGCACTCGCCGAGTCAACGCCGAATGGGCGGTTCGCACGGTCGCCGATCGCGCGATCGACGTCTACAAGCAAGTCAACGATCCTTACCTTCGAGAGCGAACCTCGGACCTTGAAGACGTCGCGACACGACTCCTAACGATTCTGTCCGGGCACGAGGAATTCGATCTGTCGAAACTCGACCAGGACGTTATCATTGTCGCAAAGAACGTCGGCCCCTCCACCGTGGCTGAGCTCGATTTCAGACACGTGCTCGGCTTTGCGACCAACATCGGAGGACTGACCTCCCACTCGGCCATCATCGCGCGTTCGCTTGGAATTCCAGCGGTGGTCGGGCTTCACGATGTGACCCGACTGGCCAGGACCGGAAACGGGATTGTTATCGACGGCACCGCGGGAGAAGTAATCCTGCGTCCGACAAGGCAGGTTCTGGCTTCGTATCGCGAAAAGCAACTGCGAGAGAGCCGGAAGGGAACTCGATCCACCGCCGATACCGGAAAGGCTGCGGAGACAATTGACGGCGCGCGGATAACCCTGCGAGCAAACGTCGAGATGCCGGCGGAAATTGAGTCGCTAGCGCTGTTCGGCGCGGAGGGGATCGGGTTGTACAGGTCGGAATTCCTGTTCTTGAACCGCTTGCCAAATCTGCCTGGCGAGGATGAGCAGTACGACGTCTATCGGAAGCTCGCCGAAGCCACCGGGGAGGCCGGCGCAAGCATTCGCGTGTTTGACCTGGGGGGAGACAAGCTCACGCTGGCGGGCTTTGAAGCGGAGCAGAACCCTGCCCTCGGGCTGCGTGCAATGCGCCTCTCGCTCAAGGTCGAACAGATGTTCCGCACGCAGCTTCGAGCTGTCCTTCGCGCGAACCTTCACGGCAAGCTACGAGTCGTGCTGCCGCTCATCAGCACGATTACCGAGTTGCGCGAAGCCAAACGCATCATCAGCGATGTAAAGCAGGAGATGGCCGAAGCTCGAGTCGAGCACAACGCCGCGCTTCCGATCGGCGTGATGATCGAAGTCCCCGCCGCGGCGATGATGGCAGATGTGTTTGCGCGCGAAGCGGACTTCTTGAGTGTCGGCACCAATGACTTGATTCAATATATTCTCGCGGTCGATCGCGCTAACGAGAACGTCGCTTATCTGTATCAACCTCTGCACCCGGCCATACTGCGGACGCTTGCGCACCTGGTGCGCGTTGCTGAAGCCGAACACGTCCCTCTCGAGTTGTGCGGCGAGATGGCCGCAAATCCTCTGCAGGCGATTGCTCTTATTGGTCTCGGGGTTCGCACGTTGAGTCTCGTACCGGCGTCGATTCCTCTGGTGAAACACGCTATCCGTTCGGTCGAGCTCGCTCGCGTCCAGTCGCTGATGAGAGAGGCGATGAAGCTCACCTCGTCTACCGAAGTTGAACACCTACTCGAGCGCGAGTTGCCTCGCCAGGCCCCCCGCTTCTTTTCCGCGTGGTCGTCCAGGGCTTGACGAGACAATCGCGCGCTGCACGGGTCCAGCCGGGAGCGAGCCCGAAAGAACATCAAGTCGAGCTCTGTTCCGCCTTCGCTTTTCCGCGCAGAGTGTTCTTTAGACTGAATACCGACTCTAGCGCGTCCTCCCAGAACGGCGCGCCGAGGCTGAGCAAGAGCGTCATCACCACCCAACCGAGGACCGAGCCCATGGGTGCGGCCTTGAACCCATCCCATCTGAATGGAGAAAGGCCGAACTTCCTGTAATCCGATGCCAAACGGCTTATCTCGTCGATCTCACCCTTTATCTGATCTTCGGTCGCCGCGGGCTGACTCTTTGATCTGTTCTGCGCGTAGTCGATGAGTTGCTGCTGGACCGCGCTGTCGGCCGCGACGTACTTGAAGATCTTGATTGCATCGGCGTTGAACGCGAGCACGACAATGACGCTGAGCAGAACCGCCATCCATTTCATCCCGCGCTCGTACCGCTCGGCGAGGCCCGGCATCACCGTGTCGTACCAGGCCTCGACTGTTGCGATCTTTTCGGCGATTGCCGTCTTCACTTCTTGATCAAGGTTCTGGCCCGCTTGAAGGGCGCTCTCTATTGCTGCGGTGTCGATTCCGACGTCTTTCGCGGCGAGATTGAGATTGTTCAATATCTTCGTCAAGTCATCCTTGGTAACCGAGTCGAGAAGGGCACTGCCCCAGAACGACTTTCGTCCCATCTTGAGCACCTCGCGCTTGACCTCTTCAACCAGAGTATCTCCCACGCTGGTTTGATCGCCGCCGGTGAGGAACTTGCTCGCTACAGCGAGGATCGGAGACGCGTATTTCAGCCGCGTGTACTTGGTCGGTTGCGTGGTCAGCGCGTAATCGAAGAGCATTTTGAGCGATTGTTCGGCCTGTCGTGCCTTCATTCGGAGCAACCGTTTGATCACGTTCTGAAGGGACTGGATTATCAGGCTTAACACAAGAACAATGGTCACAAAGCCAAGCACAATACTGAGGGTACTTCCCAGATCAACCATATGTCCTCCATTAACGCCCTCAACGAGTGTTTTGTCGTCGCGGCGTGCGAGAATAGGTGACAACACATTACCCATTCGCCAGGCGAGTAGCAAATGCTGCAAATGGTCCAGGGTTTAGGTCACTGACCACATGCGCGCTCGGAGCTGTGCCTGGCTGATCGGCGCTCCACCGAGTTTGAACAAACGGGTAATGCTCTCTCGGTCGCCGCCGCCGTTGCTCGAAGGCGGTCGGTCGCAATACTATTTGGACAAGCGCAAGCACCAAACTACGGATTTGGTTCGTTTCGCGAGCGCTATACCTTTTAAGACCGACGCTGACATTGAAGACGGGAGGAGAAGAATGGCTGAAAGTCCGAAACTGTTCCGCGTTGTAGTGCAAGTAAGCGACCTGGAAAAGGCAGTCGCGTTCTATACCAAGCTGCTTGCGACGCCCGGGAGGATGCTGCGCGGCTCGCGCGCCTACTTCGATTGCGGTCCGGTGATTCTGGCACTGCTTGATCCTTCGCCCGGCGGGATGAAGGCAACCCCCAACGTTGATGATGTCTATTTCTCGGTCAGCGACCTTGATAGCATTCACGCGCGGGCGCGCGCGTTAGGATGCCTGTCCGACGAGCAGGTACACGACGAAAGCGCGGGCGACATTGTAGTGCGTCCGTGGGGTGAGCGATCCTTTTACGCGAAAGACCCGTGGGGCAACGGACTTTGTTTTGTGGATGAGACGACTCTGTTCACCGGACGCTGACGAGCCGGTGCAGACTGGCTGATGTTCCGTAATCGAGGGAGAAGCTTTGGGCCCGGCAGTTTGATCGCTGTCGGGCCCGTGGTGCTACTTGGCTCTCTTTGCCGTAAACTCCGTCGGCGGTCGGGTGCTCCCCTCTCTGGTGCGGGTGAACTTGATCTCATCGCCGGAGATCTTTCCCTTGTAGATCACCTTGATCGAGTTGCCCTGCATCTCGAAGGTCTGAGTGAAGGAGATGTCATCTCCCTTGATCGTTCCATCCGAGATCGCGGCCTCTCCGCGCGGGCTGGTCACGGTGCCAGTCAACTTTTCACCATCAGACTTGAAGGTGAAAGTCTGCTCTTGTGTTTGGCCTCCCTGGCCCGGGATCTGAGCAACCCACTTGCCATCGATGTTCGCGGCCCACGCCAACGCGATGCTGGCGAGCACCAAAACGGCTGCAAAAGTCACCATTCTGTACTTCATTCGAAAGCCTCCATGACTGAAACTGTTTTCCCCCTTAGCGGAGGGATCGATTTTTGGAAGCGCTCCTAAGGGATCCCCTTCGCAACTCGTGTGATCCACTGACGGGGAACTCCAGCCAAGGCGGCGCGGCACGGAAGCGACCGAAGAGCAACACTTCGGTCGCGCCGTTGTCTTTCGTTTCCTTGGTAAAAACGCCCTGAGCCTCTTAACGAAGCCGCACAGCTTCAAGCTTCCACAGATATACTACTCACGGGAGCGCAGTTGTTTCAAGGAAAAGAGGCGGAGCTATTCTATGGGTTCGACCACCACCGCCGTGCCGTACGCGAGCACTTCCGTCACGCCATTCATGATCTCGTTGGCGTCGTAACGCATTCCGATCACCGCGTTGGCCCCGATCTCGCTTGCGTGTTGAACCATGATTTCGAAGGCTTCCGCGCGCGCCACTTCACATAGCCGCGTGAAAGCAGTGATGTTGCCGCCTACTATCGTGTGAAGCGTACCCCCAAGCGTGCCGAATATTGAACGCGAGCGCACGGTGATGCCCCGTACAACGCCAAGTGTGCGAACGATGCGAAACCCGTCAAGCGTAAAGGCGGTGGTCACCATATGGTGCGACAACGTATACCGCTGAGACACTGAGTAGGGCGCATTCGCGGCAAGTCCCTGTTGCGCATCTTCCAGTTCGCTAAGCTTGTCTCTCATTCTTGCCTCATATCCTCCAACGGCAAAGATCGACGATTGTCGAAACGGCGCAACAATAATGCGTGTCTCCTCAATCTGCAAGGTCCGGAGCTTTCAATCGTGGTGGAATTGCGTGTTGCAATGAGCTCGCCACAAAGGCACAAGGACACGAGGGATCACGCGAGGCCTGTTTTGTGCAGCTTCGTGACTTGGCACCTTTGTGGCAAAGAGGCAGTCGCCAAGTCAAACAAACTATTCCACCACTAATCCGTTTCAGCTCCTATCATTGCCACTCACCAACACAGACGCTACAATCCAAATCTAATTCGAACCCTCAAAGGAGCCCTTCGGTGCCGAGTATTAACAGAAGATCTTCAGTGGCGGTCGATGTCAGCGGGGTAAGAGTCGGCGGGGACAACCCCATCGTGGTACAGTCGATGACCAATACCGATACGGTCGACGTCGGGGCCACTGCGCGGCAGATAGAGGAGCTCGCGCGCGCGGGTTCGGAGCTCGTGCGAATCACGGTGAACACTCGCCAGGCTGCGGCTGCGGTGCCCCACATCGCCCAAAAGCTCGGCGAGCGGGGGGTTGACGTTCCGGTGATAGGCGATTTTCACTACAACGGTCACCAGCTCCTGAAGGAATACCCGGAGTGCGCCCGTGCCCTCGCTAAATACCGGATCAATCCCGGAAACGTCGGTCCGGGTCAGCATCACGACAAGAACTTTCAATCGATGATCGAAGTGGCGATCGAGAACGACAAGCCCGTGCGCATAGGCGTCAACTGGGGCTCGCTCGACCAGGCGCTGCTTACAAGGTTGATGGATGAAAACGCCGCGCGGCCCGACCCGAAAGATGCGCGCGAGGTCATGCACGAAGCGGTCGTCGTCAGCGCGCTCGAATCCGCGGAGCTCGCCGAGCGCTGCGGATTGAGGCACGACCAGATCATCCTCAGCGCGAAAGTTTCCGAAGTCCAGGACTTGATCGAGATCTATCGCAATCTCGCCGCGAGATGTGACTATCCCCTGCACCTCGGTCTAACCGAGGCCGGGATGGGGAACAAGGGCGTAGTCGCTTCGGCGGCCGCGCTGGCAGTGCTTCTCCAGAGCGGCATCGGCGATACGATTCGAGTGTCGCTTACACCTCGCCCCGGCGGGGACCGTACCGAAGAAGTGACTGTTGCGCAGAATATTCTTCAGACAATGGGGCTTCGAAGTTTTGTCCCGCTCGTTACGGCTTGTCCGGGTTGCGGGCGCACCACCAGCACGCTCTTCCAGGAAATGGCCGAGGATATTCAGAACTACATCCACAGGCAAATGCCGTCATGGAAGGACAGATACACTGGGGTGGAAGAGCTGAAGGTCGCAGTGATGGGATGCGTCGTAAACGGACCGGGGGAGTCCAAACACGCCAACATCGGGATATCCTTGCCCGGGACCGGCGAAGAACCACGGGCGCCGGTTTACGTCGACGGCAGCAAATTCGTTACGCTTCAAGGTCCGAATATTGTGCCGGACTTCATACGAATCCTCGACGAGTACATCGAGACTCGCTACGCAAGCAAAGAACCCGCGGAAGTTTGATACCAGCCAGGTGAGTGGTTGTTACGGTTTCTTTTCGGCTGGCTTCGCTGTTTCGTGTTCGTGCGGCGCCAGATAGGGAACTTTGGCTTCGGCGGACACACGCGCCTTGCCGTATCGAGCTTCGAGGGCGAAGGTATCGGTGTCATTCTCCGGTCTGAAATCGAAGGTCAGATAATTGGCGGGCGGGCCATCCATGGCGAACTGCAGCGGGATCGAGATGTCCTTTCCGCCGCTGGCCAGAATCAGCTTGAAGTTGTCGCTCGCGTCGAAGTTGATGCCCATAGTGTAGGAGCCCTTTGGAACGTGGACTCCTGCGATCACGACCTCGAACTCAGTGTCAAACTTGCCGACGGCCTTCCATAGCCGGTTAAAGGTCTTCAGATTGAGTTCTGTTTTTCTATTGTTGAAATTGGTTTCGTTGAAGTGCAGTGACTTATAGCTGAGCGTAAGTTTCCCCGCGCCCTCGAGGGTAAGTGTGTGCGAGAAGTCCTTCGCGACGCTGCGGGGGTCATGCGCATAAGCGGCTGCGGTCAAGAAAATAATAAGCGCGCTCAACAGAGAAGCCTTCTTCATTTCGATTCTCCTTCAAGAACTGACTTTCGATTGGAATCAGCGGAGTGGCGATTATATCCGCTAGGCCGGACAAGTGACAACGCTTCGCGCGAGGCCGGAGCGGATGCTTGTTACATTGCGCTTGGGGAGCGAAGAGTTGACGGCTGTTGTTAGCCTAACCTAGTATTGACTTGTGCTTGGCGGACACCCACGCCAGGGCGAAATCTAAGCTTGTCTCCCAAACAGTACATCAGAGGATGAGGGGTTATTATGGGAAGCCTGGGAATGCCAGAGATTCTGATTATTTTGGTCATCGCGCTGATCATCTTCGGCCCTCGAAAGCTGCCCGAGCTCGGAAAGACTCTTGGCAAGAGCCTGGCGCAGTTTCGCCGGGCGAGCGAGGACTTCAAACGTCAGTGGGAAGACGAAGTGGAGTTGGAACGAAGGCGCATCGAGCCTCCGAGCCCGCCGCGCGTTGAACGCTCGAGCGACTTCGCGGCTTCAGAGAGTCCACCTGTCGAAAGCAATGATGCTGCAGGAACTACCCCGGATGAGTCCCAGCCTCTCCCGGCTATGGTTGAAGCCACTGCGGCCGCCCAGCACGAAGCGACTGCCGCTCAGGAGACTAAGCGCGACTGGATGTAAAGCGATCTGGACCGGTGCGTGTGACGGAAGCGGTTGCACGGGTTGACTCCGCGGCGCTTTCCAAAATATGGCCACCTACTCTGAAGCCTACGACGAGCAGCTCAGCGAAGAAGGAACGATGTCCTTCCTCGATCACCTCGACGAGCTGCGCAAGCGGCTAATTCGGATCGCGCTCTTCATCCTGGTCGCGTTCATCGTCTCCTGGATCTTCTCCCAACAGATCTACAACTTCCTTGAAGTGCCCGTGCACGCCGCGATGCTCGAAGCGAAGCTCATCTACGCCAACGTGGTGAGCGGGACAACCGTCACGCTCGCCGACTTGCCGGACGGAAGCGAGGTTGCCTTCTCCTTCCCGGTCGAGGCCAAGATTCAGAACAACTTGATTCAGGCGGGCGCTACGATCACTGCCCGGGTTAGCCGGCTGCCCGATGGGTCTGTCCAACTCTTGACCAAGCAAGCATGGCTTTTGACGAACGGAGTGGTCATCGACAAGGATGCGGAAATCCCCGCGGCGTTGTACCAGTCGGGCGAGGCGCTTGTGAATCGCGACGACAAGCTCGTAGTGCCTACTGTACAAGGCGCGTTCAACCTCTACATAAAAGTCGCGTTCTACGCGGCCATCTTTTTTGCAGTGCCTTTTTTGCTGGTGCAGGCCTGGGGCTTTGTGGCGCCCGGACTCTATCCGCACGAGAAGAAGTATGCGGCGCCTTTCATTCTAATGGCCTCGATATTCTTTCTCTTGGGATGTGCATTCGCGTATTACATTGCGTTTCCGCGCGCTGCCAATTTTCTGCTTGGCGTTGCCCAGGCCGGGAACCTGAGACCGCTGGTGACGGCCGACGAGTATTTCGATTTGATAATCATGATCATGCTCGGCCTTGGGATCGTGTTCGAGATCCCGACCGTCACGTTTTTCACGTCCCGATTGGGTCTGGTGTCACCGCGAATGCTGCTAAAAGTGTGGCGCTACGCGATTATCATGATCTTCATCGTTGCCGCCGTCTTGTCGCCAACGACCGACGTGCCAAATCTATTGGTTTTCGCGGCTCCGATGCTGCTCTTGTACTTCCTCAGCGTCGGTATAGCCTGGGTCTTCCATCGAAAACGTCAGACCGAGAAGGAATACCAGCTATCTGAGCGCAAGGGGAGTTGACGCGGACATTCTAAGTCTGGATGCGGATGTGCATAGAGAAGAAAGCAAGTCTGGGCGTACAGTCTCACTGGTCTCCCGCGGCGCAATCAGAGGAACTTGACCGCAGGTAATGAGCTACGTAAACTTAGCTTTCACGGTACGTTACGCTCACTTGTATGTGCCTTCGTCTGGAAATGGTTCAGGAGTGAAAGGAGCAACGGTTATGAAGAGTGAGGTCTGTCTCTTCAGGAGGAACGTAGGCGTCGCATTGATGCTCTTGTTGATTGCCGGGGTGATTCCGAGCTCAATGGCTCAAGAGAAGAGCCAGTCAAAGGAGAAGCCGGCCAAGGATCGCAACGCGAGTAAAAAGAAAGAGGAGCTAAAGAGCGTCTACAAGAACTGGATGGACGAGGATGTCCTCTACATAATAACCGACGAGGAGCGAAGGGCATTCAAGGCGCTCAAGACTGATGAGGAGCGCGATCAATTCATCGAGAATTTCTGGCTCCGACGCGATCCAGATCCCGATACCCCCGAGAATGAATACAAAGAGGAATACCACCAGCGAATCCAGTACGCTAACGAGAAGTTTGCTTCTGGAGTGCCCGGCTGGCGCACCGACCGGGGACGAATCTACATAATGTTCGGCAAGCCCGACGAGCTCGAGACTCACCCGACCGGCGGCGCCTATGAACGTCCCTCGTGGGAGGGCGGCGGGTCGACTACGACCTACCCGTTCGAGACGTGGTGGTATCGCTACATCGAGGGGATCGGTTCGGACATCGAGATAGAATTCGTGGACCCATCCGGAACGGGAGAGTATCGAATCGCGCGCAGCCCGGACGAAAAGGATGCGTTGCTCCACGTGCCGGGTGCGGGGTTGACTCTTGCTGAGAGCCTTGGGATGGCTAACAAGGCAGACCGTGTTGCGGGGCTTGGCGGAAACCTGCCTGGCAACGGTATGTACGGAGGTGGTCGCGCCAAAGACCAGCCCTTTGAGAAGCTCCAATTGCTTGCGGATCTGCAGCGCGCGCCGGCAGTGAAGTTTCCGGACTTGCGCGTCCGAGCTGACTTGCCCGAGATTGCCTCGGACATCTTGCCGTTCAGCGTGCGCACGGATTTCTTCAGGTTGAGCGGCGAATCGGTCGTGACCTCCTTCACCGTTCAGTTCGATCACGCGGACCTTTCGTTCAAGAACCAGGGAGGCGTCTATTCGGCGCAAGCAAATATCTACGCGAAGCTGACCAGTCTTTCCGGACGGCGGGCCGGTTCGTTTGAAGATGTCTTAATGACTGGTCGCTACGGTGAAGACCAGTTGGCCGCGGCTCAGACTCAGAAGTCAATCTACCAGAAGAACGTCGTGCTGCCGCCCGGCCGCTACAAGATTGACGTAGTGGCGCGAGACATCGTGAGCGGCAAGACGGGCGTACTTCACCATTCGTTCGAGGTGCCTCGATATCAGGAGAAGCAGTTTGCCACCAGCACGCTGATTCTCGCGTCGTCGATTGAAACGCTGGACAACCGCGCCATACCGGCGGGGCAGTTCATCATCGGGCGCTTCAAGGTCAGACCGATGGTCAGCGGGATCTACAGGCCACAGGAAAACCTGGCGTTGTTCTTGCAGGTTTACGATGCGGATATGGACCAGGCGACGCTTCAGCCCGCTCTCCGAGTCGAGTACGTCATCACCAAGGGCGGTCAAGAAGTGGCCCGCGTGGTGGAAGACGGAAAGACCAGAATGGGGTTGATTGACGTCAAGGGCCAGCAACTGGTCGTCGCCCGCGCGATACCGCTGCAAGGTAAACTGGCGGAGCCCGGCGAATACGTTGTGACCGCGAGGATCACCGATCTGGTTTCACAAAAAGTGGTGACGCCACAGGCTCGATACTCCGTGGTCGCCAAGTAGTTTGCTCTTTCGAATCTCAATCGCGAGAAGCCGGGCTGTTGCAGACGCCCGGCTTTTTTGCGTGATGGAACTCGTCTCTGACGGCTGCTTACCCGTCTTTTCCTTTCAACAGCCGGTTGTTATCATCCCTGTTCGAATCACATTCAGAGAGAACTATGAATTTCTCGATCAATCCATTTACCGAAGACCTGGCGGTCGATCTCGGAACGGTGCACACGTTTATCTACGGGCGCGGCCGCGGGATGGTGGTCAACGAACCGTCGCTGGTAGCGATCGATAAGATCTCCGGCGAGGTGATCGCGGTGGGCAGCGAAGCGCTCGAGATGCTCGGGCGTTCCCCCGAAGACGTCGAGGTTGCCTATCCGATGCAGGATGGAGTCGTGGCCGATTCGGAGCTCGCGCAGACCATGCTGAGAAAATTCGTTCGCAAGGCGCGCGGCGGCCGCGCCCGTTTCTCACGCCGGATCATTCAAAGCGTGCCGGCGGGAATCACATCCGTGGAGCGCTTCGCCATTCGCGACGTTGTAAAGGGAATCGGCGCAACTCGCGTGTACCTGGTCGAGGAAGGACTGGCGGCCGCGCTCGGCGCGAAGCTTCCCGCCGCGGATATGAGCGCGTCGATGGTGGTCGATATCGGCGGCGCTACGACTTCGATCGCGGTGGTCGCGAATGCGGGAATCGTGGAATCCGAGACGTTGCGGCTGGGCGGGCTCGATATGGATCGCGCGATTACGGATTACATCAAGCACGAACGCCACGTGCTGATAGGCGAGCGTACAGCTGAGCGGTTGAAGATCGTTCTCGGATCGGCAACCGATCCGATCGACGATCATAAGAGCGTGGTCAAGGGCCAGAACATGACCGAGGGCGGCCCCGAGATGATAGAGGTCTCCGCGTTTGAAGTGCACGAGGCGATCGACCCGATCGTCAGGCAGGTGGTAGAGGTCGTGCGACAAGTTCTCGAGCGGATACCGCCTGAGGTTGCCGGCGACATTCACGACACGGGGTTGGTGCTCACCGGTGGAATCGCTCTACTCGCGGGGATGGATGCACGACTCAGCCAGGCTACCAAGCTCCATGTAGCGGTTGCTGAAAGCCCGAGGCAATCGGTTGGAAGGGGATTGGTGGCGCTGTACGATCAGCCGTTGCTGCTCCGCCGGGTGGCTCGAAACATTGAACTGGCTTGATGTCCCGACCCCGGTCAAACTTGTTGTATGAACCCAGCGATATCATCAGGATTCTTCTGCTGGACGTTCCCAACCTTCACCAGGTCGGTGACCAGCGAAACCATCTCGGGCTCGCTGCACAACAGGTCCTTCAAGGTGGTCCGCGTCAGCACCTGGTCCACTGCGGTCTGAAGGGCACGCCAAAGCGATCTGAGCGAACAGTCAATCGAGTGCGTGCACAGGCTCTCGACGCCAGAGTGGCGTTCACAGAATCCGGATTCGAACAGGCGGCCGCCCAGCAAGTTGAGCGCATCGCCAACCGTGATCTGATCCGCGGGCCGCGCCAGCGTATACCCGCCTGCGGCGCCCCGCGCGCTTTTAACCAGTTCACCGCGCCGCATAATTCGCATCAGCTTTGCGACATACTCTGGAGAGATTCCCTCCGCTCTGCTGATTTCAGGGATGGTCAGGGTACCGCCATCGCCCTCTGCTCCCAGCCGCAGAAGGCAACGCAAACCATATTCTTCTTGAGAAGACAACTTCATATCACGCCCTCCGGCGAGGTTGGAGTGCGCCAACTTGACGCCCATTCCAACTCGCCAAACCACAGCGGCGACAAGCCGCGCACTCCAAAATCAGAACATTCCCAGTTGGAGCTTTGCCGCCTCGGACATTCTGTCCATGCACCATGGCGGATCCCACACGAGCTCGACCTTCACGTCGGTCACTCCGGGAACCGCTTGCACTTTTTGCTCGACTTCGAGGGGCAGGCTTCCGGCTACCGGGCAATTCGGTGAAGTCAGGGTCATCGTGATGCGCACATCCCCGGGCGGCTTCACATCTATCCCGTAGACCAGTCCAAGCTCATAGATATCGACCGGAATCTCCGGGTCGAAACAAGTGTGCAGCGCGTCGATTATCGGCGCCTCGAGATCGAGTACCTTGAGCTCCTCCATCGTCCTACCCTCTCTGTTTCGAAACCAAGAACTACAAATCAGCCAACCCATCACCGCCGGCCGGTTCACTCAGTGGACACGACCGCTTCCTTTCCACTCAATGCGGCGCGGAGCGTGTGCCAGGACAGCGTGGCGCACTTGACGCGAATGGGGAACTCGCTTACGCCCGAGAAGACTGCGAGCTTCCCGAGTTCGGGCGAGTCGAGCTTTCGCTCCCGGCCTGTGACCAGATCGTGAAACGTCTGAAAGAGCGCTTCCGCCTCTGCGCGTGTTTTGCCCTTCAGAGTCTCGGTCATGATCGAGGCAGAGGCGGTAGAGATCGCGCACCCGGACCCTTCGAAGCTGACGTCGCTCACGATATCACCATCCATCTTCACGTAGACCTTGACCTTGTCGCCGCACAGCGGATTGAAGCCTTCGGCGCTTCGGTTGGCGCCTTCAAGTCGCTTCAGGTTTCGCGGCCTTCGGCCGTGATCCAGAATCAGCTCCTGATAGAGGTCTTGGAGATCAGTCACGAGCCGAGTACCTCCTTGACCTTCTGGATGCCTTTCACCAACGCGTCGATCTCTTCCGTCGTGTTGTAAAAAGCCAGCGAGGCTCGCGAGGTTGCAGGTATGCCCAATCGCTGCATAAGCGGCATCGTGCAGTGGTGCCCGGTGCGGATTGCGATTCCTTCGCGATCCAGGACCGTTCCGACGTCGTGAGGATGGATGCCATCGAGGACGAAAGAAAGAATGCTCGCTTTCTCGTTCGCCGTTCCAATCAATCTTAGCCCGGGGATCCGTGAAAGTGTTTCCGTGCCGTAAGTCAGGAGCTCCCCTTCGTATCGAGCGATATTCTCGAGCCCGATGTGGTTCACGTAGTCGATTGCGGCGCCGAGCCCGATCGTCCCTGCGATGTTCGGCGTGCCCGCCTCGAACTTGTAGGGCAGGACGTTGTAAGTCGTCTTCTCGAAGGTCACGGAAGCGATCATATCTCCGCCCCCGTGATAAGGAGGCATGCGATCAAGCAGACTCGCCTTACCGTACAGCACGCCGACGCCTGTTGGGCCGTAGACCTTGTGGCCGGAAAACGCGTAGAAATCGCAGCCCAGGCTCTGAACGTCAATCTGCGCGTGCGGCGCAGCTTGCGCGCCGTCAATGAGTACGACGGCCCCCGCGCGATGAGCAGACTCGATCAAGCGGCGAATCGGATTGATTGTCCCCAAAGCGTTTGAAATGTGAACGAGCGAGACAATCCGCGTTCTCTCACTGAGCAGGTTGTCGAACTCCTCGATAATCAACTCGCCCTGGTCGTTGATAGGAGCCACGCGGAGCCGCGCTCTCTTTTCCTCACAAAGAATCTGCCACGGAACGATATTGGAATGATGTTCCATCTCGGTTATCAGGACTTCATCTTCCGCGCCGACGTTTTCACGACCAAACGTGCTGGCGACGAGATTGATGGCTTCAGTTGTTCCGCGAACGAAAATGACTTCTTCGGAGCGAGCGGCGTTAATGAATCGCTGTGCCTTCAGTCTTGCGGCTTCGTACTGGTCGGTCGCGCGCTGGCTTAACAGATGGACCCCCCGGTGGATGTTCGAATTATCCTCCGCGTAATAGCGAGCAGTGGCTTCGATAACCGCGCTCGGCTTTTGACTGGTAGCGGCGTTGTCGAGATAGGCGAGCGGTTTCCCGTGTACCCGCTGTTTCAAAATCGGGAAGTCGCCCCTGATTGCGCGCACGTTGAATGGAATAGCCTTCGTATCTCTCTCTGAAGCTAATATCCCGCCTGTCGCCTTCATGACTCCTCCAATTGCGGATGTCTGCCGGGCATCCGCGCCAGCAGCGCACATTCAAGCCGAACGCGAACGGCGTCCAGCTTCATCCTGTTCAGAACGTCGTTGGCAAAACCGTAAGTCAGAACGGCTCGCGCCTCGTCCACGCCGATGCCGCGCGAACGCAAATAATAAATCGAGTCTTCCTCCAGGTGGCCGATGCTCGTTCCGTGGCTGCACTTCACGTCGTCGGCATTAATCTCGAGCTGGGGCTTGCTGTTGATGGTTGCGTATTCCGAGAGCAACAGATTCTTGTTGCTCTGTCTGGCGTCCGTCTTTTGCGCGTCCTTGCGCACGACGATACTTCCGTTGAACACCGCGCTCGACTGATCGTCGAGGATGCCCTTGTAGATCTCACGGCTGATGCAGTGCGGCTTTGCATGATCGATGACCGTGTGATTGTCCACGTGTTGATCGTGAGCCGTAACGTACAGGCCGTTGAGCGCGCATTCAGCGCCTTCACCGTCAAGCACTACGTTCACGTCGTTGCGTACAATCCCGCCCCCAAGCGAGACCGAATGCGCCGTAAAGCTGCTCGCTCGAGCCTGATGGACCTGGACGGTGGCGATGTGAAAGGCACGTTCGCTTTCAGCCTGCAGCTTGTAGTGGTCGACCACGGAGTTCTCGCCGGCGATGATTTCAGTGACCGCATTGGTGAAGTAACCGGCGTCTCCGAGCGCGACATAATCTTCTATGATGCTGGCCTGACTGTTGTCGCCAACGATGATCAGGTTACGAGGATGCGCGGCGATCGGCTCGTCGGCGGTAGAAACAAACAGCAAGTGGATCGGGGTTTCGACTGCGACGCCGGTCGGTATCTCGATGAAGGCTCCGTCTTCCATGAAAGCGGTGTTGAGCGCTACGAACGCGTGCCGCTCGATGCTGGCGTAGCGCGCAAGATGTTTCTGCAAATTCGATGCGTTGCGTTTGATCGCCGCCGACAGACTGCCTGCGAGCACCCGCTCCGGCAAATCGGGTGAGGATAGCTGAGGGTTATAGTGGCCGTTGACGAACACTATCCGGCTACAGCATTCACTAAACGCCGCGTGCGCCAGGGGGAGGTCGGAGAGGCGTTCAGCGGGCAAACCGTCTGCCCTGAATTCCGCCGCTTGAAAGGATGTCTT
The DNA here is from genome assembly GCA_035455165.1 of Blastocatellia bacterium. Lineage (GTDB taxonomy): Bacteria > Acidobacteriota > Blastocatellia > UBA7656 > UBA7656 > Onstottus_A. Next base: position 42,740 of record DATIFP010000005.1, read on the forward strand.
CGCAATGGGAGAGACGTCGGTGTACTTCCATTCCTCGAGCTTCGTCGTCGGAAACCCGAGTTCAGCAAATCGGCTTATCGCTTCCTTTCGAAGGCTGGCAAGCCAGCCTTGCCCGTCACGACTGAGGGCTTTCTCCAGCCGGGCAAAGCTCGAGACATAAGCGCCTGGTAGTTCCTTTGCTGCGATCATCGCACAGACACTCCCGACTTCACCGGCGCAGCGCTCTCTTCGAGCCACGCATAACCCTTCTCCTCAAGCTCGAGTGCCAGCCCCCTCCCGCCTGACTTCACGATTCGGCCCTCAGACAGCACGTGAACGAAATCCGGAACAACGAAATCCAATAGCCGCTGATAATGAGTGACGAGTATGATTGCTCGATCCGGCCCGCGAAGTCTGTTGATTCCGTCCGACACCGTCCTCAGAGCGTCGATGTCAAGACCCGAGTCCGTCTCGTCGAGGATGGCAAGCTTGGGCTCGAGAACCGCCATTTGAAAAATCTCGTTGCGCTTCTTTTCACCGCCGGAAAAGCCCTCATTGACTGGACGATTCATCAGAGTCTCATCCATATGCAGCATTTTCATCTTGTCGCGCACCAGCTTGAGAAAATCCATCGCGTCGAATTCGTCGAGCCCGTGATGCTTGCGAACCGCGTTTAGTGCAGCTCGCAAGAAATACATGTTGCTGACGCCTGCGATCTCCACCGGGTACTGAAACGCCAGAAACACCCCCTCGCGGGCACGCTCTTCGGGAGGCATCGCCAGCAAGTCTCTCCCCTGGTAGATCACCTGTCCTTCCGTCACGTCGTAGCCCTCGCGTCCGGCGAGCACGTGAGCGAGGGTGCTTTTACCAGAACCGTTCGGGCCCATGATCGCGTGGATTTCGCCGGCGTTTATTTTGAGATCGATACCGTTGAGAATTTCCTTCTTGTCGACGCTTGCGTGCAGATTCTTGATTTCGAGTATCATTCCCATCACCCTACGCTACCCTCCAGGCTCACACCGAGCAGCTTTTGAGCTTCAACAGCGAACTCCATGGGCAGTTCGCGAAAGACCTGTTTGCAGAAACCGTTGACGATCATGCTTACCGCGTCTTCGCTCGACAGCCCGCGCTGGCGAAAGTAAAAAATCTGATCCTCTCCTATCTTCGAAGTGGTGGCCTCGTGCTCTACTTGCGCAGTCGAGTTCTTCACTTCGAGATAAGGAAAAGTATGCGCGCCGCACTTGTCGCCCAGGAGCAACGAGTCGCACTGCGAATAGTTGCGGGCGCCCCGCGCGTTCTTCGATATCTTAACCATCCCCCGATAAGTATTCTGTCCGCGCCCGGCTGAAATGCCTTTGGACACAATTGTGCTTCGCGTATTCTTGCCGATATGAATCATCTTGGTTCCAGTGTCGGCTTGCTGATAGTTGTTGGTCAGCGCGACCGAGTAGAATTCGCCGACGCTGTTGTCACCCATCAAAATGCAACTCGGATATTTCCAGGTAATCGCCGAGCCGGTCTCAACCTGCGTCCACGAGATCTTTGAGTTTTTGCCGAGACACTTGCCGCGCTTGGTGACAAAGTTGTATATGCCGCCTTTTCCCTCCTTATCGCCGGGATACCAGTTTTGAACCGTCGAGTATTTGATTGTTGCGTTGTCGTGAGCGATCAACTCGACGACCGCGGCGTGAAGCTGATTCTCATCGCGCTTTGGCGCGGTGCAACCCTCGAGGTAGCTGACGTAGCTTTCGTCATCGGCGATTATCAGAGTGCGCTCAAACTGCCCTGTGTTCTGAGCGTTGATGCGAAAGTAGGTGGATAGTTCCATCGGGCATCGCACTCCCTTTGGGACGTACACGAATGATCCGTCGGTGAAGACCGCCGCATTCAACGCGGCGAAAAAATTGTCCGTGTAAGGCACCACTGAGCCAAGATACTTGCGCACCAGCTCCGGATGCTCGCGAACGGCTTCGGAGAACGAACAAAAAATGATCCCTAACTCCGCAAGCTTGTCTCTAAATGTAGTCGCGACCGAAACGCTGTCGAACACCGCATCAACCGCAACCCCGCTCAGGAGTTCCTGCTCGCGCAGGGGGATGCCAAGCTTCTCATATGTCTTGAGCAGCTCAGGGTCGACCTCATCCAGACTCTTGGGGTTGTCTTTGGTCCTGGGCGCGGAGTAGTAGACGATACTCTGATAGTCGATCGGCGGATAGTGGATGTTAGCCCACTTGGGTTCGGCGCTCGTTTTCTCCAGCTTCTCCCAGTGACGGTACGCGCTCAACCGCCACTCGAGCATGAACTCGGGCTCGTTTTTCTTGGCGGAGATGAGCCGGATTACGTCTTCATTCAGCCCGGCGGGCACCGAGTCGGCCTCGATGTCTGTTACGAAGCCCCACTTGTACTCGCGGTTCACCAGCGACTCTACTGTTTCCTGATTGGTTGCCATGCCACCTCTCGGGTCTCTCTATCTTTCGTTGAGGTCTTCGCTCAACAAACGTCACCTTAATATTACGGAATCTGTACCGGAAGGTCAAGATTGCGTTAGACCTTTTGATCACTGACTTAAGGGGTTTTCGCCATAGCTGACGAAAGCAGTCAAGAATAAACTTGACTCCGATGGTCGGGTATCGCTAAAGTCTAAAATCTGCTGGCCAGATTATGCAGGTTTCTTCAAAAGGAAAATACTCCGTCCGGGCGGTTCTGGACATCGCCCAGCACTCGGAAGGTTCTCCGGTTCCGCTGGCGGCGATATCGCAGCGGGAGGGAATCTCGCTGCTGTTTTTGGAGCAGCTCTTTCAGCAGCTTCGAAAAGGGAACATCGTCAAAAGCGTCCGGGGCGCGCACGGCGGATACGTGCTGGCGCGCGACGCTTCCGAAATCACGATTGGCGAGATTGTGCGGTTGATCGAGTCGCCGCTCTACACAAGCTCCTGTTTCAGCAAGGAGGAATCAGTTGACGACTGCAGGATTTCCAGCAGTTGCATCAGCGGAGCGATCTGGAAGCAGTTAGCGGAACATGTAGACAGCTTTCTGGATTCGATCACCGTTGCCGATCTTGCCAATAAGACGAGGCCCGAGATTGTTTACGGGCTCAGGATAAGATCGAAACGCGTTCTGGCTGGCCAGCCGATTAGTGAGAGTATTGCCGATCATCAATCCAAGGAGGTCGCTTGAGTCTGGCGCGTGAGTTCGAGTCTAAGCGCGGGTTCAACGCCTTAGGAGAATGAAATGACGCTGAAGCTCCCAATCTATATGGACTATCACGCGACAACGCCGTGTGACCCACGCGTCTTCGAGACGATGCGTCCATACTTCACGGAAACATTCGGAAATGCTGCGAGCCGCAATCATCAGTTCGGATGGGAAGCGGAAGAGGCAGTCGAAAACGCTCGCAAGCAGGTGGCCGATCTGATCGGCGCATCGTCGAAGGAGATCGTGTTCACCAGCGGCGCGACCGAATCGGATAACCTCGCTCTCAAAGGCGTGGCCGAGATGTACTACGAGCGAGGCGATCACATCATCACCGCAGTCACCGAACACAAGGCCATACTCGACAGTTGCAAGAAACTGGAAAAGCGCGGCTTCAAAGTGACTTATCTGCCGGTTGGAAGCGACGGTTTGATCTCTCCCGATGACGTCAAGAACGCGATCACCGACAAGACAATCCTCGTCTCGATCATGATGGCAAACAATGAAATAGGCGTCATTCAGCCAATCGCCGGCATCGGCAAGGTCTGCAAGGAGCGGGGCGTGTTGTTTCACACCGACGCGACGCAGGCGATCGGGAAAATACCGTTTAACGCGCACGAGCTGAACGTCGACCTCGCATCGTTCTCAGCCCACAAAATCTACGGTCCGAAGGGCGTCGGCGGACTCTACGTGCGGCGGAAGAATCCCCGCGTGATGCTGGTGCCGATGATGGACGGCGGAGGTCACGAGCGCGGAATGAGAAGCGGAACGTTGAACGTCACCGGCATAGTAGGGTTGGGCAAGGCTTGTGAAATCGCTAAAGAAGAGATGCCTTCGGAGAATCAACGAGTGCTGAACCTTCGTGAGAAACTTCGCACCGGAATAATGGACGAGATTCCCGACGTATACATCAACGGGCACCCAACCCAGCGGCTGCCCGGCAATCTCAATGTCTCGTTCGCCTACGTGGAAGGTGAGTCACTGCTGATGGGCATCAACGATATTGCAGTGTCGTCGGGTTCGGCGTGCACGTCGGCGAGCCTCGAACCCAGCTATGTGCTGAAGGCGCTTGGAGTCGGCGAAGAGCTTGCGCACAGCTCGATCCGCTTCGGACTGGGGCGCTTCAACACGGAAGAGGAAGTCGACTACACCATCAGCCGAGTGAATGAAGCGGTGAATAGACTGCGAGAACTTTCACCTCTCTGGGAGATGGTCCAGGAAGGCGTCGACCTCAGCAAAGTCCAGTGGGCCGGAGAATAGACGGTAACCCTGAGCAAACGAGAGATCGGAGACACTCATGGCATATTCAGACAAGGTTGTTGATCACTACAACAATCCGCGTAACGTTGGAAGCCTCGATAAAAAAGATCCGAACGTCGGAACCGGTCTGGTTGGCGCTCCAGAATGCGGCGATGTGATGAAGCTTCAAATCAAGATCAACCCCGAAACTCAGGTGATCGAGGATGCGAGGTTCAAGACCTTCGGTTGCGGTTCGGCCATTGCCAGTTCGAGCCTCGCGACCGAGTGGCTCAAGGGCCGATCGGTCAACGAGGCGCTCGAGATAAAGAACACCGCTATCGTGAAGGAACTGAATCTGCCGCCGGTCAAGATTCATTGTTCCGTGCTTGCTGAAGACGCGATCAAGGCGGCGGTTCGCGACTATCAACAGAAGCAACCGGCGGACGAGAACAAAGCTGAAGAGGTCGCGGTAAACGCGTAACCAAAATGATTGAACTAACACCACGAGCTGTCGAGAAAGTGCGCGAGATAATGCGCGATCAGGGAATCACCCAGGGCGGTTTGCGAGTCGGCGTAAAGGGAGGCGGCTGTTCGGGGCTCAGCTATAATCTCGCGATCGACACAGAAGAGCAGCCGGGCGATCGCGTGTTCGAGAAGGACGGTGTAAAGGTTTTCGTCGATTTGAAGAGCATTCTGTACCTCGACGGCTCGACCCTTGATTACAAAGATGAGGGCCTGATGCAAAGGGGATTTACCTTCACAAATCCCAACTCCTCGGGGGCTTGCGGATGCGGCGAATCGTTTGCCGTGTGACGCGGCACAAACTTTAGCCGGTGTTTTGAACGCGACCTCACGCTGGAAAACCATTTTGAGTCAGATCGATGGTTGAGGCTTCAAGGACTCAACCATCTTTTTGTTGGCGAAGGACGACTAACGCCGAGGCGCAGAGAGCGCAAAGACGCGAAGTCAAATGGCTGAAGCTGCAACCAATACGGAAAAAAGATTGCAAACATGCGCGTTCTGCCAGGCTCGATGTGCCGATGTGCACTTTTGCCCGGCGTGTCGCCGCATTCAACCGTTGTCTGCGGAGACCGATTTCTTTTCGTTCCTGGGACTGCCGCGAAGGCTGAGACTGAACGCGGCCGAACTCGAGAAGTCGTTCTATTCACTGAGCCGCCAGTTCCACCCCGATTACTTCATGGGCGCAAGCCAGGCGGAGCAACAGGCGAGTATGGAGCGGTCCTCCATGCTCAACGACGCTTATCGCGCGCTGCGTGGCAATGTCACCCGCGCGCAATACCTGCTGTCCCTGGAAGGCTACAAGGAAGCGGAAAAGAAACCGCCTGCTGATTTATTGGAAGAGGTCTTCGAGTTGAACATGCGGGTCGAAGAGTTGAAAACGGCGAAAAGAATAGCGGTTGAGGGCGAGATCGGTGAGGCCCGTTCCTCGCTCGAAGAAGCGCTCTCGAGCTTGCGGGCCAGGCTCGCGGAGATTGACCAGCGCCTCCTTGCGCTCTTTGAGCAGTGGGATGACATCTTCGAACGAGGCAACGCGGCAAGCGAGAAGAAGCCAGTGCTCGATCGAATGAGTGAGCTCCTCTCGCATCGCTCGTACATCAGCAATCTTGTTCGTGACATCAGGGAGGAGCTGTGAGTAATGCCTGTCATTGAACTGGGCATGAGCGGCCGCCCAAAGTCTGGTCGCGTAGTCGGCATAGACCTCGGCACGACGAACAGCCTGGTTGCTTTTGTCGGGGACAACGGCCCCGAAGTGATTCGCGACGAATCGGGCAATGCGTTGGTGCCGTCGATTGTCTATTACGACCACGACGAAGACCGCTTGCTTGTGGGCGAAGAGGCTGGCGACCGGCTGATTACTGAACCCCACAAGGCGATCTACTCGGTCAAGCGATTCATGGGCAAGGGCGGCGCCGATGTTCAAGAAGACCTGAACCTTGTTCCGTTTCAGATCGCGCCCGACAGCGAACAGGTGATTGGCTTTCAGATGGGTGACCGGGTATTCACGCCGCCCGAGATTTCGGCGTTCATCCTTCGCGATCTCAAGAGACGCGCTTCGAGGTTCTTCGGCGAAGAAGTAAGTCAGGCGGTGATCACTGTTCCGGCGTACTTCAACGACGCGCAACGCCAGGCGACAAAAGACGCCGGCCATCTTGCGGGACTTGAAGTATTGCGAATCGTAAATGAGCCGACGGCAGCGTCTCTGGCTTACGGGATCGATAAACGAGACGAAGCGATCGTCGCGGTCTACGACCTCGGCGGCGGTACCTTCGATATCTCGATACTCAAATTGAAGGACGGCATATTCGAAGTTCTCGCGACCAACGGCGATACTCACCTCGGTGGTGATGATCTGGACAATCGGCTCATCACGCTCCTCCTCGAGGAGGCCAAAAGCAGAACCGGAGAGAGCAGCGCCAAGGATCCGGCCGTTTTCCAAGCTATCCGAAGGGCGGTAATAGAGGCGAAGCACGAGCTTTCTGAGGCTGAAGTCTCGTTCGCAGTAATCGACTCAGGCGCCGAGCGGGGCGCCTCGTTTGAACGCAAGATCACGCGCGATGAGTTCGAAGGCTTGATCGTGGATCTTGTCGAACGAACGCTTGGGCCGTGTAAGCAAGCGCTGAAGGACGCCGACCTGGATCCCGGGCAGATCGACGAAGTGGTGATGGTTGGAGGATCAACCAGGATCCCGCTTGTGCGTCGCCGGGTGAAGGAGCTGTTCAAACGGGAGCCTCACGTCGAGCTCAATCCCGATGAGGTTGTCGCGCTGGGTGCCGCCATTCAAGCCGATGTGCTCGCCGGAGGCCGGCGCGATCTGCTTCTGCTCGATGTGACACCCTTGAGCCTCGGGATCGAAACCATGGGCGGAGTCGTGGCCAAGATAATCAATCGCAATTCCACGATCCCTGCCTCGGCGTCCGAGATGTTTACAACCTGGGTCGATAACCAGACCGGCATCGATATTCACGTCCTGCAAGGTGAACGCGAGATGGTCGATGATTGCCGCAGCCTCGCGCGTTTCACCTTGAAGGGAATACCGCCGCAGCCCGCAGGTTTGCCTCGAATAGAGGTCAAGTTCCTGATCGACGCCAACGGAATTCTGACGGTGAGCGCTCGCGACCTGCGCACCGCCCACGAGCACTCGATCGAGGTCAAGCCGTCCTATGGATTGACCGACGAGCAGATTGAGAAGATGTTGCTTGACTCGTTCGAATTCGCCGAACAGGACATTCGAAGACGCCAGCTAGTCGAAGCGAGAAACGAAGCGACAACCGTCATGCACGCCGCAGAGAAAGCGCTGGCCGAGCGAGCGCAGGGCCTGATCGATGAGAATGAACGCGCTGCGATCAGTCAGGCGCTGGATGACCTCCGTGGAGCTGTGGGCGGCGAAGATCATCAATTGATTCGTGAAAAGATCAAAGCGCTTGACGACGCCTCGCATCATCTCGCCGAGATCATAATGGATAGCGCGGTTCTTGCGGCGCTAAAAGATCGAAAGGCATCCGAGGTTGCGGAAGGATAGAATGGAAGTCGTAGAGAGAATCGGAACCGCAGTGGCTGCCGATGACAACTCAGGTTCAGTGGCCGCCAGGAAAACCTGCAAGGTCACGTTTATTCGCTCGAACAGCGAGCCGGTCACCGTCGAGTACGAACCCGGAGTGACGCCCTACCACGAACACGGCAAGGAGGGTTCACTGCTTGACATAGCATTGAACTTCGGCCTCGAGCTCGAACACTCGTGCGGCGGCAACTGCGCTTGCACGACTTGCCACGTGATTGTTAAGCAGGGCGAAGAGAACTTGACCGAGATGGACGAAGACGAAGAAGACCGGCTGTACATGGCCGACGGGTTGACCCTGCATTCAAGGCTGGGGTGTCAATGTGTGGTTACGGGCGACGTGACGGTTGAGATTCCAGACGTTCTTGATTTTATCCGCCATTAGTTTCGTTCCTTGATGGAGGCGTCAACCGCGACTACGATTCAGGGAGCGGCGAAAGGGAAGCGCGAAATGAGAATCCCCGTCATTCGCGGATTGATCGATCGACGGATCCTCGTCAACTACAGAGTTGATCCTGCGATACTCAAAAGACTTCTCCCACAACAGTTCCGTCCAAAAACAATCAAGGACGTCGGGATAGCCGGAATTTGCTTGATTCGACTCAAGGACATCAGGCCTTCTGGGTTTCCCGGTGCTGTTGGAATCTCTTCAGAGAACGCCGCGCATCGCATCGCCGTCGAGTGGGATCACGGCGGCGTCTCTCGTGAGGGTGTTTACATTCCCAGACGAGACACATCCTCGCGATTGAACATGCTTCTCGGTGGGCGAGTGTTTCCGGTGATTCACCATCACGCGAGCTTCAATGTCAATGAGGGCGATGGCCGCTATCAAATTCTTATCGATAGCGACGACGGAGAGACACACGTTGCTGTTGAGGCCGAGATCGCCTCCTCGCTTCCGGCTGAATCGGTGTTCGGAACGCTTGAGACCGCCTCGGCGTTTTTTGAGAAAGGCGCGATCGGCTATTCGCCCGCCGACGAGAAAAGCCTGCATGGACTCGAGCTTCGCAGCTTTGGCTGGAAGGTCGAGCCGCTTGGAGTCACAAGGGTGGAGTCGAGCTTCTTCGAGGATAGTGAGACGTTTCCTGCAGGTTCGATAGAGTTTGACTGCGCGTTGCTGATGCGCGGGATAGCCCATGAGTGGCGCGCGCAAGAGTCTCTTCGCGTAGCCTGAAAGGAGCAGAGACCATGGTTGTCGAATTTTGTCCGAAGTGTTCGTCGCCTCAGAATATGGCTGTATCCGCCTCGACCAGCGAAGCGGTCGATTCTGACGGAAGGACCACAAAGATCGAGACCCGAGGTTATCAATGCCAGGCGTGTCATTCATTCGTTCGCAGCGAAGAGGTTGATGTAACTGAGGATGATTCGGAAAGGGTCGCACGATCCAGCACCGCCGCGAAAGAACCTTGAGGCGAGACGAACTCAGCACGGAGGAATTGTGCCGGAACTGAATTGGACTGATACTGAACAGATCGCGATCAGACTGCTCGAGGCTCACCCCGATACTGATCCGCTCACAGTGCGCTTTACGGATTTGCATCGATGGGTGATGGAACTCGAGGGCTTCACCGGTGATGCCAAAGAATCCAACGAAAAGAAACTCGAGGCGATTCAGATGGCATGGTACGAAGAATGGCAGGAGGAGAACCGATAGGAACGAGGTTCGGCATTGAGGTTCAGAGCTCCGGCTAGTGAGATGCGGTTCACGTCTGGTAAGGGCTCAGTCGGGAAGAGGGACTCGTCCCCGCTCCGGTCCTTTGATTTGGCTTTTCCCGGAGACAGCGGGGACAAGCCCCACTTCCCGACTGAACCCTTTCCAGAACTGAGAACCCAGAACTTGCCATGAAGGTGTATCTCGACAACAGCGCGACCACGGCGATGGCTCCTGAAGTCGTCGACGCGATGCTGCCTTACTTCTCCGAAGAGATTGGCAACGCGCAGTCGGTGCACTCATTCGGACAGCGCGCCAAATCCGCGGTCGAAAAGGCCCGCCGCCAGGTCGCGACGTTGATCAACGCCGCTCCCACTGAAATTGTGTTCGTTTCGGGCGGGACCGAATCGGATAACTTCGCGATCCGTGGAATAGCAGAAGCCCAGGGGCATCGCGGTCATCACATCATAACGACAAAAATCGAACACCCGGCCGTCCTTGCCACCTGCGAGGCGCTCGAACGGGCAGGCTTCCGCGTGACTTATCTCCCGGTATCACGCCGCGGTCTGGTCGACGTCGAAGACCTGGGACGAGCGATCACCGACCAGACCATTCTTGTCTCGGTCATGCTCGCTAACAACGAGACGGGGAGCGTCCAGCCGATAGAAATGATCGCCGGTGTAGTGGCAGAGGCTCGCGGTCGCGGCCTCGACGGTCTGCGCCTTCATACCGATGCCGTTCAAGCGGTCGCCAAAATCCCGGTTGATGTTAAGAGCCTTGGTGTCGATCTACTATCGCTATCCGCGCACAAGTTTCACGGACCTAAAGGTATCGGCGCGTTGTACGTTCGAAAGGGAACCCGTCTGGCCAAGCTGCTCCATGGCGGTCATCACGAGCGCGATCGACGAGCGGGGACCGAGAACGTGCCCGCGATCGTTGGCCTGGGGAAAGCCGCTCAGCTCGCGTTTGAGCAGTTCGACGATCGCTCGGCGAGAATGCGCGAGATCAGAGACTATCTCGAACGACAGGTCAAATCACTCATTCCGAACGTAACGGTGAACGGAGATCAAGAGCGACGAGTGCCTAACATTTCGAATATGAGCTTCGAAGGCGTTGACGGTGAGAGCCTGCTGATTGCGCTCGACCTGAAAGGGATTGCGGTATCGACCGGATCGGCGTGCGCTTCGGGGTCGCTCGAACCGAGTCACGTCCTTCAGGCCCTTGGACTCACGCGCGAAGAAGTGCGCGGGAGCCTTCGCTTCAGTTTGAGCCCATTCACGACGCGAGATGAAATCGACTACGCTGTGTCGACCCTCGGTGAAACTGTCGCGAGGCTTCGAGAGATGGCGCCCCTGGAAGACCTGGAGGCTCCTCAGTTCAGTTAGCGCCAGTCAGATTTCTGATTCAGGTTCAAGATTCGAAGTCACCGATGTACACCCCTCAAGTAGCCGAGCATATTGCGAACCCGCGCAACGTGGGCGAACTGGACAATCCATCGGGCGTGGGCGACGTCACTAACGAGGTATGTTTCGATAGAATCAAGCTGACAGTGCGAGTCGAAGGAGAGATGCTTGTTGACGCCAGGGTGAAGGCTTCCGGTTGTCCTCCGACGATAGCCGCGGCGTCGGTTCTGACTGAGTTGATCATCGGGCGATCCATCGCGGACCTCCATACGCTGACTCGAAAGGATGTCACCGAAGCGCTCGGTCACCTGCCGCCGGCAAAGACGCATTGCGCCGTGCTGGCCATCGACGCCTTAAGGACGGCGATCAGCGGTTACAAGCAGGGATGAGTTGATATCGTATGGCTCGTTCAAGAGGATGTGAGCACGGCTCCGCAGCCCGGGCAGAACACTTCATCCGCCGACGCGACTGACCCGCACTCCGCGCACTTTGGGCACTTCGGGTTCGAAGGACGCCTGGTCTCGACTTCTTCGACGAAGACTCCGCAGGTTGCACAGAACAGATCCTGAGCTTCGGACTCGGCCCCGCAACTAATGCAAACCCCTGCCGATAACGCGCCGGTATAAGTAGACTCCAGGCTCATTTTGTCGACCGGGGTGCTCTTGCCGGAGGTCGTGCCAGAGCCGGCAACCGGCGCATCTGTCTCTTGTGAATTCGAACCATGGGCTTCTGATTCTGAAGCTTCTTGGTTTGCGTCGCCCTCGGACTCCCGGGCGATCGGCGGCGGCTGTTCAAAGTCTTCGATGGCGGTATGCTCAGCGTGCTGTGCGGTGATCTGCTCGTGTGACGTTTCTGCCTGGCTTCGTCGCTCATCGGGCGACAGGTCTGAAAAGGCAAGAAGCTCACCATAGAGATCGATCTCGGTGGGCGCGCAGCTTGGCGGCTGCGAGTTGGCCGAATCACCTCCCGCTGATGCGCGGTTCTGATCTAAATCCATCCGAGTCTTACTCTTCGCCGGGAATAGATGAGGAGGCAGGGCGAGGTCATTCTACAACACACACTGGCAGTCCTCTACAGAATTGTGCTGACTCATGCCACAAAGACCCGAAGACCCCAGGCTTCACGAAAGCCTGGTGAGACCTGGTGGCTTCGTGACTTTGCGGCGCTTATGCTGTGCACTGCATAACTCTCCTGCTTAGTCTCTTTTTATGCGGAGACGCAACGTAGTAGGGGAGATAAGACTCTTCTTTCAAGCGAAACCGGGTGACTTGCACGTCTCGCAGCTTTGCATAATCGTGACCTCTTCGGCACCATAACTTTCGCCTCTTCGGCAAATTTGATGATGTCATTCCGCAGGATCTCAAGGAGGTCTCCGCAGCCACACATTAACTAATTCTCGAGTCCTACTCGCCGCAATAAGGCTTCAAAGCGGGCGTCTGACCGCAGACTGTCGAAAGCCGGCTCAACCCCGAGGAAGAACATATTGAAAGCTCTCTCATCATATGCCTTCTCAAGCCACCTCAGTGCCTGATCCGTTTTGCCGAGCGCGGTGTAGATTCGTGCGAGATGGTACGTGACGTTTCCCTGCGCCGACGTTTCAATCAAGTTGGTTAGCTCCTGCGCCTTGGCCCGCTTGCCGGTGGCCGCGTAGGCATAAGCGAGCCCGGGCCTCGATTCGGCGGCCTTCGGTCGGGCGGTGGTCACCTCCTCCAAAATCCGAATGGCCTCCGCAAGCTTCCCCTTTTGTAAGTAAGCCTGTGCGAGACCGACGCGAGAAAGCGAGTGGTTCGGATCCAGTTGGAGCGTTTTCTGGAATTGTTCAATCGCCTCGTCGTACTGGCGCGTATAGTAGAGCATCGACCCCGCGTGCCAATTCAACGCCAGCGAGAGTGGGTCTATTTCCAACGCCCTTCGCAGCTCCCGCATCCCTTCCTCATTCGACCGCCCGCTCTGTATTAAATAGGCCCCGTAGAATTGGTGGGCGGTGGCGTAGTTGGGGTTCAGTTCGAGCGCACGCTTAAATTCTTGTTCGGCGCCCGGCCAGTCAAAGTCGAAATTCATTTTGACGAAACCCAATGTGGTGTGGGCCTCCGCGAGGGTGTCGTCGATCTCCAAGGCTTTTTTAGCCGCCGCCCTCGCCCTGGCCATCGTCTCTTTTCGCCCGAGCGAGGCGGCGGAAAAGAGATAAGCGTCGCCCAGCCCGGCGTAAGCCAGCGCGTAGTTCGGGTCCATTTCGATCGCCTGGTTGAAGCTCCTGATGGCCTTCTCTAACACATCCACGTCGCCGGGCCTCTTGTCCCAGAAGTAACGCCCCCTCATGTAGAGCTGATAGGCCTCGGTATTCTCTGTGTAACGTTTGGCCAGTCGCTCCTTATCTTTCCCGCTGAGCTTCAGCCGTAGCCGTTCGGTGACGGATTTAGAAATGTCCTCCTGTACGGCGAGAATATCCGCCAGCCGCCGGCTGTACTGCTCGCCCCAGATGTGACTGTTGTCGTGCGTGTCAACCAGCTCGACGCTGATCGAAAGACCGTCGCCGCGCTGAACCACCCTGCCCATGAGCAACGCGCGCACGCCCAACTCGCGCCCCGCCGTTTGTGCGTCGAGGTCACGGCCCTTCAGGCGAAACACCGAGTCGCGCGACATCACGCGGAGGCCGGGCAGTTGTGACAGGCTGTTGATTAAACTTTCAGTGACCCCGTCCGACAGATATTCGGCGTCCGGATCGGCGCTGACATTGACCAGTGGCAGTACTGCTACCGAATCTATGGCCTGACGTCCGCGGGCGAACTGTAAGATGTAAACTACACTCGCCGCCGTGAGAACCAGCCCCAACAGTACTAGAACAGCAGTCCTCCGGCGTCGGCTGACCTGAGCTAATAGGTACTCGGCAATTCGTGGCGCCCGGGTTTCCCGCCCGTCGCCGCTTTCGTGCGTCGGTCTTCCTACAGGGTCGATAATCGTGTACGCGCTGCTCGGCGCGCCCGAAGGATCGCCATCCTCCGACGGCGCGTACCGCCCGAGACCAGCCTCAAACTCCAACCGCTGTTTCAATCTCTTTAGGTCGGCTGACAACTCTTGGACCGTTTGATATCGCTCCTCCCTCTCTTTACTCAATGCCTGACACACGACGCGCTCCAGATCGGCCGGCACCTCCCGCCACTGTGCGAGCGGCGTCGGCTCCCGATCCAGTACGGCGACGAGCACGTCGCCGGTGGTCGCCCCCTCGAACGGAGCATGACCGGCCAACAGTTCGTAGAGCACCACGCCGAGGCTCCAGATGTCGGTGCGCTCGTCCACCTCAAGCCCACGGGCCTGCTCCGGTGACATATAGCTGACCGTGCCCATCACCACACCCGGCTCGGTCTTAAACACTATTCTCGTCGTCCCTTCGGACGCGACCGGGGCCGTCCGGCGTTGCGTTAACTTGGCGAGTCCAAAGTCGAGCACCTTGACGTAGCCGTCGGGGCGCACCATCACGTTCTCGGGCTTGATGTCACGGTGCACAATGCCGGCGGCGTGGGCAGCGGCGAGCGCGCCGGCGGCTTGCAGGACTATGTCGATCACCTCGCCGATCTTCAGCAGTGCGCCCGCCGCGTGTTGGCGGAGCGTCTGCCCCTCGACGAACTCGGTGGCAATGAAGTGTTGGCCGTCCGACTGCCCGACTTCGTAAATCGTAAGAATGTTCGGGTGATTCAGTGCGGAGGCGGCGCGCGCCTCCCGCTCGAAGCGGCGCACACGCTCCCTGTCCTCCATGAAATAAGCCGGCAGCAGTTTTAAAGCGACTTTTCGGTCCAGTTTGGCGTCCCGCGCCAGATACACCACGCCCATGCCGCCTTTACCCAGTTCGCTGAGGACCTCATATTGACCGACGCGCTGCTCCACAAGGGACTCCCGAGGGGCTTCCCCACACACCTGGGCAGCGGCCTCTATCACAGGCGTCTCCATGAAGCTGGCGGCTTGCTCGTGGGACGCGAGCAGAGATTCGACCTCCCTCCGCAGCGACTGATCGCCGTCACAGGCGCGGTCGAGAAATGCCGCGCGCTGGGCTGGCTCGCGCTCTAGCGCGGAGCAAAAGACGTCTTTCACGCGTTGCCAGTTAGGTGTCACGGCCCTCGCCCCTTAATAGTTCCCGGCGCAGCCACGCTTTGGCCACGCTCCAATCGTTCTTAACGGTCGCCGCCGAGACCCTCAGGACTTCGGCAGTCTCTTCGACGCTCAGCCCGCCGAAGAAGCGCAGCTCGACGGTGCGGCATTGGCGGGAATCGACGCCGGCCAGTTTAGTCAGGGCTTCGTCAAGCGAGACCAGATTAATGTTTAGCCCTTCCGCCGCGACCACGACTTCCTCGAGCGGGACGCGCATGGCGGCCCCGCCCCGCTTAACGCGGTGGCGCGTACGGGCATGATCGACGAGGATGCGGCGCATCAGCTGGGCAGCGATGCCGAAGAAGTGCGCCCGATTCTGCCACTGCACGTTCCTTTGCTCTACCAGCTTTAGGTATGCCTCGTGAATGAGCGCCGTGGTCTGCAGGGTGTGGTCGGCACGCTCGCGGCGCAGGTGGCGCGAGGCCAGACGGCGCAACTCGCCGTAGACGACCGGGATCAGCCGGTCGAGGGCCTGCTGATCGCCTTGGCTCCAGTCGAGGAGCATCTGAGTCACTTCTTGTGGCGCCGAAGCGCGTATCGTCATGATCGCCTCCGCATCAGGGTGGACTCAAACCCGACGCCGCAGAAGCATATGCAGAGGCCCAAAACAAGTCAATCATCTTAAGGCGCCCGAACACCAGCACAGTTCTCTCGCTTGCCACGATCTGCGAAACAACATCTAGCCCTTTCGGATTCGGTTGTCGCGTTCATAGATGGGAGCGGTTAGACACTTGTCAAGGAAGCGCGGCCCCGGGGAACAGATGAAGATTGACCGGAGCCTTCAACCATCTGAAAGGAGATCAGACTTGATGTTTACGAACAAACAGCAACTTAATACCCAATACCCACGGGCCAGGCACGCTTGTCTGCTGTTTGCAGTGGCCGGGCTCACTTTCATCGCCCCGGCCTCCGTACGCGCCGACGTGGTTACGGAGTGGAACCAGAATGCGCAGGAGGCGATAAGGGTAGCTAACGCGGGTTTAGTCGCGCCGCGGTTTTTGGCGATCGTGCAGGCAGCCGTGTTCGACGCGGTCAACGGCATAGAGCGCCGCTACACCCCCTACCATGTTGATTTCGACGCACCGCGCGGTGCGTCGCGCCGCGCCGCCGCCATCCAAGCGGCCTACGCCACGCTGGTCTCGCTCTTCCCGTCCCAGAAGACGACACTTGATGCCCACCGGAACGCGTCGCTAGCCTCGATCACCGACGACGGGGAGTTCGAGGACAGCGAATCCATCGCACGCGGCATCGCGTGGGGGCAACTGGTAGCCGACGACATCCTCGCGTGGCGCAGCGCCGACGGCTTCAACGTCGTGCTCCCACCCTTCACGGGTGGGTCCGCACCGGGACAGTGGCGCCCGACCTCTCCGGCATTTAGTCCCGCCAATAGGCCGCAGATGGCCAACATGATCCCGTTCGCCATTGAGGCGCCCTCACAGTTCCGTCCCGCCGGCCCGCCAGCGCTTGCGAGCGAACAGTACGCCTTGGATTTCAATGAGGTAAAAGCTATAGGTAGGGTGAGCGGCTCGACCCGCACCGCCGAGCAGACTGAGATTGCCAGGTTCTGGGCGGACAGCGCGGCAGTTCACTGGAACCGGATCGCCCTGACGGTGGGCGCAAACCGGAACGCGACACTGTCGGAGAACGCGCGGCAGCTGGCGCTCCTGAACATCGCCATGGCCGACGCGCTCATTGCCTGCTGGGACTCTAAGTTCACTTACAATTTCTGGCGCCCCGTCACCGCCATCCCTCTGGCAGGGACCGATGGCAACGACGCCACTTCCCCTGATGGCGCGTGGGCCCCCCTGTTAGGCACCCCGGCATTCCCGGAATACGTGTCGGCACACTCCTCCATTAGCAGCGCGGCGGCACGGGTCCTCGCCGCCGACTTTGGCGACGGTACCACGTTCACACACTCGTCGGACGCGCTGCCCGGAGTCCTACGCACGCACGCGAGTTTCTCAGCCGCGGTGCGCGAGGCGAGCGACTCTCGGATCTACGGCGGCATCCACTTCCGCTCCGCAACCAATGACGGGCAGGAAATGGGTGACTCGATCGGAGCGTACGTTACCGAGAACTTGATGCAGTCGGTTCACGGGCGGCGGGCCGGCCACATCAATCACAATCACGGCTTCATTCAAGTCGGCGCCGACTACGAGATCGGTGATGGGAGCGAGTAGATCGGATTGCTTGCTGACGGTAAATTGTGAGTCTACGGGGCGCGGTTCAGAAAACTCGCGCCCTTCCTAGTTACTGTCAGCGACACCGCGCCTACGGCGGGAGCAAAGCCACACCATGCCTATGACGCGTGCCAAGTGGGCTACGCACGGATAACAGCTCGCAGGCATACCGGAGCGGCGGAACATCTCGTCTATTGGATGGACCGGAAGGGCATACCGATGACTACAGTAAACGAGCGTTTCGTTCAAGATTTTGCTGATCATCTCGTACTAAGAACCACAATGAGGCAGCGAGCCGTTCAGGAACCAGTTCTGCTCACTTCATTCTATCAGTGGATGCGCCAGCAACGTGGGACTAAGGATTGCACTCTGTACAACTACAGGCTCATCCTTTGCGATTTGCTTAGAAGCCTGGGAGAGGATCAAGTAAGTTTGATGCTCACAGCTTGCGAACGTTCGGCTTGGAGAAGGGTCAACAGTCGCTTTAGGGCAACGGACAAACTGATTGCCTCGCCAAGGGCAGCTCCTTTTATGTGGAGCAAGAAAGTCTCAACCTGACCGACTCGCGGGGCCTATCTCCCCGGGCTCCGCATAAAAAGAGACTCAGCATTATGGCGGCCCGTGCGAGAATTGTTGCCGCCGCGGGTCGATGCTACCATTCCGAGCGTCATGCCACGTGAATCGGAAATCATCTCGCGAATCAAACAACGCGCCCGCTCAAGCGATCAAGTGCTTGTTGGCATTGGAGATGATGCTGCTGTCATAAAAGTTTCAGCCGGGAGAGACGTGCTTGCCTGCTGCGATTTGATGGTTGAAGGCGTTCACTTTCAATTAGATCGGACGCCGCCTCGCCTGCTGGGTCGCAAAGCCCTGGCCATTAACTTGAGCGACATCGCTGCCATGGGCGGCGTACCGAGGTTTGCGATGGTCAGCATCGCTCTTACTCACCAATGTTCTTCCCAATTCATCGACGAAGTGTTCGAAGGCATACTCGGGATAGCTGACGAACAGGGAGTGTCATTGATTGGCGGCGACACCTCCAGCTCCCGCGATTCGCTTTTCATCGACGTGAGTGTGATCGGCGAATGCGCCGCCGGCAAGGCCGTCACACGCAGCGGTGCAAAACCGGGCGACATAATCTACGTCAGCGGCTCGCTGGGCGCGTCAGCGCTGGGGCTTCGATTGCTTCAAGACGGCGTCAGAATTGAATCCACCGCGGCTGATGACCTCCGGCGCCAGGCGCTGATGAAGCATCTTTCGCCGGAACCGCAATCCAGGCTCGGACGCGCCATCGGAGAAGCAACCCTTGCTACTGCGATGATCGACATCAGCGACGGCCTGAGCACCGACTCGTCTCACATACTGGAGGAGAGTCGCTGCGGCGCGATAATTCACGCCGGCGCGGTCCCGATCGCAGAATCTGTTCGCGACTTGACGTCGGGCTCGAACGAATTCGGAGCACTGAATCTCGCTCTGAACAGCGGCGAAGAGTACGAGTTGCTGTTCACGGCTACACCGGAGTGGGCCGCTCAAATTGAGGAATTATCGCGTGATTTGAGCGTGGCGATCTCAGCAATCGGAGAGATCGTCGAGGGTGAAGGGCTGCGCCTCGAGCGCGCGGGAGCGTTAGAAAAGATCGCGCCATCGGGTTATGAACACTTGATTTGAAAATACCAAACCCGAAATGCTAAGGCCTGTATTACGAGCTTCCAGATTCGTCCACGATTTCATCTTCGTAAAAGAACGCCGGTCCGCACACCAGAATCAACTTGATGGGTTCATCGCCGGTGTTTTCAAGCGTGTGGCGATTCCCGCGCGGAATGTACACGGCGTCGCCGGGTTTGACCTCGCGCGCTTCGTCGCCCACCGTCATCAGCCCGCGGCCGGAGGTAATGTAGTAGATTTCTTCGATTCGGCGATGGCGGTGCGGAGTCACTGCACATCCCGGGGGAAGCGTCTCCTCGGCCAGACTGCACTGAGTTATGCTTGAGGTCGTGCGGTCGATGAGCGGACGAATCTCGGAGCCGTGCGCGGTGCTGATGATGTTGGCGTTGTTGCGATTGACGACGATCATGCGTAATTCCTCGGGGTCTGTTAATCTTTGATAGCAATAATCGTGGCGACCCATCATTCTACTTGATCTGACTGGGCGAAAGGCATAAGATTTTTCCGCAACGCACAGCCCTCACACGCGTTGAATGAATCAAAAGCATCTGGAGCCGATAGCAAGTGAAGCCTGATCGAAAACCCGCGACCGTGATCATCTGTCTGCTGTTGTTGAGCCTGGCCATCGCTCAAGCCAGTGATCGTCGAACCACGCTCTCCGGGGTCCGCCATCTGTCGCTGCCGGCTTCCTCGGTATTGGGCCAGCACGCGCAGCCGTTGATTTCATCGAGCGGCAAGGTTGGTTTCGTTGCTTCAGTCACGGGCGGCTCGCTCATTTCATTCAGCGTGACGTCTGGCAAGATCCTGTCAACTGTCGCAATCGGTGAAACGCTCGGTTCGATCTCGATGATTGAAACGGGCGGACGCAGGTTGGTGGCAGTGCCGGCGGTCAACGATCCTGTGGGGGGCAGTCCGGCTGCGGTCACAATCATCGATGCTACGAGCGCCAGGCATCCTGAGTTGAAGGCCCTGCTGATGCTTCCTCGGGACGCGCTGATCACCGCGGCCACGTCCGCGATGCTGACTCGCGATGGGCGATTCTGCCTGGTTGCGTCGAGCTTTGACGTGCCGACGCTCTATTCGTTCGATGTCGAAACGGGTCAGCTCGTTTCTCATCTTGCGCTGATCGGCCGGCCATCCGAGATCGCAATTCACGAGAGCAACTCTCGCCGCTTGATTGCGATCGCCAGCGCGGCTTCGAACAATCTCGCGGTGATCAAGATCGACGACCAGGGTGGTCTCACCACCGCAGCGAACTTCAGCCCCTCGATCGCGCGCTTTGAGGAAGCGAACAATCCCGCCTTCGGCGCGGATGGTCGAATGGTGTACATCGCGGGCTCGACCGGGGATCGCCTCTTCGCGCTGGATTCTGAAAGCGGAATCATAATCGACAGCATATCCATAGCTTCCCCCGCGCGGATAACAGTGACCAGCAAACCCGACGGAGTCGAGATGATCGCCGCAACTCGGTTGCCGAGTCCAGCGACCGACAAGAGGTGCGGCGTTACCATAATCACCGATCTGGGCGGGCGCCTTTCTGCGAAGTCGGAATTCACGCCTCCGGATGAAATCGAGTTTTCACCGGCTAACAACGTGGCGTTCACAAGCGATGCCTCGATTGCGTTTGTCGGCTCGGCTACCGGGATCCTTTTCGCCTTCAATACCGAGAATGGCGAATTGGAGTCTTATCATCAGACCGGGAGCGAGCTTCGCAGAGTGGCGCTGAGCGAGGAGACGCATTCGGTGGCGGCAGTGCGTTCGGCGGCAAGCGGCGACGAAGTGACCATTATCAACTTCGATGTGGTCGGACCTGATGGAACAGATCCGTCGGCGCCCGCCATTGAGGTGCTGTCACCTCAGATTGTCGAGCAGGGCCGGTTGAAGAATCTGAAGCTCGTCGTCGCTGGAAAGAACTTCACTGACGGTGACTCGATCGTAGTGAATGGCATTGAGATGGGCGCCGATCTCGTGCGCGGTGGACGGGCGCTCGAAACGAGCCTGCCCAAGGCCATGTTCGCCGAAGTTGCCTCGATCAATGTTCAGGTGAAAGGCGCCCACGGAGCCCTTTCTCAGCCGACCGAGCTGAGAGTTGTGCGGCCGGACGTGCCGATGATCGATCACATCAGTCCCGCTGAAATTCCGGGACCGAGCACGCCCTTCAGGCTCCGGGTGACGGGTAAGAACTTTCGCGTAAGCTCAACGATAGTGGTTGCCGGGCGGCCGCTCGATACTCGTCAGATAGGATCCGGCACGCTCGAGGCTATCGTCCCGGCCGAGATCGCCGGTTCCGTAAGAGCGGACGCTATCAAGGTGCAAGTCTCTGACCTTGC
The DNA here is from genome assembly GCA_035455165.1 of Blastocatellia bacterium. GTDB lineage: Bacteria > Acidobacteriota > Blastocatellia > UBA7656 > UBA7656 > Onstottus_A. Next base: position 64,099 of record DATIFP010000005.1, read on the forward strand.
TGTTCCCGAGGTGAGTTCGACGAACCAGAGCTCGCTGCGGATTTTTGGTCCGCGAGTGACCGGCCTCAGACCGAGCGTTGGAAGGGTCGTCGCTGGCGGAAAGAGTTTCGGCCTCACCATTGTGGGCGATAACTTCCGCGAGGGCGCTCAGGTTGAGCTTAGAGTTAACAGTGAGGCGGTCATCGCGCTCGACGCGCATCGCTGGAGCAGCAAGGTTATGAGCCTCTCAGTTCCCGGGAACATCATCCAGGATCCAGGAGACCTTGCGGTAATCGTCCGCAATCCTGAGGGTAGTCGATCGCAGCCGCGCTCGCTTTCGGTACGCCCGCCGGAGATAAGCGGCTTCGGGGCCTCTAAGATCTACGCCGGATCCTCTGATGTAAGGATCGACGTTCTGGGCAAGAATTTCCGACGGAACGCAAGAGTTTACGTCGGCAACGCGCGAGTCGAGAATCAGCAAGTCCGCTTCCGCAGCAGTTCTCATCTGACGGTGACGCTCAAAGGTGATCTGAACAGGCTGCTCGAGAGGCCCGATACCTTGAGATTCCAGGTAGTCAATCCAAATGACGCCGACGGTGTGCCTTCGTCGGACAAAGGGTTGGCAATCGTGGGACCTCAGATTTCGGATGCGTCGGTCGAGAGCGTCGAAGACGATGCTACGCAGGTGCGAGTGGTGATCTCGGGCGCCAACTTCCGCAAGGGAGCAATCGTCGAGTTTTTCAAAGTTGGAATGGAGAACGCTCCCGTGATCCAACGACGACCAGTTGCGCTGTCGGAGAATCTGATGACGGTTAATATTAGCGCAAGGAAGCTTGATAGAATCGGCAACTTCCGAATGCGCGTGGTCAATGCGGGGACGGTGCCGGTCGTCTCGAGTTTTTTCCAGCCCCGGCAAGCCGAGGTCGCGACGCGCGATGATGATTAAGCTACATTAAATGCCGGCAACGATCGCGATAAAGAGGAAAACGGCCCGCCCTCGTCTTCTTGGCAGCAGGCTTTGACGTTACTTCGCTTCGGCAACCTTTTCGCCGCTCGACTCGGGTCTTCGCAGCACATAGCCAGCGCCGCGCACGGTGTGAATGAGCTTTGTGGAGAAGTTCCTGTCTACTTTGTTTCGAAGATAGTTCACGTACACGTCTATGACGTTGGTCAAAGCGTCGAAAGTCTCGTCCCACACCTTCTCAGATAGCAACGTTCGCGATAGCACCTGATCCGGGTGCCTCATAAAGCATTCGAGCAGCGCGAATTCCTTCGAGGTAAGTGTAATCGGCTGGCTCGCCCGTGTGACCCTGCGAGTCAAAGGGTCCAACACGAGGTCGCCGATTTGAAGGCGCAGATTCACCTCGGCCCGGTCGCGACGGCGCAGCGCCCTGATTCGCGCCAGCAGTTCGGCAAAGGCAAAGGGTTTGGTGAGGTAGTCGTCCGCTCCGCTGTCCAAACCACGCACCTTCATCTCCACCGAGTCGCGCGCGGTCAGGAGCAAAATCGGCGTCGATATGTGATCGTCCCGGAGCTTGCGACAGACATCCAGACCGTCCATCAAGGGGAGAGTGATATCCAGAACTATTAAGTCGTAGTTCCCGGTGGACGCGCGAAAGAGACCGTCCTGCCCATCGGGAGAAACGTCTACGGCGGCTCCTTCCTCTTCAAGCCCGCGTTTGATGAAGCCGGCCATCTTCGCTTCGTCTTCGACTACGAGAATACGCATCGGATTCAGTATAGGAGAACAGGTGCGCTGCAGTGAAGCGGAAGGTCGAGGTGACGGTTCAGGTTGAGCGAACAAGGCGCGACAGCCTTGTTCGCCCAAACCGTCGAGGACACACGGTCAGAGGTTAGCCGGCGTACCGGCGATAACCCTCCCGATATCCATTGACGAACCCGTCGCGATACGCAGAACTGAATGAGTTCCTAAAGTGGCTCGAGTGATTTGGGTCGTAACCCTTGCCCTCACGGATATCCTCCCTGCCTCTATCGAACCCATCGTGGTAACCGTTCTGATACGCAACGTCGTAGGGTCCTGCATCGTAGCGACTGTAGTATGGAGCATACGGGTAACCCGGGGTGTAATAGTATGCTCGCGGGAACGCGTACACTCGCGGGAATGCGAACACCCGTACTCGCGGGCGTATGAACACTCGCCGGGAGGTGTGTCCGAATCCGCCTCGATTTCCCCAGTGACCACGACCCTGAGCCAGGGCCGGTGACACGAAGACCGAGCTACCGCCGAGCAACAAGACAATCGCCACGATCGCTCCCCTCATCATCTTTGTGAGGTTCGCTTTCATGTTCTCACCCCCTTTTCTTCTACTATTTAGACTGCAGCACGCGACGCAAAGTTGGCTCGGCTTAATGGTCCTGGGCGAAGTGGCGATCATGCTGCTACTTACGCGAATCCGTCTTGCGTTCAGGCGCGCGGATGAGATGATAAGCAGGGTCGGCGAAGACACGAGAAGCGGAAAATCACGCGGCGGTCCCGGTGTCCAAATAAGCGCTATCGCGTGGTATACTTTCGATGGTTCTTTGGAGTGGGTCGGACGGTTGCTGGCGCTCATTGAGCGCGAGAGGAAAGTCCGAACACCGCAGGGCGACGGACTGGCTAACGGCCAGGCGGGGTAACCCGACGACAAGTGCAACAGAAAACAAACCAGCCGATGGCTCTTCGGAGATCAGGTGATGGGTGAAACGGTGGGGTAAGAGCCCACCAGCACAGAGTGGCGACACTCGGTGGCTAGGCAAACTCTCCGTGGTGCAAGACCAAATAGGGAGGCGTCATCAGGACTGCCCGTCCAATGCGCGACGACCAGGGTTGTCGCGCTACGACCTCCGGGTAGGTCGCTCGAGCGAGCGGAGCAATCCGCCGCCTAGATGAATGACCGTCGCCGGCTCTCGAGAGCGCTTCGCGCGCGAATCGATAATCGGAACAGAATTCGGCTTACAGACCCGCTCCGGAATCATCGCGCTGGCACACACAGAGTTGCGCTTGCGCCTCGCGTTTCACCTGACCAGAATCGGAGACTCATAGTGAACAAGAACAAGTACCTGATAGCTGTAATCGGTTTGGCCATCGGTTTCATAATCAGCTTCTTCCTTACATCGAACTACAACAAGAGCAATGCCGGACCGGCGCCAAGCCCTGCGGGCGGCGGTATGGCCTCTGGCGGCGGGGCGGGCGGCCAACAGGCGATGATGGGGCAGGTCCAGCAGGTAATCGATAAAGCAAAAGGCAACCCGAACGACTATCAGGCTCAGGTCGAGGCGGCGAAGATCTTCAATCAGATCGGGCGCCTTGCAGAGACGGTTGAGTATTTGAAGAAGGCTTATGGCATCGACCCCGCAAAATTCAACGAGCTTGGAGCTGCGGGGTTCATGGGTCAGTACTACTTCGATCAGAAGAACTATCCGGAAGCTGAGACGTGGTTCAATCGCGCAATCAAAGCTGATCCGAACGACGCTGACCTGTACGTTGCCCTGGCAGAAACCTATGTCCAACGAGAGCCGCCGCAACCGGAGCAAGCGATCACGCAGCTTCAACAGTCGCTGAAGGTCAATCCGAAGAACGGTCACGCGCTGGGCCACCTGATCGAGGCATACGCGCTGAAGAAGGACGCTCGAGGGGCGGAAGACGCGCTGAATCGTTTAAAGGAGGCGGATCCTACCAATCAGAGGCTCTCCGCTCTGGGAACTCTTGTCGCGGATTTAAAGGCCGGCAAGCCTGTAAGCATTCCCAAGGAATAAGTTAGTTAGTGATTCGTGATATGTGACGCGTGGCCCCCAGAGCATTACGAGCAATCACGCATCACACTTCACTCGTGAGAGCAATGTTATTAAGGTTTATTGTTTACACCGTTTTGGCGTATGTCGCGATCCGCTTCGTTCGATGGTTGTTATCTCCTCCGTCCCGCCGAGACCCTCGTCGTGCTACACGCGAGAACCGACCTTCGCAGATGATCAGATGCCGCAACTGCGGCATGTTTGTAACTCAGAACAGCGCCCTTGTTGTGGGCGGCGAGGAGTTTTGTTCAAGTGCTTGCGCGCAGCGCGTAAACAGCGTCTGAATAGAGCCTTACAGGAATATGGCCGAATCCTGCATTGTCTCGCAGAGGGATTCCGTCAGTATAGTTGGAGGGAGCTGAAGACATACTGCAGGGCGCAACCCTTCATTGGCCAGGGAGCTTCGGCAGAGTGGTCCTGGGCCAAACAGCCAAACTGGCATTCGCAGAGGAGCAATTTGGGGTCGTATTCCGCTCCCGCGGTCTGGCGAGTAGTCGGTAAGCATCAAAGGAGGCACGAGATAGTGCAATGGCAATGAGTGATGTTTTGTATCGACTGATCGGCAGAAGAAGCCCGAATTGCCCCAACGAAGCTGAGATACTCGCCTATTCCGAAAACAAACTTTCCCGGACCAGTTACGCCCGATTTGAGCGGCATTTCGCCGAGTGCGAGGACTGTCGCGAGAGTCTCGCGTTCGTCGGACGCGGGCTTGATCATGGCGGGGCACAGCCGTCAGAGGCGCTCGTGTCTACGCAAACCGAGAGAGTTCTCAACTACATCCGCATCGATGAGATCAATCGAAGCGCGAGGAAAGGTGCCGCGCGCGCCTGGCCTGGATTTCAGATCTCTTACGCGAGGCTCGCAACTGTTGGTCTCGTAATCTGCGCGATCGTGGCTGCGGGTGTCTACGTGATCATGCCCAAACAGTCTGCCGCCGGTGCCGGAATGGAGGCATTCAAGCTGGCCGTCAGGGACAACCGCAGGATACCGGAGAGAGTTTCGGGCGGACTCTCGTATTCACCGTATTCAATAACTCGCGGCGACGATCGTCTTGGCGATGACCTTTATTTCGATCGCGCGCTTGCCAAGTTGACGACCGCCGAGCAAGAAAATGCGCCGGCAGAGGACCGGCTCGTGCTGGCTCGTGTCTATCTTGCGCGAGGAAGAATAGGCGACTTCAGACGCGCCCTCGAGATACTCCGTCAACTGGCGGCCCGAGGCGTGGAAACACCGGAAGCGCTCAACGACACCGGCGTCGCGCATTTAGAACTGGGACAATACGACGAAGCTACGGCCTACTTCACTCGAGCGCTGGCCAAGGCCCCGGCCTACGATGAAGCTCTGTTCAACCGCGCGTTGAGTGAGCAAGGGGCAGGTCGGAACGACAACGCCAGACGCGACTGGCAGCAGTTTATCGACCAGTCAAAGGACGAGAAGTGGAAGGCTGAGGGGAGGGTTCACTTGAAGGACCTCGACGCCGCAGGCAGCCGCTAGAGCAGCCGCCCCCAAGTGCCCAGTGCTGGCCGCAAGTCGTGCGAGCGGCCAGTGCCGGGCGACTTTCACTTCAGCCACGCATCCCCGATCGCGATATCAACTGTAACCGGCACGCTGCGAATGAACTCGCGCGCCGCTGCGGTCATTTCACGATCGAGGATCGCGGCGCATTCCTCCGCATCAGGCTCCGCCGCTTCGATCACAATCTCATCGTGGATACAGTTGACGAGCTTCGCGTCGATAGGCTTGAGTGCATCGTACAGCAACGCCATGGCGCGCTTGATGATGTCAGCTGACGAGCCCTGGATGGGAGCGTTTTTCCCGAGTCGCTGAGTGCCGGCCACCTGACTGCGATCATTGGCGTCGAAGCTGAAGTAGATCAACCTCCCGGACCGCGTGCGACTCTCGCGATCCGTGACCGCCCGGTCAGCCGCGTCGCGCAAGAACGCAGCGACGCCGCTGTAAGCGTCGAAGTACTTGCGGAGCAGGATCTCCGCTTCATCCAGCGAGCATCCGATGCGCGAACCGAGTCCCTGCGCGCCAAGCCCGTACATGATTCCGTAGTTGAGTTGTTTGGCTGCGGCGCGCTGTTCCTTCGAGACTTGCTCCAAATGAATGCCGAACATCTGGCTAGCGGTGACGCAGTGCAAGTCCTCACCCGACAAGAGCGCTTTCACCAACGCGGTGTCTTGCGACCAATCTGCGAGTATCCGCAACTCGATCTGGGAATAATCCGCAATTACAAGTTTGCGCCCTGCCGGCGCGCGAAAGCAGGCTCGGTATTCAGGCGTGTTTGGGACCTGCTGGAGGTTGGGGTCGGAACAACTCATTCGGCCGCCGGTCGCTCCCATTTGCCGAAAGTCAGCGTGTATTCGCCCGGTCACCGGATTCATGTGATCGAGCAGAGCGAGGCCGTAGCTTGAAAGAAGCTTCTGAACGCTTCGATACTCGAGAAGCTTCTCGATTGCCGCGTGGTCTTTCGCGAGCGGTTGGAGTTGCCAGCTTCGAGTGCCCTCGACTTTGATGCCCATATGCGCAAGAGCATCCATCACCTGTGTCGGGCTGTCGAGGTTGATGTTGGGAGGCTCACCGAAGAGGGTAAGTTGCGGGATGCCGGCCGCCAGCTCTCGCTTGAGTTCGTCAGACAGGATCCGGTGTGCGCGTTCGAGTCCGCCGACCAACTTCCGCCAGCAATCGGAATCCAGCGCCATGCCGGCAAGCTCCATCGCTGCGACTGGCAGCGCGCACTCGAATTCCAGTTTGGCAACGTCCTCGAGACTCAACTCGTGAAGCCGAGCCGAGAGTTTCCTGTAGAGCGGCAGCATCAAAGCGGCGTCCTGAGCTGCGTATTCGTATTGAGCGTCCGTGAGTGAGCCTGACCAGCTGCTGGTCTGCAGCGACTTGTCGACAACCTGACCGAGGTATCGCTCCGCGACCGCAGCGAGTCCGTGCCCGCCTTCGTTGCGGCCTGCTGAGATTAATTGACTCGCCAGCAACGTGTCGAACAGTCCCCGCACTTCCAGATCGTAGTGGTGAAGAAGCATCTTCAGATCGAACGTTGCATTGTGCAGTGCTTTCACGGGCTCGGAAGCCGACAGCAACTCGCGCAAGCCTTTGTGCTGCAGCGCCGCGAGTTTGAACAGATCGATGACGAAGGTTTGTTCCGGGATGGCGATCTGAAGCAGCCGCACTTTGCCGCTGAACGGGTCGAGCGAGGTGGTTTCGGTATCGATCCCGATAACCGGTTGCCTGGAAATGGCTTCCAGGGCCCCTTCCAGGGCGGCTGCTGCGTCGACTATCCTGAAGGGCGTCCTGCTCAATCTCGGTCAGCCTCGGGTGCCGGTTCGTTGTCGCTCTCGCTCTTGCGGTGTTCAGGGCCATCCGCGCTTGCCCAGCTCTTCGCTTGAGAAAGTCATACCTCGCCGATATAGTTGAGACTCTCACAATCAGGGGCGCGACGCAATAAAGCGCTCCAAAGTCGTCTGATCGCAATGACAACCGAACTCAAGACGCAAGCCAGAGAAAAGACCAAAGAAAGGCGTGAGGAGTTCATGCGGAGGATTTCCGGCGGCGTTGCCGTTTTCCCCGCGGCGCCCACCGCAATTCGCAACTCCGACGTCGAGCACGAGTATCGCCAGGATACTGATTTTTACTACCTGACCGGTTTTGAGGAGCCGAACGCAGTTGCCCTTCTGACCCCAGATCATCCCGAGCACAGATTTGTCCTGTTCGTCCAACCTCGGGACCGGGAGCGCGAGGTGTGGACAGGCTGGCGGGCGGGTGAAGAGGGCGCCAGGCGCGACTACGGCGCTGACGCGGCGTTCACGATCGACAAACTCGATGAGGAACTTCCGAAACTCGCCGAGAAAGCCGACCGCATCTATTATCGCTTTGGCAGCGATCCGACATTCGACGAGCGATTGGTGGGATTCATGCGAAGGTTCCAGCGCCAGCGGCAACGCGAAGGCACGGGTCCGACGTCGGTGATCGACCCCGCTGAGATTCTTCACGAGATGAGGCTCATCAAGGCCCAAGACGAACTCGAGCTGCTTCGCAGAGCGATTGACATAACGTGCGACGGACATCTGGCTGCGATGAAAGCCATCAAGCCAGGTGCCTTCGAGTACGAGATCGAAGCGGTGTTACGGTACGTCTTTCGCAAAAACGGCAGCCCGCGCGCCGGTTACGCGCCGATCGTTGGGTCAGGACCTAACTCCACGGTTCTGCATTACACGGTTAATGACCGGCGCATTGAACGTGACGAACTCATTTTGATCGACGCCGGAGCCGAATTCGGATACTACACCGGCGACGTGACCAGGACGATGCCGGCTGGAGGGAGATTCACCGAAGACCAGGCGACAATGTATCAGCTTGTTTTGGACGCGCAGCTTGAGGCGATCAAGGCGATTCGGCCTGGTGCGACTTTCATCGAGCCGCACGAGCGGGCCGTGCGCGTCCTGACCGAGGGGCTGTTGCGTCTGGGGCTGCTGGAGGGAGAAATCGATAAGCTGATTGAAGAGGACGCCGTAAAGAAATTCTATATGCACCGCACGAGTCACTGGCTGGGGATGGACGTCCACGATGCGGGGCCGTACAAGGTGTCGGACGAGTGGCGCCGGCTCGCGCCCGGAATGGTTTTGACCGTAGAGCCCGGTCTTTACATCGCCGAGGACGTGGAAGATGTCGCTCCTCGTTATCGTGGAATAGGCATTCGCATCGAAGACGACGTACTGGTGACCGCGGACGGAAACGAAGTGCTCTCGGCGCGAGTGCCGAAGTCGATCAAAGAGATAGAAACGCTGATGTCCGGCGCACGCGTCAACGGTTGAGTAATTTGACGTGGAAGGAGAAGCGATGTCTGGCAGGCCCCTGATATCCGGATTCCTGGGTCTTTTGTTGGCGTTGACCGCCTACGGTCAAAGCGCAGTTTCGGGCAGCGCTGGCTATGAGCTTTACAGTTGGAAGATCAAGGGACATTGGTACTACTCGCTGCTGCAACGCCGAGGATCAAAGACATATCAAGAAATAACAGCAAACCCATCGCTCCGGCGAGACTCGTCGGGTCTCGAGGCGGAGCTTCGAAAGCTGCCGAAGGGCACGGAAGTGTTCTGGATGTCCGATGCGCCATCGTCGGCAAACAGACCCTCTACTCCATCAAACCTCGATATCAAGCACCCTTCCCGCCAGCGCATAAAACATATCAGATCAATTTGCAACAGGCTCGGTTTGAGGCTGAGTCTCAGATAACTACCGTGGATATGCTCTTCACGCCTTCAGCATGGAGCAACGTAGCTTCGATGCGTCCGAGCACAGAACGGCAAGTCGCCAACCACGCAGGGTCCGAACACCACGCGCCTTTGACAATCGCAACTCTCTCTTATTACTATTTCCACGTTGACAAGAATGTCTGCCGAAGTTGCTCGGAGCATCATCTTCGAAACTTCAGCCGAGCAACGCGGGGGAACCAATGCTTCGCTGATTGCGAGGCACGGGGCGTATCGAGGGAATCTCGTAGGACACTTCCAGTCCGAGCCCGTCAGCTAACCTCGTAGGCTTTAAGGAAGGGCATTACCCGCGACGTATTATCCAAGAACGCTGAGCTGCACCAGCTTGACGGTCCTCACGTAACGCGGCTAATTCCCTTGAGAAACTGAAGAGAATTTGAGTCCGGTGGACGGCCTAGGTCTATCTGCACGGGCAGGAGGTCTCTTATATGAACATCGGATCGAGCAGAGGCATCCGCGCACGAGGGTCGTTGATGACCGCACTAATTGTGATGATGATCGCGGCGTCGTTTCAGGCTTGTGTAGGTTCGCGTGGACCGGATGGCAGCAAGGTCACATTGATCCTAGGAGGATATACGACGCCGCGAGAGGCGTATGGCAAGGCTGTCATCCCGGCGTTTCAAAAGTACTGGAAGGAAAAGACCGGGCAGGACGTTGAGTTTCAGGAGTCTTACCAGGCGAGCGGAGCGCAGTCGCGAGCGATCATCGGCGGGTTCGAAGCGGACATCGCCGCGTTGTCGCTCGAAGGTGACGTCGACAAAATTGCAGAAGCGGGGCTCATTACCCACGACTGGAAATCCAAACCAATGCGGGGGATGGTGAGCGACTCGATTGTGGTAATAGCAGTGCGTCCCGGCAACCCGAAAGGAATAAGAGACTGGCAGGATCTCGCGCAGCCTGGTCTGAACGTGCTCACGCCGGACCCGAAGACGTCGGGCGGCGCTCAATGGAATGTCAATGCGATCTACGGCGCGGCGTTGAGAGGCTTCGCCGGCGTACCCAAAGACGACCGGACGGCGGCGCAAGATTTCTTGAGGAGCGTTCTTCGCAACGTCTCAATACTGGATAGGGGCGCGCGCGAATCGATCACCAACTTTGAGAGAGGCATCGGCGATGTTGCGATTACCTACGAGAACGAAGTGCTTGTAGCCCGTCAGGCCGGGAAGAGCTATGACTATGTGGTGCCACACTCGACGATCCTCATCGAGAATCCGGTCGCTCTCGTCGACAAGTACGTCGACAAACACGGAGTACGCGAGGCGGCGGAGGCCTTCGTCAACTTTCTCTGGTCGCAGGACGCACAGCGTGCCTATGCAAAGTACGGTTTGCGGCCAGTCGTAGCAACGATCTCGATGGAGGGAATAGAACCGCTCCCGGCGGTTCAAGACCTGTGGAAGATTGATTATCTGGGCGGGTGGTCAAAGGTAATCGATGAGATCTACGGACCTCAGGGGGTCTATTCGAAGATCATCGAGGAGCTTCAGAGGTCAAGATGAGCGTGCAAGCAAGTATCGATCACCCGCCGCCGATTACAGCTGTCCGCGCCTCGATGCCCTGGGGCAGATGGGGGCTGAGAGTTACGGCGTTCGTCTATCTTGGTTTTATGGTGGCCCTACCTTTGGCGGCTATCATTCAGAACGGATTTGCGGGCGGGCTCGCGACATTCAAAGATGACGTGACCGCTCCGATAGCCCTCGCTGCGCTGAAACTGACCTTGAGCACCGCCGTCATCATCACTGTGGTCAATGCGGTGATGGGGACGCTTACGGCTTATGTGCTGGTGCGCTTTCGGTTTCCCGGAAAAGCGGTGCTCAACGCGACAATCGACATGCCTTTCGCGATTCCGACCCTTGTGACCGGCGTGATGCTTGTCGCGCTCTATGGTCCGCAGCGCACGCTGGGCGCGTGGCTGAACTCGCAGGGCATTCAAGTCATCTTTGCGACGCCGGGGATTGTGCTCGCGCTGCTTGTTATCACCTACCCGTTCGTTATTCGCGCGGTTCAACCAGTCCTGATGGAGGCTGAAAAGGGCCAGGAAGAGGCCGCATACACCCTGGGTGCTTCCAAGGGTACGACTTTCAGACGCGTGGTACTGCCGGCGATCACTCCTGCGATCATAACCGGGTCGCTGTTGTGTTTCGCGCGCGCACTGGGCGAATTTGGCTCTGTTGTCGTAGTGGCCGGCAACATACCGGGCGTCACCTTAACCGCGCCGGTCTATGTGTACGGCCAGATTGAATCGCAGAACCAACGTGGCGCAAGCGCGATGTCGATTCTGCTGCTTGCGCTTTCATTTGCTTTGATAGTCGCGGTCGAATGGATGCAGAGCCGACGGGGGAGACGTCATGTCTAAAGCTGACGTGAACGGCGGTCGCCGCAGAGCCACCGGGGACACGGCGCCCGAGAAGCGAGGAGACTCTCGGCCGTCTGAGCGCTCTTTGCGTCCTCGCGGTGGAAAATTCTTCGAGTGGCTGCTGATCGCGGTCGTTGTGTTGTACGCGGCGGGACTTCTATTGGCCCCACTGGTGGCAATCGTCTTGGGTTCACTGGCCGAAGGAATCAGCGCGTTTGTGCGCGAGATGATTTCAGTCGACGCTCTCAGCTCGCTCAAGCTGACCTTGGCAATGGCCGTCGGGGCGACTGTCATCAACACGGTGTTTGGCGTTTGCGTCGCCTGGGTGCTCGTACGCGACGGGTTCTGGGGCAGGCGCGTTCTTAACGGGCTTGTGGACATGCCGTTTGCCGTTTCGCCGGTCATTGCCGGTTTCATGTTGATTCTGTTGTTTGGCCGGACCGGCTGGTTTACATCGGTGACCGACGCGCTGGGGATCAAAGTGGTGTTCGCGCTTCCCGGTATTCTGCTGGCAACGGTTTTCATCTCTCTTCCGTTCGTCGTTCGCGAAGTGGCGCCGGTGCTCGCCCAGCTCAGCCGCGATCAGGAAGACGCCGCGCTCACGATAGGCGCGAGCCGGATGCGGACATTCTGGCACGTGACGTTGCCGGCGATTCGGTGGGGGTTGCTTTATGGCGTATCGTTGACCTTTGCCCGCGCGGTTGGCGAGATCGGCGCAGTGCTGGTGGTGAGCGGCGGAGTGAGCCGCTTGACCGAAACTTCCACTCTCTACATCTTCAGGTCGCTCGACGACCGAAACTACATTGGAGCTAATGCGATGGCGGTCTTGCTCGCGGCCATATCGTTCCTCATCCTGATGGTGATTGAATCACTCAAAAAGCGTACCGAACAAACCCAGACGCAATAGCGAAAAACACGACAATCCAATTCGCCGGGGAACAAGGAGAGCTTATGAACTTCAACAGGAAAACACCTTTCTATCGGGCATGCCCGATGCTGGTTGCGTTGCTGATCGCGACGGCTTCTGCTCACGCTCAGACAACAAGAGAGCAATCCGCGGCTCGCTCCAATGCGGAGGCGGAGCAGAATGAAGCGAATCCCGCGGAATCCGCGGCCGCTGTAAAACTGTTGAATTCGAAAATCGACAGGCTCCAATTGCTCATCGAACAGCAGCAACGCGCGCTGACTGAGATGCAAAAGCGACTCGACGGATTAGAGGGAAGGGCGACACCATCGTCGAAAAACGACGGCAACGACGTCACTTCCGCGGACCTTCGCACCGCGTCGATTAGAACGACTCCGGCGACCATCGCGAGTCAGTCCCCTTCGCCAGACAAACCCGAAGCGGCAGTTGCGGGATGGGGCAAGGATCACGCTTTTCTGCGCAGTGCGGATGGGGCGTTCGAAACGCACATCGGGGGCTACGGGCAACTCGACTTCCGCGGTTACGGATCGGGAAATCATCCCGCGAACACTTTTCTTCTTCGCCGCGCGCGGATTGCGCTCGAGGGCAAGTTGGATCGTTACTTCGATTTCAGAATCGAAGGCGATTTCGCCGACCCAGTCACTCCGTTGCGAGACCTCTATGTGAACGTGCACCGCATCGATGAGTTTCAAGTCCGCTTCGGCCAATTTCGCGTGCCCATCAGCCAGGAGGAGATGCGCTCGGATAATCTTCAGGATTTCGTCGAGCGATCGCTGGTCAACAATCTGGTGCCGAGCCGCAGCCCGGGCATCGGCGCGTCGGGAGTTATCGATAGCGGAGTGTTTGAGTATCAGGTGGGGGCGTGGAACGGCAAAGGTCTGCTCACCGCAAATAACAACGGCACGCCGGAAACCGCAATCCGCCTGCGTTTCAATCCCTGGAAGCATGGTCACGAGTTTCTGGCCAAGGGCTTGATCTTCGGAGGAGCGGTTACTCAGGGCCGCAGCCTGGGAGGCACAAGCGTACGAGGGCTAACCGAAAGCCGCAGCGTCACCTTCTTTGTTCCAGACGCTATCAATGGGAAGTACACTCGCGCGAACGGCGAGATGACCTGGATGCTCGGACCGGCGTCAATAAGGGCGGAATACGATCAAACGAATCAGCGGCGTGACAACCTTGGTCCAGGCGGGCGAAACCTTCCGGGGGTCGTCGCCAAGGGATACATGGCTCAGATGACATACGTGCTTACTGGCGAGGAGAAGCCCGAGGTTGGAGTTGTCGCGCCCAGGAGAAATCTGTTCGGCGATGGGAACGGCAAGGAAGGCTTCGGCGCGTGGGAATTGAAGTTCCGCTACGCTAATCTCCAGATTGACGACAGCACCGCAAAATCAAATCGCGCTGAGACTCTCTTCTTCGGGACAAACTGGTACATGAATCGATTCGTCCGTTACATGCTGGACGTGGGTTTCGAGCGATTCAAAGACCCCGTGCGCACTCCAAAGCCGGGGGACAACAACTTCTTTGTTGTTTTGAGCCGCGTCCAGGTAGCGTTCTGACTGACGGACGACGAGCAGTGAAACGATGTCTATAGCTCTTGAGCAAATATCAAAACGCTTCGGCAATCAATGGGTAGTCGATGATGTAACGCTCGAAGTGGCGGATAGGGAGCTGTTTGTTCTTCTCGGGTCGAGCGGCAGCGGCAAGAGCACGATTCTGCGAATGATCGCGGGCTTGTCGGAGCCAACCAGCGGACGAATTATGCTGCACGGACGCGATGTTACGAGTCTGCCTCCTCAACAGCGGAACACTGGATTCGTTTTCCAAAACTACTCGATCTTCAGACATATGACCGTTGCGGAGAACGTCGAATTCGGGCTCCGGATTCGCAAGACGCCGAAAGAGGAACGCATCCGCCGGCGCGAGCAACTGCTCGATCTGGTTGGGCTGTCGGGGCTCGGCGCTCGTTATGCGCATCAACTCTCCGGGGGCCAGCAACAACGAGTCGCGCTTGCTCGCGCGCTGGTTTATGAACCCAACGTGTTGCTTCTCGACGAACCCTTTGGGGCGCTCGACGTCAAGATAAGAGCCCAACTACGCCGGTCATTGAAGGAGATTCAGCAGCGGTTGGGAGTGACTACGATTCTGGTCACTCACGATCAGGATGAGGCGTTCGAGCTGGCCGACCGAATCGGCTTGCTCGAGCGCGGCCGGCTGCTCGATGTAGGTCCAAGCGAAACTCTATACGCTCGCCCGCGCTCATTGTTTGCCGCCACCTTTCTGGGAGCAGGAACTGTGCTTGTCGGGCGCGTTGAGCAAGGAGAGGCGCGATTCGGGCCCCTCACGTTGCCCATCCCTGTTGCGAGCCGGCACGCAGAGGGCGATCCAGTGCAGTTGCTCTTTCGTCCCGAACATGTGTTGCTCAGCGCTGATAACCCGCCGCCTGATGTCCCGGTCCTCGGAAGGGGTGAGATCATCCACGAGAGCTTCGCCGGACCGTCGCGCCGTTTGCGGTTGCGATTGCCGAGGCTCGCCGGCGCACGGCAGCTCGGCCCTGCGCCCCCGTTCGGAGAGGAAGGCTTTCTGGTGGATGCGGCGGTTCGGTCTGAGGACTCTGTGGATGGCAGCCAGTTTTGGGTTGGGCTACGGTCGTGGACGGTTTTGGATCCGCCCGGGCGTCAACTGCTGGTGTGCGATTCAGGAAGAGGCGCAACAACTCCGCTGGAGATCACGAGAGTACTGGCCGGCCGGCTGCACGCATCGACGACGGCGCTGACTGTCGCCGAGAATCCTGAAGAGGCGGAGGCGCTAAGAGCGAGGCTCGAAGAACGCGTGCGCGCGGCGGGGATCGCGGACGCCTCGCTGCGCGTGCGCTACGGAAGCGCGGCTGAACAGATTGCAACCGAGCAGGCGGCGTCGCTTTACGACTGGCTAATCATGACGGCGCGGCCGCGCGGAAAGACTCCGCGGCTGCCGGTGCTCGAATCCAGGGCATTGGCTCGGCAACTTGGAAAGACTTTGATGACCGTCCTGCGCCACACGGACGTTCCTGTATTGATCGCCAAAGGGGACCAACCTCGGCTCGAACGGATCCTCGTGTGCACTGCCGCGGGTGAACCCGGCAAGAACGACGTTCGCGAGGGAGGACGGTTGGCACGTTTGTTAGGCGCGACAGTCACACTGCTGCATGTGTCCACGGGGACGGGTGAGGTGAGCCCGGTGACGCGCAGCCATCTCGACCGCGCTGCTGCAACGCTGAAGGCGATCGATGTCGAGTCGAATTTGCGGATCAGAAGCGCGCCCAGTCCGATCGCCGGCATCCTGGCCGAAGCTGGCGACGGGAACCACGACCTGATCGTCATCGGCGCGCACGGCCCTCGAACCCGCCTGCGATTCAACGACGTCATGCTTCAGGTGCTGGCGACCGCAAAGCAACACGTGATGGTGGTCCCCTCCGACAGGTCCTGACGGCGCCGGTAGCACGGACTTCAGTCTGTGACGCTTCCGATTTTGACGATCGCCAACCATGGCTTAAACTGTTCGCTCGCTCAACACGAGTCTGACGGCTGCGAGGTCAAGATTGACGACTAAAGAAGAGAAGGCACGGACGAAGAAGATAATTGCTGGGCTCAGGAAAGCGTATCCGGACGCGAAGTGCAGCTTGAATCATGGGAACCCGCTCGAGCTGTTGATTGCCACAGTCCTCTCGGCTCAGTGTACGGACGAGAGAGTCAACATCGTCACCGCTGAGCTTTTCAGGAAGTACCGCACCTGTGCCGACTATCTGAAAGTACCGACCTCCGAGCTCCAGAACGACGTGCGCACCACTGGGTTTTTTCGCAACAAAACGAAGTCAATTCAAGGAGTCTGTAAGATCCTGACCGAACAAGGGGACCGGGTTCCGGATACTATGGAAGAGCTGTTGAAGCTGCCGGGAGTTGCTCGCAAGACGGCAAACGTCGTGCTCGGAAACGCATATGGGATCGCGAGCGGAATCGTGGTCGATACTCACGTATCCCGGCTTTCTCAGCGGCTGGGCCTTACGAAGAACAAACAGGCCGAAAAGATCGAGCGGGATCTGGTTGAGGTTGTGCCGAAGAAAGACTGGATAGACTTCTCGCACCTGCTGATCTACCACGGCAGGCGGGTTTGCAAGGCGCGCAAGCCGCTCTGCGAGACATGCATTGTCGAGAAGCTCTGCCCTTCGTCGCGGCTCAAGACCGGAAAAGAACCGGAGTAGCCTGGGAGCTCAGGCGTCCCGCCTGCTTGCTTGCTGAGCCGTACTCTCGCGCAGGCGGGCCGCGGGACGCCCGCGCTCGCAGGATCACCACTTCAACGGGCGCCCATCATCCTCCAACCAATCGCGCGTCATATCGCACCACAGCGCAAGCCCGCGCCACTCGCCCCAACGCGAGTAGTATCGCTCGATCTTCTTGTCGGAGGTCTTGCGCGCGCCGTTGCGAATGCGAGCGAACTTGCCCCTGACCCAGGAATCAAGCGCAAGCCCATCATAACGCCCGACCAGCTTCAACATGTTCTCAGCGGCATAGTCACCTACGCCTTTGATTCCCTTCATCTCGCGCTTTAGCTCGGGAGTGGGGAGCGCGCTCGTCAGCCAGCTTTCGACGTCGATGTCGCCTCCCGCAACCCGCTCGGCCAGCTCAATCAAATACGGCGCGCGATACCCCGCGCGCACCTCGTCGCGGTAGAACTTCTCGCGCTTTGAGGCCATCATTTCGGGTGTTGGAAAGGTGGACCGACCGTCGCTTGATTTGCGCCCGAGCGCATCAACCAGCCCGTTGATCATCTTGTCGGTCAGCGCCCACGAGCAGTTGGTTGTGCAGATCATCTTGACCAGATCCTCGAAAACTGTAGGCGCTCGCAGCAGTCTGCCGGCCCCCGATGCTGCAATCCAGGAAAAATCCGGATCGCCCGCAACCGCGTAGTAAAAGCGGGTCATATCGTCATCGAGTCTGAGCATATGCCGCACGTCGCGAGTGATCTTGCTCATCGCGCGCTTTCCCACCGCGCGCGCGGGAGTGACCCGGAGCCCTCGCGCGCCGCCCCGAATCGCAACCGTCACGGGCGGCTCTTCATCGAGATCAATGACCCTTGTGAGGGTCCAGCTTTCCTGTTTCAGCTCGAAGGGCGGCAGGTCGTACCAGCCATGACTGATCGCGGTGCGCCTGAAATTGAAAGTCGGAGGGGTTGGAATAGTGATTTGCATTTGGTTACTGACTAATGACCAATATCATCGAGATCCACAATCTCATCGACCTGTTCCAGCTCAAAGTACTGATCAAACACCTCCGCCGTTCGAGGCAGGTCCAGGTCGCGCGAGAAGAAAAGGTATTCCAAAAATCGCTCTTTGGCCTGCCGGTCGTCATCGACTACATCCTGGCCAAAGCCGCCCTGGGTTATGCTCACGACAACGTGTTGAGTTGACGGGGCTTCACCTTCCAGGTCCGGCGATGACGGCGTGGAGCGAAGCAGCTCTATGTAAGCCGCCTTTGTTGTGACTACGTAGAATGACTTCTCCATTTCCATAAGAACACCAAGTCCCGGGTCCGAGTTCGGGGTTCCGGGTTGCGACCATCAGGCAAGGCCCAATCCGCAACCTGAACCTTGAACCCGGAACTCGAACTGGGAACCTTAGTCCTTGCGTCTATACGAGGCGCGAATCACGGTCTTTATGTTCCCGCGCACGTTGAAGTCGCCTTCGATGTCCAGCGCTATGGGATCGCAAGCACTAACGAGGTCCTCGAGGATGCGGTTCACCACGTGCTCGTGAAATATCTTCACCGAGCGGAAACCATTGATGTAGAGCTTGAGAGACTTCAGCTCGATGCAGAGCTCATTGGGCACATAGTCAATCTTGATCGTTGCGAAGTCCGGAAAATCGGAGAACGGGCAGATCGCGGTGAATTCCGGACACGTAAACGAGATTCTTGTTTCTTTGCCCTTGTACTTGTAATCAAAGGTGTCGATCTCCGGAAGGTTCATCGCCTCGGTCGGCGTTTCTTCGACAAGCAAACCGGAGTGCTCCAATACTTCTGTTGCCATCTTGGCTCCTTTCGCCCCTTCGTTGCGGAAGAGGTTTTAGACTGACCAGCAGGTCAGGTTTCAGGAACTGGTAGCGTTGGTTTGTCTGCGACGCTGAGGAAGAGTGTACCAGCGCGTTGGAAGCACCTTCAAACGCCCCAATCCGCCGGTTCCACGGCTAGAGATATCGCGCTCTCGGTGTCGTCTTGCGTCGTAAGAGAAGGCAAAGCACCAGCCCGGCCGCGAACCCGCCGATGTGCGCCATGTAGGCAACGCCGCCTCCTCGAGCCCCCTCGAAGGAGGACGTGTACTGGCTGAAGATTTGGATCACTATCCAGAAGCCAAGCACGACGACGGCCGGAAGCTCGACTGTCGTCCACAAGAATCCGAGCGGCAGTAACGCTCGAACACGATTGCGAGGGAACATGATCAGATAAGCGCCAAGCACTCCTGCGATCGCGCCGGAAGCCCCAAGCGAAGGGATTGGGGAGTTGGGATCGGCAAGGATCTGAGAGAACGATGCCGCTACTCCGCAAACGAGATAGAAGATCAGAAATTTTGCGTGGCCAAAGTTGTCTTCGATGTTGTCGCCGAATATCCACAGATAAAGCATGTTGCCGAGGATGTGCATCCAACCCCCATGCATAAACATGGAGGTGAAGATGGTCAGCCATATTGGGTTCGGACCCGGAAACTGCGGGATCAGCGGCCCGCCGGGCACTCTTACCGGAGTCACCAGATCTACGTTGTGAGTAATCTCATAAGGAACAACGGAGTAAGCGTAAGTGAATTCGGCGCCCGCTTCGCCGGCTGTTGCCTGTTGAAAAACCAAAAACACGAGCGCGTTGATCGCGATGACGATGTAAACAACGTACGGCGTCGTCAACCGTCCCTGATTATCGTCTCCGATTGGCAATAGCATGTTCAGTCTCGACGAACTTGCGGCCGTGGGCTAAACGCTCCTGCGGTGAGCGAAAGGTGGCCGCATTGAGAGCAGGCAGGACGAAACGCCTGCGCCCCGGGGCTACCGGCCGCTCCATTTTAGTTTGCTCCGAAGGATCTCAAAGTAATCACGTTCCTTAGAGCATACAGTATTGAACGTCTTCTCGCTCTTTCTTATCTCGACCTTGTCGGCGGCCATCATCGGCAATCCGGTTTGTCCGTCTGAGGTAAGCATGACCTCTTGCTCGCGTGTGTTCATCTGGAGCGTTATTTCGACATCGAACGGCAGCACCAGAGGACGGTTGGTCAGGGTGTGAGGGCAGATCGGACAGATGGATATAGCTTCGGCGCCTCGCGCTATTATCGGTCCTCCGGCCGAGAGATTGTAAGCGGTCGAGCCCGTTGGCGTGGCCACAATGAGGCCATCGGCACGGTAGCCGGTGACATAGTGTGTGCCGACCCAGCAATCTATGTCTATGATTCGCGCGAGTGCAGACTTATTGAGAACGACATCATTGAGCGCAGTGCCCCGGCCTACCTCATCTCCGTCGCGAAGCACGCGCCAGTCAAGCATCATGCGCATATCGACCTCGTATTGACCTCGAACTACGTACTCGAGAGCCGGTATCGCTTCATCTGCCGCGAATTCGGTCAGGTATCCGAGCGTTCCGAGATTGATGCCAAGAACCAGTATGCCCCGACCTGCAACCAGTCTCGCAGTCGAGATCATAGTTCCGTCTCCACCGAGCACAATCAGCAGATCACAATTGTCAGCAATCTCTCGTGCAGAGGCGGAAAAAGTGCCCGGCGGAAGGTCGGTCACGCGATTGTTGACAAACAGGTTGATTTCGCGCTCGGCGGCCCATCCGGCGATGAGACCCGCAAGCTCAGCCGCTCTTGGTTCATTGGGCTTGGTGATGATTCCGAGTCGTTCGGGTGGTTGCGGCATAACGAAGCGTCTTCTGAACCCCGACTCCTGGCTATTCTTCGACTGGTATCCAAAGGAGAATCCTGCGCATCACCTGGATGTTGTCGGGTTGCAGCCCAATCTCAAAGTTGTCGTACTCATTCGCCAGGGCGAGGTACTCATCATACAACGCGCGCAGGGCTTCGCTGGCCTCCTGTTCGACGCGCTCGAGGTCCTCGCGCAGCTCGGTCTCGCTGGCAGCATAGTCTTCATCGCGTGGTCGCGGTTCCGAAGAGCCGAATACGGCGCCGGCGAGTGTCGAGAACATCCCGGCCAATCTGTTTTCGCTTTCGAAAAAGTGGAGTTTATTTGAGATGAAGCTCTCCAGACTGAGCCCTTCCGCCCGCGATCCCTTGATGGCCTGCGCCTCGCGCACTTGTTCGAGCTGGAGCTCGAACCGATTGCGGAGCCGCTTCAGCTCCGGCTCGACGCGACCGAGCGCGGCATCCGCTATACGGGTAAGAAAATCTTCGAGAGCCTCGCCGGGGGTCGAAAACAATCCGAATACCGGGTTGAAATAGATGCTCAGACGCTCGGTACGGACGAGCTTCTCCAATAGCTCCGCCTCATACTGATTGATTTCAAGTTTTGAAGTGCGATAGTCACCGGCGCGATAGCGGATGGCCGGATGGGGTTGGGAGGCCAGCTGTTTGAGTCCGTCGAAGTCTGCGGCCGGCGAATCCCAGTCGATGGCGAGGTCGGCCTCTGGAAGCCAGGCTGAGTGGTTGCGCTCCTCTGAATGGTTGAGCCCCGCGCGAAGGCTTCGGAAGTTGAGCGTGCACTCGATGAGCACCGCTGGACGGTAGACGAGCGTATCTGTCTCAACTGCGTCGCGGGGGTTGACCCACGACTCGGTGACCCCTTCGATATTCAACTTGTGTAGCGTTGTTCCGCTCACTGCTCCAGTGGGTGATTCGTTTGCGGGTTGATGTTCGGGCACTAGCGAAGTCTCTGTTCAAAAAAAATCGGGCGCACAGAGATCGAATCCGTTCTACAAATCCAGCGTCGCGGCGCCCGCTGACTGAGAGGTTTCGTTGCGGTAGTAGAGGATGCGGCCGCAGTTCTCGCAAGTGATTAACTGATCTCCTCTCCGGACATCGCTAAACACCTTCGGCCGGACCCTGACGCGACAGGCGATGCAGATGCCGTCGGGTCTCACCTCGGCGAGAGCTTGCCCGCGCCTTAGACGAGACATGCGGTCATAGGTCGAGAAGAGGTGCCTTGGCATGTTGGCGGCGAGCTTCTGGCGGCGTTCGAGAAACGCAGAGAGCGCGAGGTTCGCCTGATCGCGCTCACGGTCTAAAGCAGCCAGATTTGAATCAACCTCCGCTCGCATCCGGTCAACGTCGGGGGCCCTTGCGGTAAGCTCGGCGTCGAGTCTCTCGAGCTCTTCCATCCGCTTGAGGATATCGGTTTCCAGCGAGCCGATGTGCTTTTTCGCGGAGTCGATCTCACGCAAGACAGCGGTGTATTCTTTCTCGTTGCGCACACGCGTCTTGTCTTGTTCAAACTTCTCCTGGTTTTGTTGGGTCGTGGCCAGATCGGCTTCTAGCTGTTTGCGATCTTCGAGGGTCTGTTCGTGCTTGCTCTTCAGGTCCAGGAACTCTGCAGCGTGCTGTTTGAATTCGTTTTCTGTCTTTTCGCGCTCTTCAGGGATTCTCGAAAGCCGGTCCGAGATACGTTGTATCTCAATGTCGAGTTCCTGGAGCTCAATGAGCTGACTCAGTTCAGGGCTCACAGAGTTCCTCCATAATTTTACCAAGCAGAGTCTACTACATCGACTCACCAATCTCAAGGTTCCGACGATGCGGATGGTGGCTCAGTTTTGAGTTGAGGGTGGCAAGCGCAGCTTGGGATTTCGACGGCAAGCGACCTGGCTTTAACCATGAACCCGAGCCTAGACTGCCAGGCCGAAGCGGGAGGTTCATTGCCCGATTCAACTTGGCTGAGTTAGAATCCATTGAGCTTTCAGCAACTCGCAATTGAAACGTCAGGAGGCAATGGATGAAATCCCTTCTAATACTCGTGGTCGCGGTTGCCGTTTCGGCGCCCGCGTTATCGATTCAAGCCGGACAGACCGGGGAAGTGCCGCTGTCGCAAAACGAGCTGAAGTCATTGCCTCCGATCAATCTCCAGGACTTCGCGGGAAAGACCGTGCCAACAGATCAGTTCAAAGGCAAGATTCTCGTCGTCGATTTCTGGGCGACCTGGTGTGTACCCTGCATCGAAGAAGTGCCGAAGTTCAATCGACTGCAGCAAAAGTACGGAGATCAGGGCGTCCAGGTCATCGGGGTCACACTCGCGTCGGGCGACGCCAAGGAAGTGAAGCCATTCGTCACCCGAAACAAGATGAAGTACGCGATATACATCGGCGATGACGATCAGGTATACGATCTAAATGTGATAGCTTTTCCAACGACCTACGTGGTTACAAGAGATCTGAAGGTGTTCCGTAGATACATCGGAACCAGTCCGGGAAAGGCTGCGGGAATCGAAGCAGACATTCAAAAATTGCTGGCGTCGAACTGATCAACTCGAGCGCCCCGGTGTCAGCGGGGGCCAACCGTCCTCTCGAGTTAGGGGTCAAATCGAAGGTTGCTAACGGAGACTAGCCCTTGCTTCTGGCCGCGGCGGCCTTAGCCGCCTGCGCCGAGCGAGGCCGGCGATGTCGAGCGCCTAGCATATGGCCGTTCTGATAGTACTTCTCGACGCGCTTTGAAAGCGTGTTTCGGTGTATCCGAAGCTCTTCTGCTGCTTTCGACAGATTTCCCTTAGTCCGTTTCAGTACCTGGAGTATGAAATATTTTTCAAATTCCGCCACCGCGTCTTCAAACAATATTCCTCGTTCGACCATTTCCGAAACCAGGGCTTCAAGCCTGCTCTTCATCTCAGTTCTCCTCTAGGTGGGGATGAGGACGTCCGCTATTCAACGCTTCTGCTCCCACATTTGCTTTACTTTCTCATAACCGTCAAAGAACCGTTGTCTCAACTCCGACGAACTCAGGTATGCAATGATCCGGGTGCCTTCGAGCAACGCGGGGGCGAAGATTGCCTGCTCGACTGCCGCCGGCTTCACGGGGAAGGCTGTCAGGGCCAGATACATCACGGAACAGATCAGCCAGCCTCTCACAAACCCAAACATCGCGCCCAACGTGTGATCGATCCACCCAAGGCGCGCGCGTTTGAGTCCGCCGCGCAGCCTCCACGACAAGAGGCTCCCGCCCGCGAACACCACGACGAACACCACCGCAAAACCGAGCAGATTCGCGAGCCACGCAGCAACAAACAAGCGCAGCACGCTCGCGGCGTACTGATAAAAATGCGCCGCCAACAATAGCCCGGCCACGGTAAACGCAACCGAAACGACTACTCTGATTATTCCTTTTGTTGCCCCTGAGGCGATTGATGCAACTACGACTAGCAGGACGAAGTAATCGAGAACCGTCATAGGACCTAGGATGCAGGATACAGGATTCACGATTCAGGTACTGCAAGCCTGAATCCTGATTCCTGACTCCTGATACCTGGATCCTCGATCGCTCTCCCCGTCAGCAGTCTGTACGCTTCAAGGTACTTCTCGCTGGTTCGCTCCACTACCGCCTCGGGCAGATTCGGGCCCGGTGGTTGTTTGTCCCACTGGATCGTCTCGAGGTAGTCGCGAAGGTACTGCTTATCGAACGACGGCTGTCCCCGTCCCGGCTCGTAAGACTGTTTGGGCCAGAACCTGGACGAATCCGGCGTCAACGCCTCATCAACCAGAATCACCTTTCCATGGCTAACGCCAAATTCAAACTTCGTGTCGGCGATGATTATGCCCCGCGAGTCGGCATAGTCCGCCGCCCGCGCGTAAAGGGTGAGCGTAAGCTCCCTGAGCTGCCGCGTCGCTTCCTGACCGACGATTCCAGCCATCTCTTGCTCAGTGATGTTCAAATCGTGACCGGTCTCAGCCTTGGTTGCCGGCGTGAAGATCGGCTCGGGCAGCTTGTCGGATTCTTTCAGCCCTGCCGGCAGCTTGACGCCACATACCTCGCCGGTCTGCCGATATTCTTTCCAGCCCGAACCCGCGAGATATCCCCGCGCCACACACTCGACCGGAAAGACTTCGGTGCGCACCACCAGCATAGATCGAGCATCGAGTTGATCTCGATACCTCGGCAGCGGCGCCGGATAATCATCGACGTTGGTTGTGATCAGATGGTTAGGAACGACATCCTTCAGGAAATCGAACCAGAACAGCGAAAACGCAGTAAGCACTGCGCCTTTGTATGGAATCGGGTTCGGCAGAACGACGTCGAAAGCAGAGATGCGATCGGTCGTGACGATCAATAGCTTGTCTTCGATCGCGTAAACATCTCGAACCTTGCCGCGTCTGAATAACTCGACACCAGGAATTTCAGTTTGACTGACTAAGTTAATAGCCGCGCCTCGAGTGTGGATAATGCTGTCAACTACGTGGAACTGATACTGACGACCAATGGGCTGTGTGATGGCAATCCGCATTATCAGCATGAGTCGAATTGATGTCAAGCACTAACGACAAAAACGATCAACTTTGTTGAAGTTTTTTTTCGCGACTTCTGTTTTCGTGTTGATTGCTCGCTCTTCAAGCTTACATGTATACTTTTTTTCCTGTTTGGTTCGCGCGCTTGCCACGGTCAGCGCAGACGTCGATCACGGGGGAAAATGGATTTCAAGCTAGTAAGCGATTACGTTCCGCAGGGTGATCAACCACAGGCGATCGAACATTTGGTGCGCGGACTCGTCGAAGGAGTCGAGCATCAAGTGCTGCTCGGTGTGACCGGCAGCGGCAAGACGTTCACGATGGCCGCGGTGATGGAACGGCTGAACCGGCCGGTGCTCGTAATGGCTCACAACAAGACGCTCGCCGCGCAACTCTACCAGGAGTTCAAGTCCTTCTTCCCGCAAAACGCAATCGAGTACTTCGTCAGCTACTACGACTACTATCAGCCTGAAGCTTACATCCCGGCTACCGATACCTACATCGAGAAGGAATCGACGATCAACGAGGATATCGACCGGCTGCGTCTGTCGGCTACAAGGACTCTGTTTGAGCGGCGTGACTGCATAATCGTTGCGAGCGTATCGTGCATCTACGGTCTGGGAGATCCTGATGCTTACTACGGGATGATCACTTTCGTCGAACGAGGCCAGCAGCTTTCGCGCACGGCGCTCTTGAAGAAACTCGTTGAGATTCAATACCAGCGAAACGACGCGGCCTTCGACCGGGGCACCTTCAGAGTCCGAGGAGACGTTGTCGAGATCTACCCGGTCTATCAGGAAACCGCGGTACGCATCGAGTTCTGGGGGGACGAAGTAGAATCCATCTCGACGATCGATCCCCTATTGGGAGAAGTCATCGAGACGCACGAACGGCTGCCGATCTATCCAAAAACGCACTACGTCATGCCACAGGACAGGTTGCGCCGAGCGATCAGAACGATCAAGGAGGAGCTCGATTGGTGGGAGCCCCAACTGATCGAGCAGGGGAAGCTGCTGGAGGCCCAGCGGCTGCACCAGCGGACGCTGTATGACATCGAGATGCTCAAGGAGCTTGGCTACTGTCACGGGATCGAAAACTATTCGCGGCACTTGACCGGCCGTTTGCCGGGAGAGCCGCCGCCTACGCTGCTGGATTATCTGCCACGCGACGCGATCGTGATGGTTGACGAGAGCCACCAGACGATTCCGCAGGTTCGCGGGATGTACCACGGCGATCAATCGCGAAAGCGCACGCTGGTCGAGTACGGGTTCCGATTGCCTTCAGCCCTGGACAATCGTCCGCTCAACTTCGAGGAGTGGGAACATCGCATGGGGCATTTGGTGTTCGTCTCGGCGACACCTGGGCCATATGAGTTGTCGAAGACTTCCGGCGAATTCGTCGAGCAAGTGATCCGACCGACCGGGTTGATCGACCCGGTAGTCGACATCCGGCCGGTGAAAGGGCAAATAGACGACTTGTTGAATGAAGTCCGCACGCGTGCCGGGCGAAACGAACGCGTGCTGGTAACAACGCTGACTAAGAAGATGGCCGAGAACCTGACCGAGTACTACGCCGAACTCGGCGTCCGAGTACGCTATCTGCACTCCGAGATCCAAACTCTCGATCGGATCAGAATACTCCGCGATCTGCGCGCCGGCGAGTTCGATGTGCTAGTCGGTATAAACCTGTTGCGCGAAGGCCTGGATCTTCCTGAAGTATCACTGGTCGCGATACTGGATGCCGACAAGGAAGGCTTCCTGCGTTCTGAGCAGTCGTTGATTCAGACGATCGGCCGGGCCGCGCGCAACTTGAACGGCCAGGCGATTCTCTATGCGGATCGGATCACCGATTCGATGAGGCGAGCGCTGGGCGAGACGCAACGCCGCCGCGAGAAACAAGCCGCCTACAACCTCGAGCATGGCATCACCCCGCAGACCATCGTGAAGGCAATCGATTCGACGCTCGTGTCGATCGTGGAGGCCGACTACTTCAAAGTGCCGATGGTGATGGAAGAGATCGAGCAGTACGCGCCCGACAAAATCGGAGAGACGATCGCGCGGCTGGAGCGTGAAATGCGCGCGGCGGCGGCGCGTTACGAATTCGAACGAGCGGCTGAGCTCCGAGATAAGATCAAGTACCTGAAGAATCGAGAGCTTGAAGTCGCGTAATGGAGTCAGTTGCCCTCTTCCTGAGCCAGCGAATCGCGCTCGGTGGTTGCCGCGCCAAGTCTCATCATTTCGTCCCGATAGAATATTGTGTGCGGTCTCTCGAAGGCGAAGTGAAAGGCCCATAAAACCAGCACGTCAAACGCCGCGAATACGAGTCCCCACGTAGAGCGAAACACCAGCGCAAATCCAAAAGCATGCAAGTAGCCCAAGGTGTACATAGGATTGTCCAGATATTTGTAAATCCCGGTTGCAACGTATTCACGCTCCCCGTCGCTGCAGAAGAAGTTGTACCAGTAGTAACCCTTGATCCCCACGACCCGATACGCCGAAACTTTGACCCCCACCCCGGCGCAGATCAAGGCGATTCCAACAACAAGCGTCCAGACGAATGAAACATGCAGCGGAAGGGTCCCGGCGCCCAGCACAGCTACAATTCCCAGCGTTAGACCGTCGGCATTCAGGATGAACGAGGCTTTCTTTTTGAAGCGCAACCACTCTCGACAGGCATCCCCAGTTCGTGGTGCTTGCTGTAAGTATTGCGCGTTCAATGTCAGTCCTATGTAGAAGAAGTAGGCGAGTCGAAACGCGGCGTGAATCACTGAGGCGATGATTAAAAGCGCGCTTTGCATTGGAGTGCCTCGATGCTGCGATGTTATTAAAGCACATTTCATTCGCACATTTCCCCTTCAGCAGCTCCATATCGACTGTCGGTTGCTCGTGATGAACTCTCGTGCCCCGTTGGGAGGTCTGGCATCTCGAGCCAAGCAGGCAAGATGCCTGCACTTTAGGTCCCGCTCACCTTGAGATGCCGGGGGCTGCATCATAGAATTGCGTCGGGGTAAGTCCATGCAATTCAGCTATGTCACCGCGGGAGAATCACACGGCAAGGGACTCGTTGCGATTATCGAAGGCCTTCCCGCGGGACTGCCCGTCGATGTGGCTAATATTAATCACGAGCTTTGGCGGCGGCAGCAAGGCTACGGGCGCGGCGGGCGAATGAAGATTGAAAGCGATGAAGTCGAGATAATGTCGGGAGTTCGACACGGCAAGACCCTCGGCTCGCCGATCTCGCTGCTCATTCGAAATCGCGACTTCGAGAACTGGAAAGACGTGATGGCGGTCGAGCCGCGGGAGTTCGCCGACGAGAAGCGAGCTCGAAGACTTACGCGGCCCCGTCCCGGCCACACCGATCTCGCTGGCGGGCTCAAGTTTGATGCGCACGATTTGCGGGACATCCTCGAACGCGCGAGTGCCCGAGAGACAGCAGCTCGCGTTGCCGTCGGAGCGATTGCAAAGGCACTCCTCGAGGAGGTCGGCATCCGCATCGGAAGTCACACCGCTATGATCGGGGGGATACCCGATCCGCCGATCGTCGCAACCTGGGATCAAATCGAGGCTGTTCGGGACGATACTCAATTGCGCTGCGTAGATGCAGATGCGGAACGACGAATGACCGCGCTCATCGACTCCACCAAAGAAGCTAAAGACACGCTGGGAGGGATATTCGAGGTTGTCGCTCGCGGGGTGGCGCCCGGGCTTGGATCGCATACGCAATGGAACCGAAAGATAGACGGGCGTCTTGCGCAAGCAATAATGAGCATACCGGCGGTCAAGGCGGTCGAGATCGGCGCGGGGGTCGGGGTCAGCAGAAGCACTGGATCGCAGGTCCACGATGTGATCGGCTATAATCCGGCTGAACGCCGATTTACCCGTCCAACCAATCGCGCAGGCGGCATAGAAGGCGGCATAACAAACGGTGAGGAAGTACGGATCAGCGGACATTTGAAGCCCATTTCAACGTTGAGACAGCCACTCGCAAGCGTGGACGTCTTGACCAAGCAGGAGTCCGCGGCTGCCTTTGAACGCTCCGACATTGTAGCGGTGCCGGCGGCAGGTGTTATCGGCGAAGCGATGGTCGCGATCGTGCTTGCGACTGCCGCCCGAGAGAAATTTGGCGGCGACAGCCTGGCCGAGATGAAGCGAAACTTCGAAGGCTATATGGATCAATTGAAGAGGTACTGAGAAGTGAGGAGTGATGCGTGGCAGCCGTTCGGGTCACGAATCACGGATCGAGTTTACCTCAATCGTAAAATCGGAGAATAATGACCGTATCGAGCCACGAGAGCCGTTGGGATACCGATAACCACGATATAGACCGCGAGGTAGACGAACTGCGTCGTTCGATCAACGCGCGGCGCACCCATGGAATACTCTATTACCTGCTGCTGGTGGCAATTTTCTTGATCGGCTTCTTTATTGGCTATGCTACGCACAGTCTTGTGGGGGCTGCTATAATATTGATCGGATTGGCAATGGTTGCCTGGCGGGAAGTGACCGGCTTTAGGGCCCGCACCGCCGTGCTGAACCAGTTGCTGGGAGAGAAACTGGCGGAGCGACGCCAGTTCGAAGAGAGATCAAGGGAATCAGAGACGGAACGATGATTTTGAAAATAGTTAAGTACGGAGATCCGATCCTCACAAAGCGTGCGGAGCAGGTGACCGACTTTGACGAGAACCTCGGCAAGCTGATCGACAACATGTTCGAGACGATGTACGGGGCTCCGGGGGTCGGGCTTGCTGCGCCGCAGGTCGGATTGCTCAAGCGACTGTTCGTTATGGATTGCACGAGCGGCAAGGACAAGAAGAAAAAGATTGCTCTTATCAATCCCGTAATCGAAACCGAGGAAGGCGAGCAGATTGGTGAAGAAGGCTGCTTGAGCTTCCCGGGCATTTTTGTCGAAGTGAAGCGACCCCAGCGTGTTGTGGTTCGCGCCCAGGATATCGACGGCAGCCAGATTGAGCTGGACGTGATGGACCTCGAGGCTCGTTGCATTTCTCACGAGACCGACCACCTCGACGGCGAGTTGTTCATAAGCTACTTGAGCCCGCTGAAGCGCGACCTGACCAAACGCAAGATCAAGAAGCGTATCAAGCAGGGTGAGTGGTAGGACGATCTCGCCTGATGTAACTCGCTTTCAGGCCCACTTCTCGAGAGAGGAATGGGCCTGTTGCTGTCTGCCTGGTAAACCTATTCGCTTTTAGCCGCCGACAGGATGTGTACATGGCCGGTACGCCGTCGTACCGTTGTGATTCACTGTCGGCGGCCCCTCCCTTCGGCTCAGGTATCAAATAAAGGCAAACCGACCTCCGCGCGGGCTTTCCGCGTGGTACTCCGCTTGTCTGGTTGATCTGGGACAATAACCGCAATAGGCGGAAGGAGGTATCGATATTTGATGAGTAGAATGATGACCCGGATCTCAGCAGTTTTGATGACCACTATTCTCGGCGCCTTGATGTGTGCCTGTAGCACCGCCAGCCAGAACACCGCAGGGCCACAGACGACGGGCACCGCGGTGCAACCAACCATTGAAGTCACTTCGGTGCGGCAAGGTGAAGGTTCCTGGAAGATTGCGACTGCAGACACCGTGACGCTGACAATAAATGCCCCCGGCGCAAAATCAGCAAAAGTCCTTTACAGACCAATCGTGGCTACCGACCGTCACATTGTGCTCAAGACTGTCGGCGCATCGGCCAATGGAGGATTCTCATCAGCTCTGAAACTGGTCCCCGATTTCGCGGGAGATGTTTGGGCTGAGGTTTCCTATCCCGATGGAACGACGAAAGAGACTCAAGCCTTGGAACTCGCGTCACCGCGCTCGGATGTCGCGGAATCAGAGCAGGCAGGCGGAAACGCCGCCGCTGCTGCGGCGAACGCAAATGCCTCAGCCGAAGAGAGCGCGCGATCTGACAAGTTCACCGGCGGCAAGATTGAACGTGCCAGCTTGCAGCCCGGCCAGGGCGACATAAAAATAACCGTGAACGTGCCGGCCTTTCGTATGACCCTCTGGCAAAACGGGAAAGAAGTGAAGACTTACGAAATCGGGGTCGGGATGAAGAAGTATCCGATAGTGATTGGCCAGCGCAGAATCACTCAAGTCATTTGGAATCCCGAATGGGTTCCTCCCGACAGCGAATGGGTCAACGAGTCTCACTCAAATGTCGAGCCCGGCGAGCACGTCAACCCCGGCGATCCTCGGAATCCGCTTGGCAAGATAAAGATTCCGTTGGGCGATGGATTCCTGATGCACGAGGCGGGCGGGTCATCAGATATCGGGCATCTCGTATCCCACGGCTGCATTCGAATGCTCAAGAGCGACATCCTCGATCTGGCAACCGGTATTGTCGACGCCCGCGCCCTTGCAATTGGCAAAGAGCAGATCAATCGCGCGATGAGGACTACCGATCGCTTGGCCGCGGGAATTAAGCCGCCCATCATGATCGATATCAACTACGACACTATCGTTGTTGAAGGAGGGGTCCTGCACATTTATCCCGACATTTATGATCGCGGCACAAGCACTGTCGAGAACCTGCGAGCAGAGCTTCACGGCATTGGCGTAGACAGCACCAAATTGGATGACCAAACCTTAAGAGAGATGCTCACTCGCGCGAATCCGAATGAAGAATTCGCGGTCAACGTTGCCGATATTGAATCGGGCAAAGCAATGGCTAGTGGAGCCAATCGGCCGCTCACCAGTCAGTCAGTGGTAGCGAGGAAACAGCCCGCTAGCCGAAAAGCCCGACGCGGAGCGCCAGGCAAGCGTTGAAATCAATCGGTGGTGCGGCAACGGGCCGTTCAGGCAGACCGACCGTTTTGACCTTGGCGGCTCGTCCGCGCCTCCGCACCGATGCTTTGTTCAAAGTTCACCTGCCGGTTATCGACTCGGTGCCGGAGCTGTGAACCAGTAATGGATAGGGGTCGATGGGCTCGCCGCCGCTCCATCTGCCTGGCGCTGACATTCTCGAAATCCCAAAGTGAAGGTGGAAATTGCCGGGTCCCGCATTCCCTGTGTCCCCGACGAAGGCGATGACATCTCCCCGCCTCAACTGTCTGCCTTCCGAGATGCCGTCGGCATAGCGCGATAAGTGAGCATAGTAGTAAACAAACAACCCCGAGGGGTCCGACTGATAAAGCATCGTCCCGCCTCTGGCGCTTTGATACAGCTTTACGACCACTCCATCGGCGGTGGCGAGAACCGGTGCGTTCTGCGGCGCCATGATGTCGAGCGCTTGATGAATGCGGCCTTCAGATCGTCCATCATAGAAGGAGTCGCGAAGCTGGCTTGCGGGTATACCCTCAACTGGAATGAGCAGCTTCCTTGTGCTGAGAATGCTCAGATCAGCGTCGTTGATGCTAACGACTTTAGCTTTGATGTCCTCCGCCGGAGGGTGGGCTGGAGCTGCGGTTTCCGCCTTTGAAGTCGCCGCAACCGGCATCGCGCTTGAAGCGCCGTGTGCTGATGATGGCGTCTCAAGATTCATCAGAGCCACTGCACTGAAAACGATCAAGAGACACGCCGCAATCAGGCCCAGTGCCTGTTTGCGAGCAGCATTACGCTCCTTCTTAGTTCTATGGCTCGTGTGTTTCATTAGATCTCAAATTGGTGCAACTGAGATTCACCACTATGGTTGGACACCTGGCGGCGCTTGTGGGTGGCCTGGTGATTGGCTGCAAATCGCTAACCAGCGTCTACCGCGTCTCAGTCGCGTACATTGACACCCCTGCGAATGCTGTAGTAGGTTTCGACTATGATCAGGTATGATCGACCTGTTGCAAGCGTAGTTCGAGAGCGATAAACAGAACGGAAACCATCGGCGCTCGTGAGTCTTGTGGCTAACTGAGCGCTTTCTTATATGGCAGATAAGCCAGCAGTTTTGAAAAGAGTCAACCTGCCCGAGGAAGGCATAAGGGCGCTATTCGGGCCCTATGACGAGAACATCAAACACCTGGAGAGCTTGATCGGAGTGCGCGTCGATTTGCGCGGCAGCGAACTGGCGATCGAAGGCGAAGAGCAAGATGTGGCGTTGGTTGAGAAGATCCTCGAAGACTATGCCGGCCTGTTTGAAGAGGGACGGCGTATGTCGAACGACGAGCTGAGGTCAGCCTTCAAGCAAATTGCTGAAGATCGGGCTTATACCCTTCGAGACTACTTCACCAGGACGCGAATAAATCCAACCGGCAAAAAGCAGGTAACCGCCCGGTCGGTGAACCAGCGCCGCTACATCGAAGCGATCGAAAAGAACGATATAGTGTTCGGGATCGGTGTCGCCGGCACTGGCAAGACCTATCTGGCGGTTGCGATGGCGGTCCAGGCTCTGATGCAGAAGCGCGTGAACCGGATCGTGCTCGCGAGGCCTGCCGTTGAGGCCGGCGAAAAGCTGGGGTTCCTGCCCGGCGACTTGCAAGACAAGGTAGATCCGTATCTTCGCCCGCTCTACGACGCATTGTTCGACCTCGTCGACTATGAAAAAGTCACACGTTTGCTGGAAAAGAGAGTGATTGAAGTGGCCCCGCTTGCCTTCATGCGCGGAAGAACGCTGTCGGATGCGTTTATCATTCTCGACGAAGCGCAGAACACGACCTCCGAACAAATGAAGATGTTCCTGACCCGAATCGGATTTGGGTCGAAGGCTGTGATAACGGGCGACATAACTCAGATTGACTTGCCTGCGGGACGGCGTTCGGGTCTGGTTGAGGCTCAACGCGTAATTGCCGAGGTCGAGGGCATTGAGTTCGTATACTTCAACGAGAAAGACATCGTCCGTCACCACCTTGTTCATTTGATAGTCCAGGCCTACGACAAGCACTCTAAAACGAAATTGGAAGACAAACTGTAGCGAGTGGTTGTTCACTGAGTCAGCAATGTCCACCAAAGCCCCTGCAAGCCTGCGTTCACGTCTCTCTGCCAGCCTGGTTGGTGCGTTCAAAGGAGTTTCAGACGGCGTCTCCGAGCACGCGGTGATCGAAGGGGGATTTGGGCTCTTCATCATCGTAGCTCTGTCTATCCTGATGCTCCGCGACTACCAGCGGCCGCGCGTGGAGCAGCTGTCTGTCGGCAGCGTCGCAACGAGCGACATAATCGCCCCGTCGGACTTGAAGGTCGAAGACCCGGGTGAAACCAAACGGCTGCGCGATCAGGCGGCGGCCTCGGTGATGCCGGTGTTCGATTTCAATGTAAGGAGCGCGGTTGAGGCGACAAGAAGCCTCGAGCAATTGTTCAATACCGCTCGCGAGGCCCCCCCGAACGCGACGGTCGAAGAGTTGCACGAACGCATTGAAGAAAGCGTTGGGATTCCGCTTGACCCTGATCAAATCAAGCTGCTTGCGAAACATCGATTTAGCCCGGACCTCGAACGGCTGATGGTTGACCATATAGAGACTGCGATGATGACCCCTATCGTCGCCAGCCGAAGCCAGTTCCGAAGACTGGGAGCGACCGCCATCGCGAAGAGGGATCTGAGGAACAATCAGGAGGTTATCATCACCGATCTCAGCTCCGTCCGCGACAAGCTCACGGCGAGCGCCGCATTGAGGTCCGAGAAGCTGATATGGCCCGCGGAGTACAGTCTCGAGGCCCGGAAGACACTGGGCGAGATTCTGGGATCCCTCGTAGTACCAAATCTCGAATACAACGAAGCCGAAACCGAAAACCGCAGGACAGAAATGCGCGAGGGAGTCCCGGTGGTCAAAATGACGGTGGAACGCGGAAAGCCGATCGTGGCGAGCGGCGAAACCGTTACACCGGCAAAAGCGATGCTGCTTGCGGAGGCGGCTCGACAACGGCCCATCGGCCAGCGCGCAATCGAGTTCCTGGGGACTGTGGTCATTGTGATGCTGCTTCTGCTGGTTCTCTGGCAGTACATGGTCCGATACCAGCATCAGCACCTTCGCGTTCGACGCCATTTTCTGCTCCAGATCGCGTGCTTTGTAGTAACGCTCGGTCTCGCGCGGCTCTTCTTTACCTTCGCAGCGGCGATGAGCCAGTGGTCGACGCACACGCCATTCAATTCGCCGACCGGCTATCGCTATCTTGCCCCGCTTGCGGTCGGGGCGGTTCTGGTGACTATTCTCACGGATGCCAATGCCGCGTTTATCTTCTCGGCGATTCTGTCGGTTTTTGTGGGCGTGTTTTCTGGCAGCGTCCACCTGGCCGCCTTCACGTTGATGTCGAGCGCCGGCGCGATCTACCACCTGCACAATTGCCGCGATCGCACCGCGCTGGTGGCGGCTGGGTTGTGGATCGGGGCTCTGAACGCGGCAACAACGCTGGCGCTTGATCTTCTGGGCGCCAACGAGCCCGATTTACGTCTTCTTCTCTTTGATTCATTCTGCGGGTATGTTGGCGGAGTCCTTGCGACGATGGCGGCGTCGATTCTGCTTCCGCTCTTCGAATGGCTGTTTGAGATCACGACGAGCATCAAGCTGCTGGAGCTGTCGAACCTGAACCTTCCGCTGCTCAAGCAGCTCGCCGAGCGCGCTCCTGGAACTTATCACCACTCGATAATGGTCGGTTTGCTGGCAGAAGCAGGCGCGGAAGCCATCGGCGCGGATGCGTTGTTTGCTCGGGTCGCCTGCTATTACCACGACATAGGCAAGACTGTGCGTCCAGGCTACTTTGTGGAGAACCAGTCTTATATGGATAACCGCCACGACAAGCTCTCGCCGAAGATGTCATCAATCGTGCTGGCCAACCACGTCAAGCAGGGAATCGAAATCGCCAGGAAATATAAACTGCCGCCCAGGATTGTCGCGATCATACCTCAGCACCACGGCACCGGTCTGATGAAGTTTTTCTATTACAAGGCGCGCAAGAGCAACGATGACGAGTCGAATGCGCTCGAACAGGAGTTCCGCTATCCAGGCCCCAAACCGAAGACCAAAGAAGCCGCGATAATCATGATCGCAGATTCAGCCGAAGCGGCGGCTCGCACGGTGGCAGAACCCACCCCGACAAAACTGCGCAACATGATCGATATGATCATCACTCGCTTGCGAGATGACGGGCAGTTCGATGACTGTAGTATCACGCTGCGAGATTTGCGGATCGTTGCGGAGAGCTTCGTCAAAGTGCTGATGGGTATCCATCATCATCGTATCGCCTATCCCGGTTACGATTTCAATCAGTTGTCGCGGGTATCACCCGCCGTGGAAGCCTTCGATTCCGGAGGGCATCCATCGCTGGCTGCATCAGCGAAGCCCTCTGCGTCGTCCAAGCTGAGAGAGGCCCGTGGCGATTGAAGTTGTAAACAGACAGCGGCTCGCGCACATCGATGCGGGGCGGCTTGCGGGCCTGGCGGATGCGGCCCTCTCGGCAATGGGCCGGGCAAATGAACACATTACCGTCGTGATTGTTCGCGATCGCGCAATCCGGACCCTGAATCGCAAGTACAGGCGCGAGGACCGGGCGACCGATGTGCTCTCTTTTCCAACAAGCGAAGCGCAGCCCGGCGATGGCAGTGCCAATGGAACAGACGGGCGGCGGTACCTGGGTGACATTGCGATTTCAATTGAAACTGCCCTGCGTCAAGCTCAAGCAGCGGGTCACCCGCTCCAGCGCGAGGTAGATGAGCTGGTGTTACACGGTGTGCTTCATCTGTGCGGCTACGACCACGCGACGGATCGTGGACAAATGGATCGGATCGAGGTGAAGCTCAGACGCAAGCTGCTTGACGCGCGATCGAAGGTTCGTGACTCGTGAAAGATCATGGGTGAACTCTAGCTGGCGAATCTTTCACGAATCACCTACCACGACACGTATCTCCACTATTATGCTCACCGAGCTAATAGCAACCGCCTTCGTCTTACTGGTGCTGGTCTTCCTGTCGACCATCGAGAGCGCCTATGAATCGCTGAGCGAGGTCTCGCTTAGGGTGCTGACAGGTGAGCGTGAAGAGGGTACTCGGCGTGCGCGCTTCTTTCGCGAGTTGATGGAGCATCGGCGGCGGTTCGAGTTGATGCTGATACTCGGAACCCAGCTTTCGATAGCCGCCATTGCGATTCTACTTGCCGATGTTTTCATGGACGCCGGGGTTCGCGGACCCCTGATTCTCACATTCGTAGCGTCGTTCGTCGTGGTCGTCCTTTTTCGCCAACTCATTCCGCGATTACTGGCTCAGAACCATCCCGAGGATGTGTTCTGGGCGCTGCTTCCCCTATTTCAGATTTTCTATGTCTGCTTGTCCGTTGTGGTCGCGCCGGTCAGCCAGCTATTGAACCGAATGAGAAAGCCGGAACCCGAAGAAGAGATTGCCGAGGGTGAAACGGATGAGACCAAGGACGAGATACAGGCTTTCATCGACGTAGGAGAAGAAGAAGGAATAATCGAGGAGGCCGAGGGCGAGCTGATCCAGTCGATCATCGAGTTCAGCGACACTCGCGTTGATAAAATCATGCGGCCACGGCCTCAGATCGTGGCGATAGAGGCTTCTTCGACGATCGGCGAAGCAAGACGACTCATAGTCGAGGCGAAACACTCGAGGATCCCTGTCTATCGGGATCAGATCGACAACATCGAAGGCGTGGTATATGTGCGCGACTTGCTCGCGCTTTGCGATGAAGACCAGGCGTCCCAGCCTATTACCCGATGCATGCGTCCCGCCTACTTCGTGCCCGAGAGCAAATCAGTTCGAGAGCTGCTGGAAGACATGCAAAAGGCGAGAGTCCAGATCGCTATGGTCATCGATGAGTACGGCGGTGTCGCGGGACTGGTGACGCTTGAAGACATCGTCGAAGAGTTTCTCGGCGAAACAGAAGACCTGGACGAGGCGGCAACCGTTGGCGACATTGTCGAGCTCGGAGACGGATCCTATTTGATCGATGGCAGCGTTGAGATACGCAGGGTCGAGCTGCTATACAACAGGGAGGTCGAGGCGGACGACTTCAAGACGATTGCCGGGTTGATCATCAGGGAATTGGGACACGTACCCGCCACCGGTGAGAAGCTTGATTTCAAGGGACTCGAATTTGAAGTCGTTGACGCCGACGGAAAGCGGGTGAATCGAGTCAAGCTCCGCAAAGCGGATGTAAGAACCGGCGAACACGACGAAGCGAAGCCCAGCCGAGCCGAAGCTTGATGACGTATCAGGGCGCGTCATTCAGCCCCGTAGTAAACGAGTTCATCCACTCCCGAACGGATAAACTCGTTACTACGAGGCAACCTGCTGC
Source organism: Blastocatellia bacterium (assembly GCA_035455165.1). Taxonomy (GTDB): domain Bacteria; phylum Acidobacteriota; class Blastocatellia; order UBA7656; family UBA7656; genus Onstottus_A. The sequence continues at coordinate 102,051 of DATIFP010000005.1, forward strand.
CTGCCTACAACGCTCGCATGAAAGCGACCAAATCTTTCTTCTCCGGTGACGAGAGATTGAGCTGCAATACGAGGTTGAAGAACTCTACCGTGTCCTCCAGCGTCAATAGCCTGCCATCGTGAAGATAGGGAGGTGATTCCCTGATTCCGCGCAGCGGGAAAGTCTTGATCGGCCCCTGAGCGGTGATCATCATTCCGCCTTCCATCCTGGGCTTGAAGAAGCGCTCCACCTTCAGATCGTGCATCAGGCCGTCGGTGTAAAACGGCGGCGTGTGACAGACCGAGCAACTGGCCTTACCAAAGAACAACGCTTCGCCGCGCAGCTCGCTTTCGGTCGCCTTGCTCCGGTCGAGCCGCCCGAGCAGGTTAAGTTTGGGAGCGGGCGGAAAATCGAGCAGTTCTTCAAACTCGGACATGTTGTGAACCTGCGAGCCGCGGTCGAGGATATTCAACCCCTTCTTGGTCGCCAGCACCGGATCGCCGTCGAAATAGGCAGCGCGCTGCTCGAATTCGGTGAAGTCTTCCACGCTGCGCAGAGCGCGCTGGGAACCGAACAGGCGTTGAATGTTGACGCCCCGAAGCGAAGGCGTCTCGATCCGGCGTCGATTCTCCTGCGGGCGTATGTCGCCGACCAGGTGTGCCGCGCCGGATGTGTGGCCGTTCACGTGACAGTCGAAGCAAGCTACTCCCCGCATGCCGTCCGGTTTTTCGGTCTTTCGATCTGCGGTCGCGTTGAACTGCTGTTGCGGAAACTGAGTGACCAGCAGACGCAATCCATCGAGTTGCTTTGGATTGAGGATTCCGTTGAACAAATCGTAGAAGTTGTCAATTGTGACTACCTGACCCTTCGAGACATCGCCGAGATCGGGACGCGTCGTGAGGAAGATGGCTGGCGGAAACTCAGGCAGAAAATGCTCCGGCAGGTCAAAGTCCATATCGAACCGCTCGAGCCTGGGCAGGGCCTTTACCTCCATTTGCGGGAACACCATGCCACCAACGGGATGACTGATGTGCGGAAGGGGAAGATATGGGAACAGGCCCTTCTGCCGGACGTCCTCGGGAGACATTTGCCCCAGTTGCTCCCAGGTAACCCCTTTGAGTTTCGCGGTCGGCCCGACCGGGATCGGCTTGCCGCGGGTCATGCGCACATCCGGGTCGACTCGGCGCGCCAGATCGTATCGCGATTCGAGCAGCTTCTGATGCTCCGCCATTACTCGAGCCTTCGCTTCTTTGTCACGTTTCAACACAACAGCGAACGGTTCCTCGGTTACCGGCGAAAACGAAGACTGTTGCTGGTCTTGGGCGCGTGCTCGTGGGCCTGGAAATACCGCAGCAGCACAGATAAGGGCGAAAACAACGGTTACAATCAGCTTGAGGGTCGGAGTTCTCATAGCTCTCCTTTCATTGCTCGGGTCTCTGAATCATCAGATGAACTCGATTTGGTCCGTTCCGAGTGTCCGTGAATTGTCGAAGGCGGACACACCACAAAGCGAGGAAGTCTACTCGCCTTTGCGATTATATGAATCAGGCAAGCGTTGAAGCTATGACAGGCATCACACATAGCTCGCTGCGACAGCGGGCGTAAAAGCTTTGCGCAAAAAGCACAAATGCTCCAAAAACAGGCTATCGCCTGGCTTCGTAGGTGCTTTCAAGGCTTCTTGCGCAAAGCCGTGCACTGGTAATAACACGCGACAGGCAAATGTATTCCGTGGTTGTAAAAATCTGAGAATTAGGGAATAGCCCCGGTTGTTTGGTGTTATCCTTAAGGAGAGCTAGCCGAGCATGGACGAAGTGTGCAGCCGCAAACCGGTCAGCCAAGCGGCGCTCGAACACATCGACGCCCTATACGGGTTTGCCATGACCCTGACCCACAGCCGAACCGAGGCGGAGGACCTGGTGCAAGAGACTTATCTGCGAGCGGTGAGGGCTTTCGATCGATTGATGCCCGAGAGCAATCTCAAGAGCTGGCTCTTCGCCATAATGCGCAATGCCTGGCTCAACCAACTTCGGCATACGCGCAGCGGACCCCGTTTCGTCGAGCTCGATGCCGAGGAAGATGACCGCGCACCGTGGTTGGACAATCTCGCAAACGACCCGCACGAGGCTTACGTGAGGAAGCTTGAGCGCGAAGAGGTAAGGGCGGCCATTGAGAGCTTGTCGCGCTCACACCGGGAGATCATAGTGCTTCGCGACATAGAGGGATTCAGCTACCAGCAGATTGCAAGCATTCTCGGATGTCCCGCCGGCACCGTGATGTCTCGGCTGGGCCGAGCCAGAGAAAAACTAAGACGCCTGCTTGCTACGTGGGAGGCCGCGCCCGCAACCAGCGCGATACGAGGTAACGAAGTATGAACGGATGTAAGGAGATGCGTACACAGATCACTTTTTATCTCGACGACGAGTTACAGGGAAGCGATCGTGCAAACCTCGAAACGCATTTGAGCGAGTGCGAAACTTGCAGGGAGATTTACGACAGCGAGAAACAGTTTCTTGAGACCATTCGGGGCTCGCGGCCGCTGTACAATGCGGCGCCGGAGCTGCGGACTCGCGTCGTGAGTGTCCTGGGCGGCGAAGCGCCATCTACGCTCCCCGCTTCGGCTGAGTTGCGACGGAGAGTCCGGGTCGCCTTTTGGAAGCTGAGTCGGGGAAGTTCAGGGGTGTTTAGCGCTCGGCGGGTCATGGCGGTTGCAACCATTTTAGCGCTGGCGTTCGCGATAGGCATCTGGCGCTTCACAGGCTTCAAGCCCCGCCGACCAACCTCTGAATTCGCAATGATGGCGGTCGATACCCACCAAAGGCATTTGCGGAACCAGCTGCCGTTAGAAATTGCATCGGACCAGCCAGAAGAGATCTCCAGGTGGTTCACGGGAAAAGTACCATTCAGCGTACAACTGCCCAACTATCAGGAGTCATCAGGCCAGGAGAAGTTGTATAACCTCGAGGGGGCTCGTCTCGTGGGCTATAAGAACGACTACGCCGCTTATGTGGCGTACGAGATGCGCACGCGACCCATCAGTCTGGTGGTCACCTCGGACCGCGTCGCCCAGCCGTCCGGCGGAGAGGAAATCGTCTCACAGGGAATCACGTTTCACTACGACTCAATTGAAGGACTGAAGGTGATCTCGTGGTCGGATCGCGGATTGACTTACGCTCTTGTGTCCGATCTGGAAGAGCGCGGACAGGAATCCTGTATCGTCTGCCACCAGGGGACGAAGGACAAGGATTTCATTGAGAGCCTGAAGCCGCGTTGATGCGCAGACTTTTGTAGTCGCGAAAGGACTGGCTAGTAATACTGATCCTTGCGCCAGCGGTGGAGTCGCCGGCCGCACCCGCCTCTCTTAACAAATAGCCATTGGAAAGTTAGACTGTTGCCGCCTATAAACCGGGTTACCGCCTTCACGGGAAGCGGTCTCGTCCACTGGAGGTGAAGGTGAGAACTACTGCGCGTGTCCGCTATTTGACTCTACTTGTAATCGTAGTGTCGGTGTTTCCTTCAGGCAGATCGTTGGCCTTCTTCGGCTCACAGGAAGCAAAGTCCGAACAGCCAAACCCGAGCCAGGACCGGGGCGTGGCTATTCGCCCGAATGCGGCTAACGCTGCGTCTGGCCAGATCAAGCCTGGCGCGAGCAAGCCCGAAATAGTGCTTCAGCCGGGAATCACTTCGCCACAGAGCCAAGTAAGATTCAGTCCGGATGGCCGGTTGTTGGCTTCAATGGGCAGAGACGGCAACGCGATCAAACTGTGGGAGGTTGCTTCGGGCCGCTTGCTGCGACAACTCGACAGCGGTATTCCATCCATGGGCGGTACCTCGCTCGTGCGGCCTTTCAGATTCAGCCCGGATGGGCGAACGCTGATTGCGATGGCTGATGCCAAAGTCAGGCGATGGGAGGTCGAAACGGGCCGCGAGCTTGGAAGCACGAGTCTGCCCAATGCCAAAGGTTTTTTCGCAGCAATCCTCAGCGAAGACGGGCGCACCCTTGCCGCGACAAGTCTCGACAGCTCGGAGGTGCGTCTCTGGGATACGACTGCAGGGCGAGAACTTCAACCGGTCACTTTCGAAAGAGAAGCTCGTATTGCGGGGCAGAACGCTATTGCGCTGAGCCCGAACGGGAACCTTTTAGCGGTGCTGACCGATTCGGTGAGAGTCTCGCGCAAAGGCGCCGCTGAAACAACGTTGCAGATATCGCTGTGGGAAGTTGCAAGCGGACGAAAAGCGCAAACGTTGAAAGTCTCATCGGGGCCGACGCAATTCGGCGTGGCACCCGGTGCATCGGCTTGCCTTGTCTTCAGCGCGGATGGAGGGTTGCTGGCGATGCGCGACGAAGCCTCGATCAGGATTTGGGATGTCGCCGCGGCCCGTGAGCTGAAGAGCTTCACCTCACCGGGAATTTCAGCTAGCCGCTCCGATCCGTCCGTTGACATTTTCGGGGACAAGGTTCTGTTCAGTCCCGACCGACGAATCCTTTCGGTGGTCAGCGGTAGCACGCTCAACCTGGTCGATGCGTCGTCCGCTGCGACGTCGCAGACGCTTGCCGGCCATAACGGCACGATCATCGCAGTGAGTTTCAGCGCCGACAGCAAGCTCGTCGCGTCTTCGGCCATCGATAATCAAATCAAGGTGTGGGAAACTTCTACGGGCCGCGAAGTAGAGACGCTGAGAGGCTCGGCCATGCCGGTCAGCGATCTTGCCTTCTCTCCGGACGGGAAATCATTGTCACTCGCCGGGCACGAGGCAGTCAGCTCCTGGGAGCTGATCACGGGTGGAGTGCGTCGCGGTGTGGCTCTGCCGGACGATTACGCACGCCACAGACAGGGTGGGTTTCAGGAACGCGGCTGTCTGTTGAGCCGTGACGGTAAATTCGTGATCGCCGGGAGCAGCAGTCAACCCCTGGCGAAGGTATGGGAGATAGCCACGGGCCGCGAGTTGCCAGATGTGTCGTTGACGCAGGGAAGACAATTGGGCAACGCAGCATTCAGCTCCGACGGAAGTGTTGTCGCGCTGGTCGAAAGAGACTTCCAAACGCCGCGCAGTGCCCAGGCTTCGCAACCATCGCCGCAGCCTCCCGCCAACGTGCCTGCTCAGCCCATTGCACTGCCCGATATGAGCAAGATCATGGAGCAGATGCAGAAAGACCCGAAGAAAATGCAGGAACAGATGAAGAAGGTTGAGGAGGCCATGAAGAGAGGCGACATAAACGCCGGCCTGTCCGCGTTGGAGTCGATGGGAGTGACCCCTCCGACGACAAGGGCGAATAAGAGCTCCAACAATCTTCGCATTCTGGACGTGGCAACAGGCCGCCAATTGCAAGCGATTCCTGTCGCACAATCAGGTTTGATAGCTGGTATGATGAGCGCTAATCCCGCTTTATCGAGCTCGACGTTGTCGTTCAGTCCGGACGGGCGGGTCATTGCGACTGCGTCGGGGTTCAACTCGCCGATCACGCTTAGAGATGCGAGCACAGGAAAGGAACTGCGCACGCTCAAGCCTTCAATGTTCTCGATGATGGTTTACAGTCTCGCGTGGAGCGCTGACGGCAAGCGACTCGCTTCGGCGCACTCGGGGTTCAAGGGAAATCTCGCGGCTCCCAATGCCGCCGATACTTTTTCGTTCGACGACCTCACGTTCTCGATCAAAGTATGGGACACGCAAACCGGAGCCGAGTTGAACTCGCTTGTAGGTCACAACAATCTCGTCAACGCTCTGGCATTCAGCCGCGACGGCCGAATGCTTGCTTCGGGAGGGTATGACAGCACAATCAAGCTGTGGGACCTGTCCTCAGGCCGCGAGCTGCGCACGCTCGTTGGCCATACAGGTCCGATTTCGGCACTCGATTTCAGCGCCGATGGACGCTTCGTGGTTTCCGGAAGTGATGACGGCAGCGCGCGGTTGTGGAGTGCGCAAACTGGCGAATTGGTTGCGACGCTGGTGAGCGTGAACAAGGGAGACGATTGGCTGGTCGTCACGCCCGACGGACTATTCGACGGCTCTCCCGCCGGGTGGAATCAGATCCTCTGGCGCTTCTCGCCAGCCATCTACGATGTTTCGCCGGTCGAAATCTTCTTCAACGAGTATTACTACCCGGGACTGCTGCCCGACATTCTGGCCGGCAAGAAAATCGTAGCCGCCTCAGATATCTCGCAGAAGGATCGCCGCCAGCCGAAACTGAGCTTCGACCTGGCGGACGCGGGCGGCAACACAGGTGTTTCGGCGCGGACACTCAACGTCAGATTGAAGATCACGGAAGCGCCGGCGGGAGCGCAGGATGTCCGTTTGTTCAGGAACGGCTCGCTGGTCAAGGTGTGGCACGGCGATGTGTTGAAGGGTCAATCGGGAGCGGCGCTTGACGCAACGGTGAGTATGGTCGCCGGGCAGAATCAGCTCACGGCTTACGCTTTCAACCGAGACAACGTCAAAAGCTCTGATGCGACGATTGCGGTCAGGGGCGCTGACATCTTGAAGCGCGCCGGCACGTTACACCTTCTCATGATTGGAGTGAATGAGTACGCCAACTCCGATTACAATCTCAAGTACGCAGTTGCCGATGCTCGCGCCTTTGGCGAGGAGATCGAACGCCAGCAGCGCAAGCTCGGCGGCTATTCGCAGATAGAAACAACGTTCTTACTCGATCGCGACGCGACAAAGGCGAACCTGCTCTACGCTCTGAAGCGCCTTTCGGGCTCGCCTGACGCGAAGGCTCCCCCAGGCGCTCCGGGTGCTTTGGAGAAGATCAAGACGGCTGAGCCTGAGGATGCGGTGGTGGTCTACTACGCCGGACACGGGACCGCCCAGGATCAGCGCTTCTATCTGATACCTCACGACCTTGGTTACAGGGGCGCACGCAGCGAACTCGACGAAGCCGGACTCAAGGCGATCCTCTCACACAGCGTGTCAGATCTCGACCTCGAGCAGGCGTTCGAAGGGATCGATGCCGGACACCTGTTAACCGTGATCGACGCGTGCAACAGCGGACAAGCGCTGGAAGCCGAAGAGAAACGGCGCGGGCCGATGAATTCGAAGGGGCTCGCACAGCTTGCCTATGAAAAAGGCATGTACATCCTGACCGCGGCACAGAGCTATCAGGCGGCGATGGAAGCCGAGCAGCTTGGGCACGGGTATTTGACCTACGCTCTGGTTGAAGAGGGGCTGAAATCCGGGGCGGCGGACGATCAGCCGAAAGACGGGCAGGTGGTCGTCCGCGAGTGGCTCGATTACGCGACGGATCGCGTACCCAAGATGCAGGAGGCGAAGATGAAGGAGGGTCGAGGGCTAAAACATCCAGTCGCTTTTGTGGAAGGGGAAGAGAAGACCGAGAATGTCGATAAACGCAGCCTGCAACGTCCGAGAGTCTTTTATAGGCGCGAGGCTGAGCCCCAGCCGTTAGTCGTGGCCAGGCCATGACGGGAAGACACAACAAACCTAAGAATATACCGATATGAGGAAAGTCAGATTCAAAGGTGCGACGAGCTTGTGGAGCATTCTCGTCGTTGCATCGTGTGCAATCACCGCGGGCTCATTCTCAAATCCTCAAGACCAGACACGCGGACTGCGGGTAAAAAGGATTGAAGAAAGCCGGCCGCCTTCCGCGGCGCCAGTCGATCCTCGGCAGCCGCGGACCTATCGATCCGCGACTTCAACAACCTCATCCGCTGAGCTGCGAAAACCGGCATCGCCGTCGGAGGCAATACTCGGAGTCACAGTATGGCGACTGAGGCCATCCGAAGCGAGCGACAAGAACGGCGCGAGGATTCTCGAGCACAAAGCGGCAAAAAACACCGAGTGGATCGCCGAACGAATCGAAGCCGGCTCGCCGCTCAACGAGGGAGATCGAGTGCGGATCAGCATCGAGTCTCCGAGCTCCGGTTATCTCTATGTCATCGATCGAGAGCAGCACTCGGATGGAAGCCTTGGGGACGCTTACGTCATTTTTCCCACGGATCGGACTCGCGGCGGCAACAACACGGTCGCGGGTGGTCGTGTGATCGAGTTTCCCGCCCAGGATGACAATCCGCCCTACTTTACGCTCACTCGCAGCAGCGCCGATCACGTTGGAGAGATGCTCGTCGTGATCGTCTCGCCGCAACCGCTCGCCGACGTTCGAATTGGGTCCGAGCCGACAAAGATAGCATCGGAACTGGTGGCGCGATGGGAAAAGGATTGGGGCGCGAAAGCGGACCAGTTCGAGCTCGAGGGCGGAGCGGGCCGTGCCTACACCTCGGAAGAAAAGGCGGCGGGGGCAGACGGCTCTCGGATGCTCAGACAGGGCGATCCGCTTCCACAAACCGTCTTCCGTTTGGACGCCAAGCCGGGCAGTCCGCTCCTGGTGAAGATAATTCTGCGGATCGGCAAATGAGCTTCAGCGAAGGTGATGGCGGCTAAGCCGAGACCTCTTCCAACCGCACGCGCCCGTATCGGCGGTCGCGCTTTTGATAGTCGATCAATGCAGCCAGGAGCTCCGGCTCGCCAAAATCTGGCCACAGCGTGTCGGTAACATGCATCTCGGCATAGGCTATCTGCCAGAGCAGAAAGTTGCTCACGCGCATCTCGCCGCTCGTACGGATCAGTAAGTCGGGATCCGGCAGCGAACGCGTATACAAGCTTCGGTGAATCAAATCCTCGTCGACCTCGTCGGGAGTCAGCCGCCCCGCTGCAACCTCGCGAGCCAGAGTGCGAAATGCATCAACGATCTCGGCTCGGCCTCCGTAGTTTAGCGCGATGTTCAACCGAAGCCCGGTATTCTGAAATGTCGCAAGCTCGGCCTTTCGAATCTGCTCCAGCACTGAAATATGGAGATCCTCGCTGCGGCCTATCATCCGAAACTGGATGTTGTTCTCTTTGAGCGAGTGCACCTCTTTGCGGAGGTACTCCACCAGCAGGTCCATCAGCGCTCTGATTTCGAAACGAGGTCGTTTCCAGTTCTCGGTTGAAAACGCGTAAAGCGTGAGGCACTCGAGCCCCAATCGCGCGGCTGACTCGACGGAGCGTCGAACGGCGTCCGCTCCGGCTCGGTGACCCGCCACCCGAGGCTGACGACGCTTCGCGGCCCATCGGCCATTTCCGTCCATTATGATTGCCACGTGCCTGGGCAGCCTCGCCATATCCAACTCGTGGCGCAGGTCTTCGACGCGCGCGCTCTCGGCCGCCGCAAGATCCAAACTTCGCATTGCCATGATTGCCTACCCCCAACCTTGTTTTGTCGCTTATGAAATCAGTACCCGAGTAGCCGCAATGGAGTCCCCATCTCTCATTGTAACGACCCAAGATCGATTCTCTTCTTTCCGTAGAAGACCACGTCCAGAATATCTCCAACCAGACCTCCCTCCGAAATCCGCAGCTGCGACGCGCGAGTCTCTCTCGGGACGTCAAAGACTACCTCCGTCACGCAGGAAACGCCGGCCGGTATCGGACTGTTGCACTGGCGACTCTCGGCAGAATCAAGAGCCGCCTGGCCGCGTGCCGACAAGAAGAACTCTCGCCTCTTATCATCAACGAGAATCGCGGAGCCGGTCTTGAATTTGTAATCTACCCGCTTTGCATGATTGGCGATTCTGAGCGTCACGACATAGTAGACCCCCAGAGCGGCTGTTTGGGCATTCCCGCTTCCCAAAGCGTCTGCTTTTCGGACCCCTAACACCGAGAACGCGAAGTCATCGTATTGAATCTCTTGATTCAACCCTACGATTTCGTCCCGGCGGTTGAGAACGGCTACAGTCAACAGCAGCGAGACGCCGATCAGAGCGACGATGGCGGCGGTGACGGCTATGCCCCTGGATTTTCGTTCCATGTGACGTGGAATTTTCGGAAGACTAATCCACGCTCACTCTAGAAGATTCCCCGGGCAAATAAATGAGCAATCGATGAGAAAGTTGTGAGAAGGCTTCCCGCGTCAATTTCCGTGCAGTACCGGGTAGTCTCGCCGGGCCGCCGGGCTGCCAATCGAATCTCCTCCGCGTAGCAGCGTCTTGCGCGAATGGGTCTCCTGGCCGGCGTTCGACCCTGACGGGTGTGACCCGAAGCCGGTCAAAACCGCCTCCAGCATTGGCCGCAACGATGTGACCCGTTTTGCCCTTATCACCCAATCGCACAACGGCTCAAACTTCTTCCAGCCTCCCGCGTACGCCATGTGTCTGAGCCGCTCCGCAAAGCCCGGCTTGTTGAGCGCGCCGCGGAAGATCGAGCCCCACCGATAGAATTCTTCGTAGGCTCGCCAGTAGCCGCGCTCCAGCGCCTCGGGCGTCAATTTCGCCGGTTTGAATACCACGTGCCGAGTATCGAATAGATCCCAGTCGGTACTGGTCATTCGTCCCTGGGATTGCATTCTCTCGTGCAAGGCGGTTCCCGGATACGGTGTGAGAATGTGAAAGGTTGCCGTCTCGATTCCTTGCTCGATGGCCCATTCTACCGTGCGTTGAAAGACCGTGCGGTCGTCGTCATCCATGCCAAACACGAAGCTGCCGTTAATCATTACCCCCTCGTCGTGCAGCCTCTTGATCGACGCAGTGTAGTCGCGATTAAGGTTTTGATACTTGTTTTGATCAACCAGATTCTTTGGATTGAGTGTTTCAAACCCGACGAAAAGGCTTCGCAGTCCGCTGGCGACAGCTTTTTCCAGCAACTCAGGCGCTAACACGGATTTGACGGTTCCGGCCGCCTGCCACAGGCGCCTCATCCCTTTCATGCCCTCGAACAAAGCCGCTGCGAATCGGGGATCCCCGAATAGATGGTCGTCCAGGAAGTAGAGATGACGTCCAGGCAAACGCTCGATTTCGGCGAGCGCTGCGTCAACCTGCTGGGTGTAGAAGCCTCGTCCTCCCTCGAAGAAGGCGACCTTGTAGCAGAAGTCGCAGGTGTGCGGGCACCCGCGAGATACCACGATCGAGTTTGGAACAAGATAAAGATGTCGCTTGATGAGGTCACGACGAATCGGCGGCATCCCAATCAGCGTTCGAATCGTCGAGCGATAGACGCGCCGCGGTCTTCCTTCTCGATAGTCTTTCAGGAATTCAGGCCACGTGTCCTCCCCGGGACCGAGAAAGATGGTGTCAGCATGATGGCTGGCTTCCTCGGGCAGCGAGGTGACGTGCAATCCGCCGAGCGCAACATAAGTCCCCTTCGCTCGGTAGCGATCCGCAATCGCGTAGGCTCTCCTGGCCGAAGTGATGTATACCTGAATAACCACGAGATCGGGCTCGTCGTCGAGATCGAGCTTCTCTACGTGCTCGTCCTGAAGCTCGATGCTGCAATCCGGCGGGAGGTATCCGGCCAGCGTGGCGAGTCCAAGCGGGGGAAACAACGAGTACTTGATCGGTCGAAAGAACGGGCTTTTTGCTTCGGTGAGAGCTGGCAGGATCATTTTAACTTTCATCTGCTGTTTTCTCCTGTTAATAAACTTCGCGGATTCGCGGCAACTGGAACCGTCCTGACCGGTTCTAAGCAGACTCTAATGGTCGGCAGGGCTGGAAAAATGAGCGATCAATGATTAAGTTGTGAGAAGATTCAAACGATGAGTCGGGTGAGCACTTCAGTAGGCGGCTATCGCTTTGACGATTTTTACTTGGACGCGAGCAACAGGCGGCTCTCGCGCAACGGCGAACCAGTCGCTCTAAACTCAAAATACTTCGACGTACTGCTGCTTCTGGTAAGCCGTAGCGGGCAGTTGGTCGAAAAACAGAGGCTGTTCGATGAAGTGTGGGACGGCGTATTCGTCACCGACGCCGCACTGACCCAGTGTATCAAGGACATTCGCAAGCAGCTCGGCGATGATGCTCTGAGCCCGCGTTATATCAAGACCGTTCCCAAGCACGGATACACCTTCATAGGAAGCGTAGTTGAAGGTGAAGCGCGACTTATGCCGACTCCCCAGAACGCACCGAGCAGCATGACAACAGCGGGGAGCTTTGCGACGAGCTCCGGCGCCGCCATCGCGCGCCCATACAAGTTCCTGGATTACTACACGGAACAGGACGCGAATCTTTTCTTCGGCCGCGAGCAGGAAGTCGACGCGATATGTTCGCAGATCCTCGCGCATCGGTCCTTCATACTGCACGGCCGTTCGGGTGTCGGTAAGAGCTCAATCCTGCGCGCGGGCGTGATGCCGAGGCTCAAGGCGCACGGACATCTCGTTTTTGTCATTCGGAGCTTCACAGATCCGGTTGATCAAATGGCCGGCGCTGTTTCGCACGCCCTCGGCATCGACGCGGATCAACACCGCCACGCTGACGTGACCGGGCTTCTCCGAAGAGTCGAAGATCAGCGGCACGTGGTCTTCTTTTTTGATCAGTTTGAAGAATTCTTTTTGTTGCTCACAGAGGAGACCAGGCGCCATTTTCTGACCGTTATGCGTGAGCTTGCACGCTCGGATCTGCCGGTCCATCTTGTATTCGCACTGCGCGAGGATCTTCTGGCCGAGATGAGCCAGCTCAAGACCGCCGTGCCTGAAATCTTCCATCACGAGTATCGCCTCAAGCGGCTGAGTCGCGAACAGGCGGAGCTTGCGATCACCGAGCCCGCTCGCGCAGTCGGTTGTCAGTACGAGCCGCCGCTCGTCGCTCGCTTGCTGGACGACATCGGGGATTCAGCGGGAGTCGACCCGCCTCAGTTGCAGATTGTGTGCGACAACCTCTACGACTCGAGAGACGAGGAACGCGTCATCACTCTCGGAGCCTACGAAGAGCTGGGTGGCGCGCCTCAGATTCTGGCTGGTTATCTCGAGAGAGTGCTGCACCGCTTCAACCCGGAGGACCTGGTTGCCGCGAAGGGGATTCTCACGACGCTGATCTCCGAAGATGGACGGAGGCTGGTGCTCAAGGCCGCCGAGCTCGAGGTCCGCCTCGGGAGCCTAACACCGTCCACGGTCGATCGTGTGATGGAAGAGCTGGTTGTTGCTCGTGTATTGCGCCGGCGCCGCCAGGATAGCGCTGCGTGGATCGAGCTTGCTCATGATTTTCTGACGCCGGAGATATCTCGCTGGCTAACGGCGGACGAGCTGGCTCTAAAGCGCGCCCGGGGTGTCATCGAGCGGGCGATGGAGAACTATCAAGCTCACGGGTTGCTGATTGATTCGGATGCCGTAGAGCTTGTCGTACCTTTCGGCCAGCAATTGGGCTTGAGCGATGACCAGGCTGACCTGCTGATGATCAGCGCCTTGAGTCGCGGTCGAGAAGTTCCCGAATGGTTAATCTGCATCGCTCCAGGGTCTACGGCCTCGATAGTTGAAGCGAGCAAGAGCCCTGATTCGGAGGTGCGGATGCGCGCCGTCGAAGCGGCGTCGTTGTGGCGGACGCCCGAAATGGAACCGCTGCTGCGCAGGCTCGCTCTGTGGGATAAGAATCTGCTGGTGCGGAAATCAGCCAGCATCGCGCTCGCGGAGTGGATTGGCACTGCGGTTGAACGGTCGCTCTCGAATGGTAACGGTGGAGCTCAGGCCGGGCTTATTAGAAAGTCAATCAGCTTGGCAATGGTGCGAGATCATGACAGACAGCTTGTGAGGCTTTCTCACCTGCCTCCTCCGGTGAGTCTGCTTGTCGTCCTCGGGTTAATGTGGGTGCGGCTTCGCCGCGACGGCTCCGAAATTATGCGCCGGGGTATCGGCGGGATGCTTGGAGGGGCCGCGTCGGGACTCGTGGGCGGAGTGATTTTGGGCTCGGGGCTCGGCATCGCTCGCGAGGCCACTCCGCTTGAAGGCTTGGAGCTTGTTCTGGTTCTGGTCACGCTCGGATTCTTTATCGGCGCGATTGGCGGGCTCGGGGTGAGCTTCGGGATGATCTCGCTTTCGCACCTGGCGTATCGTCACAGCAAATGGTGGTCGGTAGTTGGGGGCGCGGCGGGCGGCGCGGTTGTCGGAGGCAGCACAAAGCTGCTTGGAGTTGACACTGTGAGAGCGCTCTTTGGCCAGTCGCCGGCGGGAATAACCGGAGCGGCCGAGGGAGCGGTGATCGGAGCCGGCCTGTCACTCGGTTTTGTTCTCGCGATGTCGCTGATACGGCGTTCGCGCCGCTGGCAAAGAGTTTTGGCGGCGGGTGTAGGAGCTATGTGCGCCGGAGTGCTGCTCACCGTGGTTGGTGGAAACCTCTTCAGCGCGAGCCTGGAGATAGTGGCACGCATGTTTGCTAATTCGCAGATCAGAATGGACCCGCTGGCGGCGCTGTTTGGTGAGGTGCATTTCGGGCAGACGACTCAGATAGTAATGGGAGCGCTGGAAGGGTTGCTGTTCGGGGCGGGGGTCGCCAGCGGTATGGAAATTTCCGGTCGATCCGATCATCAGAGTGCCGCCGCCCAAGAGCATCGGAAGTAGTGAGCCGGCGGGGAGTTCTATGTCAGTATCTGGCAACCAGGCAAAGCCATGAGCACAACGATCCAACCAGTCAGCGCAGAAGATCTGCTGCGAATGCCGGATGACGGGTTTCGATATGAACTCGTCAGAGGAGAACTGAGAAAGATGTCTCGTCTAACTCAGAAGCGTCTCGAAGAAGTCGGTGATATTGAAGGCTACTGGCCCGGCGCGCCCAACCTCGTTATTGAGGTGATCTCACCGGGAGATACCTATGCAGAGGTCGAGGAGAAGGTGTTTGAGTGGCTTGATGCGGGCACACGCATGGTCGTGGTCGTGAACCCGCGGAAACGTGCGGTAACAGTCTATCGCTCGTTGACCGATATCGTCGTCCTCACGGAGAACGAAACTTTGGACGGCGGAGATGTGGTGCCCGGATGGTCGATGACGGTTAAGGACATTTTTGCTTAGCTTTCCGTTCTTTCGCTCATAACGCGAGGTGGAGGCTGTAGCTGCACAAGGTTTGCGGTCGGCAGCGGTTTTCCTTCCGATTCAGATCTCCACAAACAACCCGCGACACCCATCGGTCCTTCCAATCGTCCGTCGTAGTCGCGGCACATCTGCGGGCGAGTCTCGTACACTCCGCAGACGTAATTTGTCTCGCCGGACGCTGTTTTGATTTCTTGAAGCGCGTCGCAGCGTTTCGGAAACGAGAAGTAGTATTCTGTGTGACGGCCCTTCGTTTCATATTCGATCTTCACCCCGTGAAGCTCCATCCAACGAATCTCATCGCGAGCATCCTCGTCAACTTCGCCACCCCAGAAGGTCATCGACATGCAGCACTTACCGCAGATGAGGCACAACTCGGATTTTCGCTTCGAGGACAATCGCTTTTTCATTACGTCTACCTCGCTTGAAGGAGCTGGGAGCAATGCGAGTATAACCGATTCGAGCTAGCGCATGAACTTGCTTCGAACCGCGAGCGCCAGAAGCGCGGCTTGCACGGGCCCGAGCGCATCCACTCTTCGCAGTCGCAAACGAAGTTGGGCTCGCTATTGGTTCAGGCTGAAGTTCTGCGGATTCGGCTTCCGGTTCCAAGGGCAAAGTCGGTTTCCACTTCGGTGGATTCTTCCGCAGGCGGCAACTGCTGAGACGACTCTTCAACCATAGGCGTCCTCTCGCGAGCAATGCTACTTTCGCGGACAGTGTAAATGAATCCTGAAGCGGGGCCAAGGACCGTCGCCTTCGACGTGATTGAAAGGGCAGACTCCGAAGGAGTCTCCTGTCTATAGCAACGGCAGGGGACGACGCGCCGGACTCCGTCAGGAGTCTCCTTTGTGCCGACCGGCTGAACGATTTTGATAGTAAAACCGCCATGCAGGAGACTCCTAACGGAGGAGCGCCGGTAAAATCGGCAATATGTTGGCGGTGAAAGTCCGCTACAGGCAAGGCCTAGCCAGCCAGTCTGGCTCCGAGTCATGGGACGGCGGTAGCAATGCCGTAGTCCAAGCGTTGACAGGGGAATGCATAGG
>DATIFP010000006.1:0-14000 GCA_035455165.1 Blastocatellia bacterium
CCAGCAGCATGGTGCAGTAGGGGCCGGCCAGCGCCTGGGTCAAATCAATCACGCGAATATTTTCTAAGACGCTCTTCATTGCGAGTCTCAAGTAAATCAAGTCTGATGCAGCATCTTAAGCGAAAAGGTCTTCAGCCGAAAAGCGCGTTGACCCTGTATTGGTGCGGCGCTAGACTGTGCCCGAATCAAGCGCAGGAAAGCCACTGACGCCGCCGGGGCCTTCGTCCGAACTACAGCATTATGATCTCGCAGACCATTTCTCACTATCGGATCGTGCAAAAGCTCGGCGCGGGCGGGATGGGTGAAGTCTACCTTGCCGAAGACACTAAGCTCGATCGCAAAGTGGCAATCAAGCTTCTCCCACCAGAATCAACAGCAGATGACCAGGCGAAGAAGCGCCTCGTCCGCGAAGCGCGAGCAGCAGCCAAGCTCGACCACCCGAACATTTGCGCGATTCACGAAGTAGGCGAAGAAGACGGTCGCAGCTTCATCGTCATGCAGTACATCGAGGGCGAGACACTGGCCGGGCGGATCAATCGCAAGCCGCTTGAACTTTGCGAATCGCTCAATATCGCGGTGCAGGTTGCGGACGCGCTCGCCGAAGCTCACTCGCGCGGCATCATTCATCGCGACATCAAGCCTCAGAACATAATGATAACCGCTGGCGGACAAGCGAAGGTGATGGACTTCGGCCTGGCCAAAGAGATCAAAGAGCGGGCTATTCTCGAAAACGAGGCGGAAACTGCGAGCCTGCTGACGGAACCGGGATCGATAATCGGCACGTTGCCTTATATGTCACCTGAGCAAGTCAAAGGCGATGTGGTTGATGTTCGAAGCGACATATTCAGTTTCGGCAGCCTGCTCTACGAAATGGCGAGCGGGCATCACCCTTTTGTCAGTGAGAATGCCGCAAGCACGATATCTGCGATACTGACTCGAGAGCCACCGACGCTTGCGCGGTACTCAAGAGAAATGCCGGCAGAGTTGGACAGGATCGCAACCAAAGCTCTGCGCAAAGGCAGAGAGCAGCGCTATCAATCAGCCAAGGACCTGGCTCTAGACCTCAAGAGTCTGAAACATCATCTGGAGTTTGAGGCAGAATTGGAACGGTCGAAATCGACGGATGTGAACAGCGTACAGATTTCGCTTACCTCGATGGCGCCAACGGCTCAGACGGGCGAAGTAGCAACGGCGCTAATCCCATCGACCACCGGCCGTTTAGTCAATAAGCTCAAAGGCAATAAGCTTGCACTTGCCGCGGTTGCCATTGGATTACTTATTCTCATCAGCGCAGGAGCCTACTTGGTAACTAGCCGAGGCGAGCAGACGACAATTGATTCACTCGCCGTTTTGCCCCTCACCAACGCGAGCGAGGATCCACAGGCGGAGTACCTCTCGGATGGCATCACCGAGAGCCTGATCAACAGCCTTTCGCGAATGCCCAAACTAAAAGTAATGGCGCGCACTACGGTGTTCAGTTACAAGAGCCGGGCCGTTGACCCGATCAAGATCGGACGCGAGTTGGGTGTGCGCGCCGTGCTTACCGGGAGAGTTGTGCAGCGAGGCGATGCATTGAGCGTTCAGGCGGATTTGGTAGATGTCGCCAGCGGAGCGCAACTGTGGGGTGAGCGGTATGACCGCAAGCTCACCGACATTCTCGCGATGCAGGATGAGATCGCCCGTCACGTTTCCCAGAAGTTGCGCTTCAAGCTAACCGGTGAGGAGCAGCAGCGGCTGGTCAAACGCAACACGGAGAATACCGAAGCGTATCAGCTCTATCTCAAAGGCCGCTTCCACTGGAACAAAATCACCGAAGAGGGAGCGAAGAAAAGTATTGATTACTTCAACCAAGCGCTGGTTAAAGATCCCAATTACGCTCTTGCTTACTTCGGATTGTCTGATGCTTACAATCTGCTCGCGGCAATTGGGTTTCGTCCAAACGAAGTCTACCCCAAAGCATTAGTTTACGCAGAGAAGGCACTGGCGGCGGATCAGACACTACCCGAAGCACACTTTGCACGGGGAGTCTACGAACTGTTTTACGGTTGGAACTGGACGGTCGGGGAGCAGGAGTTGAAGCGCGCATTCGAACCCAACACGAACCTTGCGGGAACCCATGACGTGTACGGCCAATTCTTGTCAGGGATGGGGCGCTTTGATGAGGCCATCGCCCAGAACAAACGCGCCCTGGAACTGGATCCTCTTTCGCCCCTCTCCAATTCGAATTTGGGGCTCGTCTACTACTACGCGCGCCAGTACAACCAGGCGATAGAGCAATGTCGGAAGGCGCTCGATCTGGATCCGAACCTCTTCTTTGCGTCTCAGTGTATCGGTTGGGCCTATGGCCAACAGGGAAAGTACCAGGAGGCCATCGCCGAGTTGCGCAAGACGCGCAACCTGGGGGGCGGCTTTGCCGCGGCCACCTCCGAACTCGGCTACGTTTATGCCATCTCGGGCCAGCGGGCTGAGGCTCAAAAGATGCTCAGGGAATTGCAGGGTCGAGCCACGCACGAGTACGTTGACCCATACTACGTCGCAGTCATCTATCTCGGTCTGGGCGAGCAGGACCAGACCTTCGTCTGGCTAAACAAAGCTTTTGAGGAGCGGGCCACCTGGTTGCTCTGGCTGAAAGTCGAGCCCAAGTTTGATCGGCTCCGTTCGGATGCGAGATTTACGGATCTGCTTCGGCGCGTCGGCCTCACACCTTGATCCCGTCGAGAGGCAAAGGGCTTCACTCGTAGCCACCGACCTGACGACGGCGACTTACCTGAAACCGGCTCCTGCAGCCGAAACCGAGGCGGGTACGGCTAGTGAGCTTAGGCAAGTCAGAACCGGCGCCACGCAATCGGGGAACTGTTTGCACCGCGTTTGAAATCAAGCGACGCTGCGGCTACATTTCTCGCCTGATCCGCAGTGACAAGTAAAGGGACGGAGGGTCAATGTCGATCAAGTCGGACGTTTGGATCAAACGGATGTCCCGCGAACAGGCACTCATTCATCCGTTTGAAGAGAAGCTCATTCGCAGCGTCGACGACCGGCGCATCATAAGTTGTGGGCTGTCGAGCTACGGTTACGATTGCCGATTGGCGCGAGATGAGTTCAAAGTCTTTTCGCCGGTTACCGGGACC
This sequence comes from Blastocatellia bacterium, assembly GCA_035455165.1. GTDB lineage: Bacteria > Acidobacteriota > Blastocatellia > UBA7656 > UBA7656 > Onstottus_A. The sequence goes on from DATIFP010000006.1 coordinate 3,129, forward strand.
GAAGTCGACCCGAAGAACTTCGATCCGAACAGCTTGCTCGACGTGCCGATTCGCCGCGCCGACGACGGCTCGGATTACTGGCTGCTGCCTCCGCACTCATACGCCCTTGGAGTTACGATCGAGCGATTTCAGATCCCTCGCAACGTGACCGCTCTCGCCATCGGGAAGAGCACCTACGCGCGTTGCGGGTTGATAGCCAACACAACGCCGCTTGAAGCCAACTGGTGCGGGCGATTGGTTGTTGAGCTCTACAACGCCGCGAACCTGCCTGTTCGACTGTACGCGGAAGAAGGATTCATTCAGATCTTGTTTTTCGAATCGGATGAAGAATGCGAGACCAGCTACAGCGATCGCGGAGGAAAGTATCAAGACCAGAAAGGCCTCACGCTCGCAAAGCTGTGAGATGTCTGGCCGGCGAGAAATGCAACAGCGAGACGCGGTTCAGTCACCGACTGGAACGAGCATTGATTTGAACCCGTCCCCTCAACTACCCTAGCTCAAATGATCGGGGACCAGTCACTCAGCTACCTCCAATGTCTCGATGACAAATGTGGAGAGCGCTATCCGATCGATCAGCGCCGCTACGTCTGCGACAAATGCCGCGAATTGCTCGACGTCCAGTATGACTTCCTGCTCGAAGCGAGCGCCGCGCAAATAAAGACCTCATTCCACGAGCGACGCTTGCTGGACGGCGACCTCGATCGCAGCGGAGTTTGGAGATTCCGTGAGCTGCTTCCCTTCGCCGGCGACTTTTCCGGCGTGGTCACGCTCGGTGAAGGCAACACGCCGATTTACCGGGCCGAGCGTTCGGCCTCGTACGCGGGACTCGATGGGCTGCGATTCAAACACCAGGGGCTCAATCCTACCGGATCGTTCAAGGACAACGGCATGACCACCGGCGTGACGCAGGCGGCCGTGCTCGGCGCGCGGGCGGTCGCGTGCGCATCGACGGGCAACACATCTGCCTCGATGGCCGCTTACGCCGCGCGAGCCGGAATGAGTGCGTTTGTTTTCATACCGGCCGGCGAGGTCGCGTACGGCAAGCTCTCGCAGTCGCTCGAATACGGAGCAAGGGTGATCGAGATCGAAGGCAACTTCGACGATTCAATGCGGCTGGTGCGCGAGTTGGCCGACGAGACCGATCTCTATCTTCTGAATTCGATCAATCCGTTTCGCCTCGAAGGACAGAAGACGATCATCATCGAAATGATGGAGCAGTGCGGATGGCAGCCGCCGGATTGGATCGTGTTGCCGGGTGGAAACCTGGGCAACACCTCGGCCTTCGGAAAGGCGCTTCACGAGCTGGCGAGGCTTGGCTTCATCGATCGCATGCCGCGGCTTGCAGTGATTCAAGCCGCGGGCGCCGCGCCGTTTTACGACCTGTACACTTCGAGCGATTGGTCTCGATTGAATCCGGTCGCGAAGCCCGCGACGCTTGCGACTGCGATTCGAATCGGCGAGCCGGTGTCCTGGAGGAAGGCGCTTCGCTCACTCGCCTGGACCAACGGCGTCGTCGAGCGAGTGACCGAACAGCAGATCGCCGATGCGAAAGCCATTATCGGCCTCGACGGAATCGGTTGCGAGCCGGCCTCCGGGGCAACGCTTGCGGGTATCAAACGCCTTGTCGCCTCGAGGGTGATCGAATCTTCCGCCGATGTGGTCGCGGTGCTGACCGGTAATCTGCTCAAAGACCCGAGCTACACGATTGACTATCACACGGACCGACTCGCAATCGACGATGAGGGTGGCAAGAAGCTGATCAAAGGGCTCTATTCAAACCGCCCTACCCGTGTAGCCGCAAACAAAGATGCGATCAAAAAAGTCCTCGGTCTCTAGCAGTGGGATGGAAACTCTTTAACCCATCCTGGTCATCCAGTGAATCGTCTGGGATGGTGAGCCTTACTTCTTGTTGACTCTGTTGAAGTGGATCAACTTGCGAGTCGACGCGTCGCTTTCGAGTTCGAAGCTTGCGTCGCTCGCGGCATTTCGCTCCGTAAGCCGGTAGATCCCGTCTTTCCCGTTTGACGAGCTCTCTGCGTTCGCGCGGGCCAGAAACGCTTCGGCCGAGGCGCGGTCAACCGTCTGACTCGCTGCATTGGCCGAGCTGACTGCTTGAAGCGCATAAGACTTCAGCAGCTTCGGCCAATATGCCTGGAACAAATTCGAGTTCGCGAACACGTCCGCGGACACGACCTCGCCGCCGATCGCGACGACCGCGCCGACGATGTTCTTGCCGACGAGCTTGACGCTGAGTTCCTTATCAAAGGCGTCGAGCTTCGCGTTCACCTGTTTATCCTCGAAAACCTTGTTGAGCGTGCCGGTCGAGGAGCTGACCCCGGTTGCGCTCTCGGCCTTCGAGACTTCTGCCCACACTTGACCCTGGTCCTTCCTGGCCTGCGCTTTTTCGCGTACCGTTGGCGGCGCCATTACCGCGCGGGCAGTGCCAAAACCGCCAGCACCCGGTCCAACACCGGCACCTCCCCCAACTCCCGCACTTCCCCCTCGGCTCTGGCCAAACGATGCTCCTTCGTGCCATCTGCCGTGCTCTACGCAGAAAACCTCCAGCGGGACGGGCTTTCCTGAAGATGAAACCAGACAGTCGTGTCCGACGATTCGATCCTGCTTACCGCCGACCACGATCTCCCCGGCAATCAGAACCAGCGTCTTGCCCGAGTTGTTGGTGACCATGAGGCGATTCACCTCAGCCTGGTCTCCGGATTGTTGATTCGGACTGATTGCCCGCGAGCGGCCGTCCGCGCCGATCTCGGTAATCGTGACTTTACCGGATTTCAAGCCTTCATCCAGCGTGATGTATTCCTCAGTGGAAATTGCTTCGTCTGAGAGCACTGGAAACACGGTGAGGTTTTCGCGGGTGATAGGCGCCCCAAGCCGCCACTCCGGACTAACTGAGGCGTTCGCATTAGGGGCAAGCGCTCTAGTCCCCTTGCGGGTCTGCCCGCCTTCGGATCTCGCCTCGGCGATTCGGCCGGCGTAAGAACAGCCCGACGCCATCGCGCAGAAAAGGACAGCCATCAGCACACTGATCGAAGCTTTCATAGTGATCTCCTGTCGATTGCTTAGCGGCTGGGCTGGAAGAATCGATCTGGCTTTAGAACGAGGCAGACCATTTCGCCTTGCACTGTTCTGATGTGATTAGACGCGAACCGCGCCGGTTTGTTCCGGGGAATGAAGGTAACGCGAGCGTTTGGAGTACCGCCTTCAGGCGGCTATCACTGCGCCGCCGAACATCACGCCTTACGGCAGTACTCAGAGCTCATCACTCAACGCGCTTTTCTGACGGGCCGGCACTTCCAATAGTAGTTCACCAAACCGTCTGCTTCGTACATTCGGCGAAATGTCATCTCGAGCGGCTGGTCTATTCTAACTTCTTCTGGATTGCGGTCGGTCATCTGAAGATAAGCTCTTCCGCCGCCCTCAAAATCAACCACGCTCATCACAGTTGGTGGATCGGGATCGGCGTTCAAGTAATCAAGCGTGAAGGTGAAGAGCTTTGCGGCCTTGTCGGCCAGCCGTACGCTCTCGAAGGTGTCTTTGGACTGGCAGCTTATGCAGACTCGCTGACGAGGGTGTTGGATCTTACCGCAGTTCAGGCAACGATATCCGTGCAACCGGTAGATATCGTCTCGGCGCCGCCAGGTGAGAGGAACCGAGGTCGTCGGCGCCTGGCGCCGCGCGGCTTCGGTCTCGATCAACTCGCGAAACTTGGCGTAGCGTTCGTAGCTATCGAGATAGGCCTTCGCCGCGAGATGTCCTTTAACCCCTCGTCGGCCTGCGACAGATTTCGCGTTCTCGATCTCTTCGGTCACTTCGAAGATCATCGCATCGCAACCTGAACCGTAACCGACTACCAGGATCTTCTCGCCCGCCCGCGCGCATTCGAGTACCGATGAAAGCACAAGCACGGGCATCGCCGCGCCGGTATTCCCTACCGTTGTAAATAGGTGATCGGGAAGCTGCTCGGCTTTCAAGCCAACGCTCTTTGCCGTTGCTGCAAGAGTGCCCAGATCGGGAGCGTAGAAGACCGCCTTCGAGATTTCCGACGGGCCGATCGCCGCGCGCTCGAACAGATCATAGACGGTTTGCCGAACGACTCGCTGATAGCCCTGGGTGACCGCGAAGCGCTCCTCCCAGCCGGTCACGAACCGGTCTTCCTCACGCCTCCAGACATCGGTCATCTCGTCGACGCTCGAATGATTGGCGATGAGTTTTGCGATCACGCGATCACTGCCAACGCCGATTGCCGATGCCGCGTCGCCAAACAACCGCTCACCCGCGGACTTCGGAGGAGCAAGCCGTGTGTCGGCCGCGGTGATGATCATATTGGACGCCGAGCCGGCTTTGACGGAATCGCATGCCGCGAGAATGGCTGTGGTGGCCGATCTCAGGGAGTTGGTATAGTCGGCCGTTCTGATGTCGCCGCGCAGATCGGCGGCGGTGGCGATCAACGCCGAGGCCTGCTTTTCGGCGTACGGCGAGGTTGTAGTCGCGAACATCAAGCCGTCGATTTCGAGCCCGTCGCCTTTGGCCAGCAGATCGCGCACCGCTTCGACCGCCATGGTTATCGAGTCTTCATCGACGTTGGCGACCGCGCGTTCGCCTTCGCCCGCGCGGCCACCCCACGCGCGCGAGATTTCCTTGTGAGTCAGACGATAGAACGGGATGTATGCCCCAAATGATGTTATTCCAGTCATGGTTGTCCTGGCGTTGTTGTATTAGAAGATCGCCAAAGCGTCAAGTACGCGTTTTCTCAGCGCGGCCTCTGCGTGCTCTGCGCCTCCGCGGTGAGACCACTGCGAAAGTCACTCACCGTAGAGACGCAGAGCACGCAGAGATGGCGCAGAGATAGGGGTCAATTGCCCGACTCTCCTGGGCATTTTCAGATTCCAGAAGGTCCTATGACTCGCGGGCGATAGATGGCGGTGTGACGAACCTGCTGAACCATCCTGTCCGCGCTTGCGACTAATACATCCAGCACGACAAACTCGTGGCCCTTGCGTTCAAAGCACTCGCTGATCCGGCCTCTCACCGAGACAGTCTCACCATTGCGGACCGTGCTTCGGTTGACCAGATTGCTGGACGCGTGAATCCAGGGACCAAGCTTGAAGTTGCTCATCAAAATCTGATTTGACAGCCGCAGGAGCGCAAACGGATGCGCTACCGCCAGGGGGCCGGCATATACAGGCAGCTTCTCATCGAGGCTCGCAAGCAACGCAGTGTCCGGCAGTTCGAACGTCTCATACAGAGACCCAAGCAGGCGACCCGCGACGAAAGACTCAGGCGTGGCCTCGTGGCGCCCCGCTTCGTCGGGCAGCGGCGCCTCCGGATAGTCAGCCAGACTGGCCGCACCCGGCCAGGCCGAGTCGTCGTTCAGGGTTGCAAGCGCAGTCGCGCAGGTCGTGCCGTCCCGACGACCGGCCTTCATTGCAATTCTGATCGGATCGTTGCCCTCGTCCGTTTCAGCGCTTACGATCACTTCCTCGCCGTCGTAGAACGGTGAATTGAACTTCACATGTATCGCACCCCTCTCGAGCCAGGCGAGACCGAAGCGCTCGACGATCGGCACGGTCAGATAAGCGTAGACGGTTATGCCCGGAACGAGCCCGCCGCGAAAGCCGTACGTAGCCGCCGTCGAGTCGTCGTGAATCTTGTTTTCTGAGTCCGCGGATGTATTCCGCGCGCGCACTCGATAAGTAAGCAGCATACGTATGATCATCAGAACACGAAGCATCCAGACACACCAGGGACGTTCCTTCTCACCTTAGTGTCTTTGTGTCTTCGTGTTTAATCTCACCGCCGGTTCGGCGCTCCGCGATCGGCAAAGGTGAGTTTTCTACTTGTCATCTTTCTTCTTTGGAGCGGTGTTCTCAGGGTCACTTTGTTTGATCTCTTTGACAAGTTTCTTGAAGCCGGGCATGTCCGCGAGAGGTTTGAGGTCCGGCTCGGCTTCCAGATCGTCGGTGAAATCGAGTTCCTCGTCCAACTCTACCGCCTTCCTGAGAGCCGATAGCGCCTCGACTCGCCGTTTGACTTGAGCGAGTGCGCAAGCCCGATGAAAATGCGCCTCGGCGTTTTTCGCATCAAGGCCAATCGCGATGTCAGCGGACTTCAACGCCGGCGCCCAATTATGGAGCTTGCGATGCACTTCGGCCATCGCAGTGTGAGGCTCCGCAGCTTTCGGGTCAAGTTCCGCAGCTCGTTTTAGCAGCGGCAGCGCCTCGGCCGGCCGATTGTCGCTGATCCGAAGCCGCGCCAGATTGAGATTGGCCCCGAAGCTCTTGGTCATCCTGTCGCTCGCGGCCGCCGCAAACGCCTCGACTCTCTCAACCGCGTCATGGTCGCCGACGCCGATCCAAAAGAGCCCCGCGAAGAGGTCCTGCTCTGTACCGCTGCGTTCTCGTCCCTGGTCCAGCGCCGCGAGGGCTTCTTTATAGCGGCGCTGACTGACTAGCGCTTCCGCAAGACTCGAGTAGCTGGGAGCCTCGCGCGGATCGCGGTCGATTGCCGCGCGGTACTCGGCCTCTGCGTGGACGTAATCGCTGCGAGATTCAAAAATCGCGGCTCTTTCCCGGTGGGGTCTCGGATCTTCCGGGACGGCCTCGGCAAGACGTTGAAAAGCATCGAGCGCCTTGTCGAGTTTTGCCTCCGCGTCTTTATCGTCCTCTTCAGTATCGGTGTAGAAGTCCGCGAGTTCGCGAAGAGCCGGCGCGAATGGGGGTTTGAGATTAGACAACTCGGTGAAAATTCTGACGGCTTCTCTTTGCGCCTCGTCATCGGCCTCCTTTGACGAGTTCATCAGAAGCCGCGCTTTCAGACAGAGCAGGATTGGATCGTTGGGCCGCTCCTTGAGCGCTTCGTCGGCGATCTGAATGGCAGCGTTGAGGTCCCGTTGCCCAGCGACCAGAATGCGGCTTTCGGCGGATTCGAGGATCCGCGGCGGCTTAGTCCCGTTTCGTTTTGCCAGCAGCACCAGAACGGTGGGCCGCATGGTGTCCGAAAGCACGTTGTATGGAGTGTCTTCGTATCTAATCTCCTCCACAAACCACGCCTCGTTCTTCAGCACAAGCCGCACGCTGATAAATTGAGCCCCGAGCAAAAGCGCTTCGGCACGCTCGCCAGTCTGGTTTACTTTCAAGACTCGCGTCCGGATGAACGAAGTGCGATTGTCGAGAATCTGATTCAACTCCGTCAGGAGCCTGCGATGAGCCGAGTAGACCTGGTCGCGCTCCTGCGCGCTTAATGTGGACCACGTGCCGGGGCCCATAGCGGCCTCGATCAGGATAGCGGGATCGATCGCGACGCTCAGCACGTTTTCAATCGATGTCCCATCGGATGGATCTGCCAACGCCTTCACAAGCCGAGTAGGATCCTTTTGAAAATCGGGCACCGTCCGCCGGGCGTCGATGACTTCGATTCCGACGAGATTTAGTGCAGCGTAAGCTTCGAGCTCAAATGCTTTGGACCGGATGTGCGTGGCGTCGACGAAGTTGGTTCCCCAAGTCGGATCGAGCTCGAACCAGTCGCCGATCCACACTTCCACCCAGGCGTGCCCGCCAAACGAGCTGCCGCTGTAGGCGAGTCCGGTCACGATCCGCGAAGGCAATCCCAACGAGCGGGCCATCGACACAAACAGCTGACTGAACTCGAGACAATCGGCCTCGCGAGTCGCCAGCGTCTTCGACGCGTCGGCGTTATCGACTACCTTCCATTTCAGATTTTTGAAGGTCCAATCGGCTAACTTTCTAGCCACGCTCCACGCGTCTTTGTCGTCGCCTGCGATCTCGCGCGCCTGGCGAATGACTTCCGGTTCTTCCGGGCCGATTCCTCTTCCAGACTTCAGGAAGTCCGCCATTTCAGGGAGCTTCACCGGCAGCTCAACCTTCTTAGCCACAGCAGGGCGGCGCGGGCGGACCGTCAGCACCAGCTCGTTATCCGAGCGCTTGTCGGCTGTCTGAGCGGCGCTGCTCACATCACTCTTGAGCCGGTCAATCGCGCCCTGCGCCTTCGAAGTGAGTTTCACGACAAGCGAGTCGATGCGTTGCTGGTCGGCTATTGGCAGGCCGCGCGCTTCGATCTCGGCCCCGGCATACTGATAGTCGCTTGAGAGCGCCGCGAGCTCGGAAACCGAGTAGCGCCCCTCGCGATCCATTGACACCGACATCCTTGCCTTGACGCCAGTTTCACTGATGGTTGCGTAGAAGCTCTGACTATGAAACGCGCGTGCCAGCGCCGCGAGAGAGTTCACCGCCTGTGCGGTAACCGGGTCAGCGCTGTCAGATTTGAGCCCCGCGACTGCGGCCTCAATGTTGGCGCCGCCGAACACGATAACCTCTCCCGGCACGTTCCTGGCCGCCCTCTCGAAGTCGCGCGCCGCCTCGAGCCGCTCGGCCGAATCAAGCCTTTCGATCGAGACAATGTTGGGTGCGATAATCAGGAAGCCGTTCTTGATCGCGACAAAGAAGTCTTTCTCGCCGAGCTTTATCTTGGCCGCCTTGGAAGCCTTGTCGATGCCTTTGAGCAGCTTGCCTTGAGAGAAGGCACTTGCCAGCTTGTCAGTTTTCAATTGAACGAACACCGCCCAGGGCGCATCGAAACTACCATTCTTGAGCGAAGGCAGTCCCAGCAGCACCGCTCCGCATTCAGGGCCAAGCTCCGGGAGTACTTCTTTCTGAAGATCAACCGCCCAGATCGACTCGAGTTGCTTGACAGTTTCGGCATTAAACAACTCGTGTCCGAAAAACCGCCAGAAGGGAGCAAAATCGACTCTGGCAAACACGTAGCCGACTGCCGAGCGCGGTAGCAGTGTGGAAGGCGCTTTTAGGTCGATCGGCCTGAACGGCATCGGCTTCATCCAGTCGCGCGCATTGAAGGACACATCGAACGAGCTCTCCCAGCCGGTCTTGCTGATCTTCAAGCTGCCTTGCTCAAAAATCTGAACGCCTCCCGTCGCGCGCGGCTTGCCCGCTGCAAACAGGGAGATCAGGTCACTCATGTAAACAACGTCGCCGTCCAGGGCTGATGTCCGTTTGAACTCGGGGCTCGAACCCAGCGTCTGACCCTTGCCATCGAGGCGCGTGAGGCAGTCGCGAAGCCCATACCAATCGGTCGCCAGCACGGCGGCGTCGCCGAGATAGACTATGTAGACCGTGTCGCGATGAAGCGGCTCGCCATAACCGACCTCGCGGCGCTCGATCACCGTAACCGGATAGCCGTTACATTTGTTTGAAGCAATGACCGTGTATTTGGTCGTGAATTGACTTGTTGGTGGCGTCCTTTCCTCTACCGCGCCCGCAATCATTGGCACCAGCGTTGGCAGCATCGAAACCATTCGCGCTCCGATCGACAAAAACTCCGGAGCGGATTCAAACCGCGCGAACTCGCGTTGAAAAGTTGCGATGAAGTTCTCGAAGCGGTCGCGATCGGTGATTCTTATGACTGCCGCGGTTCGCTGGGCGGCCGCGAGCCCGTGCGGCGCGGCATCCGCTGTCCATCGAGCGACGACGATGGGCGCGTGAGGCTTGATCCCCGACGATTCGAGCACGCCGGAGTCCGGGCGCGCGTGCAGGTTCTTTGCGAACTGCGCCTCGATTGACCTGAGTATCAACAGCACGTTCGCCTGATTCTGAGGCGACTCCAATTGAACGCTTCGAAGCGAATCGCCGAATTTATCGATCAGACCCTGGGCGTCACGAATCGCGGTATACCAGGTCACGTGATCCGGGAAGAGGTTTTCTGCAAGCGGCGACACAATCGCCGCCTTTGGTTGAGCGGCCGGGTCGGTTGATGAGCGAACGCTCACGATCGGCTTCGACTGTTTTGGATCGGGGCCTTCTACAAGGTCGCGAATGTAAGACCAGGCGAAGCCGAAGAGATCAGCATCGCCGAACCCCAGCTTGATCAATTCGTCTCGCGCTGATTGAGTAGTCGCCCCGGTGAATTGCTCCCTCCACCGAATCTTCTTTATTGTGGCGGTCAACTCTTCGGGCAACGGACGCCGGTAGCCGGCGTCGCCCGGCTTCAAACCGGAGACGGTGAACACCCCCTTGGAAAAAGCTTCGATGCGGCCGATGTCAGCGCTGCTCCCCGAAACTGCGAGATTCTTGGCGGCGAGTCGCGCAACTTCGCCGTCGCCCGCAGAAAGGAGCTTTATCAGCAGATCGGCGGGTAAGGACACACGCGAGTCCAGCGCTAGCGTCAAGGCCAGCTTCGAGGCTCGAACACCTGACGAGTCGATGAGTTTTGTAACGGGCAGCACTGGGGCGATGGCCTCGAGGTCGGGGAACATGCCGAGAACCACTGCTTCGTCGTTGTATCCGTCAACCGACACGACTCCGGCCGGAGCCACGATGGCAACTCCGTTCGGGAGCTTTGCGCGCGGAGCCGGCGGCGCATTCGGTTTCTTGTTCGGTGGGCCCGTCGCTTCCGGTGGCGGAGGAGGAGGCGGCACCACAGGCCGCTTGCTGCGTGAGCGGGAATCGGAAGTCAACTCCAGGATAATCTGATTGCGAGCGCGCTCGTCCATCACAGCCATCGCTCGAAGCACTCTTTCAACTTGCAAGCCGTTCCAGCCCGCCGAATCATCTCTCAGCAGTTTGACGGCGTCTTCGCGCCGCGCCAACGAGCGGGCCGCCCTCACCGCCACCGCCGCGCTGGGGTCGGCCAGGGCCAGGAGCAAGAAGCCGTCGAGGGCCTTATTTGAGCTGCGGCCCAGAGCTTCGATCGCCGACGCGCGGACTATGGGCCGCCTGTCGATCAACAGATCGACCACCGAATCGGGATCCGAATCGAACAACGCAGCCAGCTCGCCGATTGACCTGGCGCGGGCTTCGACATCGAACCCGTCTATGATGGATA
>DATIFP010000007.1:0-79637 GCA_035455165.1 Blastocatellia bacterium
ATCAGAGTAGATCAGCCCTGCCCCGGAGTTTTCTGAGGCCGAGATAAGTCTCTCCAACGCTCGCTGCCCTAAATCAACTCGCTCGCCTGGAAAGACGACAAGCAAGTACTCGCTCGCCGCTTCGTCCACTACTCGATTCACGACTGCGCCGCTGAAGAAGTCGCCTTTGACGACCCCCGCTTTGTCCTTGAGGCGCGCCGAGAAATGCGACAAATCAAAATCGGTCCGGCTGATCAAGGCAACTTCCTCGACAGCGGGACTTGACGCAAACGACTCGGCGAGAGCGGAGGATGTTGCGTCCCCGTCGTGAGGCACTACGACAGTTATTCTCGACATAACGGCCTCAAGAGAACCAAACCTGCCATCTGATTGCCAGTCATAAACTCGGCTATCTGCTGTTCAATGACGGCGCCGGCGGTTCTGGTTGCGTGTCGCATCGCAATTTCATTCTCGCGCTTAACGAGCATACCAATGTGGAACACATCCAACGTGTCTCTTTCCGAAACGAACAACACAACATCGCCCGTTTCAATTCGCTGCCACAGACCGGCGACGCTTTGCGTTGGGTAATAGAGGAACGTCTCTTCCCTCGGCGGGAGCCCGGCAATCAAATCCAGACGGCAGGTTTTTTTGGCTGTGTACGCTCCGGTTGTCAGGTTGGAGACGAACCCCCGCGCTTCGTTCCTTCGGGCCCAATCGATCATGTAGTGGTTGCGATGAGACCAATCGATCTTTCCTTCGGCGTACCGAAGTGCTCGAAGAATCTCGACGAACCCGTCGACGTTTCGCGAGATCGCCATCGCCAGCACGGTCTCGATGTAGGTGACGCAATCAAAGCCTTCGAGCGACGCTCGAAATACTTCTCTCTGATCGGCGCCGCCGCCGAGCGGCGCTTCGATGTATGGCCTTCCAAGGAGCCATCCAGAAATTTCATCGATTCGACCGGCAAACGTGGAATGGCGGCGTACGGCATCTAATACTCGCTCAACTTCCGAAAGACTGAGCCCTTCGGGCGTAATCGTCACTCCAACATTCACGTCTGATTTCACGATCGACAATCCTAAAGAGAGAGCTCGCTGTCGCCGAGCTGTTCCCGCGTCAAGCGGGTCAAAACCTGCTTCAACGCTTCATCCTTGCCCGCCAGCACGAACCCTCGGGTTTCATCGACCCAATCGAACTTATAGCTGCCCATCCGCGCTGACACCCACAACTGGCGGACTGAGGAATTTGGACTTACGATGAATCGCCCGGGCTCTCCTTCCTCGAAGCTCACTGTTAGGACCCCAGCCTCGACCTGAACGTCGATATCGCGCTCCTCGGCAAGCTCGCCGAACGCACGCTCCAACTCGCCTATAATTTGCTCCGATCTTTTCTGGAACTCCACATCGCTGATCCGATCGCTCATCGTGGCCCCCGTCCTTTCAAAGCGATCATTATAGACGATCAATGCAGATGCCGCTCGCGAACCTCCGAAATAGACAGACTGCACGACTCCCAATGCTTCTCGGCGGCGCCTCTGCGTCCTCCGCGTCTCGGCGGTGAGACCACTTGGACAGCTCAACGCAGAGACGCCGAGCACGACTGAGAGGCGCAGAGAATTCAGTCACGAGAACTCGGAATAATGCCGGTTCCTTGTCGGCAAAACGAACTCTCGGCTATGATCTTGGCTTCTCGAATTCACGGAAAAGGAAACAATATGGAGAGAACTCTGATATTGATCAAGCCCGACGCGATCGGGCGTGGCCTCATAGGTGACATCATATCCCGCTTTGAACGGAAGGGCCTGAAACTCGTCGGCATAAAATTCTTGAAGCTGACCGACGCACTGCTGAACGAGCACTACAGCCATCTCGCGGATAAGCCTTTCTTCGGTGGAACTAAACGGTTCATGCAGTCGACTCCGGTGATTGCAATTTGCCTGGAAGGCCTAGAATGTGTAGAAACCGTTCGTCAGCTATGCGGGATAACTAAGGCACGCGAAGCAGCGCCGGGAACAATTCGAGGCGACTGGGCGATGAGCATTCAGGCCAATCTGGTTCACGCGTCCGATTCGCTCGAGACCGCCCGGACGGAAGTGAGACGTTTTTTCTCCGATTCAGAGCTCTTCGAATATGATTATCCGCTTACATCTGCGATCTATTCGGAAGACGAGCTGAATTAGCGAAACAGGAGCACAGAGAATACGAGTTGAATTTGCGAGCTCGGCATTTAGATTCCAAACCAAGCGGTGGTCTGCGATGCCTGGCGGACCGCTGATTCTCGCCGATCCGCGGAAGCCTGCGCTACGTCAGTCAGCGAACATCTGCGGTTAATCCATGCTCGAATGCCGGCCGGTAAGCACCTCCTGGACTTTGAAATGGTAAAGAACGAGTTCGATATCATCACCTTCGACTGCTACGGCACTCTCATCGATTGGGAAAGCGGAATCACAAACGCGTTTCAAACCGAAGCGGCCCGAGATGGTGTAGCTCTCGAACGCAATCAGATCATCGCGGCGTACAGCATCGAAGAGCCCGCCGTCCAATCCGGATCGTATCGCCCCTACCGAGACGTGCTCGCTCAAACCGCGGGTCGTGTTGCGGGCCGATTGGGATGGGCGCTTGCGCCGGAACGGGCGAGCTTTTTGGTCGAGAGCCTGCCCGATTGGAAGCCGTTCGCGGACACGAACCCTGCCCTGGAACGACTGGCGCGGAGATTCCAGCTTGGCATCTTGTCCAACATCGACGACGACCTGCTGGCGTCCACTCGGCGACACTTATCGGCGCAGTTCAATTTGATCGTGACCGCTCAGCAGGTCAAGTCATACAAACCCGGATTCGCGCATTTCAACGAGGCGTTAGCCCGAACCGAAGGCAGGCGCCTGCTCCACGCGGCGCAAAGCTATTTTCACGACGTCGTCCCGACAAGCACACTCGGGATTCCAGTTGCGTGGGTTAATAGGAAGGATGAGAGGGCGGATGTTGGCGGGCCGCGGCCTACATACGAAGTATGCAACCTGACGGAGTTGGCAGATCTGTTAGGGGTTTGACGCCGAAGCTTGCTCTGCCCTCGTTCGCACTCTCAACTGATCGAGCCCGGTACGTCTAGAGCACCTCACGACGCAGTTGCGGAAACACGCGAGTCACTTTCCCTAACAGATAGTCGCCATAAGTTCCGCTGAGCTCGTGTACGCTCGCGCGATCCCAGCGCTCGTCGAGATCGTCGCTGACCCGCCTGCCCGTTTCAATCGGCTTTACTTCCGCGTTAAAGTTCGGATCGAAGAAGAATGGAAAAGACAGGCGGTTGTGTTCCCGCGTATTCTTTACTCGATGCGGGGTCGAGCGGTACCGGCCGCCGGTCATCCGGTCTAGCATGTCGCCAATATTGCAGATGAACGAGCCGGCAATCGGCGGTGCATCGATCCAGCCGGACCGCGATTTGACCTGCAGACCGCCGGAGCTGTCCTGCTTCAACATCGTCAGCACGCCGTAGTCGGTATGCTCACCGACTCCCCAGCTCTCGCGCTCGACTGAACGGCCAGGGGGATAGTTGAAGATCCGAAACAGAATCAGCGGATCGGCTGTGTAGCGGTCGGCGAAGTACCTCTGATCGAGTCCAAGACTCAAAGCGATACCTGTCATTACAGCGTGCCCGAGCTCCTTCATCTCGCTCATATACTCCAGCACTGTTTCGCGCATCGCAGGGATGCTCGATGGAAAGAGATTCGGCCCGTGCATTGGTGTGCGCGCTTTCACGAGCGGATGAGAGGGGTCAAGTTCAGCGCCGAAATAGAGTCCCTCCTTCAAGTCAGGATTGCCAGAAGTCAGCTCGGCGCCAACCGGAAAGTATCCGCGCCACGCTCGCCCGCCCTTGGACATCTCGATCGCAAGCTTGGCCTCGATATCCTGAGCGAAGAACAGTCGACTGAGCTCTTCCAACCGGATCTGAAGTTGCTCATCGACGCCATGGCCTGTCACATAAAAGAAGCCGACATCCTCGCACGCGCTGCGAATCTCGCCGGCAACGCGGGAGCGTTCTGGAGACTCGGAACGTAACGGACCGACGTCTATGATTGGAAGTTGCGCAGACGCGTTCACGTAATCTTCAATTCAACAGGTCACGAATGGCGCCGAGCACCTCATCATCGGTGGGTCGAAATATCGGCAGCACCGATTTCCGATAGCGAATGATTCCCTGGGAGTCGATCACGATAACCGCGCGTTGCGAGCCCCCAAGCAGCGACTTGACGTCATAGAGCTTCGTCACCTTTCCGCGATCGTCAGCAAGCAGACGCTGAGGCAAACCGTGGTGCTCTGCAAACTGTTTGTGAGACTCAACGGTTCCGACGGAAATAGCTACGACCTCGGCGCCGGTGCTTTGATAATCAGTCCAGCGATCCCGCATGCTGCACATCTGTTTAGTGCAGACCGGTGTTTCGTCCCTGGGGTAAAACACGAGGGCGACAACCTTGCCTCGTTGATTGGAAAGGCGCCAGGCTTCGTTGTTATTGTCTTTCAACTCGAAGTCGGGCGCGAGCTGGCCGGCCGCCGTGCCGGTTGCTGAGGTGCTCATTGTTTGAAATAACCCCCTTCTTGGTCTGCGCCGCCTGCAGTCAGCCTCGTAGGTTGTCGGCGGCGCTTTGGCTTAGGTCACCAGGCAAAACCTTGACTCTACCCCCTCCGCGGCACGAGCAAAGCAAAAGCGGCGGCGAATGGATTGGCTTCGCGCGTTTGAGGATTCGCCGCCGCCCTCCATAACTACTTGATTGCGCCGTGCTTTCGCAGTATCTCTATCGTGCGATCGACCGGAAGCGCCTCGACCGTGTGACCTCGGCCGGTTGTCGTCGTCGCGCGAAACAGCGAATTGTAAACCGCCTCTTCCGTGGCTTCGATGACCGCCAGGAACAGCGGAGACATTGCATCATTCGAAAGCAGCTTTACGTCTCGCGGGGTGTACAAGTTCTCGGATGTCGCTCTGGCTCGAATTCTCAACTCGGGCGCGGTGGAAAACGCAATAGCATAATCGCCGCTGCCGTTGCTCGCAGCCGATCCCGTCCGCGCAAGGCCCATCATCGACCTCGCCGCAAGTCTTTTGAGGTTGCGAGCGTCTACCGGTGCATCCGTCGCGATGATGATCATCACCGATCCGTCGGCTGACTCCTGACGAGCAACCGGATCATTTCTCCCGGACGCCTGACCGCCCGTCCTGTTCGTCCTGTCGCGATCCAGCTCCTGCTTCAGATAGTAGCGTCCGAGTTCCTGACCAACCGGGACCCCGGCTATCGTGAGTACTCCGCCGAAGTTTGTTTGGACGAGCACCCCAACGGTGTAGCCCCCAAGCGACGCCGGCAACTTCCGCGAAGAAGTTCCTATCCCGCCCTTGAACCCAAACGCAACCGTTCCGGTTCCGGCGCCGACCGCGCCTTCTTCAAAGGGCCCGGCTTTGGCATTCTTGATCGCCGCCACAACGTGATCACGAGTGATGTGTCGCCCACGGATATCGTTCAGGTATCCGTCATTCGTCTCGCCTACGAGAGGGTTCATTGACTGAACGTCTTCGTTCCCTGGAAGCGCGAGCAGGTAATCCAGTACGGCGTCGGCGGTTCTCGGCACGCTCAAAGTCGACGTAAGCATTATCGGCGTTTCGATTTCGCCTAACTCGTTCACTTGAGTCGAGCCCGCGAGCTTACCGAATGCGTTTCCGATGAACACAGCCCCGGGAACTTTCTCGCGGAACAGGTTTCCCGAGTGCGGTAGGACCGCGGTGACACCGGTTCGGATGTTGTCGCCGCGAATGATGGTGGTGTGGCCTACCTGAACTCCTGCGACGTCGGTGATGGCATTGATCGCGCCAGTCGGAAGCACCCCGATGGTCAGACCGATGTCGCGCGCCCGAGGCCGCTCGTTCTTTTGCATAGCGATTCCAACGCAGCTCACGGAGAGCGTAATGGCAAACAGAAGTACTTTCAATTCATCTCCCAACAAAGTCCGACAAACTTCAGTTTGTCGATGTTTCAGAATGCCATGAACCGGCGAACCCAAGACAAACGGAAAGTTTGTCGTTGGGCATCCCGGCGGCATAGCTGGCCCAGCAAGTCATTGCTGGGAACCAACCACGCAGTGGTTGAGGCCCAAAGCCCAAGGTTGCTGTTGTCAGCTGCCCTGGGAATAGGAATACAGCGATGATCCTCGCTCCCCCAAGGGGGTTGCGGCAGTGCTCCACGTCAAAGGCAATCCGCTGGGTCGGTGTCCGCGGGCGCGGCGGCCACAACCCCTTTGGGGTTGAGGGACTCGCTCGCCGACTTTCTTTCCCAGGGTAGCCGAGTACGGCAACCCTGGGCTGGAGGACCCATCCCCTTCGGGGAAAATGTCCGAACTCTAGACAGATGGTTAGACTGCTCTATGACACAGTCTCTGAATTGCCGGGCTACCGTCAGCCTCCCTCTGGAAAAAGAACCTCGAGGCGAATGTTCAAACTTCAGCCGCGAAACTCAACGGTTGTCGTTGATCTGAATCGCCGCGACTTCGCAAGCAGCGACAAACTGAAGCTTGTCGGACGCCCAAGATTACTAGTGATTTCAGGCTTCCTATCATTTATCATCTCACCGCTGTCACTTCAATCCCGGATCGGAGAAGTCAGTCCTCTCAACGATACGGTCCCCCCGGTTCCGCTCCCGATTAGGTCGGGTTTCGCCATCATAAAGCTTCCGGAGGCAGGATGCTCCAGTACTCGCTCGACGAGATAACCCAAAACGCTCTGATCAACGAAGGCCTGCTCACCGAGGAGCAGCTCACCAAAGCTCGTACCATCGCCGACCACCTGGTCGGAGAGAAGACGCTCGCCGAAGTCCTGCTCGAAATGAACTGCATAAGCAGGCCTCACCTCGATGATTTCGTCCGCCGGCATCGCAGCCGACTTAGCATAAGCGACATACTCATCGCGCGGCGTCTTGTCACCGAACAAGACGTGATGGCCGCGCGCGAGATCCAGCGCAAGTCCGCGCCAAAAGCAAAGCGCATCGGTGAAACCCTTATCGAAATGGGATTGATCGAGGAGCGGCACGTAGTCGAGGCGCTCGCCGAAAAGTTCAACCTCCCGCTGCTCGATCCCGACATCACTCAGATCGACGTCGATCTCGTTCGCAAGATATCGCTCAAGTATCTTCGCCGCCAGGTGGCTCTTCCGATCAACCTTGAAGGCAATCAGTTGAAAATGCTCGTTGCGGACCCGACGATGACTCATTTCGTCGAAGAAATAGAGCGCCTGTTCACGTGCCGGGTGCGGCTGGCGCTTGCGACCACCGCGATCATCAATCAGAAGCTCGAGCTCGTCGACGCACTGCTCCAAGGCAAAGACGCGGGAATCGGCGATTATCAGAAGGTCAAGTATCACACGCTCGAGACACAGGCCCAGACTGGCGAAGACCGGGTCGTTCAGATGGTCGATCAGTTGATCAGATCCGCCATCGAAGAGGGTGCTTCAGACGTGCATCTAGAGCCGATGGCCAACAAGCTGCGAATCCGCTACCGCATCGACGGCGTGCTGGTTCACAAGATGGACGTGCCTCGCGATTACACGCCTCGAATCATCTCGCGGATCAAAATCCTCTCGGATGCAGACGTGGCCGAGCGGCGCAAGCATCAAGACGGCCGCATTTTCGTTAAAACCGACAAGCAGGAAATCGACATACGCGTGTCATTCTACGCGACCGTGTTCGGCGAAAACGTAGTTCTGAGGATATTGAACAAGGCGTCACTGATCAGCCTTCAGGAGCTGGGATTCGCGCCGAACATTCTGCGCATCTACAGCGAGGACGTGCTCGCGGCGCCTTCGGGCATCACGTTGATAACCGGTCCCACGGGATCGGGTAAGACGACGACTCTGTACAGCTCGATCGATTTTTGCAATGACCCGACGGTGAAGATAATCACCTGCGAGGACCCGGTCGAATACGTCATCGACGGCATCTCGCAGTGCTCGATCAACGAAAAGATCGGGCTCACGTTCAACGAGACGCTCAAGTCGATCGTCAGACAGGATCCGGACATCATCGTAATAGGCGAGATTCGCGACCGGTTCTCGGCAGACATCGCGGTGCAGTCGGCGCTCACCGGGCACAAGGTCTTCGCGACATTTCACACCGAGGACTCGGTTGGTGCGCTCGTCCGCTTGATCAACATGGAAATCGAGACCTCGCTGATCGCCTCGACTATAGGCGCGGTGCTAGCTCAACGCCTGGTTCGAAAGGTGTGCGCTAACTGCCGGGTGAAACACGCGCCCGAGGATCGGGTGTTGCGGCGGTTCGGACTGAAGCGAAACGAGTTGGACAAGTTCAACCTGTGGCGGGGCAAGGGGTGCTCCGCGTGCAACTTCACCGGTCATCGCGGGCGACTGGGCATCTACGAACTGCTGGTTCCAAACGCCGACATACGGGACGCCATTCTACAAAAGCGAACAATGCAAGAGATTCGGCAAATGAGTCTCGAGTCGGCAAGCTTGTGCACGATGCAGGAAGATGGGATGGTGAAGGCGCTTCGTGGTGTGACAACGCTCGAGGAAGTGTTAGAGAACGCGCCGCGGGTATTTCATCAGCGGCCACTTGAGACACTGCTGAGCATTGTCGGCTAGCAACTGTTCTTACTGACAGGCCTCATCGGTTTTGTATCAACAACCCACCAGTGAATCGCCAGTGCATCCAGGAACGCACTCGAGCTAAGCGTTGATATGATCGGGCCTTTTGGTGAACTTGAATGGGCCTACTAACATCGGTATTATTCAACACGCTTTTAGTCCGGCTATTTCGTTAGGCGGCTTTCGATATGAGGCGAGGTATCGGATGGAGAATCCAGAGGCACCCTGCTTCGTAATTGCACCCATTGGCTCGCCCGCAAGTGCCATCAGGCTGCGATCCGACCGCATCCTGGCGCAAGTCATTGAGCCAGCGGTCAGCCAGTTTAACTACAAACCATTTCGAGCCGATCAGGTTCCCGCTCCTGGGCTCATTACATCTGAAATCATTTGGCACATCGCCAACGATCCGCTCGTCGTTGCTGACCTGACGGGTCACAACCCCAACGTATTCTATGAACTGGCTCTTCGTCATGCCGTTCGGAAGCCCGTGGTACAGTTGATCCGTGCCGGCGAGAGTATTCCATTCGACACGGCTGCACTTGGCACCATTCAGGTAGACGACTCCGACGACGAGCGTCTGAAATCCGCGAGTGCGGAGTTGGCTGAGGCAATTCGCGGTATACATGCGGCGCGGTTTCGCCCGGAAACACCCGTCTCAGTCGCACTGCGTAACTGGGTGTTCGCGACAGCACCGGGCCTCGTTCCACGCGGTGTATTTGAGTCGCTGATTGTGAACTTTGCAGAGCTGACGTTTCTCCTTGAACACGACGATGACAACGGGGACTTCACGATACATCGTGACGTCGCGTCAATGCTTTCGTACATCCTTGAAGACCTGGATTCGATAAGTAACGCGCTTGGGCTGCTTTCGGTGTCGGAGCAACTTCCTTATTGGAAATCAATAAGTGCAACAATCCGTGGGGAGAAACGATAACGTGAGCCGCCTAACTACGCGATGGAGCCGTCTCGCCGGGAAACTGGAGGAGGGGTCAGGCTTGACATCGTTGACATTCGACGATCCGAGCGCGCGAATGTCTCCTTCATCTCGATTAGATCACGTTCAAACGTCAACAGAGTCAACCCTGCCCCCTGAGCTGTTTCTTGAATAGGCTTCTGTCTTTTACAATACCGTTGAAAGGAGATGAGATGAATACACCAAATGGCCGTCAAGAGATAGAAGAAATGTTTGGGCATCCTGCAAATTCCAACGGTACATTGAACGAAGCATGGGAGGGCGCAAACATTCGCAAAGTGCCGCCTCCAGATGGATGGCAGCTCTATTATCAGGGTGACAGTGGTCTTGTGAAGGTGTCCGGGATCAGGATGCACCGATTGCTGCGGGATTCGTTCGTAGCAGTCCTGGATGAGATCTGGGAGCACGCGCGAGATCAAATAGGCGGAGCAGCAACTGACGATCAAATTCGCGCCTGGTTGCACCAACGGCGTCTCGATCGACATGGGGGAGGCTTCAACTTTCGGAAGATAACTGGCGGGAGCGGCCTCTCATTACACTCCTATGGGATCGCGATTGATTGGGACCCGGCGAATAATCCGCGTAAGAAACCGCTAACGAAAACGCTGCCAGATTGGTGGTACGACATTTGGGAGAAGCACGGCTGGAGCGATGGCAGGCACTTTTCGACGCCTGACCCAATGCACGTCCAGTTTGCGACAGGAGCCTGACATCGGTGAATGTGATGCGAACAGCGATGTGTACCGCGGGCGCAGTCGTCTTTACATTTTTGATGGCTTATTCCGCCGACTCGCAGGTCGTGAATGTTTGGCCGGGCGTAGCTCCGGGTTCCGAAAACTGGACCCAGAAGGAAAGAACGGCGGAAAACACTCCTATTGGAACAGTGATCTTCAACGTGGTGACTCCGACGTTGACCGCTTATCTTCCGGAGCGAACCAAGGCGACGGGAACCGGCGTCATCGTCGCCCCCGGCGGCGCCTTTGTTGCGCTGGCCATCGATTTGGAAGGTAGCACTGTCGCGCGCTGGCTTCAGGAAAAAGGCATCGCGGCGTTCGTCCTCAAGTATCGGATCACGGAAAAGCGTCAGGAAGGCATTCCGGCGGGGATGAACATGGACGAGGCTGGTCGGTATGGCATTGCCGACGGAATTCAGGCCCTCAAAGTCGTACGGCAGCACGCGGCGGAGTGGGGCGTCTCTCCCGACAGGGTCGGCTTCATGGGATTCTCGGCCGGGGCTATGGTCACCAGCGGAGCCCTGCTCCAAAAGGACGCCGCGGCGCGTCCGAACTTCGCGGCAATGATCTATGGCGGTCCTTTCGGAGAGATGCCGGCCATTCCGGCTAACCTGCCGCCCATATTTCTCGCTTGGGCGCAGGACGACGCAGTGGCGCTCGGGCCCGTAGTCAAGTTTTATGGCGCGCTGACATCAGCGGGACACAAACCCGAGGTCCACATTTTCAGCGCGGGTGGCCATGGCTTCGGTATGCGAAAACAGGGCACCAGCAGCGACCACTGGAACAATGCATTCTATTACTGGTTGGAAGCGCAGGGATTCATCAAGCCGGCAGGAAGATCCGATCGCTGACCGGCACATCAACGAAAACCGTGTAGTGCTCCCCGTGATTTTCCAGCCAGATTTCGGACAATCTAATGCTGTTTAGTATGATTCTCTGCCCCAAGTGTGACCAGTCTGATTACACATGACTGCGGCAGTCCGACCCGACGCATCAGGACTTGGAAGCGAGGGTGGAGCGCATAGTTCGAGCGCCGGCTCAACGCCCAGATAGTTTGTCTTTCACTAGCACCGAACTCAAGTTAGAAGGGAGAAGACGTGAGCTCAACCCAGCATCAAGCACGAGCCGCCGGATTCCTGTATTTGGCAATCGCACTCATCGCCCCCATCGGCCTCCTGTACGCCCCCACCAAGTTGATCGTGTCTGGGAACGCGACCGCGACGGCCGACAACATCAGGTCTTCCGAGTGGCTTCTCCGCGTCGGCATCGCGACCGAACTGATCCACCAGGTCATTCAAGTGTTTCTGGTCCTGGCGCTCTACCGCTTGTTCAAGGCGGTCAACGAGACCCTTGCCAGGCAGATGGTGATCCTGGGTGCGTTGGTCTCCGTTCCGATCGTGTTCGTCAATGTGCTCAACGAAATCGCCGCGCTGACCCTCGTCAGCGGCTCCGATTTCCTGTCCGTGTTCGAGAAGCCCCACCTGGATTCCCTGGCATACCTGTTCCTCGATCTGCACGACAAGGGCATCGCCGTGGCCCTCGTCTTCTGGGGGCTCTGGCTGTTCCCGTTCGGGATGCTGGTCATCCGCTCGAGCTTCATCCCCCGCGTGTTAGGCATCCTGCTCATGATCGCAGGAATCGGCCACCTGGCCAGTGCCTTCGCCGCCCTGGTCCTGCCACGGTACGCGGAAGTTGTTTCGCAGGTTGCGTTGCCGCTCGAGCTCGCGGAACTGCCGATCATCTTTTGGCTGGTGATCTGGGGCGCGAAGACGCGACCGGCTGACGCCCCCGCCTAGAAGGCGTGGGGGGATGTTACGCGCGGGCGGGTACTGCGGGACTTGGGCGACGTTCCTCGGTCGCTTGTATGGAGAGCACACAGATTCACATCGTGAACGGGGACTCGGCTGGCGGCGTCCTACGCTTGGCGTTCGGATGCAACCAGGAGCCGATCCTCGTCCAGCACGACGTACTGTCGGTTGGACCCCTCCCCCGCCTCAAATCTCTGGACGAGTGGCGAACGCTTCGCGAGGCGTTTTGGGATCGGATCGCTGGTGGATGGCGAGCCTCCGATTACGAGCGCGACCTCCTCTTGCGCGCAGGCGAACTTCGGAAGTGCGAAGCAATCACTGTCTGGGTCGGCGGTGGGGCCTCGGACCAGCTTCTACTGCCCTGGGTCGTCCATCTGTTCACGTTGCTCAATGCCCCGATCTGCAGGATGTCGGTCGTTCAGGTCGAGCGAATACCGTCGAAAGGTTTCGATGTAGCGCGCATCGGCGAGCTCTCGCCGGAGCAACTGAGAGCACATGGTCATCCCGCACCATTGTCCCAAGATGAGATCGCAGAGCTGGAGGTTTTCTGGTCGGCTCTCACAGCGCCTCGGCCGGATGAGCTTCTACGCTTGATTGGGCGAGACGCGACCGCCTTCCCCTTGGTTCGTCGGGCGCTCCGGACGACGCTTGACCGGTTCCCTGACCTGAGGACCGGCCTCAGCCATTGGGATCAGGAATTGCTGAGCCACGTGCGGAGCCACGGGCCGAAGGCCTTGACCGTCATAGGTCAAACGCTCGCCGACTCCTACCGCACGAACTATCCCGATATCGTAGGTGATGTCTACCTGTTCAGTCGCCTGCGCCTACTGGCGGATCGACAACTCGTCCAGCCTGCCGTTTCGATGGAAGGGGATGTGTCGTCCTACCGTGGATGCGAGGTACGACTGACAAGCGCGGGCGAGGCTTTTCTCGAGGGCCGCAAGAACTTTGTGGAAGCCAATGGCATCGACGAGTGGGTGGCGGGACTCCATCTCTACTCGAGGACGCGTGATGTCTGGTTTCGAGATGGCGAAACTCTGGTCGCAGGGAACGCCGTCTAGCTGATGCATCCCCCTCAGTATCGGCCGGTTGCCCGACCTTAATGCCTGACGTTCCGAGCTAAACAACAAGCAAGGTTTCCGATATCCTAAACGCTTGACCTTTTGTGAGGGACATCGATGGATCTTGGCCTCAAGGACAAAGTCGCGATAGTTACCGCCGCATCCAGCGGACTGGGCAAGGCTACGGCAAGGGAGCTCGCAGCCGAAGGAGCACGAGTTGTAATCAACGCGCGTGGTAAAGAGAATCTCAGAGATGCCGCGGCTGAGATTCACTCAGCGACCGGAGGCGAAGTCGTTGCGATTGCCGGTGACGTGTCTAGCCAGACGGAGGTTCGGAATCTCGTCTCCGAGACCATAGCTCGGTTCAGTGCGGTTGACGTACTGGTCGCCAACGCAGGAGGCCCACCCGCCGGGTTTTTCGATGACTTCGACATCGCGGACTACCGAAGAGCCGTTGAGCTGAACCTGATCAGCACCATCAACCTGTGTCGCGAGGTCGTGCCTACAATGCGAGAGCGCGGCTGGGGTCGAATCGTTGCGATCACTTCGATCGCCGCCAAACAGCCCGTCGAAAACCTGATACTCTCGAACACCGCACGTGCCGGAGTGCTCGGATTCATCAAGAGCCTTTCCGATCAGGTCGCTTCCCAAGGGATTACCGCGAACACGGTATGTCCGGGGTATCATCTGACCGAACGATTGAAGAGCCTGGGTTCGTCGATTGCCCAGAAAGAAGGCGTGAGCGTGGAAGACATCTATGCTCGATGGGCGGCTTCTACTCCGATGAAACGGATCGGGGATCCGAAAGAGTTTGCAGCCGTGGTCGCGTTCATCTGTTCGGAGCGCGCGAGCTTCCTGACCGGCACTGTGATTCAGATCGATGGCGGAGCATGTCGGGCGCTGTTCTAGGCCTGGGGAGCTTTGCGGCTCTTTGCGTCTTTGCGTGAAACAAAACTTCGCGCAAAGACGCAAAGAGCCGCAAAGACCGCAAAGGAGAATGCCATGATAGTAGAAACGGGCGTGATTGCCGCGGCGGGTTCGGGCACCCGAATGCTCCCGGTCACGCTGGCCTATCCGAAAGAACTTCTGCCAATCATCAACAAGCCCGCAATACACCTTATCATCGAGGAGTTCATCGACTCCGGGATCAAGAAGATCGTTATCGTTACCGGCGAGAATCCAAGTCCTCTCCGGCGTGTCTATCAGCCTTCGTTCGAGAGTCCGCGTGGCAAGCACAAAGCCCTTGACGAGTTTCTCGACAAGCTTGCAGGCACTGAAGTAGTAATGGAACCGCAAACGGGAGCCTACGGCAACGGCACGCCTCTCATAGTGGCGCGGCCTCAGATACCCAAAAACGAGGGATTCATTTACGCCTACGGCGACGACCTCATAAAGTCGAAGACTCCGTTCACGCGACACCTGATCGAGAAGCACAATCGCACCGGCGCGCTAGTGGCGGGAGTGCAAGAGGTGGCGTGGGAGGACGTCGTTCGATACGGGATCGCTCAACTGAAGCCGGGCGGCGCTGAAGGAGAATTGGACGACGTGGTCGAGAAGCCTTCGCGCGAAGAAGCCCGTTCGAATCTCGCGATGTTCGGGAGGTTTCTGCTCTCTGACTCGATCATCCAAATACTCACCGAAATACCGCGCGGAAAGGCTGATGAGTTATGGCTGACCGATGCGTTGCGCGAGTACCTTCGCAGAGGCGGGCGACTGGTAGCCGAACCGGTTGTCGACGGCGAATGGCTGACGATCGGCGATCCAGTTAATTACTTGCTCACGTCTATCGAGTACGCGTTGGCCCAACCGGAGATCAGGAGCAAGCTTGAACCCCGCGTTCGTCAGTTGCTCGGTGAATAAGGTTTCGCGCAAAGACGCAAAGCACCGCAAAGACGCCAAGGAGAGTTCAACGGCGCTCGGCCAGGCGCCGAGCATCGTCGCTGGTGAGCGCCTTCAGGAATTCAACCAGGTCGCGCTGTTCTGATTCGGACAGCGCCACCGGCTCGAGCTGCCAATCGCGATTCGGATTCTGGTTGCCGCCCTTCACATAGAACTTAACAACCTCTTCGAGAGTCGCCGCGCTGCCGTCATGAAAATAAGGCGCGGTCAAACCGACGTTGCGAAGCGAAGGCGTTCTAAAGGCGCCCACATCGAGGGTGTTGCCGCTGACCAGGAAGCGGCCCAATTCGCCGGCGCGCTCGTGCCTGGTCAACAACGCCAGCGCATTGCCGGATTGGTCGCGCGTCGCGGCCATTGCCCGCCGCGCCAGTCCTTCGAAGCCTTCAAAGTTGGCGGCGACGCCAGTGTTGCGATAGTTCATATCGGTGAAAAATGGAAAGCTCGCAAATGTCGAAAAGTTTTGATTAAATGCGTGACAGATCCCGCATCGAGCCTTGCTTCTGAACAAGACCAGTCCGCTGCGGGCGGACTCGCTCAGCGCGTTCAAGTCGCCGGCAATGTAGCGATCTACGGGCGAGTCTCCCGATACGAGTGTCCGTTCAAACGCGCCGATCGCTTTTGCGACTGCGTCGATGGTCACGGAAGTTCCGAACACCCCTTGAAACTCCCTGGCGTATTCAGGACTCCCCGCCAATCTGGCCACGACTTCTTCGGGCGAGCGGTTTCCCATCTCGTCCGGATTGGTGAGCGGCATCATCGCTTGCTCTTCCAGAGTTGCGGCGCGGCCATCCCAGAATTGACCGCTGTTGAACATCGCGTTCAGGAGAGTCGGCGAGTTCCGGGTCCCCACTCTGCCGCCGATGCCCTCCGCGACTTTTCTTCCGTCGGTGAAGGCTCGTTGCGGATCGTGACAAGTAGCGCAGCTGACTGTACCGTCGGCCGATAGACGCTGATCAAAAAAGAGTTTGCGGCCAAGCTCGACCTTGCGGAACGTCATCGGGTTGTTGTTCGGCACAAAATAGGCCCAAATGTCCGAGGGAATGCCAATCGGAAGTTTGATCTCGAAACTCGCAGATCCGAGCGAATCCGCCGCACGAACCAGACTCGGCAGCAGGACCCCGAGTGAGATAACCACGACGAGTTTTACTGCCGAGCTTCGTCTCATTGGCTACAAACACCTATTGTTCAGCGTGGCCCTTTACGATGAACGCGATGGGGACTTCCGCTCCCGACTGCGATTTGACCTTCGCGGTAAACACGAAGTGGCTGCCGTCTTGTTCGAGCTTGGGCGGCGACGCGCCTTCAGTCTGAACGAGACTGATGACTCCGGGGTGATTGGTGCCCGTCGACTTCGGGCTCATCTTCATCAACTCTTCAAACTTCGGCTGCGCCTCTGGATTCTGGTCCATCGCAACCGGGACCAGAACGAGAAAGTCTCGAATCGGCGAGATCCCCAGATGATTCCCGTCAGCAGGATGAATCGCGTACCGCAACGTGTATGTGCCCTGCTTCACCGCTTGTCCCCGAAAATCAGTGGTGGCTCTTGCAAAGGTGATCACCCCGACCAGAACCGATTCGCCGAGGTTGTAGACCGCGCCTTGCGCCGCATCGCTCTTCCCTGCCGGCAATCCGCTTCGGAGCCAGATGTCACAATACGGCCCGTCGCCGATGGTCAAACGCGAGCCCTTTTGCTCGAGGACTTTTTTCAGCGCTTCGGATGCTCCCGGGTCCGCAATCGCACCGATCGCCTCGATCCTCGCGCCCTGGCCGAGAGCCGTCGCGGGATTGACCACCAGAATCAACGTTACAAAAAACAGAGCGCGCCGCATTAACATATCTCCGCTCACATAATCACAAAGGCACAAAGCCCGCCAAGAGTCTTCTTGTGGTCTTTGTGCCTAGGTCGTCCAAGGCTGGCTTGTCTATCGCGAGAAGGTGCCAACAAAGGCGCTGCGCTTGCCGTGAACCGTCCAGGACACATCAAGGCCGGCGCCTTCGAATCGGTCGAGCTCGGCTACCGCGGGCATCGAGTGAACGGTCGCCGCCAGGGGCGGATAGAAGACATCCTCGTTGCCGCACAGGTGGTCCTTGCCGTTGATCGCGCGAGTCTCGATGCCGGCGATGTTTCCGGCTCGCACGAGCGTCTTCCCGTAGTGACCGTCGTGTCCGCTCACTTCGACTTTGATCGGAGCGACCTCGACTCGCACTACGTTCTTGAGCAGCTCCCCGGCCATCGCTTGAGCAAACTCGACCAGGGCCTTTTGCTGATCGCCGCAAGCCTTCTCGTCAACGATCATCACCGCTTTTGCCGGATAGGGACTATTGAACTGATCGCCAAGTGTCGCGCTCGCCTTGACGACCCCCACCACGCTGAGCCCGTCAAGCGAAACGCCTTTCCACTCACCCTTGTTCACTCGCCACGCGAGAATCGCCTGATCGCCCGCCAGGTTCATTTCTCCGTTAGCGACGCACGCGCCGGTCCAGACGTCCGCACTGCGCGTTTCAATGTAGTCGCCCGAGATGCTCTGGGCCCTGGTCGTCGAACCAAGGGTCAAAACAACCAACGCCAGCGCCGCGATAAACATCATCTTTCGCATCGTTTGGTTTCTCCTTCCAACCTTTGCGTCTTTGCGGGACTTTGCGTCCTTTGCGCGAAACCAGACTCTTAAATCCCAGGCCTCTCGCAACGAACGACAAGACCCGCAAAGAGCGCCAAGTGTTTCGATCTTATCACACGTAACCTTTTCCGTAACAGCCACGTTCCGCCGACGAACAGTTTCCAGGCTCTGCAAGCTGTCCGTCCGGCCCCATGCAGGTTTGCGTGTACACACACCAGAAGTGACCGTCGTTTGAGGGCGGAACCGATGGGTCGTGGGCGACGCCGATGAACATTCCCTTCCATCGAAGACATTCGCAAAGTTGGGGATGTTCGATGTTGAAACGTTCAGCCTCGTTGACAATCATCGTGCACCTCCTCGGGCCGCTTCAAGTATGGCCCGTTTAACCGCCACTCGCGCGAGCTGAATCTTGTACGCGTTGCGGCCAAGACTCTTCGCGCCCGATACCGCAGCTTCGCCTGCGGCCTGCGCCACCTGTTCGTTGATGGTCTTGCCCGCAAGCGCTTGTTCGGCAGCCGCAGCTCGCCAGGGGGTCGGCGCCACATGGCCCATCACAATGCGAGCCGAAGTGACTTTGCCACCGGACACCTTCAAGGCTACCGACGCGGCCGCGAGCGGCCAATCCAGCGCTTCCTTCTGTCGAACCTCGTAGGTTGCGCTCTTCACTCCTGCTTGGGCAGGCACGATGATCTCGGTGACGATCTCACCGGGCTTCAGGTCGTACTCGCGGTCGTTGTCGCTTTGGGGCAAGACGAAAAACTTCTCCGCCGCGACGTCTCGCGAGCCTTTCGAGCCGTAGACTCGAACACTCGCCCCATAAGCAATCAGCGCGGGAGCGAGGCTCGATGGGTTGACGAAGTAGGCGGGCCCGCTATTTCCAAGTATGGCGTGATAGCGGTTGTCTCCGTGAAGTACCAGTGACTCGCCGCCCTCCTCGCTGGGATTTGCTCGGGCGAGCAAACCGAAACCCGCGCGGTAGTACCAGCATCGCGGGCGCTGAGTGAGATCGCCCCCGACTGTCCCCCGGCTTCGGAGCTGCGGGCTGGTTATTCCCCTGGCGGCGCCCACAAGCGCAGGATACTCCCTCGCGACTTGCGCGTTGTCGATCAGCTCCTGAATCGTCACAGTAGCGCCGATTCGAAGCCCGCTCTTCGAGGACCTGATGCCGCCGAACTCGGCTATGTCCTTGATGTTCACCAGCCGCTTGGGGTGTACGACGTCGTCCTTCATCAGCGAGAGCAAATCAGTGCCTCCGGCCAGCACTTCGGCGTCGCCCCAACTGCTTCCGAGAAGCGCTACAGCTTGTTCTTTGGTTGTAGGGTTGGCGTATTCAAATCCGCGCATCTTATTTGCCTCCCTTCTGCTCGAGAGCCGCGAGCACTCGGTCAGGCGTTAACGGCAGGGTGGGGACTCGCACTCCGATGGCGTTCGCCACCGCGTTCGAGATCACCGCGCCGGGCGAAACTACCGGGGGTTCGCCCAGGCCAATCACCCCGCGTTCGTCGTAGCCCTTGCCGGTCATCATGTGAACCACCAGATCGCCGATGTCTCCGATCCCCGCCAGCTTGTAGAACTCCATGTTCGGGTTCAGCATCCGGCCGGTCTTCGCGTCCATGATCTTTTCTTCATAGAGCGCGTAGCAGACGCCCATAATCAAGGCGCCGTAGACCTGGCTTTCGGCGGTCTTGAGATCGATGATCAATCCGCAATCCTGCACGGCAACGATCTTATTGATTCGAACGATACCGGTTTCGATATCGACCGAAACATCCGCCATCTGGACGCCGCCTACGCCCTGGTCGGTCAGCTTGCCCGGTCCCGGATTCTTGCCGCGAACGGTGATTGGAGTCACGCCGAGCTTCGAGCAGGCCTGAGCCCACGTCAACGACTTTGCCGGATTGCTCTTCACTCGGATCACTCCCCCGGCAGCTTCCAAATCCTCCGGCTTCGCGTCGAGAGCGGGAGCAGCTTTGGCGAAGATCTGATCGAGCGCATCGAGCGACGCGCGTCGCGAAGAAGCGCTGACCCCGCCGATGGTCGTGCTTCCACCGGAACCCTGGGACGGCGGGAAGCGGCTGTCGCCGATCGATATCTTCACCTTGTCCATTGGCAGGCCGAGCGTGTCGGCGACTACGATATTCAGCGCAGTCCGAGTTCCGGTTCCGAGATCCTGAGTGCCCATCTTCAACTCGACCGAACCGTCCGGTTGAATGATCAGGTCGCAATCGCTCGGATGACCCTGTCCGCCCCACGTGTGAATCGACAGGCCGAGTCCCCGTTTGACCGGGCCGGCGCCTTCGTCGCCGCGCGGGTGCCAGTTACTCTTCCAGCCGATCAGATCGGCCGCGATCTTCATCTCGTCTTCGTAGATTCGAGCGCGTTGGCCGGTCATCTCGATGTTCTTCAGGAAGAAGTCATGCGGATCCATGCCGATCGCGGCTGCCGCGTCCTCGAGGGCCGCCATGGTGATGGCGCAGCCTTGCGGATGGGACGGTGCGCGCCACGCTCTTGCGCTGCCTATGTGATTGACGATCGCGGTGTGCTGCCTGCGCTGGTTGGGGATGTTGAAGATGTACGGTAAAGGCGGCGATCCTCCGCTTCCCAGTCCGCCGCTCGCCCACGATTGAGACTCCCACGCGGTAATCGTTCCGTCCTTCTTAAGCCCAACCTTGACTCTGGCGTAGGCCGAGGGCCGCGCGCCGGCGACCATCAACTCGGCTTCGCGGTCGTTGAACATCTTTACGGGCTTGCCGCCGGCCTTCTTGGAAAGTCGCGCGGCGGTGATATCCCACTCATCCGGACCGAACTTGCTGCCGAACCCGCCGCCGACGTGATCTTGCTGGACCCGAACGTTGGTTGCGGGAATCTCGAGCGGTCGGGCGATAGCCGCCACCGACGGGGTGACGGCCTGAGTCGACAGATGCGCAAGCACATTCTGGTCGCCCTCCCACTCCATCACCGAACCGTGCGGCTCCAGGCAACAGTGAGTGATCACCGGCAGTCCGTACATTCCCTCGACGGTAACTTCAGCCTCGCTGAAGCCTTTGTCGGGATCGCCGAGCTTGTTTTCGTTTGCGGGCCGCGCGTATTCACCGGCCATCTTTGGATCCGTGTCGACGACCAGATGCGGCAGCACCTCGTATTCGACCTTGATCGCGCGCATCGCGTCTTCAGCGGTGGGCTCGTCCACCGCGGCAAGAGCCACGACCGAAGCTCCCACCCAGTTAAGCTCGGCCGTCGGCTTGCCCGGCTCAGCCATAACGTGGATGGCTTTGACGCCCGGCATCGACTCAGCCGCGCTGGTATCGATGCTCTTGACTCGCGCGTGAGCATGCGGGCTGCGGACGATCCTGCCGAAGAGCATTCCGGGCCGATTGATGTCGAAAGAGTACTTCGCGCGGCCGGAGACCTTTTGGGGTCCGTCGATTCTGGAAATGCGCTTGCCGATGAAGGTGCGCTTATCCGCATCCGGCCATTTATATTCAGCCATTGCGCGGCCCTCCTTTCTGCGCGGTTTGCGCAACCGCGGCGCGCACGCCCATGTACGTGCCGCACCTGCAGAGATTTCCTCCGAGTCCCTCCTTGATCTGATCCGCAGTAGGGCTCGGGTTCTTGTCGAGGAACGCCTTGCTTGCAACTACGAACCCCGGAGTGCAGAAGCCGCATTGCTGGGCGTCGTTGTCAATGAACGCCTGCTGGATCGGATGCAGCTTGTCGCCCTGTAGCAACCCTTCGACGGTCGTGATCTGTTTGCCCTGCGCTTCAATTGCGAGGACCGAGCACGAATACACCGGCTTGCCGTCGACAATCATCGTGCAAGCTCCGCAGGTAGCGCGATCGCATACGCGCTTGGCTCCGGTGATGTCCAGATCGTTGCGCAGTGCGTCGAGCAGCGTCACTCGCGGCTCCACATTCACCGTGGACGTTTTGCCGTTGATCGTCAGCTGAATTGGGACCTTGGCCGGGCCGTACACCTTGACGTCGGCTCCGGCCACTTTGATGACTCGATGACCAATCACGAGCGGGACCGACAGCGAGATGCCGGACACCTTCAAGAAGCTGCGTCGCGATAGCCCCGAGCCTTTCTCTTTCAGATCGTCATCATCTTGCATCCTCGCCTCCTTTGAATTGTCCGACAAACTTCAGTTTGTCGTTTCTTCCTGAGTGCGGTCGCTTCTAGATCCTTCGCCAAACTGAAGTTTGTCGGACTTCGCCGAATCTACGGCGGTGTTTCTCTAAACTCGAGTTCGTTACGACAACAAGGGCAAAGCCCTGGCGTGTAGGCCTTGATGTTGCAGAGCTCGCAGAAGTAATAAATATCGTAGAGCTTGCCTTCGATTATCGACTGCACCTTGATTAGTTCCAGTTGGTCCGCGCCATGAAGCCGGCCGGTGATTTGAAGCTCGCGCTCGCGTACTCGAGAATCTGTGAAGACCGGAGTCATCGTATCGGTCGGCAGGAACTTGTAGAGCTTTCCCTCACGACTCGCCAAACCAAAGCGCGGATTCGGCTGGTTGCAAGCAAAGGGCGAATCAACCGGTCGCCCCTGGGCGTCAAGGCAGACGACGCGCCCTTTCGTAACTACGAATCGCTCGTCCTGGAAACTCGCCGCCGGCGATGAGAGTAGAGCCAAGCTGGCGAAAACCACCACAAGCGAGCTTAGGAATCGACTCATTTGCGGCTCTTAAAACCTGAAACGAACAGCTCGCTATCCTGTGAGCGGGTGTGTTGAGGCACAGGAAAGTCCACTGAAAGCCGACCCACTATAATACGATTATCCTCGTCACCGCCTCGACTTGCTTCGGCCGCTACCTTACCATAGTCGAGGTTGGTCGAGCAACGAAGCAGAGCCCTCACGGAAGCCGTAACGATTTGGAAGCGGCCCACGTAACTGTGTTGGTGTGCTTGCGTCGCGATCGGACGTAACGGAGCCTGGCGAGTTGCCCACGGAAGCCATGACGAGCGTCGATCCAACAGAAGACCTGGCCGCTTTGAACCCTATCGATTCCACCGAAGCCGCAAAGGAATCGTGGGAAGTGGTTGTCGTGGGAGCCGGCCCTGCGGGCTCCATGGCCGCTCTTCACCTCGCGAAACGCGGACACCGGACTCTCCTGCTCGACAAGGACAGCTTCCCCCGAGACAAGGTCTGTGGTGACGGGTTGATCGCCGACTCGGTTCGATGTCTTGCGAGGGCCGGGCTGTACGACGAGATCCGCGCGCGCAGCCGCAAGTCGGACATCGGAACTGTCTACAGCCCGTCGAGAGTCTCCTTCGACGTGCCTGGCGAGTTCCTTACGCTCAAGCGCGTTCACCTCGACGCTCTGATCGTCAAGAAGGCGGTGGAGTACGGAGCGGTCTTTTGCCAATCGCGGGCTACAGGAGTCGAGGTCCAACCGAATTCGGAGCTTCTTGTCTCGCTCGAAGGGGCCCCCACCGCCGTCGCTGCGCGAATTGTCTTCCTGGCGACGGGAGCAAACGTCGATGTGCCGTCGAAGCTCGGGCTCGTGACTGAACGACACCCAAGCGCAATAGCGCTGCGGTGCTATGTTCGATCGCCGATCGTCCTTGATCGGCTCGTTGTGTCGTACGATCGGTCTATCACTCCGGGCTACGCGTGGATCTTTCCGCTTGCGGATGGCGAGTTCAATATCGGGTGCGGTGTAAACTACCGGCGGCGTTCGAACTCGACTGTGAACCTGCGCGAGGCGTTCAAGTCATTTGTAGAGAATTTTCCACTGGCGGCTGAGATTGTTCGTCACGCGGAAACGATCTCTCCGCTGCGGGGAGCAATGCTTCGCTGCGGCTTGAGTGGCACTAAGCCACTGGGTCCCGGCAACACTCTCGTATTGGGTGAGAGCATCGGCGCTACATTTCCCTTCACCGGCGAAGGAATCGGCAAGGCGATGGAGACGGGAGAAATCGCAGCAGAAGTCGCCGATGAAGCGCTGACGACCGGGGACTTTGAACGACTTCGCGACTTCCCTCGTCGAATAGAGCAGGAACTCAAGCCGAAGTTCCTGGGTTATAGGATTGCCGAGAACTGGTTCTCGCGCCCGTGGCTGAATGATTTCGTCGCGAGGCGTATTCGCCGAAGCCGCTTCCTCCAGGAGTTGGTGGCGGGAATTGTTAATGAGACGGTCGATCCGCGCGAAGTCTTCTCGCTGCGCGGTATGATTCGCTCATTCGTGAGTTGAACCAACCCACCGCTGTTCGGAAGCCCTCCCGCTTCCGGCAAACTGCCGGATCGTTCACACTCCTCACGTTCCACCGAAGCCGATCGTCACTTGTCCGTCCTCCACGATAGTCGGCACCTTGCGCTGACCTCTCGAATAGCCGAGCATCTCCCTCAGCCGGTCTGCGTTTTTCTTTACGTCGAAGTACTGAACCGAATAACCACGCTGGCCATAGTCCTCACGGGCGGCCGCGGTGTACGGTCAGCCATCCTTGCCGAAGATCGATACTCTTCTTTTGCTCATATCCTCTCTCCTTCCTCGGACATTCATTCTGCCACGCCAACCGTCGCTTCGCACACGGCGTTCAGCGGCGGCGGCACAAAATTGTTGCATATTTGTTAACACAGTAGACCCGGCTTTCGAGCTGTGTTATTGTTAGGCCGATGCGAGATGCGCGAACGTCGCAGCCCCCGTTCTTCAATGTTCACGAATCGAAATGAGTGACCCTCGCAGGTTCAGACTCACCAGCGGTTCAAAGATAACGTCGCAGTAGCTGCAACGTCGAAGGCAGGACGCGCATCGGAAGCACAGATCAAAGTAGGACGGTAGCTCGGAACATGCCAGTATCAACCCCGAGGCTCAGAACTCTCTGGTTACTCGTTGCCCTCCTTCTCACCGTCACGCTCGCGTCGATAGAGCCCGCCAATGCCAGCCCAAAGGCGAAAAAGGCTGCGGCTCGGTCGAAGGGCAAAGTCTCGAAAAGCAAATCGAAAACAGCTTCTCGACTGAGCGCTCGACGCGGCGGTTCGCGATCCAAGCGCCTCAGTGCGAGGTCCGCGAGGAGGGGTGGACGCCTCTATGCTCGCGGACGTGGCCGCCGGTCGCGGTGGAAGAAGCGCGTAGTCGCAAGCGTACACGGTGTCGGGGTTCACACCTTTCTGAGCAACTCATGGACCGAGCAAGTCGGATCTCCCGACAAGATGTCTCCCGCCTCGAACTCTGCCGATCCATCGACTAATCCCGGTGCAGGCGACGCTACGGTCAAGCCTGTGAGTCAACCGGGTGTTTTGACTCTGCCGGCTGCTTCCGCGCCGGAGGACGTGACCAGACCCCGGCTCGCGAATGCTGACGCGCCCGCGGAGCCGCCGCTGAATCCCCTCGTTGCGGCTTACGCAGACAGCCTGGCAGCGTTCGGCTTCAGCGCTGACAACCAGGGATTCATTGTCACTACGCTGAAGGGCGAGGTGCTTGCCGAACACAATGCCGATCGGTTGTTCAATCCGGCTTCGGTCACCAAGATCGCTACCTCGCTGACCGCCATATCCCGGCTCGGGCCTGACTTCAAGTTTCGAACTTCTCTGTACACGGACGGCACGCTTGATCCTGCCACTGGAATCCTGCACGGCTCGCTGTACGTGATCGGAAGCGGCGACCCGGCCTTGTTTCCCGAGAACGCGATGATGATCGCTGATAAATTGAATCGAAGCGGGATTCGCGAGGTCGACGGGAACCTGGTGGTGCTCGGCCAGTTCTTCTTCATGTTCTCCGCGTCCCGCGAGGCGTCCGCGAAGGCCTTTCGGGCAGTGCTCACGCCGGACACCTGGAGTCCGCAGGTTAAGGCTTCGTATCAACGTTTCCTTGCTATTCGGGCCGCCGAAGATCGCGAAGCGAATCGTCAAGCGCCGGCGCTTTCCGGTCCTCCCGGTCTAAAGATCACCGGACAGACAATCACGGACCCAGGCGTGAACACGTCCAAGCTCTCGCCGCTGGCGGTTCATACGTCGCTTCCGCTTTTGAGAGTGCTGAAGGGCTTGAATGACTTCTCAAATAACTGGATGGCCACGGTCATCGGAAATCTGGTTGGCGGACCCGACGCAGTGGAGCGTTTTCTGAAGACAGAGGTTGGTTTCAAGGACGATGAGGTGAGCTTTGCGACGTCATCGGGCCTTGGTGCCAACGCGATCTCGCCGCGCGGAACAATCACAATGCTCCGAAAATTGATCGCGTATCTCGGCAGCAAAGGACTCGGGCCGGAAGAGATTCTTCCGGTGGCCGGGGTCGATGGAGGCACGCTTGAAAAGCGATTCAACGACGCATACCGGGGCTCTGTGGTAGCAAAGACCGGAACTCTGAGCAGCGTAAGCGCTCTTGCGGGCGTCGCTTACACCCGGCAGCGAGGTCCGCTGCTGTTTGTGATTTACAATCACGGCGGAAGCGCGCATCGTTTCCGAGCCGCTCAGGACGAAACAATCAAGAAGCTCATAACTCTCTATGGCGGGCCCGCTCCGGTACGCTACGCTGCAAACGGCCCGGCGCGCGTTTCGGAACGCTCGGTGGAGCAAAGCGCGGCGTCGCGAGGATCTTCGAATCAGAGGTGAATCGGTAATGTCAGGAATTGATTTGTCCAAATCACAGAAGGCCCTGCTGGCCTGGACCGCGGGCTTTCTGCTTCTCGCCGAAGGCGTAAAGCGACTGCGCATCGAAGGGCGGGCGGCCACGCTCGTTGGGCTTGTCGAGCTTCTTCTCGCGATCGCGACCGGGATTGCATTCGGGTGGGCAGCGACCGCCAATAGCGAATAGCAGCACCCAGCCGGCCGTCTCGAAGGTAGCCGATCCCCACAAGTTCCCTTCCGGGATCCGTTGCCTTCATCCCACCTTCCAATGCGACCGCATTGACTAAACCAGCCCGCTGTCGCGATTCAAGATCCCAATCGAGTCGCGTATAGCCGGTGTGGAACCCCGTTTTCATCACTCAAGATCTTGATGCAAATGCGGAAGCTTGCTTTTTGTAAACCGCCACATGATAATCCGACCTTGAGAGCGAAACTGAAACAAGGCTTTTCACGTCAGTAAGGATAGTATCTCGCCGCAAACGCTTGGCTGCATCTGAATGCCGGACCTTTGGTACATTTGGCTGATCCTCGGCGTGCTGTTCATCGTCGCCGAGATTTTCACTTCAGGATTCGTGCTTCTCTGGTTCGGGATAGGGGCCCTGGTGGCGGCTCTGTTAGCGCTTACGGGTCTGGTTGGGCTTCCGATTCAAATCGTAGTCTTCTTGGTCGTATCAATCGCGCTCACCATCGCATCACGAACCATATTCGAGCGGTTCCTGATGCGCGGTTCGCCCGGGCTAAAGACCGGCATGGAGACGCTGCCCGGCCAGATGGGCGTGGTGGTTGAACCTTCAAAGGGCGCGCTTCAGGAAGGCGCGGTTCGCGTA
The DNA here is from genome assembly GCA_035455165.1 of Blastocatellia bacterium. Lineage (GTDB taxonomy): Bacteria > Acidobacteriota > Blastocatellia > UBA7656 > UBA7656 > Onstottus_A. The sequence goes on from DATIFP010000007.1 coordinate 27,097, forward strand.
TTCGGCTCAACCTGGCGAGCATTTCCCGCAGACGGCGAAGAGCCGTTGCTTGAAGGCGAGCAGGTTCAGATAGAGCGCGTGGAAGGTGCCTCGGTTTACGTCAGGCGAACCGAGGCCGAGCCGTCATGGCGCCAGCGACATCGACTGAAGGAATGAAGGGTTCGTAGTCCCGCATTCATGCGGCATTGCTTGGTCAGCGATAAGATTCCGCCTGAAGGCGGTACTGCAGAGCGGTAAAAGGAGCGATAGGTTATGCAGACATTTGGCCTCTTGGTTCTGGCATTTCTTGCGCTGGGAGTTCTGATCACTTTGTTCAAGTCATTTCGAGTCGTCGGTCAGGCTTCGGTGATGATCATCGAGCGGCTCGGCAAGTTCCACAAGATGGCAGCCAGCGGGCTCAACATCATCCTGCCCTTTCTCGACAAGCCTCGTTCGGTCTACTGGAGCGGTGTTCGGCCCGGCTTGAACACTCTTGACCTGCGCGAACAGCTTCTCGAGTTCCCTCCCCAGCCGGTTATTACTCGCGACAACGTTACCGTCGGTGTCGACTCCGTGCTCTATTATCAAATCACCGATCCGATCAAGGCCATGTATGAGGTCGCGGACCTGACGGGCTCGATCATGCAGCTCACGATCACCGCTATGCGGTCGATCATCGGCGACCTCGATCTGGATCACACGTTCACCTCTCGCGACGTGATCAACAACAAGCTGCGAGTCGTGCTCGATGAAGCGACCGAGCGCTGGGGTGTTAAGGTAACTCGCGTCGAGATTCGAAACATCCATCCCCCCGAGGACGTGCGCATAACGATGGAAAAACAAATGACCGCGGAGCGAAATCGCCGAGCTCTTATCCTGAATGCGGATGGCGAGAAGCAGGCGGCAATCGCGCGCGCCGAAGGCGAGAAGCAAGCGGCTATCGCTCGCGCTGAAGGTGAGAAGGAAGCCGCTGTGCTGCGAGCCGACGGTCAGGCTCAAGCCCGACTTCGCAACGCCGAAGCAGAAGCCCAGGCAATAACCCGGATAGCCGCGTCGATCACCGCCGGCCAGGGAAATCCGGCGCAGTACCTGCTGATGCAGCGGTACATCGAATCGTTGACTCACATGGCTACGAGCACCAATGCCAAGGTGGTCTTCATGCCGGTCGAGACCAGCTCGGTCCTCTCATCTGTTGGCGCGTTGAAGGAGGTATTCGGCGAGATAGGCGAGCAGCGAGAGTCGGTCGATTATCGGAGCGGGCAGGTGCTTCCGGCTGGCCGTACACAGAGGTAGCGTCACGATTCAATCGATGGAGTGGCTTCACGTTCGGCGCGGGGGTTTAACCCTCGACATTCACTCATTCTTCCGCGATGTAATCCGTCCCCTCGTCGCTCTCGAAGTAAGCCTTGTATAACGCCCGCGCATACTCGAGTTGATTGCTGGGGACGAGAACCCGGAGTTGTCCGCCGAAGACCAGATGAGGCTGCACGGAAAGCGAATGTTCACCGTGCATCACCGCCGCTACTCCATTCTGTTCGAGTGTCTGCTTGACCAGCATCGCCACCGGATAGGTAAGAGGGCGACATAACTCCACAAATTGAACTTCCCCCCTCTCGACGGCCTCTTTCGTCGTGACGGCCGTATCGTTGAGGGTCGCTGGAACCAGCTCAAACGCGCAATTGGGACACAGGCTTGAGCCCATATCGAATTCTGCTCCACAAATCGGACACAACATCAGCATAGACGTCGAATCCTAGCACAGCGCTGGGCAGAATTGCCTCCTGGGCTTCACTTTGGACGCGGCGTTACCGCCGGCCCGGGAGTTGGCCCATCAGGATCGGGCATCGGCTCCGGAGGAAGCGGCATCGGGTCTTCAGGCGCCGGTATCGGATCCGGATCCAGATGCTCATGATCGAAATTCCTCATCGCATGGTCCTCCAGCGAGTGCGTCTCTCACAGCGTCACGCCTCTCTCGCAATAACTCATCCATCCGAAGCCATTATAACTCGCCGGCCTCAGCATAGCCTTCCTCGCCGATTTGTTTTATATTCTCGATCTCCAAGCCCAGTGGAGATGTCAGAAGGTACCCGGAGGAAGCCATGACCGGTTGGAAGCAAGTTCGCTCGCTGTTGTCTCTGATCCTGATTATTCTTGTGTCTCTGCCTCTCGCGTCGCTCGCGCAAGACCCGCAAAAAGACGACGAGAAAAAAGATGAGGCAAAGGAAAAGAAAGAAGAAGGCCTGCCGCTCAAGACCGACAAGAAGATTGAGTTCACTACCGATGAAGGCACGTGGATGTCGCTCGACGTTTCATCCGACGGAGCGACGATCCTGTTCGATCTGCTCGGCGACGTCTACACGGTTCCAACCGCGGGCGGCGAAGCGAAGCGCATCATCGGCGGACTGTCTTTTGAGAGCCAGCCGAAGTTTTCGCCCGACGGGAAGAAGATTGCCTTCATCAGCGATCGCAGCGGCGCAGAGAATCTCTGGCTCGCGGACGCCGACGGATCTCATCCCAAGGCGCTGACCAAAGGCCGAAATCAAATGTTCCTGTCACCGTCGTGGACGCCTGACGGCCAATATGTGATCGCGTCAAGGTCCACCGACGCGATTGGAACATTCGCTTTGTGGATGTATCACAAGGACGGAGGCTCGGGAGTCCAGATAGGGCAGCCTGATCCGCCGCCGCAGCCGCCCGGATCGGGACAGCCTCAGCCAGTTCGACGAAACAGGTTCGGCGGCATCGCCTCGCCCGACGGGCGTTTCATCTACTATGCCCAGCGCAACGGCGCGTTCAACTACAACGCGCAGTTTCCGATCTGGCAAATAGTCCGCTTCGATCGCGAGACCAGCGAAACATCGACAATCACCAACGCCCAGGGCAGCGCGATGCGGCCGTTACTGTCGCCCGACGGGAAGAAGCTCGTCTACGCGACTCGCTTCGAGGGCGGTACCGCGTTGCGAGCTCGCGATCTCGAGACAAGCGAGGAACGCTGGCTGATCAACAATGTGACTCGCGACGATCAGGAATCGCGCGGCACTCGCGACTTGATGCCCGGCTATTCGTTTATGCCCGACGGCAAGTCGCTCATCGTTCCGGTGAACGGAAAGATTCAACGCGTCGATTTCGAAACCGGCAAGTCAACGATCATTCCATTCACCGCAAAAGTTGAAGCCGAGATCGCGCCGCGGGTTTATTTCGAGAACCGGGTCGACGACAGCGCGATGGTTCGCGCGCGACTGATCCGCTGGCCGGCGATGTCGCCCGACGGCAAGCGCGTGGTTTTCAGTTCTCTCAACAAACTCTGGATCTCTGATTTGCCGGCGGGCAGCGCCAGACGCCTGACTGACTCGCAAGTGGGTGAGTTCATGCCCGCCTGGTCTCCGGACGGCCGGCACATCGCTTATGTAACCTGGTCGCGAGACGGCGGGCAGATTAATCGAGTGGCCGTCGATGGCGGGCGCCCCGAGCAACTGACTCGTCGCGCAGCGTACTATTCGTCGCCGGTCTATTCTCCGGACGGCTCGAAGATCGTGTTCGTTTCCGGGGCGACTGACGATCAGCTCTATGCCGATCTTCACTATCGAGACACCGATGTCTTTCCCGATTCCTCCAGCGATTCTCAGGACTCTGCCGAGAGCGAGATTGGTGGAATCGGAGGAAGCACCGGAACGGATCTTCGCTGGATTCCCGCAACCGGCGGCGACTCGAAGTTGATCGCTCCGGCGCAAGGCGGCCGATTTCCGCATTTCACAAACGACCCCGAGCGCGTCTACCTGACCACTCAACAGGGTCTGACTTCTGTCCGGCTCGATGGTTATGACCGGCGTACTCATTTCAAAGTCACCGGCGCCGCGCCCGGTCCGTTCCCCCCGAACGCCGATGCGATCCAACTTTCGCCTGATGGCCAAAAGGCTTTCGTGAGTCTCCAATCCAAGCATTATCTCGTGACGATTCCAAAGCCAGGGAAGGAAACGGTTACCATCAGCATCACGCCAAACGGCCCCTCCGCGGTTCCAGTGAAGAAGATGTCCGTAGAGGGCGGCGACTATCTCGCGTGGTCGCCGGACGGCAAGTGGGTAACGTGGTCGTGGGGCTCGAAGTTCTACCGCCAGGATGTCTCGGCCGACAAACCGGAGATGGCCGACCTCGTCGTCGAAGCCCCGCGAGCGCGGCCCAAGGGCAGCGTCGTGCTCTCAGGCGCACGAATCGTTACGATGAACGGCAGCGAGGTCATTGAGCGAGGCGACATAGTAGTCACCGACAATCGAGTCACCGCGGTAGGCGCAAAAGGCAAAGTCGCGATCCCGGCCGGCGCAAAAGTCATCGACGTGACCGGCAAAACAATCATCCCCGGATTCGTCGACGTTCACGCGCATATGTGGCCGCCGCGCGGAGTGCATCAGACTCAGGTGTGGCAATACCTGGCAAACCTCGCTTACGGCATCACCACCACACGCGATCCGCAGAGCTCGACTACGGACGTCTTCGAGTACACCGACCTCGTCGAGACCGGTGACATACTCGGGCCGCGTGTCTACACAACCGGGCCCGGAGTCTTCTCTGGGTCGGGGCTGGACGACAAAGAGTCGACGCGCAACTTCATCAAGCGGTACAAGGAGGCTTATCACACCACGACGCTGAAGGAATACGTCGCGGGCGATCGCATCGTCCGGCAGTGGGTTGCGATGGCGATCAAGGAGTTTGGAATTACCTCAACCACCGAAGGCGCGCTCGACATGAAGCTCGATCTGACTCAGATGGCCGACGGCTTTTCGGGCAACGAGCACGCTCTGCCAATCCACCCCCTTTACAAGGATGTTGTCCAGTTCGTCGCGAAGACCGGGACATTCTATACGCCCACTATTCTCGTCGCTTACGGGGCTCCGTGGTCCGAGAACTACTGGTTCGAGAACACCGACGTACACGGAAACCAGAAGCTGCGGAGATTCATTCCGCACGCGCTCCTGGACACGATGGTCAAGCGCCGGGGCCAGTGGTTCCGCGAAGACGAGTACGGCCACAAAGCAATTTCCAAGGCCGCTGCGGACATCGTTCACGCGGGCGGGCGAGTTTGTCTGGGAGGCCACGGTCAGATGCAAGGAATAGGGTGTCACTGGGAGATCTGGAATCTGCAGTCGGGCGGGATGACTCCGTTCGAGGCACTGCGCTCGGCGACTATCTACGGCGCGGAGGCGATCGGGCTCCAGAAGGACGTAGGGTCACTCGAAGCCGGAAAGCTTGCGGACTTGATCATTCTGGACAAGAACCCGCTGACGGACATTCGCAACACGAACACGATCGTGTACGTGATGAAGAACGGCGAGATGTTCGAGGGTGAGACGTTGGATCAAATCTGGCCGATTCAGAAGAAGCTAGAGAAGCAGTATTGGTGGGACCGCGACCCGCAGTGAGGGCCGGCGACACTTCGCTCGTCTTGATCCTCGTGAGCGCCGTTGCAACGTGTCAGCACCTCAAGGCTGACACGTTGCAAAGCTCTCTTTGTGACACCACAACGGTCTAACGTTGCGTTTCGGTTGCGGCGCGCTCGCTCGCTCCGCCGCGTAGCGGTGTCCTCTCGATAGTTTGCGTACGGGCGATTGCCGTGGGCCGCGTAGCGGTTGCCTGTTCACCTCGTATATCCATTCTGTCCGCGATTGGGCGGGTCCTGCCTTTCTGCGATTTAGCAGAAACGACAAGGTATCGCAAAATCGCAGGACCGGCCCCGGCTGGCGAAATTAGACCGCGTCGCCTTCACGCCTCTCTAAATCTGGTGGTCCGATGTACATACCAACCATCTCCCAACCGCTTGTCGTTTAAGCAAGAGCAGCATGTGTTTAGCGATTAACTCTGTCAGCCACGACTTCTCCATTGTGAATCTCGAAGCCTGTACTCGCTCCATTCGCGTTCATCGTGATTGCACGTACGTGATATCGTTCGCCTTCAACCAATGGAGGGCATGAGGTACCTGGATTCGGATAAACCTGAGTGTATCCTGCCGGTACTTCGCCATAGCTAATTGCACCGAGGCCTTCGACATGTCGCGCTGATCCGTCTTCTCTGAATTCAATCATCCAGTATATATAAGGTTCGGTCACCCAAGGAAAGAACAGGGATCGGGAGGGGTCAGGCTTGACTTATTGACATTTGAACCAAGATCTAGTGGAGCTTTCCGCACTCGGATCGTCGAATGTCAATGATGTCAGGCCTGACCCTCCCTCTTTACCGCATCTATCGTCTTGCCTTCGTTGATGAGTTCTCGTGCAAGCTCAGGCTTATAGCTACTATCCGGAATGTAGGCAATTCGAGCAGACCCCGGTGTCACAGCAATATTCCGACAAGCGCCTTGGAGTCTTCTCTAACCGGTTCATCGGTTAGAAACGACCACCATCTCGCCATGTGATAAATGTCGAGGCTTCGCATGCCCACGTGGCCGATAAAACAGTCGGGAGAATCCATGGTAATCCTCCCGACGTGTTTAAGCTCGTCAGCAAGAGGGATATTGCCTGTGTTACGCCACCCCCATTCATCGGGCGCGGAGCCAAAAAGCCCTCCAGCACCGGCAGGAATTGCTGGGCTTGATTCCAAGTGGAGTTTAAGCAACATTGGCAGAGCATAGAGTTGCTCCTCCTCAAGGTTGTGCCCCATTAGTGCCGCGAAATTTACACCCATATGACGGATACCCCGCGCCTAACGACTGGGTTCTCTTGCCGGGCCGGCTGCAAGGAACTGAAGTCTTGAAAAACCGTCATGCCGGCCCGGTCAAGTGCCACCCTTAGTTCAACATGAATTAGGCCGCATTCTCGGGGGCACGAACAAATTGCTTTGTCGTGCCCTTCATGATGCGACAGTTACTCCATTTCGTTTGAGCACCTCCAGCACCTTTGGGATATCTGGGGGGCCAGCAGGAATCTCGTTGTTGATGGCGGTGAACATCTGAGCGGCCAACGCGCCCTGCCCGGTAATTTCGAGCATCTGGCCACCACCCCTTCCGTAGCGAAAACCATGCACCGTCCCTCGCGGCACGTGCACAAGGGTGCCGGGCATGCATATGTGGGCTTTCCCTTCGCAGAGAAACTCGACTTTGCCCTTCAGGACGTAGAAGGATTCGTCCCAGTCGTGACTATGCGGTGGCGGCCCCGTTCCCTCGTCGCCTTGTTGCAGGGTGATTCCATAGCTTTGCGTCGCGGTGTTCGACGCCAGTATCGTCACCTGCGTGCCGAGCACACTCAGCGCGGGTTCGTGCTGATCGGGCGCCAAAACAAAATGTTGAACCTTCATGATCTCACTACCTCCTGTGAATAGACGATTGAGTGTCGCGCGGCCTAACGCTAGCGATCACCCGTCGCGCGCAACCGGACGGAACTGAGAGATAACATAGGAACTCATAACAAAGCAGCTCGCGCGCTCGGGTGCATCGCCAAGTCAGGCGGCACTCGGACTGACCGCTGATTCTGCACCTCCCTCTGGACCGGGGGAGACAATGGGCTTGGCACATGTGAAAGTCCCGTCCGCCTACAACAGGAAGTCTGGACGCGCTCTCCTCATCACCGCGGAAACGTCGCGGATAACCTCGGCGCAACCGCGTACGAATGCGTCGTCGACCTCAATCAGCGTTGAGATCTCTGACACGTCGCCCTCGCAGAAGAACGCGTCCCCGGGGCGCTTTATCTCGAAGCTCAAAGCCCCAGCTTTGGCGATCAGCGCATCGTAACTGCGTCCGCGTCCGTGCTTAAGCACATTGATAGCGAGCTGCAAATCGCCAAAACGTTCCTTGAGATCTGGCTCGCCTTCGCGATCCAGGATGTTGGCAGCCTCGCGAAAGCCGTCACTGCACCTGAGACCATCCTGCAGTATGGCTTCAAAAAGCGAGAACATTCCAACAGCTGAAATCGCCTTCTGAAGCTGTACCATCTGAAGCGCCTTTACCAATGGGGTTGTCGCGCTCGTTTGCAGGGCGTCAATAATTCTCTCATGCGCTTCCCTCAGGGCTTCCAGGGTGAATGCGGTACATCGATCTAGGAGGTCCGTGAAGGTATGCATGCGTCGCTCCTTTGCCCGGCGGCCGCCAGATCCCCCTGACGGCCGTCCTGGCACACCTATGAATTTTCAAACAAGACCAGCATCAACCGTCGTTTTCATTGGGTTGCGGATAGCGACGCTTCGTATCTGCTACCGATTGGGCCACCAACGTCTCTAGGACCTTCAGATCGACGTTGGCCAGGCGCCTGATGTAGACACATACCTTCCCAGTCTTGTGCTTTCCCAGCTTGGCCAACAAGACGTCACGACCTTCGAAGCACTCCGCGATGTAAACAACCAACTCCCTTCCCCGCGCGGCAAACCCAGCGAGAGCGGAATCACCTTCGTGACCACTGGCGTACTTGTAATGGTAGCTCCCGAATCCGACGATGCTTGGCCCCCACATCCTTGGTTCTTGCTTGGTAACTCTTCGCATTAGAGCAACCAGAGTCCGGGCATCATTCCGTTGCTCCTCGTTCGCAATAGCAGCGATGTGACTCTCGACACTGACTTCTGTGGGTTTGGTCTTGGGTACCGACACAATGCACCTCCGAACGGCTTCTTTCGACGCCTGACGATTGGCGTAACCGGGCGCGGCGCCGAACATTTGAAGAACGATTAGAAACTGGGTTCGCCGCGCTCCGGTTGACGCCATAGTTATGCTGCGGACTTACGAAGCGATGGCAGATACGTTGTCCTATACTCAGCTTTTGTTGTAACCTGCGGCGATTATCGTTGCGGTCGTGCAAGTATTCCAATTCAGCGTAAACACCGATTTGTTTGTTAAGCCGCTGGTACCTGCGTGGCAGCATCTTGATGATATCCACGCCTGTGACTATTTCCAACATGACAACAGCAGTATCGCCGACAGTTGTTTTCAAATCGCCCCAGCGGGGTATCTGACGAGGATCATCCTTGAGTGTTGAATCCGTGATTTTTCGGATGAGGCAGGGCACAGCTGATTTCCCAGCAGCGACTATCGCATCGTAATCGCCATCGAGGCCAATGTTACCTTCGGTCGGAATAATCTTGATGCGTGAGACGTGGTCGCACACACCTTTGGCGCACGCACTGGAAATGACTATCAGAACAATTCCAATCGTCAGTATCAGTCGTGCAGTCCACATGGTGGTTAAGAGCAGCATAACTCAGGCGTCAGCGGGCGCGCGACGTAGCCTTCGGATCACGGCGAACACCGACTCGCGCGCTCCGCTGCACGCCCGAGTTCGGCGCTCGACCCGGAGATAGCGCACGTCATTCGATGCGCTCCCTGACTCGCTTCAACCTCGCCGGCGGCGTCATTACTATATAAATGGTCACTGTGCGTCGACAAAGTTCCCCGCTGCGACAAATCGCGTGACTACCTTCGGGTCGATTTGTTGCCCCAGAACGTACTCTGCACTAACTGCGGCATATAGCGCCAGAACAAGAATTCTTAGGATCATTGTCTTCATGGCCTCTCCTTTCCTCTTGATGTTGTCGGAATAGTGCCTGCGCGTCCAACGAATTAGCCGTACTAAAAGCGGTGGAATATTACCGCCGTCAGTACGCCAATACAAGATACCCTCACAGTTTTCATCAATCATCTCAATAGGTTGGCTCGAGCGCGTCCGGGATAGACCGACGAACAAACAATGTCGTGGCATGCCGCACAGAATGATCCTCGTTTCGAGAACTTTTTTTGTGCAAGATGGTTATCAACAAGGCATAGCTTGCTGAACGCCGGTCCTGCTGAGATCTCCTGGAATGAACGCCGACAGGATGATTGATCCGGTGAACGGTGAGTGACGAGACGAACAAGTACAGGAAAGGTCTAAGCGGCGCCCGCGTGCTGGCCCATGCCGCCCCGGTGATAGATCTCGCTTATCAATTCTCTCATCGCGCGGCCGTCGATCGGCTTGGACAACAAGTATCCCTGCACGTACTCACAGTTCAAACCGGTTAGCTTCAGGACCTGGTCTCGCGTCTCCACCCCTTCGGCAACCACGTCCATCCCGAGATTGCCGGCCAGCGTCAGGATCGTCTTAACGATCTCAGCATTCTTTGGCAGGTTGATCCTAGAAACAAAAGAACGGTCGATCTTCAGTGTGTCTATTGGAAACCTGTGCAAGTAGCTCAACGACGAGTATCCGGTCCCGAAATCGTCCAGCGACAATCTCACGCCAAGCGCTTTGATCCGCTTCAGCATCAGGGCCGCAACGTCGATGTTCTCGATGATCGCGCTCTCCGTGATCTCGATCTTCAGGCTGCTAGCTTCCACGTCCGTCTCTTTGAGCGTCTGTGCGATGCGATCGATGAGGTCGGGCTGCGAGAACTGTTTGCCGGATAGATTCACACTCATACTGAGAGGCGGGTCGGACGGAAACTGTACCTGCCACGCGCGAAGTTGCTCGCACGCTTCTCTGAGAACCCACTCGCTGATCGGGATGATCAACCCGGTCTCTTCGGCAACCGGGATGAACTTCAACGGTGACACATAGCCGTGCTCGGGGTGCTCCCATCTGAGCAGCGCCTCGAAGCCGCTGATGCGCCAGTTCTCCAACGAGATTATCGGTTGATAGTGGACGCGAAACTCGTTGTGCGCGAGCGCGCGCCGGAGGCCCGTCTCCAATTGCGAGAGGGCCGCGTTGCGAGCGTGCATTCCCTTGTCGAACAACTCATAGGACCCGCGACCCATGTCCTTGGCTCGATACATGGCCGTGTCGGCGTTGCGAAGGATCTCTTCAGGCTCTTCGGACGCCGTCTGGTTGAGCGCGATCCCGATGCTTGCCGAGATAAACACTTCGTGCCCGCTCAGATTGAACGGAGTGGCGAGATGCTCGCGAATTCTCTCGGCCGCCTGCACCGCATCGTTCACCTGCCTGACCCGATCAAGGATGATTGCAAACTCATCGCCGCCCAGCCGCGCTACGATGTCACCAGGACGCAGACACGACTCGAGCCTGCGCGCGGTCGCCACCAGCAACTGATCTCCGATCTGGTGACCCAGGCTGTCATTGACGACTTTGAAGCGGTCCAGGTCGAGGAACAGCACTCCAAACGAATAGCCGTCACCGTGTTTCACCTGTCCCATCGCGCTCTTGAGCCTAGCCATGAACAAGCCCCGATTCGGCAGGCCTGTCAACGCATCGTGATAAGCGCTATGCAACAGCGCCTTTTCAGCCTGCTTCTGGTCGGTGACGTCGGTAAGCGAGCCAGTCATCCGGTAGATGTACCGGTCCGAATCCATGACCGCCAGGCCGCGGCACAACATCCATCGGTAGGTCCCATCTTTCCTCCGCACACGGTGCTCGCTTTGAAACTGAGGCGTGATGCCGAGCAGATGGGACATAATCTCTGCCTGCACACGTTCGATGTCTTGAGGATGGACACGCCTAAACCACTCGTCCGGCCGTTCCCTGAGTTCAGTCTCGGAGTATCCCAGCATAGCCTTCCACCGCGCGCAGAAGTGCATCTGGTTGGTTTCGAGATCCCACTCCCAAAGCCCGTCGGTTGCGCCTCTAAGGAGCATCGCGCAACGGCGTTCGCTTGCAGTGAGGGACTCGAATGCTCGTTCACGCTCGGCTCTGGCTTGCTCCAGTTCGAAGGTCTTGCGCTTAAGCTCGAGTCGAGCGATCACCGCTTGCCCCAATGAGCGGAGGGTTCGCGCTTGTGTTTCATTCAATTCTCGGGGCTTGTGATCGATGATCGAAAGCACTCCGAACGCAAAGCCTTCAGGCGCCCACAAAGGGAGACCGGCGTAGAAGCAAACATCGGGAGTTTTGATCGACTCGTTCGCGACCGTTTGTTGATTCTCAGAATCGGTTGAAGTCACAGACAAGTCAGGTTCGTGAATCGCGCGCGAGATCAGCGTGTTGGTGGCCGTATCGCCGACGGCTGAGCCCGTCAGCGAAATGTGCTGCAGCCGGCCGCCCTGTTGCAGGATGGTGAGAAGGGCTCCCGGAGCCGAGCACGACTCAGCAGCCAGACGAGTCAGGTCATCAATCACTGGATCGGGTTCGAGGAAATGGAGCGGGGCCCAGCCGGGTACCTGGGATGGCGATCCATCAGCGTTCAGTGACTTCGTCTCAGGTTGTAAAAGCTCAGTGCTCAAAACCCTCTCCGAGATCTAGACAGAAGTGCGGGCGCATTGATCCTTTTCCCACAGGAACAATGGCAAGAACGATGCCAGTTCGAGCAACCAGAAGTTTGGGCTAAATGCGGCTAAATCAGTCTATTGTGAATCTGGCAGAGCAGCGTGTCGCGGTTGGAATGACTGACTGAAGTGAACGGAGCTTTCAATATGAATGATTGGCGCTAAGGGCGTGCGCCCAACGCGTTCGAATTGATACGGATTGGGATCACGTTCGCGGCGGACTTGTCAGGACGTCACTCCTTCGAGCTTGTCTTCGAGGCTGGCGGCGATCTCCTTCAACCGCTCGAGCACCGTGTGCTCCGCTGACCAGAACCCCCGTCCGGAAGCTTCGAGCAATCGCTCAACAAGCGTTCGGGCGGAGTGCGGATTGAGTGAGCGCAAGCGGTCCAGCATCTGCCCGTCAAGCACATAAGTCGCCGCCACTTCGTCGTACACCCAATCGTCAACCGCGTCAGCAGTCGCCGACCAGCCAAACGTGTTGGTGATATGATGCTCGATCTCGGCCACTCCGCTGAAGCCGTGCCGCAGCATCCCTTCAAACCACTTTGGATTGAGCGTCTTGGTTCGAGTCTCGAGCCGAACAGTTTCTTCAAGTGTCCTGATCTTTGAGCCCGGCGAGGTCGAGTCCGACAGATAGATGCTGGGACGTCCGCCTCCCAGTTTTTCAACTGCCTTCGAAACCCCGCCCAGATACTCGAAATAATGATCGACGTCGGTTATCCCAACCTCGGTAGTGTCGATGTTCTGGTAAGTCACATCGACTCGCGAAAGCGCTCGCTCTAACAGCTTACGCGCCTCGCGGCCGTCGAAGCTGTTGCCGTGAGAGTCGCGGCCGTAGGCGAAACACTTTCGCGTTACGAACAACTCCCCCAGCTCGCCGCTGTTCTCCCACTGGCTATCCAGCACCATGAAATTGACATTCGTTCCATAGTTGCCGGCAGCATTCGAGAACAAGCGGACTACCGCTTCGTCGAATTCACAATTTGTATCGTTGATTTGCTCCTCGACGTGACGCTTGAGGAAATTCATGTCGGCCGGCTCGTCGAGCGCAGCAACCCTTCTAACGGCTTTGTCGAGCAATGTCATCGTGGCCCCGAACAGATCGCGGAAGATACCAGACACGGTCATCACCACGTCGATGCGCGGCCGTCCGAGCTCTTCGAGCGGGATCACCTCAATATCCGTCGCCCGATTCATTGAATCGCGACGCGGCCTTACGCCAAGAAGCCACAATACCTGGGCAACTGCCGCCCCTTCGGTTTTGATGTTGTCGATTCCCCACAGCACCATAGCGATAGTCTCGGGGTACCGTCCGGCTTCGCGGAGATGTCGCTCGACGAGAGCACCAGCGATTGGTTCGGCGCGCTGGACCGCGGTAATCGAAGGGATGGAGTACGGATTAACCGCGTGTGTGTTGCGCCCGGTCGGAAGGATATCGGGATTTTGAACGACGTCCGCGCCGGGACCTGGTTCGACGTATTCGCCTCGAAGCGCGCTCATCAACCCGTCCATCTCAGTGTCGGTTTCAAGCTGTCGGCAGATTTTCTCGAGAAGTCCAAACACCCTGAGCGATTCATCCCGAGAAACTGCGGCCCGCTCAGCCAGAAAGTCTGCCGCGCGTTCCCTTCCAGACTGGCCCTTATCCCCCACAAACAGCTCGACCCCCGCCCGAACAATTGCTTCAACGCGTTCTCGTTCGCGCAAACTCTGCTCAGATTGTGCGCTTGCTTTGAGCAAAGCGGCGTAATCGGAAAGACCGAGCCCGTCGGTGACCAGATTCGGGAGCGACCGAATGCCAAGCTCCGGTCTGTCAAACGAAGCGACCATCACCAACAAGTCGGCGAGCTCAGCATCTTTCGGCGCGCGTCCAAATATGTGCAGACCCGTGGGTATAAGTCGCTGCTCAATCTCCAGCACCTTTTCATAGAGGTCGAGCACGCGCCGCTCGCGTTCCAGGTTGTTCAGGTCATCGCTCATTTCAAAAACCGCTTAACGGCGGCGCTCCTCCGCAACCGCAAAGATTGTTCTTTGGACCGCAGCCGGGTCGAACCGCGGCAAGTACAGATAGCGCGACCCCAGCATTTGCGCCAGCGCGCGTCCTTCTCCAGAGGAGACGAACCGCGATTTCGTATCAACCACAACAGACGCGATCTCTTCGGAGTGAAGCAAGCGGCCCAGTTGCCTTAGCTCGTCCTCTATTACTGCCGCGCTTCGGTTCGTCGGTCCTTCGGTTAGACCGATGTTGGCCCTGCCATCGGTAAACAGCACAAGCATAGCCTGCGACAACCCTCTGAGCCTCGCCATTCGAGCCAGCTCGGTGGCTTTCAGGACCCCGGCAGAGATTGGAGTTCCTCCGCCCGCCGGCAGCGCATCCACAATACGCTTGGCCAGCTCGACGCTTCGAGTCGGGGCCAGCAACACCTCCGCCTGTTCGCCGCGAAAGCTTATCAACGCAACCTTGTCGCGATAGAGATAGGCTCGGCCGAGCAGTCGCGTGAGGGCGCCTTTTGCCTGTGCCATCCTGTTTACAGCCATACTGCCACTTGCATCCACTGCGAGGATGAACAGCATTCCGGATCGATGGTTCAGTTGTTTAAACCTGAGATCGCCTGGTTCCACTCTCACTCGGCGATCAGAAGTCGTCTTCTGAAAACTCTCGGCAACCTGAGCTCGCGAGCGCCGCAGCGATTGACTAGGCGCTGCCGCTCGGAGCGTGGCGTCGACCGCGATCCTGGCACTGCGATTCCGGTGCATCACGCTGCGTACATACCGACCACGGTTATGCGAAGTCGCCCCGAGATGCTTACCCGTCCTTGCGCGCCGAAGTGACGCCTTCCACTTCAGCAAATCGTTTGGGATCGGAGCATCGATCGCTTGAATGTTCATGTCTTCGATTGAACCGGGCGCGAAATCCCGTTCGTCGATTCGTTGCTCAATGTAGTCGTTCTCTTCCGAGTCCCCTGCTTGCGAAGGCTGCTGACGAGGTTGTTCGTGCTCCTCGGCGGGAAGCGTAGATGCTCGTGGCGCCAGCACGAACTGTATTGCGACAACTATGTCGTCTTGGTTGATGGCGGTTCGCCCCGACAGCGCCGCGTTTGCGCGAGCGGTCTTTAGCACAGCCAGGTCCGCGCTGTTTCCCTGCACGCCAAGTTTCATGGCGATCTGCGAAATCGCTCGAACCTGTTCTCTCGAGAAGTCGATCTGTGGCAGTCTCGCTCGCGCGTCCTGGATCAGACTCCTCAATTCGGCCGTTTCGAGCATAAAACCTTCAGTAAAGCCTGCCGGATCCTTTTCAAAGCGCAGTCGGCGCGACACGGCCTCTGCTCTTTCATCAGCCGTATATTGCTCAGTCTCATTTACGATTAAGTCAACGCGCTCGATCAGCAAAGAACGCGGCTCGCCCCCTGCCGGATCGAAGCATGCGAGCAAGGTGAAATTGGCTGAATGGATCGCGCTGACTCCCTCGCGTTCAAGAACCACGTGTCGACGGTCAACCGCGTGAGCTATGTGATTAGCAGTGCCTGAGTCCAGCAGGTTGATATCACCAACCAACAGCACGCCGCCATCGGCCTCAGCAAGCAAACCGCCGAGAACTTCGCGCCTTCCGGTAGAAACCGTCCGCTCGAGGTCAATCGCGCCCAGCAGACGATCGTCACTGACATTCAAGGGAACCTCAACCACTGGCATGTCGCGACCGAGATCCGATTCATTTGACTGCGGTCCATCGATGTGGCGATTTGGAAGGATTGCCGTGAAGGAGCGAAAAAGAGTTTGCGCATCGGAGCTTCGCTCCGATGCGATCAGCGCACCTTTGAGACCCGGCTCGACCGCAAGCAGCAACAGCGCGCGCTTGGCCGCGTGACGCCCCACGATTGCGGCGAACGGGTACGTGAATCGGCGGAGCTTGTGCCGAGCTGCGCTCTTCGTTTCGGTCCGTGCGTTCATCAACGGAAGGAACTCGACATCAGACGGTCATCTGACCGCCGACAGTCGCCTCCGGGCAATACGATTAGAGATCACCTCAGCGAGCGCAAGCTCGATGCGCTCACCGCAGTCGACCGCTTCAAACGGGTCTCTGCGCAGCCGATGTCGAAGCGACATCACCGCCACTCTTGCGGCGTCGTCGAAGTTCGTCTTCGTCCGGCCTTCAAACGCGGCAAGCGCGCGAGCCGCTCGCGCAATAGTGAGCTCTCCGCGATGCCCGTCCACCTTCAAGGAAACACAGAGTTCAGCAATTGCGACCAGCAGGCCGCGGTCTATGGAGCCTCGCGCTAGTAGCTTCCTAGCTCGCGAGACTCGTCTTCGGAGCTGCGTCTGCTCGCCTTCCCAGCGAGCCCGAAAACCATCGGGGTCATCATCGAAGCACTCGCACCGCTCGACGATCTCGACGCGTTGATCGAGATCAACGATTGTTTCGACCTGAGCGTAGATTCCGAAGCGGTCGAGCAGTTGAGGCCTCAACTCGCCCTCCTCGGGATTGCCGGAGCCGACCAGAACGAACCGGGCCGGATGGCTGACGGAGATCCCCTCGCGCTCGACGACGTTGCGCCCCGATGCCGCCGCGTCTAGCAACACGTCAACCAGGTGATCTTCGAGGAGATTAACCTCGTCGATATAGAGGAAGCCGCGGTTCGCGCGCGCGAGCAAGCCCGGCTCGAAGGCCTTCACCCCATCGACGAGCGCGCGCTCGATGTCCAGTGTGCCGCAGATTCGATCCTCGGTCGCTCCGAGCGGTAGATCCACGACCGGCACGGTGCCCCGATCAGTCGGGAGATCGGCGATGTGCCTCGAACAGTCCTCGCAAAAGTCTTCCGGCTTATCGGGATCACACCCATAGATGCAACCCCTGACTTTCCGTATTCCAGGCAACAGATCAGCCAACGCGCGGACGGCAGTAGACTTGCCGGTGCCGCGATGGCCCATGATGATCACTCCACCGATGTTGGGATCGATAACCGACAGCAACAGGGCGAGCTTCATCTCCTGCTGGCCGACAATTGCGGTGAACGGATAAGAGCTTCGAAGATGCCGGGTGCCCGCTGCTTTCTTTCGCTCAAAGGAATCGCGGCTTGTCCGTCTTGTTTTTTTACTGGGCATGTCGAGGTTATGGATCGCGGCGGCCGGAACGAGTCTCGACCCTGTGCACCAATATAGAAGGTGAGTCTTACATCGGTCAACCAAGCACTCAATTCGCGCATCGAAGGGCCTGGTCACACCTCTCGCAACGGCGCTCTGGCATCAACAGGAAGTGCGTGGACCTCATGATAGTGGTCCGGATGTGTTAGACTTTCTTGGCTGGGTTGAGAGAACCTGATCAAAGGAGCGGTTGGAGGCACTATGAAGTACGCAGGTCTTTTGCTTACAACTTTCGCCCTGATGTTTGGCGCCGCTGCTGCGTCCCGGCAAACCCAGGAGTACACGGATCCTGCCAAGCATTACAAGCTAACTCTCTCCGGAGACTGGCGGGCAGTTTCTTACAACGACGCGGTCGGGCGTCCGAAGACCGAGTTCGTCTATAGAGACCGCAGCGAAGGTTTGCTCAAGATAACAAGAGAGCCTCTTACCGGGTCCCTCGCCGATGCGGTGCGCCAGGAAGAAGAGACCCTCAAGATTTATCGCGGCGGGTTCGAGGGATTGTCGAGTGAGCCGTTTGGAGGCGGCCAGCTTACCGGGATACGGTTGTCGTTCTACAGCACAGAGGGTGGCCGCAAGATGGCCAACACATTCTATTACCTTCAAGACAAGAACGCGATGTGGGCGCTTCGATTCACGGGCAAACGAGGAGCGCTGGATACAACTCGAAACATCACCGATCAGATCGCTCGCAGCTTCCGCTCGCTTTAGCGATTAAGCGGGCGCACGGCAACCTTCCTAGCGGACTGAGGCTCGTGCCTCTGGGCTTGAAACGACCACCTACACTCCTCTCGCGCAAGGTGACGCCTCATTGGGTCTTTTCGGGAAACAGCGACACCCTTACGTATGTGTTCGTGTTGAGATAGGTCCTGGCCGCCTGCTGAATCATCGCCCCGTCTAGTTTCCTGTAATACTCGGGGAGGTTCCAAAGCGCGGCGGGATCGTCGCCATACTGGTATCTGAGCGTCAGCTGCGCGAGCAGATAGTTGTTCAGCTTGCTGCTGGTTTCGAAGTCGCGAAGCAGCGCTTCCTTCTCGTCAGTCACCTGCTTCTCGGTCGCGCCTTTCGTCTTGAGCTCCTCAATTTCTTCAAAGACTCGCTTGACCAGATCGTCGGTCCGCTGTGGGGCGCATCCGAACTGGATGGTGATGGAGTACATAGGTTTGGGAATGATCTGATAGCTGGCACCCGCGGTGATGCTGTAGGTGCCACCCAGGTCCTCTCGAATCTTCTCGAGCAGCCGGGTTTGAAGTACTTCTCCCATTGCCCGAATAGCCACGCGTTGAGTCTGATCGGGTTGAAACGGCCCGCTGAAGGCTATTGCCGTAAGGCTCTTCGGCTCGACGCCCTTCTCCACTCTTTTCTCGACGATACCCGGTGGGTTCCTTACGCCAACGTCTTTCCAGGTTTCTTTCCGATGTATCGAGGGCAACGATCCCAAATAACGTTCGACGAGCGGCTTCATCGTCGCCAGATCAAAAGTGCCGACGAAGACAAACGTGAAGTCGCTCGCGTCGGCGAACCGATCCTTGTAGAACGCGAGCGATTTATCAAGGTTCCACTCATCAACTGTCGCGGGGGTAGGAAACCTTCTCCTTAAATGATTCTGGAACCGAGTTGTCGTCAGGGCTTCGAAAAACGAAAACTCCGGGCTCGCCTTCTGGTTAGCCAGCAGGGTCTTTTGCTGCGTTGCCTGCACGTTGAACGCAGTCGCGTCGGCTCTGGGCTGAGTGAACCTCAGGTAAATGAGCTGGAACATCGTCTCCAGGTCCTTACGTGAGCTGCTGCCGTTCAATCCTTCTTCGAGCTCCCCGATGAATGGACTGGCCGCCGCGACCTTCCCTGTCAGAATCTTCCTGAGATCGATGGCGTTGAACTTGCCCAGACCTCCAGCGGTTATGAGCTGTGTCGCCGAGCTGGCTGTTATGTAGTCCTGATCGCTGGCGAGCGAGGTGCCCCCGGGGCTCGTGGCCCGAAACAGGATTTCATCAGCTTTGAATGTCGTCGGCTTCAGGACGACCTTCACCCCGTTGGACAGTTCCCACTCAGTGATGCCGACGGTGTCTTTGGTTGTAGTCCTGGTGACTGTTCCGGGCGTGGGAAGCGGGTCGAGCAGCGCCGCCGTGCCGACCATGTCGACGTAAGGCTTCAGGTCCTTCGCCGGCGCGGCCTTGATCACCGCCGCCAGCTTGGCTTCGTCCGGGACCACCAGGCCGCTCTTCTCCGGAGCGGTGATGATCACCAGCCGGTTCTGGTCGGAATACCACTCCCTGGCGAGTTTATTGATCTCGGCAAGGGTAATCTCGGGCAGGAACCGTTTGTGCAGCGCGTACTCATCGTCGGGGCTTGGGAGAGTCTCGTTCTCAAGGAAATTTCGGATGTATTCAGCGGCCCGGCTTGCAGAGACGGTGGTGTCCTTTTCGGTGGCCATGCGCTCGTAGTTCCTCAGGACATTCTGTTTTTGGCGGTCGAGCTCCGATCCAGTGAACCCGAAGCGCGCCACGCGTTCTGCCTCGCCGAGCAACGCGTCCAGCCCCCGCTCGATGCCATCCTCCTTGACCATTGCATTGAGCGATGCAGCGTCCTTTGAGCGTCCCAGAAAACTCCCGCGTCCCGCGCCCGCAAAAAGGAACGGCGCGTCGGCCTTCTGCGCCACTTCAGAAAACCGCGCGTTGAGCATGCCGGAGAACAGGCGGTCGACGATCTTCTGTCGGTACACGCCGACTGACCCCTGCTGGCGTGCGGGCAGCAGGTTAGTGACGGCGACGCTCGTGGTCGTCATTTCCTTGTCGGACGTGATGGCGTAGAGCGTGCCGGGATGATCCGGGACCTCGTAGTTGACTCTGGGCCTCGGCGAGGTGGAGGCCGGAATTGAGGCGAAGTGCGTGTTGATTAGTTTCTCAATCGCCGACTTGTCGAAGTCGCCAACCGCGACTACGGCCATCAGATCGGGCCGGTACCAGTCGGCATAGAACTTCTTCAAGCGTTCCGGCTTGCCGTTCTGAATTATTTCCGGCTTCCCGATGGGAATCCGCTCAGCATAACGCGAACCTTTGAACAGGATCGGAAATATCTTGTCACGCTGACGCGCGCCCGCGCCTCGCCCGAGTCGCCACTCCTCCATTACGACGCCACGCTCTTTCTCGATTTCGGTTGGGTCGAATGAGACGTTGTGCGCCCAGTCTTCGAGAATCAACATCGCGCGATCGAGCGTTTCGAGCTTATCGGTCGGCACCTGGAGCATGTAGACCGTCTCATCAAAGCTCGTGTAAGCGTTCAGGTCGGCGCCGAAACGCATGCCTAGCGACTCGATGAAATGGACGAGTTCCTGTTTAGGGAAGTGCTGAGTGCCGTTGAAAGCCATGTGCTCAACGAGGTGCGCCATACCCTGCTGGTCGTCGTCTTCAAGGATCGAGCCCGCCCTGACCACGAGACGCAGTTCCGCCCGCTTCTCAGGTTTCTTGTTCGCCCGGACGTAGTAGCGAAGTCCATTGGCAAACTTGCCGATCGTGATATCGGGGTCGACGGGCATCTGTTGCGCAAGGGCAGGAGTCTGGACCGCAATTGTGGCGGCCTGCTGCCGCGCAACTCCCAGGCACGTCGCAGCGAGGATGGCTGCCGTCAAAAACAATAAGCGTGTGCGGGTTCGAACACTCATGGCTTACCTCCCGGAGAAGTTCGACATTGCGCCGGCTTTTGGTGATTCCTCTTAGATGCCGGTGCCGCCGAAGGTTTACTTTCCATGAACCGATTTCACGGCGCGAGCGAAGGCTTCGATTATATGTCCGGCGTCGGCGCCGGTCAAGCAATCAGCCATTGCCGTGACATCTATTACTATGTTGACTATTACGGCTGCAAGTGTCGACCGTTCGCTTGCACATCCCGCTTCCTCGGTTATAAGCTCATTCAACTTCAGCAACCAACGAAAGGAGACCGCTTGTATGAAGGTCTATGGCACCAAGGAGATCAGAAACATTGGCATTGTAGGTCACGGCCACGCGGGCAAAACGTCGCTGGTTTCGGCGATGCTGTTTGACGCGGGGGCCACAACCCGATTGGGTCGCGTTGATGAAGGGACGACGGTAACCGACTACGATGAGGACGAGATCGCGCGAAAACTGACCATCATAAGTGCGCTCGCATACTGCGAGTGGAACGGGACGAAGATAAACATACTCGATACCCCTGGTTTCGCCGCATTCATACTCGATGCCAAGGCCGCGTTGCGAGCGTGTGATTCAGCGCTCGTAGTAGTCGATGCGGTCAGCGGAGTTGAGGTGCAGACAGAGAAGGCCTGGAGCTACGCCGACGAGTTCGGCATTCCTCGATTGATTGTTGTCTCAAAAATGGACCGCGAGCGCGCGGACTTCGATGCGGCGATAGCCAGCATCACCGAGGCGTTCGGACGTTCAGCGGTGCCGATTCAAATTCCTATTGGGCGCGAGAGCGGGTTCCAGGGAGTGATAGATCTGATTCATATGCGTGCTTATATATACGAGCCGGACGGCAGCGGCAAGATGACCGAGGGGGAGGTGCCCGCCGATTTGAGACCAGCCGCTGAAACGGCCCGCGAGAAGATAATCGACGTCGTCGCCGAGAGCTCCGAAGAATTGATGGAGAAATATTTCGCCGAGGGAACTTTAAGCGATGAAGATCTGATCCCCGGCATAAAGGCGGCAATCACCGAGCGAAGAATGTTTCCGATCCTGGTAGCGTCCGGCATTCCAAACGTCGGAATTCAGCCGCTGCTGAACTCGATTGTGGAACTTGCCCCGGCCCCCGACGAGCTTGGGGCGGCGAAGGGCCATCCGACCCCTGAGAGCGACGAGACCATCGAGCGCGAAGTGAAAGACATCGCGCCCTTCTCCGCTCTCGTATTCAAGACGGTCGCCGATCCATTCGCAGGACGGATCAGCGTGTTCAAACTGTATTCGGGAACCGTCAAATCCGACGCAAACGTCTACAACATTTCGAAGAGCACCAACGAGCGACTTGGCCCGCTTCACGTGATGCAGGGCAAGTCACTCGAGAAAGTTCAGGAGGCTCACGCCGGCGACATCATCGCGGTAACCAAGCTGAAAGAGACCACGACCGGCGACACGTTCTGCGACAAGGGCTCGCCGATAGCTTATGACTCCGTCCACTTCCCGACGCCGGCGATAGCTTTCGCTATCACGCCGAAGTCACGCAATGATGAAGACAAACTCTCGCAGGCCATCCACAAGATGCTCGAAGAGGATTCAGCGCTCCGGTTTAACCGTGAACCTCAAACGAAAGAGTTTCTGCTGTCAGGCTCGGGGCAAACTCACGTAGAGGTTGCGGTGAACAAATTGAAGCGCCGCTACGGCGTCGAGGTCGAGCTTCACCCTCCAAAAGTGGCTTATCTCGAGACGTTCAGGGGCCGGGCCGAAATCGTCGGCCGTCATAAAAAACAGACCGGCGGCCGTGGGCAGTTTGCCGAAGCTACCTGCATTTTCGAGGGGCTGCCGCGCGGCGGCGGATTCGAGTTCGTCGACAAGATCTTCGGCGGTGCGATCCCTCAGAATTGGAGACCCGCCGTAGAAAAAGGTATCAAAGACGCGGCCGCGCGCGGGGCCATCGCCGGCTATCCGCTGGTTGATTTCAAAGTCGAGCTGATCGACGGCAAGTTCCATCCGGTGGACTCCGATGACCTCTCGTTTCAACTCGCGGGCCGCAAGGCCTTTCGCATGGCGATAGAGAAGGTCAAGCCGGTGCTGCTCGAGCCGGTGATGAATGTCGAGATCACCGCGCCTCAAGAAGTCTCCGGCGACATCCTGGGAGACATCAACTCGCGACGGGGACGAGTTCAGGGGATGGACACAAAAGGAAACCAGGGCGTCGTAAAGGCGCAAGTGCCTTTGTCGGAGATGCTGTCTTATCAATCGACCCTGAACTCAATCACTGGCGCTCGCGGCTCGTACACGATGGAGCTAGACCACTATGATGAAGTACCGGCTTTGATCGCACAGAAGATCATCCACAAGGCCCAAGAGGAAGGCCGCATCCGACCGACGGAAGAGGAATGAGTGCGGGAACGCGACTCGCAGACAGGGAGAGGATACGCGGTACGACAAGGTTCTGGCGCAGCTCGTACCAACGATCGACAACCCCGGAGAATGGACCGTTCTCTGAGGTACTAAGAAAGAGGTACCCTTCACCGAATGAACCCGCACTCCGCAAAAAATCGCCCCGTCGCCGCGTCGCCTTCTCGCCCGGTTTCGCCAGCAAGCGTACTTCTCATTTTCATCGACGGCATCGGAATAGGTACTCGCGGTCCTCACAATCCGCTCGATGGGTTGTATTCGGAGTTTTTTTCGATCTTCCAGGAAGAGGAGCCACGGTTGCCGCTCGACGGCGTGATGGCTGAGACCGACGCGCGTCTGGGTGTCAATGGATTGCCGCAGAGCGCAACCGGGCAGACGGCGATTCTGACGGGAATAAACGCGTCACGACTTATCGGCCGCCACCTTCACGGCTATCCTTCGCCGCGACTCAAGCAAGCGCTTGCCGAGCACTCGGTGTACAGGAAGCTCATAGCGCTGGGCCGATCGGTCACGTTTGCGAACGCGTATACGCGCAGCTACATAAATAACCCTCCCCGTTTCATTTCCGCGACAACCGTCGCCGCTCAAACAGCCGGGGTCCGCCTGCGCATGCTGGAGGACCTCCAAGCGCACTGCGCCGTAAGCCACGACTTCACGAATCGGTTTCTGATCGAGCGGGGATTCAAAGTCGATCGGTGCACTCCCGAGGAAGCGGGCACAAGATTAGCTCGGCTGGCCGGCGCCCATGACTTTACTCTGTACGAACACTTCATCACTGATCGCATTGGACACGCGCGGGATCACGATCTCGCTCGCGATCATCTTATGGACTTGACGAGGTTCGTTTGGGCGGTCCTTGGAGCAGCAGACCTGACGCGGCAAACGGTTGTTTTAACCAGCGATCACGGGAACATCGAGGACCTATCCACGCGAAGCCATACGCTCAACCCCGTTGCGACGCTTGCGTTCGGCGCTTTGCGCGCGCGAATTGCCTCGCGAGTGCAATCACTCACCGACATCACACCCGCGATCGTCGAAGCACTACACGGGCAAGAACAGAGCTGTGCTCGCCCAGACACGCTTTGACCCCGCAGGCCTGCTCCGGTCAAGACGATCGCGCTATGCTCTCAACTAATTCGGGGTGGGCTGGAGGTTGGACATTTTCCGCGAAGGGGACCCGGCCCCGAGCCCAGGGTTGCCGCTGAGCATCTAGCCTCCCCTCGACGAGTCCATCGGTGGAGGGTCGGAGTTGGGTAAATAATAGTGCGGACCTACGTGTTTGAGCGCTTTCTTGTGATAACTAGGTTTCAACGAGTCGTCGGTCTTCAGCCTGACTTCGACGCTCTTGTTCCTGCTGTCCACCGACTCACTTGACCAGACAATCGTCCCGTTTGCTCTTCTCAGTCTCAGTATCTCGCCATCACGCAGGTTGTAATGTACCAAGATCTCGTTAGCGATGGGTCGGGTGTGTTTGTCATCCTGTTCATCGCCGTCGTCGGTGACACGATGTTTGGTGAACCGGCGCTCCTTTACTTTCGCACTTTCAAACTTGCCGGAGTGAAAATGAAATATGCAATCGTAAGCAGTTTCAATAAAATCCGGCACTTGTCCCTTGGCGTAGAGATCCCCCTCCTTTAACAACAGGTGCCTTTGGAAAGAGGGTGAGCGATCGAGACCTTTCTTGACGGTGCCATCGGCTTGCACGTGCTCGACCTCGATCGTCTTATTGCCCTTGCCTAGCTTCTCATCAGGTGGCGGTTGCACCTTCTGGCCATTCTCGTCGTGCACTTCGATGTCTGATGCGAACGGCGTTTCAAAGTACCCAACGCGGATGAAGGGCTTGCCCTCTTCGACATCGTGAAGAAAGGCCCCGGTCTCGAGAATAATCGTTACTCTCATTGGTTTGTTCTCCTTTGCTTAATCACAAACATCGAACAATCGGCGGTTGCCTAACGCGCTGCTCGCAATTTCCGCATTAGCCCCGTCAGGCGGTTTTCGTCAACGCGGTCCGAAGATGTAACTGTGGCGCTCGTCAGCCTCTCTCCCGGTTTCGCTAGTCGGCGCCAACGAGAATGAATGGAGCCCAGTAATACGGATGTTGAGAGGGCGCATTCTCTCTCAACTTATTCTGCGCCGCCTGGAGGGCGACGCCCGCCGGCAGATGAGCCAGCCCTCGTTGTCTGTGAAATTCGATCATCAGATCGGCTGTGGCGGCCGAGTCCACCGGCCAGAGGCTTGCGACAACTGCCGGCACCCCCGAGATCAGAAAGGGTCGAATCAAGCTTACAATCCCCTCGCCTCTGTAGTATTGCCCAAGTCCGCTCTGGCAGGCCGAAAGCACAACCAGTTTTGTGCGAGGCAGTTTTATTCGATAGAGTTCCCGGAGGAAAAGCAAACCATCATTTGGATCATTCACCGGCTCTTCGGGTAATGACTTTGACAGCGCGCCCCTGGAAGCGCCATTCTGGGCCGGCGCCACCGCAGGCCGCGTGAGGTTTCCGGGCTGTGACGCTCCGGCCAGCACCAGGGCCGCAAGCCCCGGCGAACCTTCTTCGACCACGCAGTGCAACGCCAGATGCACCACGTCACAACCTATCATCGACTCGACTACGGCGGCCTCCCGGGCCTTGTCTCGCAATAAGACGACTGAATCTTGTGCATAAGAGCGCCCTGATTGGATCGCCTCTCGCTCGGCGTCCGGCAAGGGCTTCAGATTCGCGAAGGATTCTCGATTAAAATCAGGATTACCGACCGCGAGCATTCTCTCCAAATCCTTCCGTGGCCTTGCGCCACTCTCCTTGATACAACGCACAAGCGCGGAAGCGGATGGGGCATAAGTTAACCGATGGGCTTTGATAAGGTACTCACCAGCCGGGTCGACCAGCGCGGCAAACGGCAGGAAATGCAGCGCTTCGTCAGGTACGATGCACAGGCTCGCATTGCCGCGGATCTCTTCTTCAGCAGGCTTGATAAGGTAATCGTAAAGAATGCGTGCCTTGCCGTTGACTTCGTCCAGCGGACCCTTTTCTTGAAGCTCGGAGACATACTCGTGTACCAGACGGTCAAGCACTGCGGTATTAGCAGGTGATTTCAGGACCTTGAACCGCGACCGTGTGACGAGAAACACGTAAGTGCACTGTTCGGTAACAACATACTCCAGGAGCGCGATCTCCTCTGGGAGCTGCGACTGCACTTCGGACAGCTTAAGCGGGTTCACGGGTTTCGGACTGTCGGCGAACCCCTGCGGGGTCGATCCGTCCCGTTCTCGCATTGCTGCCCTGCCCGATGCTTCCTCAAGCAGCGAGCGCGCGCGAGACGACTCCGATACGCGGAAGGCTTCGGACGTTAGAGCAGGTGCCTCCGCGTTGAGTGAAATCAGCTGATCGAAGGTGCTGCGGCTGGCAGCAAAAAACTCAATTCTCTCATCGCTTGTCTCCAGTTTCGCGCGGTTCTTCTCGATGAGGTCAATTGCGCGTATCAGATCGTCACGAGCCCTCCCGGTCTGTCCGGATGCCGCATAAACTCTCGCGCGGTCGCGGAGGATATTTATCGTCGCCACTACATGCCCTTCGCCCAGCTTTGTCAGAGCTTCTGCTTTCTCGTAATACGCGAGCGCGCGTGACGTCTGGCCGCTCCGGGCAGCTATCTCACCTGCATTGATCAAAACGTCCGCCTCAGCATAGTCACGGGGTTGACCGGGCTGAAGTTTATTTACGTAATCAAACGCGCGCTGGAGTTGCGCTTCCGCTTCGTCGAGGCGATTGAGCCGCGATTGCTCAACCGCTGCAAACGATGAAAACTCCGCGGCGTAGCTGTTGTTGTTGGCCTGGAGCGAATAAGTGACTGCTTGTTCAGCATAGAGTAACGCGAGAGGGTTGTGGCTGCGCGTGCTGTAAATCTGCGCAATAAGCGAATAATTGTAAGCAAGATTGTCCGATGCGAAGGCCCATTGATCGTTCTCTAAGAAAAGCTTCGTGGCATCGCGAAGACTGGCGAGCGCGCGGTCGAAGTCGCCCAGCCGCTGATATGGCGCGCTAACGTATTGCAGAATCTTCGCCTCGAGTTCGGGTGACTTGGTGCACAATGAAATGGCTTGCTCGGAGCACTTGATCGCAAGAGAATCCTCGCCGACTCGGGAATACTGCGCGACAAGCAGGTTGAGTATCTTGGCGCGGTCGCGAGGCCATTCATTCCGCTCGACGAGCAAAAGGGTTTCCCGGAGCTTTTCAATACTATCCCTGAATCGTTTGGCGGAGTAATAGCACTCAGCGACCTCGAAGGCGCAAGACGCCTGAAGCGGACGATTTCCGCTATCCCGAAACCCCTTCTCCAACCTATCGAACGCCAGCTCCGCATCTTTATCTAATCTGAACTTATACATCCTCTGCGCGTAGTCTCGGGTGAGTTCCAACTCTCCCCGGCGCTCAGACTCGGGCAGTTGTCGCAAGTGCCTGGCGACGTCGGCGACGTAGGAATCGCCTCTGGTCTCGGTGAAGACATTGGCGATTAGATCAAGCTCAAACATTGCGCGATCCGCATTAACCTGATCGCCTTCCACTGCTGCCTGCAATTGCTGAACGATCACCTCCCAGACCGCATGTTTTCTGACGGCTTCGTAGTTGTTGTCGGCCAGTTGCTTTGCGTCGTCAAGCCTGCCATCGGCGATAGCCGCATCGAGCAGTGAGACGGCATCCCTTGACTGTTGACTCGTTGATGGGCTGATTAGCTGCTGGACTCTTTGTTTGACCTCGATCAGCCATCCTTCATCTCGCTCGATCTCGGCAAGCTGGTTTAAATCATTCAGCGACTGGGGCCTTAACTGCAGCCGCTCATAGCACAACGCCCGGTTGAACAGTGCTTCCGGCATCCCGGCTTTGTGTTCCAGTGCGGCGTTGAACTCGTCCAACGCATCCTCGAGCTTGTTCTGCTGAAACAGGCAAACGCCGAGGTCGTTATGCGCCTCCGGATTTTCCGGCGCGCTCGCAAGAGCGCGGCGCAGATACGCGAGTGCCTCGCGCGGCTCGTCTCCAACGCTCAATACCAACCTCGCGTAAGCAAGCTGAGCGTTCGGATTACCGCTGATCAGGGAGTCCGAGATCACCTCGCGCGCCCGCGCCAGAGCGGCCGCATCGACTGGCGGCGCATCATCCCCCGAAGGCCGAAACAGACCGGCCTTGAATCCGCCCGACAGGCGAGCTTCGATCTTTCGCCGCTTGCTGAAGGCGTCGATGAGTGTGTTTTCGCCACTCTCGAGATCCGAGCCGCCGTGCCTGCAAGCGCTGAGAGTTGCCGCGAGGCTGGCTATGAGAAGCGCGGCAGCGACGGCCAGCCATCGACGCGAGGTCGGTGCCGCACAGTTGACGAAACCAATTTGTACTCCTCCCGCGGCCATCGCAAGCAATCACCATTGTCAAAGCGGACCATATATACCACAAAGCCAGCCTCACTTGAACGAACCTCGATTACAGATACCGGGATAGTTGAAACGCTCGGGTCGCGTCAGCCATCTACCGGTGAGAATTCAAGGTCCGTTCATCGGCGGAGGATCGGAGTTCGGCAGATAATAGTGTTGTACTTTGTGAGCGAGCGCCTGCTTGTGGTACACCGGATTCAACAAGTCGTCCGTCAAAAATCTGAGTACGACGCTCTTGGTTCCAGTTCCGACTGAGGAGCTTGACCAAATCTCGTTTCCGCCCGGCCCTTGCAGTCTCAGTGTTTCGCCATCAGCGAGGTCATAGTCGACGTGGATCTCGTTGGCAATGTTTTCGGTCGAAACTACGATTCCAGTCAGACTGTCGTCGGAAAGGCTGTGTTGCGTGAAGCTGCGATCCCTTACATCCGCGCTGCTGAAGTCACCGGAGTGAAAGCGCAGGACGCAATCGTACGCCGTTTTGATGAACGCAGGCGCGTCCGCTGCCGCGTAGAGCTTGTCCTTCTTCAGGATGTCATTCTTGAAGGAGTCCGACGGATTCACCGGCTTCTTAACTGTGACTCCGTCGTTCTCAATGTGCTGCACGTCGATCCTCTTATTGCCTCGGCCCAGTTTCCGGTGAGGTTGAGGTTGTGCAATTTGACCGTCCTCGGACACTTCGATGTCGGTTGGGCCTGGTGTCTCAAAGTACCCGACATCAAGGAACGTCTGGTCATTTCTCTCCGGCGGGAAAAATCCGCCGGTGAGGAGAACGATTGTTACTCGCATTAGCTTGTCTCCTTTCGCGAATGCTCGTCATTCGACACATTGCTACTTGCAAAGCGAGAGCTGAAATCCCCGGTGATCGTTTGAATGGTCTGTACTTACGACCTCATACATAACACAACCGCCGCGTAACATGAACTCCCTTTTGCGAAAAAGCTCGTACATCGATTGGAATCAGTTGGGAACTCACCCAAAGGCGATTCTGAGAGATCGCGCTCGGGGAGTACCAGCTGCGAGGCCGGTCAGGTTGACACCTGCTGTATCGCTGAATTACGGTGTCAGTCTTATAGAGACTCAAACGATGGCCCAAAAGCAAAGCACATCGCGGCTAAGGATTATCATCGCTTTACTGTTTCTAGTCAGCCTGCTGACCCTGCAAGGCGATGCGCAACGCACGTCCGCAACTCGAAGAAACCGCACAAGCGCAACGGCGAGATCCGATAAGCCCAAGCTCGTTCTTGTAATCGTGGTCGACCAGTTTCGCTACGATTATCTCGAACGTTTTGCCGACCTATTCGGAGACTACGGTTTCAAACGGCTGACGAGCCGCGGCGCCCTATTCACCAACGCAAACTACGATTATGTCCCGACCTTTACGGCTTGCGGTCACGCTGCAATCTTCAGCGGGTCAGTGCCCGCGCAAAACGGGATCGTCGGCAACGCGTGGTTCGATCGCGAATCGGGCAAAGTGCGAGTCATGGTCGCCGACGACTCGGCTCATCTTGTGACTCCCGACGGGCCCGCAAGCACCGGCGGTGCGGCGAGCCCGCGCACTCTGATAGGAACTACAATCGGTGATCAGATGCGGCTGTCGAACAATTTCCAATCCAGAGTGTTCGCCGCATCCCTCAAGGACCGAGCGGCGGTCCTTCCCGGCGGCCAGCATCCGAACGGTGCCTATTGGTTCAATGACGCGAAGGGCGGTTTCGTATCCAGTGACTACTACGCAAAGGAGCTGCCCGCATGGATCAGGAGTTTCGACTCAAACGTGAAACCCGACAAATACTTTGGAATGAAGTGGGACCGTGCGCTTGCCGCGGACGCATACAAACGCGCACAGTCCGCATATCTTCCATTGCAGAAGACATCGCTCGGGTCGCGTCTTCCCTACGTCGTCACTGGCGGAGATGAGAAACCCGGACCAAAGTTCTACACAGCGTTCCAGCTGACCCCGTTTGCTTCAGAGTACCTCGCAGACTTCTGCAAAGCGGCGCTCGCCGAAGAATCACTCGGAGCCGATGACTACCCGGACCTCCTGTCGATAAGCTTCTCGTCGCCCGATCTGGCCGGTCACTATTACGGGCCGGACAGCGCCGAGGTTGAAGACACCTACATCAGATTGGATCGTGTGATTGCCGATTTGCTTGGGTTCATCGACGGACGAGTGGGTCTCGCAAACACCATCGTAGTGGTGACCGGCGACCACGGAGTCGCGCCCATCCCCGAATACGCGCGCGCGAATGGGTTTGACGCCGAACGGTTGTCGGGACGAGACATGGTCGATGCCGTGAACAAGGCTCTGGCAGCCCGCTTCGGGGAAGGCAAGTGGGTGCAGAATTTCATAAACGATCAACTCTATCTCGATCGCAAGCTCATCGCTGAGAAGAAGGTCGATGCGGCTGAAGCCGAAAAGCTGGCCGGTGAAACCGCACTCACGTTCGCCGGCGTGGTCAATTACTTCACTCGTACGCAACTGGTCGAGGGTCGAATGCCGGGCGGACCCGTCGCACGACGGGTCGGCAACGGATTCAATCGCGAGCGCTCGGGCGACGTTTGGCTGATCACAAGGCCCTTCTACTTTTTCTCGGAAGGCAACCTGCCGACCACGCACGGCTCGCCTTACAACTACGACACTCATGTTCCGATCGTGCTGTTTGGGGCAGGGGTGAAGCCCGGCCGCTATAACGCCGCGTGCTCGCCCTCGGATATCGCCCCGACCCTTGCGGCGCTGCTCGGGATTGAGCCGCCCTCAAATAGGACTGGCCGCGTGTTGAGCGAAGCCCTGGCGTCACCAATTCAAGCGCCCACAGTCGAGGCCCGATAATCCGGCAGTGTTCTCCGTTATGCAAGCTGACAAGCCTACGGTGTTGGATGGTAAGCCAAGAGTTCGGTTATCGATCTACTGCTGCGTTGTTCTGACGATCGCAACCGTATTCAGTCTCACGCTTCTTGCGTCCGGTCAGCAACGACCGCGGCAAAAAAGACCGGCGCCGAAACCGGCTCCAGCAACCGAACCGTCAGGCCTCTCGCCCCGAGAAGTACTGGACAAGGCTCGCAACGCCGAAGCTTCTCAACAACGAATCGATCTGCTCGAAAAGTTTCTTGCCTCCTCCCGTGGCTCCGATCTTGAAAACGAAGCGCGCGAACTGTTGATGCGCGAATATGCGCTCAAGGGCGAGCAAGCCCTCAGAGAAGCGAACCCTCAAGCGGCGATGCGGGCTTTCAAGGCCGCGTTTCGCCACGCGGCTGATCCGATCACCGACAAGGTGTTTGCCCAGTATGTTTTTCCGTTGCCAATGGCGATGAATGCATTCGGTTACCGCGTTGAATCCAGCGAATTGATGCGCTCCTTCGAGCCGCGCTTCGCGAACGATCCGAATCGGCTGGTTGAGATTGGGTTTTTCTACGTTCAGATCGAAGCGCCGTTCGAAGCAGTGCGAGTATTGGAGAGCGCCGTCCAGCTCGCGCCTCAGGACCATCGAGCACATAACAGTCTGGGCACCGCTTACTTGATAAGCCTCAGATTGGATGACGCCATGGCCGAGTTCTCGCGGGCCCTCGAACTCGACTCCAAAGATGAATTCGCCAATCTCAATATCGCAAACCTCGCGCGCGCTATGGGCGAGTACGAGCGTGCCATCCCTTACTATCGCAGGCAAATCGTACTCAAGCATGACGATGC
The DNA here is from genome assembly GCA_035455165.1 of Blastocatellia bacterium. Lineage (GTDB taxonomy): Bacteria > Acidobacteriota > Blastocatellia > UBA7656 > UBA7656 > Onstottus_A. The sequence goes on from DATIFP010000007.1 coordinate 59,529, forward strand.
CGAAGCACACGGAGGCCTGGCGATTGCCCTGCTGGCACTTGGGCGAGACGAAGAGGCGGAACCGGAGATGCGCCGGGCCATGGAACTCGCTCCCGGTGATTATCGGTTTCTCACCCAACTCGGCTTCTTCTACATAACTCGCAAAAAGCCCTCTCTGGCCCGGCCGGTCATTGAACAGGCAGCGCGCATAGAGCCCCGCTACGCGTGGGCATTCATTGGAAAGGCCGAAACCGACGCGCTCGAAGGCAAGTTCGGAGATGCCCTCGCCACGCTGATCGGAGCGCAGGCGCACGCGGGGTTCGCCACCCTGACTTTCGAACTGGCTAAGGCGTTTCTTGCGGTGGACGGTTACGATCAAGCTACGGAGGTGATGGGCAAGGCCTTCACCGTAAACGCCGACGGTGAATTCGAGGCACTGCTTGGAGGCGCAATCAAAACGCGATCGCCGAGGCTCGACTTGCTACTGGAACGTGAAAGACAGGCGGCCTTGTTTTTGAACTCAGACCCTACGACCACGTTTCAATACAGGTTGGTGGAAGCCATCTGCAAGATCAGCCACTTTTCGAAAGTCGCGCTGGCCAGTCGCAAGCCGGCTCAGCCAACGGCAGCTCGAAGGCGGCCACGCCCTGGGCAGGCGAAGTCCGCAGATGCGTCTGAGGACGACGAGGCGAAAAGCGCAACACGCCCCCGTCGAGCGACGGCCGCGCCTTCGTTGGACTCGGAACTTTCAGCCGGGCGCGACAGCAACCTGCCGGGTATGACGGAGCTGATCCGAACGATCACGACATTCACAACTCTGGACGACGGCCGGCAGGCGTTTCGGATGGTGTGGGTCTCCCGAAAGCTCACCGAGGCCGATCTGGCCCTGGACGCGGCGGAGTTACTTGCTCGCCGGGCGATCGACCTCGCCGAAACGGCAACTGAACCCGCTGGCTCGATGCGCGATGCGCCGCTGCTCGACCGCGCCGGCCGCCGAGCGATGTTTCTTGGGCGCGCTTACGACGCTCTGGGGTGGGCCCAGTTCAAGAAGGGCAACACGCGAGCCGCACTGGAGAGCCTGATCAAATCAGTGGACGTCTATCCGACTAGCCTGGATCGCAAGATTGCCATCTGGCATCTGGCGGTCGCCACGCAGGAAGCGGGCGACGACCGGCGAGCGCTCGAGTTGTACATTGCGAGCTACGATCCGGGGCTGCCAACCGCCTCGGTGCGACGGGCGCAGATTGAAATGCTCTACAAAAGGCTGAACGGTTCCCTTGCGGGCCTCGAGGACAAGCTCAAGCAACAATGACAACCAATCGCGAACTCGATGAAGCACAGCAATATCACAATCTCACAAAGCACTCCTATGTAAGCATCCGCGCTGATCGGCACTATCTCGACTGGCCGAATCAGCCCTCGCCGTTCAAGATATACACCGACCTGGAACCCATCTCGCTGCCCCGAGAGCTTGTGCAAACGCTTGCACCCGCGCTGCGCGTCATAGCGTCGGACGGCTCTGAAGCAGGCATCAATCAAGAGGTCGATCTCACGCGGCTCGCGAGTATCTTGTACTACTCGGCCGGGGTGACCAGGCATAAAACATATCCGGGAGGCGAGCTTTACTTCCGCGCAGCCGCCTGTGCCGGCGCACTCTACCCGACAGAAACCTATGTTGTCTGTGGTGACCTGGGGGGTCTCACTGCGGGCGTGTATCACTTCAATCCCGGCGACTTCGCGTTGAGACGATTGCGAGACGGAGACCTGCGAGGAGTCTTATCACGCGCGACGGCGGACGACCCGAACGTGAGCGGCGCGGCGGCGACTCTGATCTTCACTGCGATAAGCTGGCGCAGCACGTGGAAGTATCGCGATCGGGCGTATCGTTATCACTTCTGGGACAACGGCATGATCGTGGCGAATGCGCTGGCGATGGCGGCGGCGCACGAGCTCCCCGCCAAGGTCGTGCTGGGTTTCGTCGAGGGAGAAGTCAACAGGTTAATCGGGATTGATGGCGAGCAAGAGCTTGCCTTGAGCTTGCTCGCACTCGGCAGCTCGAGCGGCTCTTCGACTGATAGCAGGGAGATCGATTCCCTTCCCCAGATTGACTTCAGTGTGATCCCGCTTTCTCCTTCGCCGGTAGATTATCCCTCGATCCGCCGGATGCATCGCGCGTCGTCGCTCGCAAGTCGAGATGAGGTTCGTGAATGGCGCAACGTGAAATATGGTTCGTCGTCGAGCGATGTTGCCGGAGAATTGTTTCCGCTCCCGGTGCCTTCAGATGACGATCTCCCGGGTGAAGCGATCGAGGACGTCATTCAACGAAGAGCGTCCACGCGGCGCTTCGCACTCAAACAACTTCCATTTTCGGACCTCGCCGCAATAATAGATCGAGCGACTACGGGCATCCCCGCCGACTTCTTGCAACGAGATCCGCTCAATGAGATCTATGTGATCGTCAATCGAGTTGAAGGACTGCCCCCCGGTGCCTATTTGCATCATCGAGACGATCGCGCGCTCGAGCTGCTCAAGCCGGGCGACTTCAGCAAGCAGGCAGCATACCTCACGCTGGGCCAGGATCTGGGCGGCGACGCAAGCGCCACGTTCTTTTTCATGGCCGATTTGGAGTCGCTGCTCGAAGCTTACGGCAATCGCGGATATCGAGCCGCACAAATGGAAGCGGGCATCACCGGCGGCAAGATTTACCTGGCGTCTTATGCGCTTCGACGAGGCGCAACCGGATTGACGTTTTTTGACGACGACGTGACTGAATTCTTCTCGCCTCGCGCTGCCGGGAAGACCTGTATTTTCGTTACGAGCGTTGGCATCCCCGGGAAGCGCCCCGTCTATTGATTAGCTGCGCGAAAGGGATCATGCTGGGCGCCCTCATCATCGACAAACCCGCAGGCATCACTTCGCACGACGTTGTAGATCGAGTGCGCCGCGCCACGGCTATTCGCCGCGTCGGACACGCAGGAACGCTTGATCCCTTCGCAACCGGAGTCCTGGTATGCTGCGTCGGCCGCGCCACGAGACTCGTCCAGTTCCTGGTTGGCCTCGATAAGGAATACGTCGCGAAAGTCAGGCTGGGCTTCGCAACCGATACCCAGGACGCCACCGGGAAACAGATCACCCCAATTCGCTCATCAAACGAGGTGAGCCTCGAAGACCTGCGAGGAATTCTGGAACAATTCACCGGCCCCCAGTTGCAGACGCCGCCGATGTTCTCGGCCAAGAAAGTGGGCGGGGAGAAGCTGTATCGCGCGGCACGCGCGGGCCGCGACGTCCCGCGCGAACCGGTGAGCATAACGATCCACTCGATGGAGTTGATCGAGGGCGATGGAGCGGCGTTGACTTTGAACGAAGACGGCACTCTCGACTTTCGAATGCGCGTCCGTTGCTCATCGGGCACCTATGTCAGGACGCTTGCTCACGACATCGGCCGGCGACTGGAGGTCGGCGGGCACTTGACCGGATTGCGCAGAACGGCAGTCGGCCACTTTCATGTCGAGGACGCGCTGACGCTGGAGGAACTGGAATCGATAGGGCCCGATCAACTGCGTGACGCGTTGATCGATCCGACCGCGATGCTCTCGCACCTGGCGCTCCTCCGGCTCGATGACGACCGGGTGAGACGAGTAGCGACCGGGCGGGGATTCTCGCTGCTCGAGGACGAGTCGGCGATTTCAGAGTCCACGGTCCCGATCCGCTTGTGCGATCAGTCGGGCAAGCTCGTTGGCGTAGGAACATTCGATTCGGCTCTCAGGTTGGTGAAGCCCATCGTAGTCCTCGAGGTTGGGCCGCCGTGAGCAAATCGATCATTTGCGCAAAAAAAGCGGGCTTGCAGCGCTGTGCTATAATGCTGCCAGCTATTGGAGCTAAGACGGATCGTTGAGTTCGAACTAAGTTTTGACAAGATGCTTCGCTTTGATTTATCGAGGTTGAGCGTGCATCCAGTCGAGCCACGAACAGCCGGATCCATACCGACTGTGCGCCCGCGAGGGCGTAGACTGAGTGTCGTCCTAACTCTCGCATTGAGTAAGCCAAATGAGCCGTTTAAGGGTGGCCCCCGCAGTGAAAACGGTTCGGATCACAATCGATCAGCGCGCACGGTTGTGGGTTGCCGCCCACGGACCAAGGCCTGAATCGATTCGGAGGTAGACATGGGAGAGAATAAGATTAACCTGAGCGACCTCCTTGAAACTCATCGCCGCGACCGCGAGCGGCTTGCCTGGGAAGGAACATTCAGAGATTACTTCGAACTGGTTACCCAAAACCCAAGCAGTTCGAAGCTCTCGCACGCGCGGATCTGCGACATGATCCTTGCGGCCGGCGTGGAGAAGATCAACGAGGGATCCAGGGACGAAATAGTAAAATACGAATTTTTCAGCGATGAGCTTTTCGGGATAGAGCGTCCGATCTCAAGAATAGTCGAGTATTTCAAATCGGCCGGCCAACGGCTCGAAGTCCGAAAGCGAATTCTGTTGCTGATGGGTCCGGTGGGCGGCGGCAAATCGACCATCGTCACGATGCTCAAGCGTGGTCTTGAGAAGTGGTCGCGCACCGGTAACGGCGCGGTGTACGCGATTAAAGACTGCCCGATGCACGAAGAGCCTCTTCATTTGATCCCTCCGGAGCTCAGGCCGGAAATAGAGAAACACTACGGGATATATATCGAAGGCGAGCTGTGCCCGCAGTGCCGCTACAACCTCGAGCACGTGTATCGAGGACGTCACGAGGACGTGCTCGTTCATCGCATCGTGTTCTCCGAGAAGGACCGCATCGGGATCGGCACCTTCGCTCCGTCTGACCCGAAATCTCAGGACATCACCGAGCTGACCGGCTCCATAGACTTGTCGACCATCGGCGAGGTCGGCGTCGAATCCGACCCGCGCGCGTACCGCTTCGACGGCGAGTTGAACATCGCCAATCGCGGCCTGATGGAGTTCGTCGAGATGTTGAAGGTCGATGAGAAGTTCCTCTATAGCTTGCTGACGCTAAGCCAGGAACAGAACATCAAGACCGGCCGGTTTGCCCTGATCTATGCGGACGAGGCGATCATCTCCCACACTAACGAGAACGAATACTCAGCGTTCGTCGCGAACCGCAAGAGCGAAGCGCTGCAAGACCGGATCATAATGATCAAGGTCCCCTACAACCTGAAGGTGTCGCAAGAAGAGCGAATCTACGACAAGCTGTTGAAGCAATCGGACGCGCTTCGAAACATTCACATCGCGCCCAGCACTCTGAAGATCGCCGCGATGTTCGCGGTAATGACCAGGCTCGAAGAACCGAAGAAGGCAAACATAGACATCGTCAAAAAGATGAAGCTATATGACGGCGAGGACGTCGAGGGCTTCAAATCCAAGGACGTGCGGGATCTCAAGGAAGACACCGTGCGCGAAGGAATGGACGGGATCAGCCCGAGGTACATCATCAATCGCCTCTCCGGCGCGCTGGTCAAAGACAATATCACCTGTATCAATCCAATCGATGCGTTGCGCGCCATCAAGGACGGGTTTGAGCAACACACCGGTATCTCCGCCGAGCAGCGGGACCGCTATTTGAACCTGGTTTCCGTCGCGCGGCGCGAATACGACGAAATCGCCAAGAATGAAGTGCAGCGGGCGTTTGTCTACTCGTTCGAGGAGATGGCCAAGACCGTATGCGACAACTACCTCGACAACGTGGAAGCGTACTGCAACAAGGAGAAGCTCAAGGACGCCATCACCGAAGAAGAGATCGAACCGGACGAAAAGCTGATGCGCTCGATTGAGGAACAGATCGGCATCAGCGAAAACGGTAAGAATACTTTCAGGCAAGAGATTCTCATACGAATCTCCAGTCACGCGCGAAAGGGCCGGCCCTTCGAGTACAAATCGCACGAGCGGCTGAAAGAGGCGATCGAGAAGAAGATATTCTCCGACCTGAAGGACGTGGTGAAGATCACCACATCCACGAAGACGCCGGATGCGGACCAGCTTCGGCGCATCAACGAAGTGATCGATCGATTGGTATCGCAGAGCGGGTATTGCACGGTTTGCGCGAACGAGCTGCTGACTTATGTGGGGACGCTGTTGTCGCGATAGCCCGGGCGCGAAGCTGTCGACGTTCTTGACCGGCGACCGATCGGCTGCGCTCAGCTCGTGCTAACCGTGGGCGAGGACTTGGATGGTCGTGCGGGCAAACTATTTGAAGAAGTTGCTGCTATCGGAACGGCGGTTCTTATCAACCAACTGGTTTCTCCCAAAGGTGAAACCGGGCCCTTAGGGCCGCGGCGGAAAAGCTCGATCCAGCTTTCAATCCCGGTAAGTCGTACGAGCGACCTGGCGGTGTGAATCCAGCCCACGGCTCACCGAGGGCGTTAAGTATTGCCGATGACGCCAGGTACGTTTGTGAGGACGCTGATGTTTTGTCCGAAGTGCGCAACCGAAAACCCCGATGCCAACAGATACTGCCGGGCATGTCGCGAGAATCTGCAACTGGTTTCCCAAGCGATGAAGGGTCGGGCTCCGGTCGTACTTGCAGGTAAGGTTGATCAGATACTGGACAGCAGAAGCGAACGGTTTCGGCGGGACAGCCTATTGAACCTCCTGATGTTCATGGCCGTGCTGGTGGGCGGCTTGGTAAGCTGGCAGAAGGGATACTCCGGGCCTTACAGTGAGCCCCTCTTCTTCATACCTCTAGCAATTCTTTCCGCGAGGCAGGCTCTTCTAGAATATCGCGCCTACAAGCGAAGCCTGTCACCAGATTTTGATTGGAAGGGACCCGATCACGAGCACCGCGAACGCGTTGCGCACCCTGATTATCGCGTTTTTAGGGGACGCTCTTTGGCGGATTCTGACTGGAGAGGAATCGGGCAGGAAGACTATCGAAATACTTTGGGCTATCGGCTCGGCAGGTCTGTTCGGACACTTTCTCTCAGGCTGAGGAGGCTGCTGATGTTCGGGTCGGCAGTCCCTCCCGGACTACCTCAATTTGCAGCGGGTCAAGAAGGGGCGAACGACACAGCGATGACTGCTGGATATCATGCTTCCGGTTCGCTTTCGGCGACTGCATCAACGGCTCGGCAACGCCGTGCAACGGCTGCCGCCGCTCACAGCGAATCCTTTGACCAAGCATCACACGCCAGGTACGTTGCTGATACTTATCTGGAGAGTGCGACTGGATCGATAGGCCGACAACTCGATTCATCAAACACAGGGTTCAAAAACGAGCCGCTGATTATCTATTGCCCGGTTTGTGGCGAGGCAAACGGCTCGCAGCCCAGCCGATGCGGTGCTTGCGGAACAAGCCTCGGTCCGATCGCCGAACGTCTGAAGCCTTCGAGCCAAAACGCTCGGACAGCTAAGCTCGATCGGTTTATCAGAGCGAAAGCCGAGGGGCTAGTTTCGGCAAGCGAGCACCTGTCGCTCTCAGTCTCGGTTGGCTTGGTGGCGCTAACCCTCCTTGTCGGCGTCTGGTCGTCGTGGTCGGCCCCCGGCTGGTGGTACAGTCTGTCTCTGTCAATCGTTGTTTGTATTGCGCATGCCTGGGACCGCATAGCCTACAGACGCATCTCTCGCGAACAGGGATCTGTTGAGATGAATGAGCACGGCATGACGCGGGGTTCCTGCGCTCGAGCAGAGATTTTCGATTCGGATGAGAGGAAGCCGCTTCACGAATGGCAACGCCTGTATCGAGGCCTGTGGCTTCTCATAGAGGTGACTTCCGAAGACGAAGCGGGAGTCTCTGACGGAAGACTGGTAGCCACAGCCGAAGACCGCTCTGCGTTCCGCGACCTCGATCAGACATATGATGAGCGCTACTTGATTGCGATCTACGCGGGGTATTGATCGGGCCCATTCGATTTGTAAAAGCCATTCCCCGGTTCGGAGTGATGTTATGTCAGTACAACGAAACGATTGGTCGCTTCAACGCAAGGGTCAGATAGATCAGGATCGCCACAAGGAGCGCGTGCGGGACGCGATCAAGAAGAACCTCGGCTCGATCGTATCCAACGAGTCGATCATCCTTTCGGACGGCAAACGAGTGGTAAAAGTGCCGATTCGCTCGCTCGATGAATACAAGTTCCGCTTCGACTATCGAAAGAAGAAACACGTCGGAACCGGCGACGGCAACACGAAGGTCGGAGACGTGATCGGCCACGAGGCGCAACCCGGCCAGGGTCAGGGCCAGGGCGGCGATCAACCGGGGCAGGAATACTTTGAGGCCGAGGTAGACATCGATGAGATTGCCAAGCTGATCTTCGAGGACTTGCACCTGCCGTACCTCGAAGAGAAGGCAAAACATGCCGTTCCATCCAAGTCCACGAAGTTCACCGAGATTCGTCGCGCGGGCATCCTCTCGAATCTCGACAAACGCCGCAGCATTCTCGAAAACATAAAGCGCCAGGCGCGCGAAACCGGTGAGCCGCGCCTCGGCCCATTCAAGAAGGAGGATTTGCGCTACAAAACCTGGGAACAGCAGATGACCTACGAGTCGAACGCCGTCGTTATCGCGATGATGGACGTCAGCGGCTCGATGGGCGAATTCAAAAAGTACATCGCGCGATCTTTCTACTTCTGGATGGTGCGATTTCTCAAAACCAAATACGACAACGTGAAGATAGTGTTCATCAGCCACCACACAGAGGCGAAGGAGGTAACAGAAGAACAGTTCTTCACCCAAGGCGAGTCCGGCGGAACGGTAGTCTCGTCTGCATACCGTCTGGCGCTTGATGTGGTTGACTCGCGCTTCCCGGCCAGAGACTGGAATATCTACCCGTTTCATTTTTCCGACGGCGACAACTACTACTCGGACAACGACGAGGCGGTGAAGCTCGCAGACGAGTTGATAGCCACGTGCAATCTTTTTGGCTACGGCGAAATTGGAGAAGAAGGCGCGTCGAGCTACCGGCGCTCGTCTGGCGCATTGCTGTCAATCTTCAAGGACAGACTCAAGAGCCAGGATCGCTTTGTCGGCGTGCGCATCGACGACAAAGAGGACGTTTATCCGGCGCTGAAGGAGTTCTTCGGCAAACGCGGCGAAGAGGCGTAGGGATATGGTCGACAAAGAAGTACTGGAACTCGAAAAGGCAGTCGAACAGATCTGGGACGTTGCCACCAACAGGTTCGGCCTCGATCCGTTTCCCGTGCGATTTGAGATCGTCCCGGCGACTGTAATGTACGAAGTCGGGTCCTATGCGTTACCCGGCCGCTACTCGCACTGGACTTTCGGCAAGGCTTACCATCGAATGAAGATGATGTATGACTTCGGCTTGTCGAGGATATACGAAGTCGTAATCAACTCGAACCCTTCTTACGCCTTCCTGCTCGAGACAAACTCCCCTACGCAAAACAAGATGGTTATCGCGCACGTGCTCGGCCACGTAGATTTCTTCAAGAATAACGTGTACTTCTCCAAGACCAACCGTCGAATGGTCGATGAAGCGGCTCTGCACGCCCGGCGGATGGCCGAGTACGAATTCAAGCACGGCCGCAAGGTTGTGGAAGAATTCCTTGATGCGGTGCTCTCAATTGAGGAGCACATAGATCCGAACTTCTTCATCAAGAAACCTGTTCAAGACCATCCTGACGAGACAGATAAGCAGCCGCGCCGGCGAGAAGGGCGCTATGATGATCTCCTCTCCAGGCAGGAGCTGCAGATGCAGGACGAAAGCCCGGACCTCGATTCCGAGCGACGGCACAAACCAAGTATCGACGTCCCTGAAAAAGACCTGGTCTATTTCATAATGAAGAACTCGCCCGCCCTCGAACCCTGGCAGCGCGACGTGATGGCAATGCTCCACGAGGAGATGGAGTACTTCATCCCGCAATTACAGACGAAGATTATGAATGAAGGATGGGCGAGCATCTGGCATTCCCGAATCATGCGAGAGCTGGATTTGCCCACTGATCAATATCTCGAATTCGCCGAGTTGCACGCCGGAGTCGTGTCGCCGCACAAAGGGCAGCTCAATCCTTACTATCTCGGCTACAAACTATTTGAAGACATCGAAAAACGTTGGGACAATCCCACCAATGAAGAGCGCGAGAAGTTCGGCCGCACCGGAGACGAGGGCCGCGACAAAATGTTTGAGGTGCGGGAGCTCGACAACGACATTTCGTTTCTTCGCAACTACTTGACCGAGGAAATGTGTGAGGAGCTGGATCTGTTCGTTTACCAGCTTGTCGATGAGGAAGACTGGACGGTCACCGAGAAGAACTGGGAGCGCGTTCGGAGTCAGCTTACCGCTAACATGACCAACTTCGGGTTCCCTTACATCGAAGTGATTGACGGCGATTATGACGGAAACCGCGAGTTGTACCTGATGCACCGCTATGAGGGAGTAGAGCTGGAAATGAAATACGCCCGCAAGACCCTCGAGTACGTCTACAAGCTCTGGGGCCGCGATGTGCATCTCGAGACTCAAGTCGATGAAGAGCCTGTTGTAATGCACTACGACGGAAACGAACACGACGAAGACTGAAAACGCGACAAGGAGCAAGTTTCAGTTCAGAGCGCAGGCTTCAGCTCTGGTGCTGAACCCTAACATGTTGCGTTGCTCTTAGCCTCTTCCTCGTTCACTGTATTTTGGTGGATCTCAGTAGTCCGTCTCATCTAGACTTCAACAACGAGGAACGCAATGCACCAGCTAAAGCTGCCAACAATCCTGTTTGTTCTCACGCTATTGATTCTCAACGTCGTGCCCCCGGCGGCCGCGTGGGGAGAGGAGGGCCACCGTTACATCAATCGCGTCGCCGCGGAACGCCTGCCTCCAGACATGCCCGCCTTTTTTCGGAGCGCCGGCGCGCGGCTCACTTTTCTAGGTCCCGAACCCGATCGTTGGCGAGACGGCAGGGAACTCTATAAAGCGCTGAGCGAAGTTAACGGCCCCGATCATTTTGTCGATATCGACAAACCCGAGACCTTCGAGGCGCTCCCAAATGACCGTTACCTTTATGCCGACTGGCTTCGCTCTCAGGGAAAGGACCCGAAAGACATAGGCTATTTGCCGTATTCGATTCTCGAAGGCTTTGAGAAGGTTCAGGTCTTGTTTCGCATGTGGCGGGACCCTCGCAACGAACCCGAGCGCGATCAGATCGAGCAGAACATCATCTATTACGCCGGGGTTCTCGGTCACTACGTCGCTGATGGTTCGCAGCCACTTCATGCCTCGATACACTACAACGGCTGGAGCACCAGCTCGAATCCGCAACTCTTCAGTCGCGAGCCCTTGCACGGGCGATTCGAAAGCGAGTACGTCAAAGCGCAAATCAAACCCGAAGATTTTGGCGGGTTGGTCAAGGCCGCCACGAAACTGCAAGACCCGTTCGCGGACATCGTCAAGTACCTGATCGATTCCTACAATCACGTCCCGGAACTGTACCGAATGGAGAAGACCGCTCGATGGGACGCAAACAATCGAAATGCTGAGTCAAAGAGATTCGTGACTGAGCGCCTCGCTGCCGGCTCACAGATGCTCGCGAATCTCTGGTACACCGCCTGGCTCGGTTCGGCAACACAAAAACCTGAAGGCCAATAAGGGACGACCGATTTACTCCTTCATCCAGCGGCGAAGGTCCTTCCTCGACGGGTGCGGCAACTTTCGGTCCGCGAACGCCAGCTCCTTTCTGGAGGTGAGCTCGACCCGCGCAGCGCTCCCAAATGGCGGTTAAATCTGTAGCTCCGGAGAGGTCCCGCAAAGAGCCTAAAAAAAATTTGGCAAAGCCTTCGAACTCATGCGTTCAATAATTGGCGGAGGCGTTCAAGCCAGAGCACGGGCTGGAAACGTTAGCGATAAAATTCTTGAGCGCCTGCGCCGCTTCCCTTCTCCCACCCTTGTCGAGCATGAACAGTGCGCCGTTTCGTAAGGAATTTGGCTTGCCTCTCAATTCGACAACCAATTAGCGTGCCACTTCCCGCAAGCGCTGAAGCTTGATAGGGCGTAATCGCGCCGCTAGACTTCCTTTCTGTATGCAAGTTCGTTCAGCAGAGATTGCGATCATCGGGGCGGGACCGGCCGGCGCGCATCTTGCGACGCGACTCAGCGCCGACGGCCGCGATGTCGTTCTGTTCGACCCGAAAGGCGCCTGGGAGAAACCGTGCGGCGGGGGAGTTCCGACGCGAGCGCTCCGCGAGTTTGATTTCATCCTGAAGAGCTCGGGCTACCCTAAAAAACTCATCCGGCGCATCACGATGATCTCTCCTCTCAATCGCCAGGTCAGTCTGACGCTCGAGGAACCCTTCGCGGTTTATTCCCGGCAAGTCCTCAACGGTCTCGTACTCGATCGGGCGCTGGCAGCCGGAGCCCGGTTTGTGCGTGAGGCCGTGTGTGACTTTTCGCGCGATCGAGATGGTTGGGTGATCTCTACGGACGCCGGCAATCAGTACCGAACAAGTTTCCTTGTCGGAGCCGATGGCGCCGCGAGCTTCACGCGTCGCCGCCTGGTCGGCATCTTTCCAAAGCAGGACCTCGCGCTCGCATTCGGCTACAACATCCGGGATGACGAGAGCCCCTCGAGTGGGAACGGTGACGCCAAACGGCGCGGACCGGCCGTTGATGAAGTTGTTGTGCGCTTCCCACGTGACTTCACCGGCTACCTGTGGGCGTTTCCGCGGCCCGGCGTGATGAACTTCGGTGTCGCATCGAAGCTCGGCGAGCGCACATCGGACGAATTGCGTGCGCTGCTCACCGATTTTGTTTGCGACTGCTACGGCGGTTCGATGCCGGAGCCAGAGCGCGTAAGCTTCTTTGGCGCCAAGATTCCTACGCTCGATATGACGAGCTGGAGAGAACTGCAAACAATCGGAGACGGGTGGGCGCTGATTGGCGACGCCGCAGGGTTCGCCGACCCGATCACCGGCGAAGGGATTTACTACGCGTTCAAATCCGCGGATCTGCTTGCGGATGCGTTGAGCCACGCCCGGAGTACCAACGAACCCCTGGCCGCTTACGAGCGCGCTGCATCGTCCTATGAAAACATGTGGCGCGAAGCGTTTGGCCGGGACCTCGAGCACGCGTCGTACCGGCTTCCTCACTTTTATCACGGGCGGTTCATTGGCCGGATCTTCACCGATGCGATGGTCATGCTTGCGCGTCATCATCGCGGGGTTCGAACCATTCTCGGGCGAGCGCTTGTGGGCGAACAGAGCTATGTCACGCTCAAGCGAGATTTGCTGCGCCGGGCGTGGCAAGTCCTTTGACCCGCGCGCGCCCGTGATTCCTCAGGCGGAAGCCACCGAGGGCGGACTTGAGAAGTCTCATGAAAAGCTATCGCAAAGAGCTGTGGTTCAATGTGCCTGCGCGCCGGGGGTTCATCAACATCACCCCGCAAATCGAAACTTGTCTCCAGGAGAGCGGCGTTCGCGAAGGTCTAGCCCTGGTCAACGCGATGCACATAACGGCTTCGGTGTTCATTAACGACGATGAAGCCGGACTTCATCACGATTACGAGGTGTGGCTGGAGAACATCGCGCCGCACGAACCGGTCGACGCCTACCATCACAATCGAACGGGCGAGGACAACGCCGACGCCCACATCAAGCGGCAGGTCATGGGCCGCGAAGTAGTCGTGGCGATAACCCAGGGCAAGCTCGACTTCGGACCGTGGGAGCAGATCTTCTACGGCGAGTTCGACGGCCGTCGCAAGAAGCGAGTCTTAGTGAAGATAATTGGCGACTAGAAGGCCTCGACCGACCCCGCGCGAATGATGATTTCCCCCTGCGATTTCTGTTCAAACCGGCTATGGTCTAATATTACTACTAGCCGCTTTGAGAACGATGAAGCAGAGGATTCGAGGTTTGGTTCCATGTTTCGAGTTGTTGTGTATCTCGGCCTCGCCACGTTGTTGGCAGCTACCGTGCGTCCGATTGTCTCTTTAACTCGTCAGCAACCTCAACCGCGCGGCGCCGTTGCTGCCGCCGCCCAGCATGACAGCCGCGCTACTGATTCTGATAAGAGAGATGCTCCCGGCGCCGCCCAAAAACCAGATGACAATATCCAGCTCAAGGCGAAACTCGTCAGCCTGACCGTTACAGTCTCAGATCGATACGGCAGGTTCGTCACCGGGCTGAGCAAGAGGAATTTTGAAGCCTTCGACGACGGGGTCAGGCAGGAGATCGCTCACTTCAGCGATGAAGATGCGCCGCTGACGCTGGGAATCATCTATGACGTGTCGGGCTCGATGGGCGATCTCACTTCGAGATCGTTCCAGGCCTTGCGAAGCTTCTTCGAAACTTCTCATCAGGAGGACGAGTACTTCATAATCGCGTTCAACGATCGCGCAAAGCTCGTTCAAGACTTCACAACCTCGCCCAGTGAAATCATGAGCCGAGTCATATTCGTCAAAGCGAAGGGCAGCACCGCTCTCTATGATGGCGTGTATCTTGGGATTGAAAAGGCGCGGCAGGGTCGCCATCAGAAGAGAGCGCTGCTGATAATTTCGGACGGCGAGGAGAATAGCAGCCGGTACAACGGGCGCGAGCTCCGGGAGTTGCTCAAGGAGTCGGATGTTCCCGTTTACAGCATCGCGATAAGCCAGTTGTACGCAGGTGTCGGGACGCTGCAATGGTTGTCTAATTCGAGCGGCGGAATGACCTTCTCTCCGGCGGATGAGCCTCAGACGCGCGACATCTACACGAGGATCGCACTGATGCTGCGTCACCAGTACGCCATCGGCTTCTATCCGACCGATACTGCGACCGAGGAGCCCTGGCATAAAGTACGGATCATGATAAACGCGCCGCGGGGTCTCGGCCGGTTATCTTTGAACTACAAGAAGAGCTACAGATCGTTTGGCAAGTGACTGGGCATTCAAAGCCTGAATAGAAATTCTAAGTGGATACCGTAAAATAACGACGCTTGGCTTGCTCTCGGTGTTGAGAGCTGTACGCTCTGACACGGTTCTTTGAGCCAATTGTCACATTGTCATCTCTCCAGTCCGGAGTCTGCAATTTTCAATTTGCAATTCTCCGTTTTCAATGGCTCAATTCAATATCTCCAAGTCCAACATGCCAAAGAGCCGATCACCTCTTGTAATCATCTTCATCACCATCTTTATCGACCTCGTCGGTTTCGGCATCGTCATCCCGGTCTTGCCGCTGTATGCGGAGCGCTACGGCGCATCAGAGGCCACCGTGGGAGTGCTGCTAGCCATCTATTCGGCGATGCAATTCATCTTCGCGCCGATTCTCGGAAAGCTCTCCGATCGAGTCGGCCGCCGTCCAGTACTACTTGTAAGCTTGATCGGCACTTCAATCGGGTTCCTGATTATGGGTCTCGCGCCGAAGATGCCGTTCGGCTTTGCACTTCTGGGTATGGCTCCAGCGCTGGTGTGGCTGTTCATCGCGCGAATTATTGACGGAATCAGTGGCGGCAACATTTCGACTGCGCAGGCTTACATAGCGGACGTCACCCCGCCCGAGCACCGCTCTCGAGGCATGGGGTTGATCGGAGCGGCGTTCGGGCTCGGCTTCATCTTTGGACCGGCCATCGGCGGTTTGATGAGCCACGTGTCGCCCGAAGCACCCTTCTTCTTCGCTTCCGCTATGGCCGCGGCTAACGCGACGGCGTTGTATTTCTTTCTGCCCGAAAGCCTGTCGCACGAACACCGCACTCAAGCTGGTGGACGCGTCACCATCTCACAGGTGTTCGAGCGGTCAGGCTGGCATCTGAAGGCAATAATGGCGACCTACTTTTTCGCTACTGTTTCCTTCGCCATGTTGACGGCAACGTATGCGTTGTTCGCGAACCATCGATTCAACTTCGACGCAATACACACCGGATATATGTTCACGTATCTCGGGGTTTTGGGCGCAATAATTCAAGGGGGGTTGCTTGGCCGCTTAGTAAAGATTTTCGGCGAGAAGCTGCTGGCAGTCACGGGCACGGCCATCTTTGCGGTGAGCATTTCTGCGTTGCCGTCGTCCGCCTCGCTGGCGACGCTGCTGCTTGGGAGCACCGGAATAGCGATTGGCAACAGCTTGATGACCCCGACGCTGAACGGGCTTGCATCCAAGAGCGTGAGCGCCGCAATGCAGGGGCGAATGCTGGGAGTGATGGCTTCAGTCGCGAGTCTGGCTCGCATTATCGGGCCGGTGCTTGGAGGGTGGCTCCTGAGCCTCGACGCTAACCAGGAATGGCATTATGGAAGGAGCCCCTATTGGACAAGCGGCGCGATCATGTTGGTCGCACTGGGGTTGGCGATCACTCTTCGTTCGGTCCACGAATCGGTCGACGGCGAAAGCGCTGCGGTTGAACGTAGCGGCGCTCAACCCTCTGAGTAGTAAACAGCCGAGAGGGCGATCTATGTACTTCATCAATGTTTGGATTCACATTCTGGCCGCCGCCATATGGACCGGCGGGCTCATCTACACCGCAGCGGTAGCGGTTCCATTCGCGCTCACACACCCGGTCGAAGAGCGCCAGCGAATATTGCGGGGACTGGCTCGCCGGTTTCGTTGGATTGGATGGGGCTCGATTGTCGTGCTGTTTGCGACCGGGCTCGGAAACCTCACATTGCGACTCTCGCCGATCAAGCTGTCTCAAATCTTCAACGGCGAGATCTTCAACCCCGAGAAGGTTGAACAACTGATTGCAATCTGGCTACCCTGGAAGCTGATGCTGGTGCTCGTGATGATTGGTTTGATGGCCTTCCACGACATCACCAGCATTCAGGCTGCGAAGCGCCATGAGGGGTCGCCCGACAGCGCACCCGGAAATCGTATGGGATCGCGCGCGGCCGCCCTGGCGACGCTCATTGCGATTCTCGTGTTGTACGTGTCGGTGCGATTGGTTCGAGGATAACGGGCTTAAGATAGGAGGACGGCGCAATTGGATCTGGTCGAATTGATCAGGTTTGGAGAGCGTTACGCTCAGGCATGGTGTAGCCAGGATCCCGAGAGCGTTGCAGCGTTCTACTCCGAACGGGGTTCGCTCAGCGTGAACGATGGCGCTCCGGCCGTAGGACGGCAAGCCATCGCCCAAGAAGCGCGAGGCTTCATGATCACATTCCCGGATATGAAAGTGACGATGGATGAACTCGTGCGGCAACCCCAGGGCACGGTGTTCCGTTGGACGTTGACGGGTACCAACACGGGACCGGGCGGAACGGGAAAACGCGTTCGGATCAAGGGCTACGAAGTATGGCAACTCGATGCTGACGGGCTTATTGCCGAGTCCAAGGGCCACTTTGACGCGTCAGAGTACGAACGCCAGCTTGAGCACGGCATCGACGGTTGAACGCGCAATACCGCCACCACTGGAGCGCACAGCCGACCGCGACCGAGATGCTTGAGGAGTTGACATGGATCGACGGGCACTAAAACGAGAGTACAAAGAGCGTCGGCGTCCGATGGGTGTGTATAGAGTGCGAAACATCATGAACGAAAAAGCACTCGTCGGCTCGAGCGTAGACCTCACCGCTGTACTCAATCGCCATAGGGCGCAACTGGGCATGGGTCTTCACCCGAACCGCGCGCTTCAGAAGGATTGGAACGAGCTCGGCTCGGAGGCCTTCGCCTTCGAAATCCTCGATACCCTGACCGCGACTGACGAGTCCGGCTACGATCCTTCCGATGACCTCCGAGCGCTCGAAGAACTGTGGCTCGACCGGTTGTCACCCTCTGGAGACCAGGGGTACAACAGCAAGCCCAAGTAGACTCGTTCGTCCTTCGAGCTGTGTGAAACGTGCCGCCGAACACCGCCTGACGAGCAATGATACGATTCTCGGAATCAGAAAGGAACCTCGATGAATCGAGGCGTCAATGAAACCCTCAGCATCATCGTACGTACCACGCTACAATTGGTCGCGCCCGATCGCATGAACCTGGTTCGTTTGCCCTTCACTATTCACATTCCTTTCCTTAGACTGTGTGTTCGGCAAGGACGGCAGGACCGGCGCCAGAGGAGAACGAGTATGCGAAATCTCGTATTCGCCCTCATAGCAATGCTGTTACTTGCCGGACGCTCCTTCGCGCAGAATGACGAGGAGATTGCCAAGCTGCGGCTGTACTTGCGAGTCTCGGATAAGACCCCAATCACCGTCCAAAAGTCGCGTGCGCTTCCAATAGGACAACCGCTCAAGATCTTCGTAGCCTCGGGAGACGATCCCAGTCCTGCGCAGGAAGTCTTTCAACTGATTGAGGAAATCAAACGAGCTGGCAAGTACGGGACGATTCATGTGGTTTCTGATGCGGCCGGGGCGAGTCTGTTTCTGATTCAATATGAGGTGGAGGGCAAGAGGCGACAGGAGATGACAACCGCGCTGAGCATGGACCCCGCCGTCGGAAGGGGTAGGACTGACTACATAATCAAAACAGAGGTCCGCGGTTATGTCGTGGCTCGAACTCCGAGTGGCTTTGAGATAATCAATCGTTATGTTCGCCAGGTTGTTGTTGGAGAGCGCCGGAGAGAGCTGCGGGATGCCTTTGCCAAATTTCTGAAGGACCAGTTTGGGAAGGTGGCAAATTGATTCGCAGTCCTAATCGCCCAACTTAGCCAACGCCTGCTCCAACGAAGCCCGCACGTGTATTGATTCCTCGACTTCCATTCGGCTCTTGAGCGGCTCGGTCGAAGACGGGTCGCCAAGGTTCCCCAAAGCCGCTGCAACAGCGCTACGAACTGAGGCGTCGCTGTCATCAAGCGCGGTGACCAGCGCGGGCAGCATTCGCCCGTCCCGCTTGCCCGACTTGCACATTCGAGAGAGATCCTCCGCCGCTCGCTGGCGAGCGAATGGCGAAATATCGGAGAGCGATTCAATCAAGTTTAGTAGTCTGATGTCCTTGGGAACTGGCGGGCGTTCGTCAAACTCAGCCGGGGGCTCGTAACCCCGGCGCTTGAGGTAGAGTCTTTCGTTGAGGCTCAGCTCTCCCCGGCTGCTCAAACCGTAGATCAATGCGACGACGATGACAACGATCAGGATGGTCAGGAGCATGAGAAATTGCCGCGTGCCGATTTGCGACTGCCGATCCCGAATTGTCGATTTTGCCGCCAATCAAGACGCATCGCAAATAGAAAATCGCAAATAGGAAATCGCAAATCGGTAATCGTTCAGCCGTTTTTGCCTCGCTTCTTCTTGTCGTCTTTCTCTCGATCGTCGCGCTTGAGCGCGGGAGGCGCTCGAAAAGTGTCGCGTTCCACCTCGGGTCGCGGCTTCTCGACGTGAGGTCTGGCAGCAGGTCCACCTTCGGGCTCGATCATTCTTGGCGAGGGCCGCTCCTTATGCTCCTTGCTCTCCTTGTTGTCTTTCGGAGGCTCCGTCTCCTGAGCGGCGCTTTTGGCTTTGTCGCTCAGCTCATCGGTCACCTTTGCAGCTTCTCCTGCTTGCGCCTCGCGCAGCGCTCGCTCCGCCTCGTTTCTGCGAGCAAGCACTTCCTTGTCGACCGGTACATTCTTGGGGAACTTGTCGTTTGGCTTGTCCTTCAGGAACTTCTCCATGAAGTGAATCCACATCGGCAACGCGGCCACCGAGCCCGCTTCCTTGTTACCGAGCGTCTTCTTCAAGCCCGGATATCCAATCCACACGCCTGCACTGTAAGTCGGCGTGTAACCAATGAACCACGCGTCGGTGAAATCATTCACCGTTCCGGTCTTGCCGCAGATCATCCGTTTGGCGAGCTCCTTATTAGCCATCATCGAGCCGGCAGTCCCGCCAGTCACCACTCCGCGCATCATATCCTGCATCTGCGCAGCGACGTACGGCGAAATCACCTTCGAGGACTCCGCCTTCCACTCCTGTTTGGTTTCGCCGTCGGCATCGGTGACGCGGTCAATCAAGTGCGGTTTGATTCGCACGCCTTGATTTGAAAAGGCCGAGTAAGCACTAACCATGTCGAGCAGCGGTTCTTCAGTCGCGCCGAGGGCCGAAGGCAGAACGCGTTTCATAGGATTGGGCAACCCGAAGCGCTTAACAATGTCCGCGCCCTTATCGACACCCACTATCGAAAGCAACCGCACCGCAACCACGTTGAGCGATTGCTGAAGCGCGGTTCGCAACGGCAACATCCCGCCGCCCGAGCTCCCGTCGTAGTTCGAGGGCGACCACCCGGTTATGGGATCCACAAACGGCTCTGCGCTCACGATCGTGTCCGGAGTGAACCCGTTCTCGATCGCCGCCGAATAGATGAACGGCTTGAACGCCGAACCGG
>DATIFP010000008.1:0-24277 GCA_035455165.1 Blastocatellia bacterium
CTTGTCTTTGTCGCTCACCGCGAACCGCAACAAGTCGTTCCGGGTGTTGACTACCAGGGTCCACTTCCCTGCCTTGCATTCGATAGAGACCAGCACGCCCCGAATCGTTTGAGTTCCTTCGCGCTTGAGAGTAGGCACACCGGCGACTCGACTCGCGGGTTTTTCTCCGGGCTCACTGGAGCGCGTCTCATCTACATTTGTCGCGGCCCCGGAATTCCGGCTGAGCTCAGGGGCGGGGGTTTCAATCACGCGTTCAGGACGGGTGTAGTACTCGATTGCCCTCATCGTCGATTCCGCGGACGCCTTGAGGCCTGGGTCCAGGTCGCCGGCCAGCAAGGGTTCGAGCGTCTTCTTCGCCGCCGCGTAGCTCTGCATTCGCACCTGAACCTGCGCGAGAGCCAGAACAAAGTGCTTCTTCTGCGGCTCGAGCTTAACGGCGATCGCGGCCGCCTCCAACCCTTCCTTCAAATTCTCTCCGGTCATCGCAGCCAGGGACCCAAGCGCGTAGTAGGCATGTGCGAACGCGGGCATCAATTTGATTGAAGTCCTCAACTCCTCGGCAATCTGTTGGGCCAACGGTCCTCTGACCCCTCCAACCGCCTGACGCCGCAGCGCCTCCGCGTAATAGTAGTGCGCGAGGTGATTCTTTGAGCCTCGAGTCACTGCTTGCTTGAATTGTTCCAACGACTCATCGTACTCGTTGCGGCGCAAGGCAACGAATCCAAGTCCCTCGTAAGGACGCGCGAGCTGTGGATCCATTTCGATGGTCTGCTTCAACAGGGCTTCAGCTTCGTCGAGGCGATTCGTACGCATCAGCAGGTTGCCGAGGTAAGACTGCGCTTCGGCGTCGGAAACAGGCCTCACTGAAATATCCTTCTCACCGTCGGTGCTCCCCAGCGTGTAGACGTTAACGCTGTATGAGCTCCTCTCGATGTAGTTCCTCAATTGTTTTTCGACCTGTGCCGGGCTTGATTTGAACGCTTGTGCGAACGCCTTATCGCCCTCGACTCCGTGGTTGATCAGATTGGTGTACTCGACCATCTGCGGCTGGCGCGCGTTCTTATCGCCAAACATCAGATAGTGGGAGAGCGCCCAGGACTCGGCGTAGAAGATGCCCTGCTTGTCGCGCTCGTTGTAGATCGGCGAGCCGTGGCGAACGTTCAAGAGATCTTGAAGCGGGATGAACGTCTTCTCGCGGAGCAAGAAGACGTGACGCGATATGGGCGCGCCAAGCGTGACCTTGTTGTCGACCACGTCGAAGCTCGAATAAAGCTCGGCGAGACCTTCCTTCAACCACACCGGCCAGTCGCGAGGAGTGTAGCTCGTGAGCAGGTGCGTATACTCGTGATAGATCAAAGACATCGGGCGCTCCTGATTGGCGCTGATGTCCATCGCGATCAGATTTTCGTCCTGGCCTCCCTGGAAGTAGCCGGCAATATTGCTCGGCTTGCCGTTATACAACGGCTTAAAGGGTTTGAAGGAGGCGTCGCTTTTGAAAACCATTACGGTCGTAGGCACTGATCGCTCCAACGGCAGATTGAATATCTTGGAGAAAACGAAATGAAACTGTTCCAGCTTCAACGCCAGCTTGCGAGTCCCGCCCTCATCAGCGTTGCTGATGATGTTGAAGTTCTTCGTGGTGAGATTGATCCATTTGTCTTTGGCTTGCGCAGGCGCTGCCAGCAAAGCAACCACGAGAAGAATCGGAAGCAGGGTTTTTAGAAGAACCGTTCTCATAAGAACACTCCCAGGACTCGGATTCAGGAAGGGATTGACCCGGACGCTCATTCGAGCTAACGCTGCCTGAGTTAAAATTCTTACCGACACTTGCAGCCACCGTCAAATAGAACTCGCCGGGGCTTCGAAGATACCAAGAAGATGTGCGTTCGGATTGACCTTGCCTCATTGCGGAGATACCTTAATCGCGTGAGCGATGCTGCCAAACATCAAGACAATCCTGCGGTCGACAACGGCGACGTGGCCCGAGTACTTCGGCAGATCGCAGACATGCTCGAGTTCAAGAACGAGAACCCATTCAAATATCGTTCGTATCAAATGGCGGCCGAGACCATCGGCTCGATGGGAACTCCCATCGCCGACATCGCGGCGCGCGGCGCAGGCGAGCTTCAGCAAATACCCGGCATCGGCAAGACTATAAGCGCACAGATACTCGAGATAATCCAAACGGGAAAGTCCTCTTACTTTGAGGAGCTGACGAAAGACGTACCCGCGACGGTGCTCGATCTGCGTCGAGTGTCGGGCATCGGATTGAAGACCGCACAGTTGCTCTATCGAGATTTAGGCATCAAGAGCCTCGAGGAACTGAAAACGCTTGCCGAAGGGGGCGGACTCGCTGCGGTTCCAGGTCTCGGCGAGAAGACCGTCGGTCGAATCAGGGCTTCGCTTGAGAGATTGCTATCCGAGGGAGGGACCCGGGAGTAAGATATGTTTCGCGCAAAGACGCAAAGATCCGCAAAGACGCCAAGAGCCGAACTACTCTCCGGATAGAACATCCGTTCCCGGCGGATAGACGGCTCCGCAATCGGAAATCTCCCATCCCGCCGGGCTGCGCACCAGTTGCAGGTTGAGTGTGTAGTGAGCGCCAAGCTTTGATAGGACTTCGGCAGGAAAAATGACGGGCGATACTCTCTCTTCGGAGATCAGGTCTTCAGCTTCAACTGATGACGCGTCAGCTCGAATGATCCTAAAGTAACCTTCACGCGCGCCGACGTCTCCCGGCTTGTCGATGTCATATTGGCTGCGTCCGCCTTGCTCAAACGAAGTCAGGAACTCCGGAAAGTTGAACGCTCCGCGACGGGCTTTTATCCAGCTCGACAGCTCGCGCGCTATGTCGAGGGCCCGGGGAAGGGTTTGTCGAAGCTCGGCCAGGACGCCCGACGTCTCCGATGTCAAATCAATCAGGCCGCGCTGACGGGCCCATTCGAAAAACTCGGCCAGGGAGTCTACCAACTTCGCCGCATCATCTGGATCGCCAGCCCCCGATGCGAACGCCTCTTCCACATACCATCGAGAGAGAAAATCACGGAGCTTTGCAGCGGTGATCTCACGGGGCTCTGCGTTCGAAGAGAAGCATCTCGTCAGCGCCTGCAATGCATTTGCCTGAGTTGATGAATCGGCCGGCGCCGCAGAGGGCCGGCGCGCGTTGATGTGTTCCAGGAATTCCGCGCCTGCCTCGGCGAGGGTCATCGCTTCTTCGCCGTAGCGCTCTTGCGGGTGCGTGATTGTGCGGGTCGAGCCCTCGCTGATGTCTTTGATGTCTTCTTCGTCGCGCGGCTGAGCCTGGCCGCAGGATTGCGTTTCTTTGCCGAAGTACGGGCGGCAGTGGCCCGCGCGCTCGCTGCCCGCTTCGCTTTCGCCTTCACTTTTGGTTTCGCCTTTGTGGCGGTGTTGAGCTTTATCGATTTTCCTTTTGCCTTCGCGTGAGCGGGAGGCTGCGGTTTTCCTTCGACACGTTTGCTGCCTTTGGTCGGATGAGTATTGCCGTTGAACAAGTCCCAGAGGTTCTGATCGTCCTTCAAGTCCTCGAGCCCGTCGACCGGCTGCTTGTAGTGAAGCAGCACCGCATACATGTGCTCGATGGAAAAATCCTTGTCACCTATCAGCGACCGCAGGACTTTCTCGACGCGAGCCGGGTTCTGCTCGGCCACGCGCTCGAATGCGACCGTCGGAATGTCGGGGTCCTTGACGTAACTCCAGACCAGATCCTTCCAGTCAGGGACGTGTCTGTCAGGCTCGTCGGTTTCGAACACGCGCCTAAACCTGACGTAATCGGGCAGCAGCACTATGCCGTCAAAATCGTCGCAGAGAATAGTCACTTCGCCGGCGGAAGCGATAGGCTCGGGCATCGACGGCAATTCCGGGACGGTCAATTCCTGGCCGAGCTCTTTCTTGTATCTCTCCGCTGGAGTCAGGCCTGTTTCCGGATCGCGGCGCTCGGTTAGCAAGTAGCGTTCGAATCGCTGAAGCGTGGAGCTGAGCTTGCTGGAGGCCACGGTCAATTCGTCGCAACCGAACAGATCGCAGAAGGCGGCGACCTGATCGCGGCGAGCCTTTTCGACTGCCTCCGGTGTGTCGAACACATCAAACGCGCGGCGCATCTCGAGCCACGCAAGCGCTGACTCCCGATCAGGCATCAGGAACTGGAGACCCGAGAAGATCAAATGGTCGCCGAGCGGAAGAAGCCGCGCGATGATGAATTGGCCGCGATTGAACGGCGACTCTTCGGAGCGCGTTCTCACCGTATACACGTCGCCGGTGTCGAGCTCGCGAAGCTGCAGCGACCCTTTGACGGCCGAGCGAACCTCAAATACGCTGTTGATCGAATCCTGCCAGTCAAACAAAATCTCACGCTCGGCCTCCGGAAGGCCGAGTTCATGATCGAGATAGTAAGCAATCACGCCGTCGCCGTCATCGTCGTACCAATCAAATAAAAACCAGTCGAGCACGCTCTCGGACTCGTGTTCGTCCTCCGGTTGAGCAGCTTCAAAGAAAAGCTTTCGCTGAATCTCATACTCCTCCTTCAGCGGTCCTCCTGTAACGAACTGTACAAGTTCGTTCTTGAGACGCTCGGCGCGTTTGAACTGGCTGGCTGAAACGGGAGATTTGGAAACTGAAGACATCTAGATACTCCTGAATTCGATTGCTACCAACGAGCGATTCAATCGACGCAGGAATTCTATTCCCGAGTTTCGAAATACGTCAATCACCAAGGAGTGATAGGTGTGATGAGTGATTCCTGATCAGCGATGGGCGATGAGTGATGCAGGATGTCCGGCAAACTTCAGTTTGTCGTCCTCGCACTCCACAATCCAGACATCACGGAAAACTGAAGTTTGGGGACACGTCACGATCATCGAATTTGTCGTATCGCGTCAAGCGCAGCTTGCGCGAGGTAGGGGTCCTTGTCACGGCGCGCACGCTCGAGTGGCTCGAGCGCCGCTCGATCACCTATTCGCCCGAGAGCGGTTGCTGCCTGACGCTTTACCTCGTTGTCCGGGTCGGAGTTGAGGAGGTTTATTAGTTTCGAGACAGCTTGCGCGGCCGAGATTCCGTTCACTCCCAGCGCGCGGGCCGCTTGCGCTCGCACAAATGCGGACTTGTCACCGAGCGCATCGGCAAGCGGTGCAATGGCGCGCGCATCCGCGTGATCTCCAAGCGATACCGCGGCAGCTCCGCGCACCTCGGGGCTCTTGTCATTGAGGGCCTCGATCAGCGCGCCGGTTCGCTCAGCTCCGCGTAGCTTCGCAAGCGCATACCCGGCCGACTTTCGAACGAATTCGTCCTTGTCTTCAGCCAGACGCGCTATGAGAAGCCGAGCAATCGATTCGCCGTCACGTTCGGATAAGGCATTGATGGCCGCCGCCCGGACCCGCGGCGATTTGTCCGTCAAGGCGTCTGTGAGAGCGGCCACCGCAGCCGGGCCCTCAATCGACGACAGAATCATTGCAGCTTCGCGGCGCTCCTCCTCATCACCTGACTTGAGTTGTGCCGACCAGCGGGCAACATCAGATCGGCTGTCGGAAGCCGCTTGGGGAGTGATGCCTGGGATGCGTGATGAACGGGCCGGCGGCGGGGTAGATCCCGCAAGGTGTGGAACAAAGGTATCGAAGACCAACAAAAACAAGCACGCGGCGAATCGCGTGTGTCGCGCTGCGGATCGCATTTTGATCAAACTACATCAGCTTTCTGGATGCGAATGAAGAGGCACGCGTGTCCGCCCGGCGTCTGACTCGATCCCATTCACTCACAACGCGCGCCCGCCGGTTCTCGAGAGCATCCGCGAGCAGATTCATCAACTCGTCGTCGAACAAATCCGGCTTGCTGGCTTGTTCGCGCAACGACTCCATTATGTTGATATAGTCCAGAACTTCAGCGATTTCGGGTTCGGAGAGAGTTTCGGCCTTGTGTTTGAGCACCTGGCGATTGGTGATTCGGTCTCCCATCGTGCACCTCCTTGGAGCGACGCGGGAGATAAACCACCAAGAAGTGGATTCAGCCCGCTGGAGGACTCGCGTTAATTGTTCGTGAGACGCCGCCCACGATTCTCGTCATATTCCTCGCTTGGTCCTGCCCTTTGTTGCTTTTGATGGCGTCATCATATGCCAAAGCCACCGTTGAAATCAAGAGAGGCGGCAGTGGAGGCCGAGGACGAGTGTGATTGCGCGAAACCGCTTTCATTCCTTCTGGAGGATCGCAAACATCAGCAAAGCTGACATCGGTTGACACTCTCTTCAACGGCCACCTAAAATCAATCTTCACTTCACAAAGAAGGAGTGGGAGTTGCAAACCAGAGACACGCTGACCGAAAACATCCCGCCTCAATTCGCCGACCGTCGCATACCGCTGGATGAGCCAAGGCCATTTCCGTTTGCGCGACGCACGCTAGCCGTCGCGTGCGCATGGCTCGTGCCGGGAGGCGGTCACCTGGCCCTTGGAAAGTACGGGCGCGCAATGCTCTTTTTCGCGACAATAGTAGGAGCGTTCGTTCTCGGGGTGTTGATGAATGGTCACCTCTACTGGCCTGCGGCGGACCCTTCTTCCGTTTTTCATTTCGATCTGATAACCGTCTTGTGGTTCTTTGCCGAAGTCGGGTCGGGACTCTGTTACCTTGTTTCGTACGGGCTGGGAATCGGCACGGCGCCGATCCAGCAGGCGGCGGCGGCGCCAACCTTCGAATACGGGAACACGTTCATGTTTCTGGCGGGCCTCCTGAACTATCTGGTCATCCACGATGCGTTTGATATCGCGGCTGGGAGGAAGCGCTAGTGCACGTATTGATGATGTCACTGTACGCGGCCATGGCCGCGGTAGTGCTCGCCGCGGTCGATCCGAAATCTAATACTACCCGTCAGAGGGTGATGCACGGCCTCAAGATATTCGGGTCGTTCCTTGGCATCGGGTTGTTGCTCTCATTGATTCTGTTTCCCATCCCGTGGTGAACAAGGGTTGAGCCGCCGCCGACCGTTTTGCTCCTACCCAGCGTTATCGAGTCTATAGCTTTGAGTCAGGCCGGGAGGCCTTATGAAAAGCAAGCGCTTGAACGTTGCCGTTCTGCTTGTGACATCCTTGAGCCTTGTGTGCGCGGCGTCGACTGTCGCCCTGGAAGCGCAGGCGGTCGCAGCGAAAGAGCGCACACGGGCCGCGCGCGCTCACGGTACCACCCAAAAGCCAGAGCAGAAATGGCAGCCAGCCGGCGCGCCTGATTCGACGCAAGCGTCGAAAGCCGGATCCGCTGATTCGGAAATCAAAAGGCTCCAGGGCAACTGGCAGGTTATAAGCTGGTCGGACGAAAGCGGAGAGCAGGTCCCTCCCGAAGAAATGAAGCAGTTCACCTTCTACTTCGAAGGCGATCGGCTCACGATGCGCAAGTTCAAGGATGATCCCGGAACGCAGTGCCAATTCCGCATCGACGTCTCGAAGCAACCAAAATGGATCGATCTGGGAATGCCAAGCCTGGCGGCGGGGTCGACTTTGCTCGAAGGTATCTACAGCCTGGAAGGAGACGATCTCAGCCTCTGCATCACCAGCGGACTTCGCAACGGTGTCGCCCCTCCTCGCCCAACTGAATTCAAAACCAGACCGAATGAAAAGTACGCACTTCTAGTGCTCAAGCGGATCCCTTAAAGCTGGGCTCTCGGCTGCGCGCCTGCTCGCCACCGCGATTATTCTCCAACACTGCTCCCTTTGCCGAACCTCCGCGGCTCAGAAGATCGGGCGCTCTCATCCCGCTGCACAGTTCCTCAAAGCGCGAACGAGGCCCGTCCCAACGAAGATCGTCCACCGACTCAAAGACGGGCACATCCAGTCGCAGAGTGGCCAATGTCCGAAAGAGAAGAGCATCAGACCAAGAACTGAACAACGAATCGCAAAGCCGGCGAGCACTGCGAATCGACGATGGCCAAATTTGCCAATCTCTCGGAATGTCTTCCAGGTGCGGATACCGGGATAGCGTCAGGGCCGCTGACTTCGGACCCCACCCCGTCACGCCCGGGAACCCGTCGGCGCTATCGCCGACGACGGCAAGGTAGTCTGGAATCGATTTCGGCATAACTCCAAACTTCGCTTCGACGCCTGCTTCGTCGCGCAAGACCTCCCGCCTGCGGTCGAGCTGAACGACTCGTGTTCGCACAACACACTGGCTGAGATCCTTGTCGGGCGTGCAGATGATCACCTGGCCGACGCGGTCATCCAATGCGGCCTTGTTCGCGGCCGATGCGAGCGCGTCATCTGCTTCATAGTAGGTCATCGGCCATACGACGACTCCCATCGCGTCAAGCGCATCTTCGAGGATCGGGAACTGCGAAAGCAATTCGGGAGGCACACCCTCGCTTGTCTTGTAGCCTGGATACAGCTCGTTCCTGAAGGACTCCACCACATGATCGGTCGCAACTCCTATGTGCGTTGAGCCTCGCTCGATCAGGGATAGGACGGAATGGAGTACGCCGCGTACTGCTCCAATTTCCTGCCCGTTTATGTCCTGGGTTGGCGGGACGGCGAAGAAGTGTCGAAAGAGCTCATATGTTCCGTCTATCAGGTGCACATCCATAAGATCTGTCCTCCGGTGGATCTAACCGACACAAGATTAGCAGATTCTCGACCTCAAGCCGGCAGCGATGCATGAACCCAACGGCGGCTACCAATGAGCACGAACCCGCCCGCTCACGCGGTGAGTGCCACGACGGTAGTGGTGAAATACACCGCCACCCCCAGGACTCGGGCTGCTGCTCACAGTCTTAGGTTGCTCTTGCTTTGGGAGTTAGCTGGGAATAGAATTCCGCCGGGCCCGAGACACAGGCACGAGTCGCTTCTCAAGCGCCTCTCCCGTTTCGAATCGTTTTTGAATCGAGCAGCCTTTTTCAAATCGATACTTGCGTCGAAAAAGTGAGGACCGAGGATACTTTCACCGACCGCTCGCAAATCGTTTCTCAAGCAGCGATCTTGGGCGGAGTTCGTCGAGCGGAGAATCAGCCGTATGCTGGAAACGACAGACTGTACCGTGGTGTTAACGAAGGGACAGCGTGACAATGTGCAAGAGAACGGCCGTTTCCGCGATCTTCGGCCCTGACTTCAGACAACCAAAGGAGACTACCATGGAGCGCATAATTCTCAGGCATCTAAGTGGGTCGAAGGCGAACCAGGTCGAGGAATTCCCGCTGGCTCATTTTCGAGAGCTCACCATAGGCCGCGACCCCTCGTCGACGGTGAAATATGATCCGGATCGCGACGACTTGGTGGGACGGCAGCACGCTAGAGTCATTCGCGACTCGGCGCATCCGGGCGAATTCTTGATCACCGACCTTGGCAGCCGCAACGGCACCTTCGTCAATAAGCAGAGAATCGTCGGCACCGCGAAGGTTGTGCCCGGCGACGTCGTTCAATTCGGCGCCGGCGGTCCGGAGTTTCAATTTGATCTCGAGCCTCGACCCGCAAGCGATATGCGCCCGACCCGCATCGGAGCCGAAACCAACGTCGCGACGTTCACGCCGACCGCTATGCCTCCAACTCGCGCAGGCGGTCAGACAGCGCCGATGGGAGCTCCAATGTCTGGCGCCCCCGCAATGAGCGGGCCGGCGCCGACCGGAGGACCCGGGGGACAGGTTGGCAGGGCCACCGTCGAGCGAATGATCTCTCAAACAAAGAGTGAATCGCGCCGCAACGTGATTATCGTCGGCCTGATCCTGTTAGTTTTGGTTGGGGCAGCAGTTGCATACTTGCTGCTTCGTCCCCAACCCAAGACCGATCCCACGGTCACTAATCCTGGCGACCCGACTCTGATGACCGCCGCCCAGATCGCGTCGGCCTACACCAACTCGACGGTGTACATAGAGTTCGCGTGGAAACTCATTAATCTGACGACTGGCGAACAGGCTTACCACTACTACCTGCCGAATCGGACTGAGTCCGGCGGCCCGTTGGTGGAAGGGGGACCGGCAGCACTGGCGTGTTACGTGGTCGTGCAAGGCAAGAACGGTCAGAGGATAGAACCGGCGCTGGATTTCGAAGGCAAGCAGGGCATCCCGATTGGAGGCGGCGGAACAGGAAGCGGGTTCGTCGTCACCAGCGATGGCTTCATCCTCACGAACCGTCACGTCGGGGCTAGCTGGAGAACCAGTTATCATTTCCCGCAGGGCGCGGAAAGAGGCATCCTCGTGGCGCAACTGCGAAACGGTCGCTACGCTCCATTGCCCGGTCAAGACGGACGGGTCCAGATCGTCGAGGCGCCGAGCGATTGGGTGCCCGGAGAGACTCTTCAGGCCGGGATGTGGCGAAACGCACAAATAGCCGTCGAAGGCAGGAACGATCTTCTCAACGTGACGTTCGCTAAGAATGAGCTTCGGTTCCCGGCACACCTGGTCCGAACCTCCGACCGCCACGATGTGGCGATGGTCAAGATCGATGTTCCCGAGACGCTGACCAAGTGCGAGTTTAACGACAACTACGACACGATCAAGCCGGGCGAGCCGCTCACGGTGCTTGGTTATCCCGGGATCGCCCCGCCTCAGTTCGGAGTGGTTTTCTCGCAGGACCGATTTAATCAATCCTACACCCTCCGAACAATTCCGAATCCAACCGTGAGCACCGGAAACATCGGATCTATACATCGGGGGCAGATGAAACCGAATGACCCCGTGGTCAGTTCGTTTGGCGACTACTATCAGTTAACCGTAAACTCGACCGGCGGCGGTAACAGCGGGGGGCCGGTGTTCGACGACCACGGAAAAGTGATCGGGATCTTCACCGCCGGGAAGTGGGAGCCAGGCGCCGCGATCTCATTCGCCGTGCCTATTCGCTACGGCAAGGAGCTGATGGGCATCAATCCGGTCACCAACTAGGCAGCGCCTTTCGACGGGTGATCAAGACAGGATGCGGAGTGCGGCGCCGCTCGCAATCCGCATTGAATTATGGTCGTTAGGGCGGGACTGCTCAATTCATACGTCGGCGACTACCGGCTGGTGGACTTTCTGGGCGCCGGCGGAATGGGAGAAGTGTATCGCGCGGTAAACACGAGGACCGGTTTGGTTGCGGCGGTCAAAGTTCTTACTGAAGCGACGGATCCTGGCTTGCTCGAGAGGTTTTTCAACGAAGCTCGCATACACGCGAGCATTCAACATCCGAACATCGCCCGGTTCTACGAATTCCACCGGCTGAATGGACAACCCTGTATCGTGATGGAGTACATTCACGGGCAAACGCTCGCCGAGCGAATTCAGGCTCTTGGCCGGCTGCCAATCTCTGAGACGACCTACATCTTTAGATGCGCGGTGGAAGCGGTCGGCTACATTCATAAGCTTGGGATCGTCCATCGCGATATCAAATCGAACAATATCAAGCTCAGCTCGAGCGGGCAGGTGAAGCTTCTCGATTTCGGGATCGCCAAGTGCGAATCGACATCGAAAATGACCAGAACCGGCGGGGTCGTAGGCACTCTTCAGTATCTGTCACCCGAACAGCTCAAGGGTGGATTGGCAGACGCGAGATCCGATCTGTGGGCGCTCGGGATCATGCTGTACGAGATGGTCACCGGGCAGCTGCCGTTTGAAGCCGACACAATTGGGGGCCTCTTCGAGAAGATCACGAAGGCCACCTACGCGCCGGCGACCGTTGTGAATCCCCAAGTGCCCCGCGAGATTGAAAGCGTCATTGCGCGTTGCTTGAAAAAGAAACCGGCGGATCGCTACCAGTCGGCTGAGGGACTCCTTCAAGACCTTTCGCGGCTCGCCGCGACCGCCGTCGCTCCTCCCTCCCCAGTCGAACAGCCCGACACCGTCGTCGTCCCTAAAGCAACCCACAGGTGGCGATTGCTTTCGTCGATCGGAGCCGGCGCAGTTTTGGTGATCGTCCTTTTGATCTATCTGGCGAGCCCGAGTCCCACGCCTCCGGTCGTTCTAAAACACAAGCCTTCAGAAGTAATTTCGTCGAACACGCCGCCGGCCAACGCCGTGACGAAAATCCTTGAGGTCCAGCTCAGCGAGGGGACCGCGGAAGTGTGGCGCGATGGAAACATTATCGGTACGGCTTCGGCTAAAGTGCCGCTGCGGTTTCCCGCCAAAGTCGGCGAGAAGATCGAGCTGTTGCTCAAACAGGAAGGCTACGATGACCTGACTCCCGCGCGGTTTACGGTAGAGCCTTACTGGCAGGACGTCAAAATCCTGGGCACCTTCACGATGAAGAGGAAAAAGTAACCAGACGGATCCAACCGAGGAGAGAGCAATCATACTATGTTCAGTCTATGGAAAAAGAAACGGGGTGCTGATAGAGACGGATCACGAGGTACTCAGCCTCAAGCACACCAACAGGTTACAAGCGAGCTCAAACGACCGGGAGAGTTCAAGTGCGAAATCGCGGCTTGCCTTCTGAGCGACGTCGGCTGCGCTCGCGATGTCAATGAAGATTCAGGCAAGTATGTCCAACCGGGAGACTCGGACTTGCTGCGCGCAAAAGGATCGCTGCTGCTGGTCTGTGATGGGATGGGCGGACATTCGGCAGGCGAGGTCGCAAGCGGCATGGCAGTCGACGTAATCACTCGCGTCTACTATGACGATACCGATGATGCGCAAGCGTCGCTGGTCAAGGCCTTCGAGCAAGCAAACCGTGAGATCTATGAAGCCTCGACCAAAGATGAAACCCGGAAGGGAATGGGCACTACCGGCACCGCGCTGGTTTTGAAGGATGGCCGCGCGTTTTCGGCGCACGTCGGAGACAGCCGGGCATACCTGATCCGAAACGGCCAGATATACGTCATGACTCAAGACCACTCCGAGGTCATGGAGATGGTTAAGCGCGGGTTGATATCGCTGGAAGAGGCCCGTCATCATCCGGATAAGAACGTCATCTTGCGGGCGCTGGGGAGTCATCCCGAGGTCGAAGTATCAACCTGGGACGCGCCGTTCCCAATCCGCGAAGATGACCTTTTCCTTCTGTGCTCGGACGGTCTTTATGATCTGGTCGAAAATGATGAGATCAGACGGTTGGCGATTTCCGCGGATCCCCGGCCCGCCTGCGAAAGCCTTATCGCGCTCGCAAAAGAGCGCGGCGGACACGATAATATAACCGTCGGTATCGTCCAGGTCCGCGGCGAGAGACAGGCGGCCGGCAAACCTTTGCCAATGACTCGAGAGATGGAGGCCGGGATATGATTGGCAGTCTGGTCGGCAATTACAAGATCACTGAGAAAATCGGCGAAGGCGGCATGGGCGCGGTGTTCCGTGGCATCGACATCATGCTCGAACGGGAAGTCGCGATAAAGATGCTTCGTCCGGAACTCTCGAGCCAGCCAAACATCGTCGAGCGTTTCAGGTCAGAAGCCGTCACCCTCGCAAAACTCAATCACCCGAATATCGCTACCCTCTATAGCTTCGTCCGTCACGGCGACGACTTCTTCATGGTGATGGAGTTTGTGCGCGGCGACACGCTCGATGCGGTCATCCGAAAATCCGGCGCTATGAATTGCGATCGAGCGATTCGACTGTTCTGCCAGGCGCTCGAAGGGATAGATCACGCGCACAGGATGGGAATCATTCACCGTGACATCAAGCCGGCCAACATGATGCTGACTGAGACGGGCACGCTCAAGGTCATGGACTTCGGCATTGCCCGCGTCCTCGGGACTGCGAGGATGACCAAGCAAGGCAACATCGTCGGCACGATTGAATACATGTCGCCCGAGCAGGTTCGCGGGCAGGAGACGGACGCCCGATCAGATATCTACGCGCTTGGGATACTCCTCTACGAAATGCTGACCGGACGCGTGCCGTTTGCTTCCGATAGCGAATATGATCTGATGAGGATGCAAATAGAAGATGCGCCTCCGCCTCCCAGAGTTTTTGCGGCCGGCATTCCGCCGGGGGTTGAGCAAGCAATTATGAGAGCGCTCGCAAAGAGACCCGACTCTCGCTTCAGAACGGCGGGTGAGCTTCGCGATGTTCTCCTCGCAGCTATCGGCACCCCGTCGTCAGTGGCCGTAACGCCCGCCTCGCCGCACGCGACTCAAGTAATTGGTGCGCCCTTGCCGGCGCCGGCACAACCGACCCAGGCCATTGGCCCGGCTGCGCCAACCGCACCCGGGTCCGAACCGAAAGAGACCAGGCTCGCAGGAGAGGCTACCGCTGCGTACGGAGGCGATCAGCTCAAGGAGACCCGCCTTGCGAATCAACCGGCTCCTCTTCCGGCGTACGCGGGGTTCCAACAACCGGTCGCGGCAGTTTCGCCGCCAGGTAAATCGAACGCAAAGCTGTTCATCGGAATCGCCGCCGCGGTAGTCGTCGTAGTGATTGGGGTCGTAGTGGCCCTGCTTACGCTTGGGAAGACGGAGACGGTTGCACCCGCTTCTCCGCCGACTCAACCGGTTAAGAGCGCGACACCGACGCCCTCACCCGCTCCACAGTCAATGCCGGCGCAACCACCGCCTCAGTCAATCCCGCAACCAGACTCGTTCAAGCCGGTGGAGAGACTCCCCGCCGGCTCTTTGACGCCAGTCGACAACGCGAACGCGCCGAAGGTCGCGAAGTCATCCCGCAAGGAAAGCGACGCAGAGGCCGCAGCCCGCAAAGAGAAAGCTCGCAAAGCAGCCGAGGCCAGAAAGCTGCTCAGCCAGTGAATCAGGGATCGAAGATCAACGGAGATGCAGGAATGAGCACTCGATCAGAGAGAGAAACGTTGATAGCGGCCAGACGAGCGATTGTCATTCTGGCGGCGTCTGCCCTGTTTGCAATCATGCTGACCGGCAGTGGTCAGGTACAGGCGAAAAGACCTTACGAGAAGGACAAGCTGCTGAGAGTCGTTCAACTGAATGCGCTGCCGACGAGCGAGGTTATTCAGGCAATTGAGCAACGGGGCGTGGACTTTCAGGTGACCTCTGACGTCGAATCGCAGTTTCGCCAGGCCGGCGCGCGTCCCGAAGTGATCGATACCATGCGCGCGAACTATCGGTCCGCGACTAGCAGCCCGCCTCCGAGCACGCCATCTGCCCCCTCGGCTCCGAGGCCACCCACCGGCGTCCCCGCCGGTGCGCCGCTTTCCAAACCTGAAATCATCACTTTGCTCCAAAGCGGCGTTCCATCGGCTCGGGTCGAACAGTTCGTCGAAGCTCGGGGGGTCAGCTTCAGCATCACTCCTCAAATCGCGCGTGAGATAAGGGATGCTGGAGGCAACAACGCGTTGATCGGAGCCATCACCGCGAAGGCCAGCGAGGCACCCGTCAGCTCGACGGGCTCAAATCCGCGCCCGCCTGTGCCGGCCGGCCCCGACTACGATGACTTGACCGATCGCGCTGTCGCTTTCATGCAGGCCAACAACAGCTACGGCGCAATCAGTCTTTTGCAGCAAGCAGTCAAGCTCGATCCATCGAAACCGCTGGCGTATGGA
This sequence comes from Blastocatellia bacterium, assembly GCA_035455165.1. Lineage (GTDB taxonomy): Bacteria > Acidobacteriota > Blastocatellia > UBA7656 > UBA7656 > Onstottus_A. Next base: position 15,385 of record DATIFP010000008.1, read on the forward strand.
CTGCTGGGATTCGCGCAACTATATGGCAGCCGCGATAATGTGGCCGCCGAGCGCTCCCTGCGCGCGGCGATCGAGCGCGGCGGCGGGGCTCCGTTCCGCGTGTATCATGATCACGATGGCTTCTTTAACACGTTCTGTCAGGGCTCGCTGTTCGTCGCAAGAGCGAATGTCACATTCAAAGGCGACGATGGCAAGCACGCCTTCGGCGCTAACCGCGCCGACATAAAGGAAGCAAAGCTCAACGGCTTCATGGGAGCCCAATACAACGCGTTTCATCTGAAGGTGGCGGTTGGGTCCGGGAAGCCCGAGAACTTCAACTTCGCTCCGGCTACTAGACAAAAGCCCGAGTCAAACCTGATTATAAGCTTGATCGATAGCTATCGATAGCATCCGGGTGCGGTTCTAGGTCCGCGGCACCAGCGCTCAGCTCGACTATATGAGGTGAAGAAATGGTAGGCAGTGTAGTTGGCAATTATAAGATCGTCGACAAAATCGGCGAAGGCGGGATGGGCGCGGTCTTCAAGGGCATAGACCTTATGCTCGAACGCGAGGTCGCTATCAAGATGCTTCGTCCCGAACTGGCCCGCCAGCCAAACGTAGTCGAGCGGTTCCGAACCGAAGCCGTGACGCTTGCGAAGCTGAATCATCCCAACGTCGCGACGCTACACAGTTTCTTCAGGCAGGGTGATGACTTTTTCATGGTCATGGAATTCGTGCGGGGCGAAACACTCGACGACATCATACGAAAACAGGGCGCCATGCCGTGCGATCGCGCGGTCCAACTCTTCTGCATGGCGCTTGAAGGCATCGATCACGCTCATAAGATGGGGATCGTGCACCGTGATATCAAGCCAGCGAACATGATGCTGACCGACACCGGGTCGATCAAGGTGATGGATTTTGGAATCGCGCGAGTGTTGGGAACTGACCGGCTGACCAAGGCCGGCCACCTGATCGGCACTGTAGAGTACATGTCACCCGAGCAAGTACGGGGCGAAGAGACCGATGCGCGGTCGGACATTTACTCGCTTGGGATTCTGCTCTATGAAATGTTGACCGGCCGGGTGCCGTTCAACAGCACAAGCGAATATGAATTGATGCGTTGCCAAATTGAGGACGCACCCACACCGCCGCGGGCGCTCGCTCCTCATATCCCACTTCCGGTCGAGCAGGCCATCATGCGTTCGCTCGCCAAGAAACGCGACGCTCGGTATCAAAGCGCAGGCGAATTCCGAACGATGTTGATGCAAAAAAATACGGGTGCGATCACGACGCCCCTCGACGCCCCCAGACCGAGCGCGGGCGGTTACGCGGCGCCGGCAACTCTTGGAGACCGTTCGACCGGGATGACTCCACCGTCCGGCGAGGTCATAAAAGCCACCAGGCTCGCCGGCGACCAACGGTCCGCTACGCCGGTCAGTTCAATAAAGGAGACGCGGCTCGGCGGGCCGGAGGCGGTGGCCGGTTATGCGCAAGCCGCACCGGGTCATTACGCTACGAATCATAGTGTGCCATCGAGTCCCGCGAAGGCATCCTTCCTCGGCGCGCTCAGCTGGAAGCATTTCGTCGGGGCCGGCGTTGCCCTGACAGCAATACTCGCGGTCGCAATCGCACTGGCTGTCGGAGCCGGCAGGAAACCGGTTGTGCAAGAAGCTCCCCTTCCAGAGCAGCCTTCGGCCAGTCCCGCTCCGCCGAGCAGTTCTGCGTCGACTGCCCCCGAGGCTGAGGCCGCGCCAGCGGCCCGCACGGCACCGCCGTCGACGCCTGTGGCCACGACTCCGGGAAGCCTGGATCCTCAACAGCCGGCAGCCCCCGTTCGAACTCGAGATCCTCGCGCCTCGAAAAATGCTGCTGTTCCGCCGACCGCTGCCGAGGTGACCCCGATACCGTCACCCGCGCCGCCTCCAGCGACTCCGCCGACGTCGCCCGCGCATAAACCGGACCAGGTCGTTTCGACGGCCCCGCCGGAAAAAAAGGACCCTCAAAAGCCGGAAGAGAAAAAGAAGAGCGGGATCGGAGGCTTCTTCAAGAAAGTATTCGGCGGCGGCGACGACAAAAACAAGAATGAGAAAAAGAAGCCGTAGTCGCGTCGCTGCCTGTGATAACCATCTCTCCAATCGCGGTGGCTGCCCGAACGCCGCGCGCACGATTTTGTTTGTTTATCGCGGCCACTGTGGTTTAGAATGAAGCCCACTTTCTCAGTCAGTTTGTTGACGGGGCATCTTCAAGATAATTTCGCCTGGAGTTGACTATGTCGAAAATCCGCAGAGAAGGTTTGAGCGTTTACGTCGAGACCGTGATGAAGGAAAAGCGTTTGTCGCGACGCGACGTGAAGCTTAGGTCGGGAGGCGAGATCACCGATAGCTATGTCAGCGGAATCATCAGCGGCACAGCGACCAACCTCAGCGTTCAGAAACTCAAGGCGTTGGCGCGTGGACTTCGCGTAAGCGAATTGGAGTTGATTCGCGTAGCCTTCGGATGGGCTAAGGGCGAGGAGGTTGAGCGGGCAGTCGACCAGTCACACAATCTGATCCTGGTTGATGTCGCCAAGAAGAGCGTCCTGAGCACCGACATCGCGGAAATTGCATCGGAGACCCTGAAGCTGTCGGCTGCGGATCGTGCTGTAGTCCTTCGATACGTGCGAAGGTTGATCAGGACCGAACGCAGGCTGAGGCGCAAGGGCTCCGTCTAATTGCTCATTGAACAAACCGTCATTCGTTCCCTGGTTGCTGGACCAAATCCCATCAATGACAAATCCCGAGGCTGCTGGCACACAACCCGCGTTGATGCCCAAACGATCGCGTGATATTCTCGAATTCGATGTTGCGCCTGCTTGATCGGTACCTGATTCGCGAAATCGTCCCATACCTGCTGCTCGGGTTGTTGCTCCTGACCGCCATTATCTTCGCTCAAGAGGCAAGTCGATTCTCGGAACTACTGGTAGTAGCGTCGCGAAAAGGACTGCCCATGGAGACGCTGTGGCGAGTCATGTCGGCGCTCGTTCCCGGCATATTCGTATTCACCCTTCCAATCTCCTTGCTGGTAGGCACCCTCGTCGGTCTTGGTCGATTGTCAGGCGATAGCGAAATTGTCGCTCTGGGCGCCAGCGGAGCGAGCCGATTGCGCATGCTTGCTCCGATTGTCTTCCTTTCGCTGATTGTCGCAACTGCGATGCTCTATATTACTTTCACGTGGCTGCCTCGATCGATTCACAACTTGACCGACTTGAAAGCGAACCAATCGCTCGTATTTGAGGGGCTGAACACCGAGATCAAGGCGCGAGTATTCGAAGAGAGCATCCCACAAAAGGTCTTGTACATCGAGGACATCGATCGCGCCAATAACCTGTGGCACAACATCTTCCTGGTTGATATGGCGGGTGAGTCCCAGATGAAGGTGGTAACCGCAACATCCGGCTCGTTGAGGCAGGGTGAACGCTCCGAGATGCCCGAGCTGCATCTGGAACGAGCCGCCTTGCACCAAACGGGCGCGAGCGAAGCGGAACGCAAGGATTCTTCAGAGTCGCAGAACCAGACCGCGGAGCCGATTCCGGTGGTGGCTCCGCCCGTCGACAGCTCCGCTTCGTCCGGGCAAGTGCCCCAGGAAAAGCAGAAGGACAAAGATAAGAAAAAGCAAAACAACAATCGCACACCGCCTTACACTGTAGCCCGCTTCGACGAGATGACCTATGGACTGGAGGTCTCAGAGGAGAGGAAGAGCGATGCTACGGGCATCGACCAGGCGGCACACCAGGTGGAGGAGATGGAGTGGGCCGATCTGCTCCGATATACCCCGGCCGCGGGCGAGGCGCACGAATGGCGCGCCGAGATTCACAAGCGACTGGCGCTACCGGCAGCGTGCCTGGTTTTTGCGCTGCTGGGGGTGGGGTTCGGGATCAGCAATGTGCGCACTGGTCGCTCGTTCGGATTGCTGCTGGGGCTTGCGATCACGATCGCCTACTATCTGCTGGCACTTTGGGGCCAGCACGCAGCGCTGGCAGGCACAGTGCCGGTATGGTTAGGTATCTGGCTGGCAAACATTTTGCTGACTGCGCTCGGCGTGCTTGTATTGCTCTCAGGCCGCCGCCCGGGTTCGGATCCGCTTTCTGCATTGAGCAGCCTCCGGCACGCGTGGCCGTCAGGTGGTAAGAACGGCGAGACAGGTAGCCCCGACGAAGCGGTGATCGCCAGCGACCGATTCGATGAAAGTGTCATCTGGTCGCTCCGGAGCAGCAGCGCCAACTCGGCGCCTCTGCGCGCTGCCTCGCGACTCAGGGGCTCCTCGTCACCCGGGTCCCAGACCGCATCGCCGATCGAGCCTCGGCGTCAAGCGTTGCCTGCGGTGCGCCGGTCCACGCGAGCTCAGTTGCTCGACCGGCTGGTGTTGTCCGACCTCTCTAGATTCTTTGTGTTCATCCTCGCCGGTTTCTCTTCGCTCTTTCTGATCGTCACGCTCTTTCAATTGCTGGACTACATAAGCCGCAATAACATTGAATGGGTCGTAGTCGCGAACTACTTGATCTTCCTGCTGCCGATGATTTTGAACTATGTGGCGCCGATCGCGGCGCTTGTGGCGGTGATGGTAACCTTTGGCATCCTTCACAAAACGAGCCAGGTTGTCGCGCTGAAAGCCTCTGGACAGTCTGTCTTTCGGCTCGCAGCGCCGGCGCTGTTGGCATCATTGCTCTTGTCTGTGTTCGTTTTTGTGAATCAGGACTACATCATGCCGTTCACTAACCGCAGGCAAAACAACCTTCGGTACCTGATTCGAAAGGGGCAGGAACCGCCTCAGACCTTCTATCAGACCACCAACCAGTGGATATGCGGAGCGGAATCGCGCATATTCAACTACGCGTATTTCACCCCGACGACGAACACGTTCGCCCGGCTCAGCGTGCTCGATCTTTCGAGAGAGCCGTTCAGCATCTCGCGCCGTTTGTACGCGCGGCGTGCCTGGTGGGATGAGCCGGCACAACAATGGGTGCTTGAGAGTGGGTGGGAGCGCAGGTTTGAAGGTGATAAACCGGTCGCGTATGAGCCGTTCGATCAACGGCGGGTTACACTTGCGGAGCATCCTGACTACTTCAAAAAGGAGACCGTCGGTTCATCATCAATGACCCTTGCAGAGCTGCGTCGCGCGATATCCGACCTTTCGCGTTCGGGGTTTGATGTGCTCGACTTGCGCATCGCGCTTCAAAGCAAGATCGCGTTTCCGCTCACGTGCCTGGTGATGGTGATCGTGGGATTACCGTTCTCCTTTTCCGTCGGCAAGCGAGGCGCGCTATACGGCGTGGCGGCCGGAATGGCGATCGGGCTTGCCTACTGGGGACTGACGGGACTGTTCGAGCAGATGGGTCGCTACGAAATGTTGCCTCCGATGCTGGCTGCGTGGGGCCCCAACATGTTATTCGGAGCAGGCGGGCTATACCTCTTTCTGACCTCTCGAACCTGAGGATAACGTCAAAGGAGACACGCTGCGGCAAAAGCCCGGCGGCTGCTTTCCCAGTAGAGCAACTCCCGGGCGTCTTCATATGAAGTCCACACATAAGAGTCGTGTTCGACAGAATCAATCTTTGGTTCTCGCTGGGCGGCTCTCAACGCGAAACATACTTCTTCGTTGTGTGTCACACCCGGCGCGTACTTCTCGCGCCAGTGAGGGGCAATCTCGAAATTGTTGATCACGCCGAGATCGAGCAACTCTTCTTCGCTGACGCCAAACCCGGTTTCTTCAAATACCTCCCGAACGGCTGCCTGCTTATGTGACTCGCCCTCTTCGAGCGAGCCAGTTACCGACTGCCAGAATCCGCCGTGTTCCGGAACCCGTCTCAGAAGGAGGTAGCGCCGCTCGCTTCCCACATCGGCAAAGATCACGACTTGAATTGAGCGAGGCTGCTTGTACCGCACGTTCTCACTCAGGAGAGGGGGAATCGCAACCAGACCGGCGGGGAGATGGGACTAGACACCGGTTGCCCGAGCAGGAGCGGATGCCTCACAACAGGCAAGAGCAGTAGGCAGTGACCACGACTGCCTACTGCTCGATTTGTGCGAGCGATACTTCCGTCAAGAAGCAGCGGCGACGCTTGATTTGAGTTAGAAGGACAAATTCACTCGCACCAATCGCTTCATCCGGGCCGCAGCGTCGAACGCAGTCCGCCGACCCCAACTGCCCTCAGCCCGCCGGCATGCGCTTTTCCTCTAACCTACTTCTTGGCGCCGATCACTGCATCCTTGGCCGCCTTAGCAACGCGGAATCTGATTACGGTTTTGGCCGGGATCTTGATCTCGGCGCCGGTTGCCGGATTGCGGCCAATGCGCGCCTTGGTTTGCTTTCTGACCAGCTTTCCAACTCCGGGGATGACAAACTCACCAACCTTCTTCGCCTCTCGGTAAGCGATACCTGAAAGCGCATCGACGAACGCCGCCGCGGTTTTCTTGTTCGTGCCAGTCGCGGCAGCCAACTCCGTCATGAGCTGCGTCTTCGACATTTTCTTTCCGTTAGCCATAAGTCGTAGAGTCCTCTTTTCTGAAATTTGATCCCTGTGCAGATCGCACAGCAGGTTTAAGAATTCGTGTGCGACAGTGCCAACTCCGGTATTCTGTCGCGTGCTTCAGTCCAAAAAGAAACCCCTGCTTTCGCCGCCCCTTTGATTGAGCCAGCAAAACAGGGGATTTTCTGCGACGCGAAGATTACTACACCGGAAACGAAGTTGCAACAAAAAAGTGTGAAAAACCCGCATTTTTATTAGGTGAAAGCCACTCTCGACAAGCCATTGCGAAAGATGATCCGGACGCATTTGAAACAGAAGAGATATTTCGAACGCGGGCGAGAGCAACCTTAGTTGTTGACTGCGCCACAGCCCGGTGAGAGAATTCCGTCGTGCGTAGTCGGCCCCCCGTGCGGTTTAGTTCATTCAACCGTCAAAGCCATCGGAGTATTTCTCGTTTGCGAGCGGCAACATGTTACAACTGAAGCAGCTAGAAGATGAAACTGAAGAGCTCTCTCCGCGGTGGAACATCGGCGTAGATCGCCGACACGTAGTGGCATATGTGGCCATAGCCTTGATAGCCGGCTCCGCCGCCGGCTTTCTAGCCGGCGTCTACTTCACGCGGAAAGAAACTCCTCCGCCTGCCCTGATCAATGATGCTCGCACGCCTGAGCGCCCGAGCCCCGCAGATACGCCGGGGAACGAGTATCGACGAGTCACACGACTTCTGCGAGGAGACACAGTCGAGGTCGAGGGCGTCGGACCTGTCCGCATGATCGGAATCGAGACGCCGGACGGCAAGTCACCTCGTGAGATATACAGCGTCCACGGCCAGCGTGCGTTGAGCTTCGTTGAAAAAACGCTGCTCGGTCAAGAGGTACGTTTGGAGTTCGACAACACCGCCGGCGATCGCGCCAAGGACGACTCGGGGCAGACACTGGCCTATGTGTACACGCGCGACGGAACACTCATCAACGCCGAAATGGTGAAGCAAGGTCTTGCGTTCGTGCGCAGCGGCGAACATCGGTTGGCCAGCGATTTCCGCGGATATGAACGCGACGCGATGCAGACTATGCGCGGAGTGTGGGGCTCGTCGTCCTCGTCGGCATCTACAGTCGCAACGGCGCCGCCCGCGGCCGGCGCTGCAGCCGCGTCACTCGACGACAAGGCGAAGAGGCTGGCGCCTCTTCCCCCGTCTGCGCTCGGGGCCAACATCCCGGCGCTATCGAGCTCACCTGTCACTTCAACTGAGCAAAGCGTTTGGGTGTCGACTGGCGATAAGATGTACCACAAATCATCGTGCGATTTTCTGGACAAGAAGAAACATTCCGTGCCGCTATCCCAGGCAAAGTCCGAGGGATACACGGCGTGTAGCCGCTGCTATGCTTCAACCGTTATCAAGGCGCCCTAACCTATTGACTGGTGGCTTATACTGTTGAAGGATTGTCCCCTGCCAGCGTGAACTGTATGGAGCAGTAACCCCAGACTGAGCTTTAGCCCGCAGGAAGAACAAGAGAACAGGATCATGCACACGAGATGGGCCGCTGTCTGCGTGACAGTAACTTTTTCATTTCTCGCGCTGGTTCATTCGGCCGACGCGGTGACGAAATCCTCACCTAAGAAACCGCAGGGCATCAGCAACCGCGTTTCGCGGACTGCGGCCGGCAATCGCGCCGGAGTCTCAAGAACCGTCAACACTCGAACAAAACCAGCTTGCGCGCCCTGCGCAGTTGGGCAAAAGACCAGGGGCCGCTCACTCAACAAAGGGCGAACCTCGAAGAATATCCCCTGCCATCCTAAAGACTATGTCGATCCGAAAATCGCTCGGAACTACAAGGCCGCAATGCGCGATATGAAGCGCGCCGGCATCAAGCCGCAAATCACCAGCGTGTGGCGCTCTTCCGAGAATCAGGCGCAACTTCGTCGATGCTCGCTGAGTACGCGTTGCCGGCGCGCGAACCCGGGACTCTACCGCGCGCTCCCCGCCGGAAAATCCATGCACGAGGCTGGCTTCGCCGTCGACATCGCGGGAATCGCCGCGGGACCCCGGGGGCAGAAACGACTCACGCCCAAGGGCCGCCGGATAGTCGGTATCATGAAGAAGAACGGCTTCAAGTGGCGCTATGGCCTGTCTGACCCCGCACACTTCGAGGCCGACCCGCGCAAGTATGGTTATCGCAATCCTCAACAAGCCATAAACAAGACCCAGACGACGTGTCAGATCGGACTCGCAAAGAACAAAAGCCGCAAGAAACCGGGCCGGGTTACGACTTAAACCATTCACGTCTCACAGGTTTAGAACACGAGGTCCTGAGTCTCCACTTTGCAATTGTTGTTTCATCCAGGTCTTCGGGCTACAATCAGAGTCGCTTGTAGCGTGGACGCCGTCGCGCGGGAGAGCAGCACAAA
>DATIFP010000009.1:0-51127 GCA_035455165.1 Blastocatellia bacterium
CTATGCATTCCCCTGTCAACGCTTGGACTACGGCATTGCTACCGCCGTCCCATGACTCGGAGCCAGACTGGCTGGCTAGGCCTTGCCTGTAGCGGACTTTCACCGCCAACATATTGCCGATTTTACCGGCGCTCCTCCGTAAGGAGTGACCTCTTGTTAGGGAATGCTGGTACCGCACGATGAACCGTATATTCCGCCGGCGAACGCACAGGTAACTCCTGCGGAGTCCGCGTTCAACATGAAGGAGAGGTCGTGAAGAATCTGTTTTGTCTCGCGCTCGCATTGCTCTTTCTCAACCTTGGTTCAAATGCCCAAACACTCTCACAAGCGGACCTCGAGCGCGGGCTTCAGTATTTGGAGACCACCAGGAAGAACATTGTAGACGCCACTCGCGGGCTCTCCGAGGCGCAGTGGAACTTCAAGCCCTCGCCGTTCAGATGGTCGGTCGCACAAGTGATAGAGCACATCGCCGCCAGCGAAGACCTGTTGCGACAAGCGACCGAAGGCCAGATCAAGCAGGCTCCCGCGGTTCCGGATCGCGACCTGAAAAAGACGGATGATCGTGTGCTCGACATGGTCCCCGATCGATCGAAGAGATTCCAGGCACCCGAGCAGTTGCGACCCAGAAACCAATTCGGCACCCCCGAAGCCGCGCTGAAGCACTTCTTAGATAGTCGCGCGAAGACGGTCGAGTTGCTCAAGAACACTCCCGATTTGAGAGCGCACGTGGTCGACGGCGGGCCATTGGGGAAAATCGACGCATTCGACGGAATACTCTTCATCGCCGCCCACAGCGAGCGTCACACGAAACAGCTTCTGGAAGTTAAGGCTGACCCAAAGTTTCCAAAGCAGTAAGAGCGTCGGCTCAGAACCTTCGGTTCAGTGGTGCAACAAAGCCACTTGTCTCGATGAGCTCTTCCATGTCGTTTGGTTATTCGAGATTTTTTCATTGCACTCATTGAGGCTTCGCTACATAATGCGTGACATTGTTCGATCATTCGACATCTGATAGCACAACATCATCCGCTGACGAGCCTCTCTTTCTTCATGAGTTCTTCGAGAGAGCCGCTTTGCGATACCCACGAGGCACTGCTCTCGATATCCCGCCCGGAATCGATCGCCCTGACCGCAGAGTTTTCACTTACAGTGAAATCGAGCGCCAGGCGAATGCGCTCGCCAATCACCTTCGCAAGTTCGTAGCCAGCGAGTGCGCAGTCGCGATACTTCTTTCAAGAAACACCGAGCATCTGTACATCAGCCAGTTGGCCGCGTTGAAAGCCGGCGCTGCTTACACGTGTATCGATCCGACGTTCCCCGAAGAGCAGGTTCGGGACATCCTCGAAGACTCCGAAGCCGTCGCGCTGCTGACCGACCACGTCGGGGTTGCTCGGGCCAAACGTTGCGGGTTCGATCCTGAACGCACAATCGACGTCGCGGGGTTGCTGTCGCGCGCAAGCCATCAAGAGAATATCATCGCCCCTCCCACCTGGCTTACCCCGGGCAGCCTCGCCTACATCATCTATACCTCCGGGACAACCGGGCGTCCCAAGGGCGTGATGATCGAGCATCGCAGCATCGTCAATCTGGTCATCGCCGATCGCGATGAGTTCGGTCTTTCGCCTCAAGATCGCGTGGGGCAGAGTTCTTCCGCGGCTTATGATTCGTCGGTCGAAGAGATGTGGCTTGGCTTCGCGGCCGGTGCAACTGTTGTGGTGATGGATGATAACACGACTCGCCTTGGACCGGACCTGATACCGTGGCTTCGGCGCGAACATATAACAGTGCTCTGCCCGCCTCCCACGCTGCTTCGCACTACGGGATGCGAAGATCCCGAAGCTGCGCTTCCGGACTTGTCTTTTCTCTATGTTGGAGGCGAGGCTCTGCCGCGCGATGTGGCGGACTGCTGGGCGAGGGGTCGACGACTGGTGAACGGTTACGGGCCGACAGAGTGCACGGTGACGGCGCTGAGAGGACGAATCATTGAAAAAGAACCGATCACAATTGGCCGCCCGGCTCGAGGCATTCAGGCGTGGGTGCTGGATGAATCTCTCGAAGAAGTTCGCGATAGCGAGAAAGGCGAGCTGTACCTTGGAGGGATCTGTCTGGCGCGGGGCTATCACAAACGCCCCGAGTTAACAGCAGAGAAATTTCTCGAGCATCCGCGCCTCGGGCGCATATACCGCACCGGCGATCTGGTCCATCGCGATTTGAACGGTTCGTTCTTCTATCACGGGCGAATCGATTCGCAGATAAAGCTGCGGGGCTATCGCGTCGAGCTTGAGGCCATCGAAGCGAGGCTTTCCGAGTGCGACGGTGTGCGCGAGGCGGCCTGCCGCGTTCAGGGAAACGGCTCGCACCAGACGCTCGTCGCGTTCGTTGTCCCCGACAATTGTCACGGGCCCTCATTCGACGACTTGAAGGCGTCGTTGATGAAGGTGTTGCCGGCGCACATGATTCCCGGCCGCCTTGCTACGGTCGCTGAGCTCCCGCGGACCGTTGGAGGAAAGCTCAATCGAAACAAGCTGCCTCTGATCGAAGATCACGTCGGGAGCAGGAACGGGCACCGCATTGCCCCGCGGAACGAGATCGAAACGAAGCTTGAGTCAGCCTTCCGTGAAGTACTCAATCTCGGAGCCGATATTTCGGTGCACGACGACTTCTTCAACGATCTGTCGGGCGATTCGCTGAGCGCCGCCGAATTGATCTCGCTGTTGCGCAGCGAGTCGTTGACGGCGAGCCTCACGGTCCGCGATCTCTACGAGTCTAGGACAGTCGCCGGGTTGGCGACTCGAGCCGGTGTCGAGCCGCGCGTCGAGGCCGTCATCAAGGATGACATTCAGCGGAGCAAGGGTTGGCCGCGGCTGGCCACCTGCGTTCAGATTATCTGGCTGCTCGTGGGCCTCATGCTTGTATCATCAGTCGCCTACGTCCTGGCGTTTGATTTCCTCCCTGTGCTGATCGCCGGTTTGGGTCTGATTCCCTTCCTTCTTCTGAGCCCCTTCTTTTCGTTCGCGTTGTTGCTACTCTACACACCCGTGGCGTTGCTGCTGGTGATGATGGTCAAAAAGATTCTCATCGGCCGCTATCGTCCGCTGCGAGCGCCGGCCTGGGGGAGTTTTTATGTGCGGAACTGGATGGTCCAGCAAACGGCGCGCATCGTGCCCTGGACGCTGCTCAGCGGAACAATCTTTCAAATTGCCGCCCTTCGGGCGCTCGGTGCACGCATCGGGAAAGGCGTGCACATTCACCGGGGAGTCAGCTTATTACAAGGCGGCTGGGACCTGCTTGATATCGGCGACAACGTGACGATCAGCCAGGACGCTTCCATAAGGCTTGTTGATTTCGATGACGGTGAGGTTGTGGTCGACGCCATCACACTCGGTGATGACTGCACGTTGGATGTGCGGTCCGGGGTCGGAGGAAACACGGTCCTCGAGCGTGGCGCGTTTCTGACTGCGTTGTCATCCCTGCCGAGCGGAGCCCGCATTCCGCGCAATGAGCGATGGGATGGCATTCCGGCGAGGCCGGCGGGCGAAGCGCCTCCTCGGCCGGCGCTGACGGACGATGCGAGCGTACTCTCACCATTTCTGCACGCCGTTGTGCTTGTGCTTGCGCGATTCGGATTAGCGCTTGTTGTCGCGATTCCTCTGGCGCTGCTTGCGTTATCGTTCTCTTTTATCTATGGGTTCGATGCCGAAAGCGCCGCCGGCTGGCTCTCGCGGCCTTCGCTTGATGCGTCGTTTCTTATCCCCGCGATTTTGATAGCGACTGTGCCGGGTCCGGTCGCGCTCGCGCTTAAAGCCCTTGTTATGAGGGCGCTCGGCGAGGTCCGGGAGGGGGTCATCAGCCGCTGGAGCATGGCATACATCCAAGTCTTGCTGAAGACAAGAATGGTCCAGAGGGCGGGGGATTGGCTCAGCGGAACGTTGTTCTGGCCCTTTTGGCTCCGGCTCGCCGGGATGAAGGTCGGCCGAGACTGCGAGATCAGCACGATCATCGATGTTGTGCCCGAACTGATCGAGATCGGTCGCGAGAGTTTCTTTGCTGACGGAATATATCTTGGCGGACCCCGAGTGCATCGCGGCACGGTGACCCTCGCTCGGACGCGGCTCGGCGAAAACACGTTTCTGGGTAATCATGCAGTGATCCCGGCTGGCCAGCATTTGCCCGCCAAGGTTCTGTTGGGAGTGTGCACGGCGGTCGATCAAGAGCCAGTGGGCGCGGGGACTTCGTGGTTTGGTCACCCGCCGTTCGAGCTTCAGCGTCGCGAGGCGATCGAAGTTGATCGCAGCCTGACATACGAGCCGTCATTGATTCGCTACGCGAACCGGGTCTTCTGGGAAGCGCTGCGCTCCGGACTCCCGGTCCTACCTTTTCTGATCTTTCCGGTCTGGTTCGATCTGCTCTCACGAGCGGAAGCGGCAATGTCGCGGCCGGTGTTCCTGTTGACCGTGTTGCCGATCGCGACTCTAGGAATCGGCGCGTTCTTTTGCCTGCTGGTCCTGGCGCTGAAGTGGTTGCTGCTGGGACGAGTCCGGCCGGACACGCATCCTCTATGGTCGTGCTGGTGCAGCCGGTGGGATTTTCTTTACGTGGCGTGGGCGGTCTATGCCGCGCGCGTACTCGCCGCCTTAGAGGGAACGCTACTGCTCTCGTGGTATCTGCGGGCGATGGGCATGCGCATTGGGCGCCGGGTCGTGCTTGGAAGCGGGTTCACGCAGGTCGTAGACCCGGACATGCTCGAGTTCGAGGATGGGGCAACGGTTAGTTGTCAGTTTCAGGCGCACACGTTTGAAGATCGAGTGTTGAAGATCGATCGCGTTCGAATTCGCAAACGCGCAACAGTTGGAACCGCCGCGGTGTTGCTGTACGGCTCGGACATCGGCGCTCGCACTCGCGTGGCGCCTCACAGCGTCGTGATGAAACGCGAGAATCTGCTCCCCGACCGTTCGTATACGGGCTGTCCAACGCATCCGGTGCAGAAGTAAAGCACGCGCCCACGAGACTCCAACGCGGCAGCTTCTTGCTCAAGCTCGCAATTCGGCGTCATCCCACTCGTTTCATTGCGCGCCAGTCCTCCGCGAGGATCGCCCAGCGCTCGTGATCTCGCCAGCGGCCGCAGATCTTCAAGTACCTCCTTGAGTAACCTTCGTTTGTGAATCCCGCTCGCTTGACCAACGCAATCGAGGCCGCATTGTGAGGCTGGATATTCGCCTCGATTCTGTGCAGCTTCAGATCGTTGAACGCGTAACTCAAGACTAACTGCATCGCCTCGGTCATGTATCCGCGGCCGGCGAAAGGCGCCCCCATTTGGTAGCCCAAATATGCACTGTTGAATCCGCCTCGAAAAATCTGGCTAAGATTGACCGAGCCTACAATCGCATCGTCCTCGGTTCGACAAACAAAGAGCCCTTCAAAGTCGTGTTGCTTGCAGCGGCTGAGAAACCTGGCGAACTGTGTTGGAGTCGTGGTCGGAGAGGCCAGGCCTCTGTAGAAATCAATGCTTGCGCGATTGAGCTCGATGAACTCGTCGCGGTCCTGGCGCCTGGGCGCTCGGATGTAGACGATCGAACCCTTCTTGAACGCGCTTCTCAATCGTGCTGTTTTCCCCATCGGAGCAAGTGAAACGAATCCGTCCAGTGAGTCTCGTTTGTCCTCTGCGCCCTTCTCGGCGTACTCTGCGTCTCCGCGGTGAGCCCATCGCAGAGACGCAGAGTCCGCTGAGGTTTCGCAGAGGATCTTCTCGACCGTCTGGCGGTTGCATTCAGGGCTCGCAGTCCAATATGTAGCGGGCGGTGGGCGACAAAGAACCCGGCGTTCCCACCTTCAGTCTGCCGAATCGAAGTTCATCCCGCCCGACGAACGACAATTGCAGGGCTCGTCGCGGGAGGTTCGTTTCGTTGCGAGTCCCGCTATGCCAGGTGTGACCATTAAACACCAGCACCGAACCCGCCGCGGCGACGATCGTTCTCTGATTGGGATGCCGGCTGGCAGGATCGGCGAAGCTCTTTGGCGGCTGGTTCAACAACAGGTGAGTTCCTGGAACCAATCTCGTTGCGCCGTTTTCCTCGGTGAAGTCATCCAGCAACCATATCGAGGTCACTATGCGAAACGGCTCTCCCTTCGCCCGCGCCATCCAGTCCGCGTGCAAGCCCTGCTGGCCGTAGCCCGGCAGAGGATCGCGCCCGTTCATCTGTCCAAGCCTGAAAGGAGCCCGCAGCACATGATGAACAGCCGCGAGCAACCGCGGTTGCGTGTATACGCTGTCGAACACACGATCCAGATTCACAAGATCGTTGATATGACGAGTCCCGCTCTCCTTGATCGCCGCGTCCCGCCCGCTTTCTCGACAACCTTTCTCGAATGCCGCCCTCAAGCCCTCCAGCCAGGGCGCATCGATGACCGCCGGCAAAACCACGTACCCATCCTTGTCGAGGGCTTCAGCCTCGCGCGGCAAAAGACTGGTCTCCGTGACGCCGCACTCCCGGAGAACTTCATCGATCGATCTAACGGCCGTTCCAAGCATCACTGTGCCTTCGCTTAAGATTCCGGCTATTGATCCGGATCACTCGGTGGAAGCTTTGGCGGTTTGCTGCTGACCTTCATATACGTTCCGTCCGCCTCGACGTTGAACCCAAACCCGCAACTGTACCCTTCCTGTGTGACGATCACCTTGCTCGCTCTGAATTCGAGCGTGATTGCGCACTCTTTGTTTCCGTACTTTGGTTTCACAACTGCCGTGCGCCCGTTGAGCGGAACGGTCTCGTCGAAGGTGCCGAGGTTGCGAGTATCCACTCGCTTGTGATCGTTGGGCCAGAACCCGCTGAAACTGATCCTGACTTTGTGATCCGGCAGCTCGAGGACCTCGATGCTGTTGAGCACATACTTATAGGTTCCGGTGACGCCTGTTGTCCCGATGCGTTTCTTACTCTTTTGAAGCGCCAGGCCATCGGCGTGCAAGAGAAGTCCAGCCAGCAACCCGAGTGTGAGCAATGTTCGAAGCGACTGTTTCATATTCACCTTTCGATCCTCGAAGCGTGACCAATTTTATGCCTTTACAGATGGAAACGTGAAGCGCATTGACTCAACGAACTATTGCGGAGTAGTTATACAGCAACCTGTATGTGAAAGGATGAACGATGAGCCTCATCCACCTGGTCAGACAGACGCAACCGGACGTCGATCTCAAAAAGACTTACGATGCTGTCGTCGTAGGCTCGGGCGCCGCGGGGGGGATGGCCGCGCATGTGCTCACATCGCACGGATTGAAAGTCCTCTTACTTGAAGCCGGCAAGAAGCTCGACATCGACAAGGAGCTCAAATCAACCGAGTGGCCTTACGAGCACAAGCGTCGCGGCGAGATGCCGCCGGATTCTCATGCTCTCTCGCTGAATGAATACAACATTCGCCAGCCTCCGTATGGAACGGACTCGAAGTACAAACACGTGTACTCGTATGTGCAAGGCTGGGGTGGCTCGGACTACAGCAAGAACATAGTAGTCGATGAGCGAGATCATCCGTACACCGGGACCAATTACGCCTGGGTCCGCGCACGGTGCCTCGGAGGCAAGACCAATATCTGGGGACGGCTTGCCTTGAGGCTCTCGGATCTGGACTTCAAGGCGAAGAGCCACGACGGATACGGCGAGGACTGGCCCATCTCCTACAAAGACATCGCGCCCTACTACGACAAAGTCGATTTGTATCTCGGCATCTCGGGCGTGAAGGAGAATCTTCCGCACCTGCCCGACAGCATCTTTCAGCGGCCGATCAAGCTCACCTATGCCGAGCTGAAACTCCGTCAGAGCTTGAAGAAGATGAATCGTTTGCTTACCCCCTATCGCGCCGGGGTGACAACCGACGGCCTGAAGCACAACAAGTACCGAAGCCGATGTTTCGGACGCGGCGCGTGCAATCGCCGGGCCGGCGGATGCGATATTCACGCCGCGTTTGATTCTCCGACCGGGTTGATACTTCCAGCGATGGACACCGGCAACCTGACGCTCAGGACCAACGCGATCGCGCGCGAGATAACCGTCGACAAGAAGACCGGCAAGGCCAGCGGCGTGGAATTCATCGATGCGGAGACCGGCAAAACCTATGAGGCCAGGGCCAGAGTCGTTGTTATCGCCGCCTCCACTCTCGAGTCCGCGCGGCTATTGCTCCTGTCGAAATCGAACGCGCATCCCAGCGGCATCGGGAACTCGAGCGCGCACGTAGGCCACAACTTCTGTGAGCACGTGATGGGTCCGCACATCAACGGCCTTGTCAAAGATCTGGTCGGCAAGCCTCGCACGCTCGACGACGGAAAACCTGGCGCGTTTTACCTCGCGCGATTCCGAAACCTGACGGATCGCCATCCCAACTTCATTCGCGGCTACGGATTCGAAGGCGGGTCGGGGACATCGATGTTCCCGGGGAATGCGACTTCGACGCCCGGGTTTGGCTCGAGTTACAAGAAAACGGTGCGCGAATATGCCGGCGCATTCATTTCGATGGGCGGCTTCGGCGAGGTGCTCGCGCGATACGAGAACTATGTGGACATCGATCCCGCGGTGAAGGACCGATGGGGAATTCCGGTTTTGCGGTTCCATTACAAGTTCGGCGACAACGAGAAGAAAATGGTCGAGGACATGGCGGATACCGCGCGGGAGATGTTTGAGGAAGCCGGCTTCGAGATTCTGGATGTGAGCCGGAGATTGCTCACCGAAGGCTGGTCGATCCACGAGCTCGGAACCGCGCGAATGGGAGACGATCCGAAGACTTCGGTGCTGAATCAATTCCAGCAATCGCACGATGTGAAAAACTTGTTTGTCGTGGACGGGAGCAGTCACGTGAGCGCGTCTTGTCAGAATCCGACCTGGACAATAATGGCCCTAGCCTGGAGGTCCTGCGATCATCTTGCGGACCAGCTCAAGAAAGGAAATCTGTGATGGCCGACGAAAGCACTGAGAAGGAGATGACGCGTCGAGATATCATGAAACTCGGTGCGAGCGCGGCGGTTGCGATAGGCGTCGCCGGATGGGACGCCAGCGCGTTTGGACAGACGCCGCTGTTTTTCACAAAGGAAGAATTCGCGCTGGTCGACGAGTTGACCGAGCTGATCATTCCCGCCGACGATCACTCACCCGGCGCGCGCGCAGCTCGGGTTGCGAGCTACATCGACTTCAGATTATCAGAGACGTTTGAAGAACAACCAAAGCAGATATGGCGCGACGGGCTGAAGCTGATCGAACAGATATCGCGCGAAATGCACGGCAAGAGTTTTCTCGACTCCTCAGTCGAGCAGCGATTAGGGCTGCTCACTCGCATCTCGCAAAACGAGACGCGACCTTCGAAACCGGAGGAATCGTTCTTCAAAGAATTAAAGTCACGGACGGCGCGCGCTTATTACACATCGAAGATTGGCATTCATGCGGAGATGGAATACAAAGGCAATGTTTCTTTGAAGGAGTTTGTCGGCTACGACGCAACATAGCCTCGCCGGAACGATAGATTAATGGGCAAGTTATGAAGTCGAGCTCCCGGGTCCTGATACTCTGGCTGCTGTTCAACGCGTCATCCGTCTGTTCTCAACAGGCGCCGCCCTTGACTCCGCCCGACGAACGCTACAAGGCGGACATCCTGCTGGTGGTAGCTCACCCTGATGATGAGACGGCTATCTCGAGCTATCTTGCCCGTGCCATTTTCGATCAGCATAAGCGTGTCGCAGTGGTCTACGGCACTCGCGGTGACGGAGGCGGCAACCTAGTTGGCAACGAGCAGGCGGCGTCGTTGGGGGCGGTTAGAGAGATCGAAGCTCGGCGGGCGCTGGCATCGTACGGAATAATGAACGTCTGGTTCATCGGCGCGCCTGATACGCCCGGCCAAGACGTGCTGAGATCTCTCGAGACCTGGCGTCACGGCAACGCGCTCGAGCAAGTGGTGAGGCTCGTGCGGTTGACTAGGCCCGAGGTGATCATCACCTGGCTGCCGTGCTATGTCGCCGGCGAGAACCACGACGACCATCAGGCAGCCGCGGTTATCGCAACCGAGGCGTTCGGCATGTCGGGCGATCCAACGGCCTTCCCCTCTCAAGTTGCTGCGCCCCGCCAGCGTCTTCGGATAAACAACTACGGGGAAGGCCTGCTAGCCTGGCAAGCCAAGAAGCTCTATTACTTCTCCGATGCGGACCACACCGATTTCCTCGAAGGCAAGGGTCCGCAGTATAAGACCACGGACGTCTCGCCCGCGCGCAAGGTCCCTTACTATCGATTGTCAGCCGACGAATGGAGTTTTCACGAAACACAGCGTGGGGTTGGCGACGTAGCCAGGTCGGCGATCGAGAAGGGCGATTTCTCCGCGCTCAAGGAGCCGGAGCGGTTTGTTCTGGGCAAGTCGCTGGTGAAATCAACTACAAGCGGGGACATCTTCGAAGGCGTGACGCCGGGCGCTATCGCCTACGCCCCCAGGAATAGTTACCGCCCTCTCAAGCAAGAAGGCGTCTCATTGCGGTTGGGCGGGCCCTGGGAGTTTTATCGAGAGTTCTGGCGCGCGCACGACATCGAGCACCTTGCCGGGTTGGTCACTCCTGAAGTCGGCGTCGCCGGTGGGCAAACGTTGAACGTGCCACTGCTGATCTCAAACGAAACAGATCAAGGGAAACTGATAAGACTGATGGCTGACCTGCCCGAGGGGTGGACCGCGCAAGCCAGTTTCACGGAGTTCCCCGTCCCGCTGCACGAAACCTATCCGCTTCAAGTCGTCCTTAACGCGCCTACCGGACACGCGAATGAGTGGCACAAGATCACGTGGAAGATCGAAGCAGAGGGCAAGGCGACGGGCTCAGTCGAACTGCGCGTACATCTTCGGAGCGGAGGCCTGCCTCAATGAAGGCAAGCGAGACTGAACATATTCAGTGGAACGTAAGAGCTCATGAAATCGAGGAGTCCAGCAATGAAAATACTGACAATCCTGTGCCTTTTGGCCATGACGCCGATAGCTGCTTTTGCGCAGAATCCCGAACAGGAGATTCGCGCTAAGACGAAGAAGTTCACCGAGGCGATTGTCTCCAAGAACCTCGCTATCCTTGACGACGTGTTCGAGAAGGACCCCACCAACATCTATTACGACATCAACGAAGGTCCCCTCGTCGGGTTCGAAAGACTGAAGCGGGTTTGGACCGCGGCCACAACCAACTTCACAATCTCGAAGTTCGACTTCGCCGATGATATGAAGATTTGGGTTGCTGGAAACGACGCTGTGCAGGTGGGCTCCTGGATGCAGGTTCAGGAGAACAAGTCCGGGCAGAGCCGCGAGATAAAAGGCCGCGCTACGGTGTTATGGC
Organism: Blastocatellia bacterium; assembly: GCA_035455165.1. Classification (GTDB taxonomy): domain Bacteria; phylum Acidobacteriota; class Blastocatellia; order UBA7656; family UBA7656; genus Onstottus_A. The sequence goes on from DATIFP010000009.1 coordinate 11,327, forward strand.
GAAAGCGCGACGGCGCGTGGAAGGTATGGCACTATCACGCGTCGATCACGCCGCCCCGGCCGCAACGTCCGCCGCAGTAGCTTGCGCTGGGCCTTTGAGCTCTACACGCGGTCCCAGGGGGAGCGGCAAGGTTATCGGCCACGTGCGCGACGTCCTATCTGCCGTAGTAGCCCGGCCGTGTGCGAATCACAACGTCGGGTCTGTTCGCTTGCACCAGAATTCGTCTGAAGCGGCCGTCGAATTTCAGGTTGGTAGTGGTGTATGCCATGCTGTAAACGGTGCGCAACTCCGCGGCAACCTGTTCGAAGACTCCCTTCAAATCCTCGATACGGTTGGCGTGGTAGAACCTTCCGCCGGATGCCTCGGCGAGCATAAGCAATTGCTTCTTCGCAATTTGAGTCGTTGCCGTCTGAATCTCAAGGGCGCGCGCCGAGGTATCAGCGGGAGGGCGAAGATTGGGCTGAACGGCAAGCTGTGGCGGTGCGGGGTCCAGGTGGATCGGATAAATGATCGCGTCGGTTTCCTTTGCGCCGTCAAGCAACTCGTCGAAAGTCAGAAACGACCCTGCCTTCGGCGCTACACCGACAGATCTAGGGCTGCCCGTCAACTGCGCTAAGAGGGCGTTGTCCTCACCGTCCGATATTGCGATGACGGCGTTCCGCTGACCTCTGACCTTCCTCAATATCTCGACGAGCGAATACCCCAGCGCGTCGTAGAAGGCAGTTCCGCCCTTCGGCGCCAGCATCCGCTCGACGTTCTTCCGCACATCATCACGGTCCTTGGTCAAGTGCGATACGACCGTTACATCCGTGGTGAAGGTGACAAACCCGACACTGTCTTGCGGGCGAATGACATCGAGGAAGTGCATCGCCGTTTCCTTTATGAGTTCGATGTCATCCTTCATGCTGCCGCTCACGTCGATCAGCAGAACGAGGTTGAACGGGGATTGCTCAGGCGAAAAGAACGAGATGCGTTGCGGCACCCCGTCTTCATAGACGTTGAAGTCCCCAGGCTTGAGATCTGCAATCGGTCTGCCCGTTCTGTCAGTAGCGCCGATGTTCAAATTAATGAGGTGAGTCTCGAGCTTTAACGCGCCTTCCTCACTGTCCGTCGGGCTCACCGGCTCAGTTTGATCGCGTTGAGGGCGGAGCAGTTGCGGGTTGGTCCGTCGAAGCGCCTCGCCCATTAATCCGGCTCGTCGCGCAATTGTTTGGGCCGCAAGCGTCAATGGTTTTTTCGCGGGCTCGTACGATTTAAGCGTCGCCAGCACCATCGCCTTTGGCGCAGTCATTTTTACAATGACTGCCGACCGGTTCCCGTACGGCCGCAGATCCTCATCATCTCTACTGACCCTCTTGGGAGTTACCTTCATGAAACTCACGCCTGAGGTACTGATAACGGTATAGCCAGGCGCATCCAGGTTTATGAGATCTTTAGACGCAAGAGTGACGGTGATCCGTCCAGCGGGTTCGTTTACCTGGACAGTGTTCCCGTCGCTCTTTATCTCCAGAACCGCCTTCCTGGGCACCTGCACCGTCAGCATTATTCTTCTATTCGGTTCAACAGGGTGGCACGATACCGAGAGCGTGTCCTTCTCCTGTGTGATCAATACTTCTTCGATCTTCACCGGCGCAGCCGCGACCCCCGCTGAGATCGACACCGCGTTCTTGTCCCAGGATTGGATCGCCACGGTTGATGCATTCGAGATGACAACCTTTGGATTGTCTTGAGTGGGAAAGCTTCGCTCGCCTTGCGGAGCCTGTGTGAAACTCGCGGGACAGACCATCAGGATGGTCGCACCAGAAACAAGCAGACAAGCGGCTTTGCAATAGAATCTGTGGTGGATGCTCATGTGCAGTGCTCCTCTCCAACCTTAGGAACACCCCATCGTAACGGCCGCGGCGCTGCAAGTTCTTATCACTGATTGATGAGCATTGCAACGGTTCAGGCTTCCACTTCGAACAAGACACTTTGCTGCGCCGATCGGTTTGATTTCGGGTCCTTAACCGTGACTCGCAGCTCGTACAGGCCGGGCTTCAAGTCGAGGTTGATCTGACCGCCCGCGTCAAAGCCTTTCTTCCCGAGCCGCACGAGGCGCTCGGCAACCGGCTGCCATTGGCTGCGATAGATCGACTGCTCTCCCTGTGTGAGTTCGGACTGTATCATCAGTCCCGAATCCTCCGGTTTTCGGGCGACATTCTCGTAGACGGTGAGCTGATAGGCCATCGACGTTCCCTGACTGAAGTACGGTATTCCTTGCCTGACGCGCGGCATAAACAGCTCCGGCGCATCGGTGCCCTGCGATCTGCCTTCACTGGGATTCCCTAGTCTGGTCAGTACGACGCTGCTGACCGCCAGCTTTGCGCGGTCAAGGTTAGGCACCTCCACGAATGTGTTGGCGGTGCCGATTCGCTCGCTCCCGTTCTCGCGGACGCCGATCCGGGCCTGGTAAATGCCCGGCTTCAGCTCCAGACGCTTTACGTAGCGATAGCCGTTTTTCTTACCCTCCTCGAGACGTTCGGGGGTCAATGAACCTTGCACCTTGTCGGTTATCACCCTGGTGGATTTGCCGGTCTGGTCGAAAATCACGGTCGTAACGTCGCAGTCAATCGCCTGGTGACCATCCTGCTTGCCATATTCGAGCGTAGTTCCGTCGATGAAGACCTCGATTGACACCTGGGATTCGTCGAGATCGCGCTCGAGATAGTAGGCCGACGCGGTGACTCCAATCTCTGTTTGCGGAAGCGGAGCGGCTATCGCGTCGAGCATCTTTTGCTGTGGAGTGTGTCTTGCGATCTCCTCTTCTTTCTTCCGATCTGGAGGCTGGTAGCCTTTCTGCGTCCGCACCTTGTACTCGGGGTGATTCTTTACCCGCACTGTCAGGCGCCGGTACCCGTTGTCGTTCTTCTGGTCAGACGGGTAATAGCCGAGCGCGTAATAGACGCTGTTGGAATCGAGCGCCTGCTTCATCACAAAAGCCATGTCGTTGTTATTGAAGAACGCGTCGCCGCCCGTGTCTTTGCCAATCGCGTTGATGGCGTCTTGTTCGTCTTTGTGTGAATCAGAAATGTACTTGTAGATCGACGGTCTTATGACGACCCTGCTCGATGCGTCGCTGATCATCAGATCGGTTTCGAGGCCTTTTGCATCGATCGAGTAGACGAGGATGCCGGACCGCACGGCCCGGCTCGTAACTCTGTTCAAGTCGCCGTGAGCGTTGCCCGCGTTGTCCTGAAGAGAGAACCCGTCGGAAAGCAAAAACACCAAACGCTGCCCGGGCATCGTCGCCATTCGGTCCATCGCCGCTTCGAGTGTATTGAGAGATGCGTTTCGCCATCGGGCCGCTTCGCTCAGGATGCTGCGCGCAAGCCCCTGGATGTAGGTCTCGTCTACGGGAAAGCCTTCCTCCTGGCTGACTATATCTATGGCGGCGCTGGTGGCTCCCCGGTCACCAAGCACGACCAGGTACGCGATATAAGGCGCAAACATGGTTCTGCGGATTCCCCAGGGCCTCAGCTTCTCAACCGCGTTTAGAAGAACGCCGCGATTCTGCGTGAACTGGTTGAACAGGCCCATTGGGCCTCCGCTCGAGATCACCGCCACAAGATCATCGGCCCTGATCTGTTGGTCAATGAACGTGCGGAGCATCTGTCGCGAGCGCAGGTAGTTCTCATTTGAAAGGTGCAGCGTGTCGACGAAGAAGACAATCGTGCGTTTGGGGGCCGAAGCGGGGGCAGGCCGAATGAGATCTCTTCCGGGTCCGCCCGCTGTTGTCGGCATCGGCGTCGCCGCGGGCTGCACGGCGAGCTTCTCGAGCGAGAAGAAAGCTACTTGTTGCTCGCGCCCGTTCTCAAGCACTTCGAAGTCTTCTTTCTTGAGGTCGTCTACAACTTTGCCCTGCCGATCAGTGACAACGGCTCGGATCTCTATTAGATCAGTTCTTAGACGCAGCGGGCGGTCCTGCTCTGAGCGATTTGTTTGCGATTGGGGCCTTCCGGGCGTGATTGTCTGAAGGACAATCGTGAGGATCAGGAGGCAGACCGTGTTCGACATGTTTTATTCTCCACGTGTGCGCCCTCGAGTGGGCGGTTGCATACTACTCCCGAGCCGGCGGGCATTCAACGCAAACACAAACTGCTTGAAGCGGCGCGGTTATCGGCTGGCAGGCTGTTGATCGCTTTTCGGAGCGTAGTAACTTCGCTTCGCCGAGAGGGCGACCTTGCCCTCTCGCTTTTCGATCTCGGGTGAAAGCCGCACCTGGATGCGACGCCGGCTTCCGTCTCGCGCGGTGTTAGTCGGCACGTAGGCAAGAGAGTAACTCGCCGAGATGTTCTCAACCAACCGGTTCAACGTTGCGTCAATTTGATCAGGCGGGGCGCCCACGAGTTCGCCTCCCGTTTCCTCGACAAACATCTTGAGGCTCCCGGCGCGCAAACCGAGATGCCGAAGCAGGCTTGTCGGTTTGCCTCGAATCCCCTGCTCGATCCGCCCTCCCAGGCTTTGAATCAGCAAGCCCGAAACCACTGATCCCGATTCGAGAACTGAAAGGAGCGCTTCCTTTTCTGAGATCCGTGAGAAATCGATGCTCGCCTCGAGACTTGTAAGAGCGATGATAGCGCGGCGGCCGGCAGGGTTGGCCGCCTTCCTCATATACTCGGATGCCTCGTAGACAGCCGCGTTGAAGTAGTGCTGTTCGCTTTGATGCTGGCGCTCTACTGACATGATCTGATCCGCGATCAGTTTGCGGTCGCGGGTGAACGGCTGCACCAACGCTACCTTTTTCGAGAATGTCATTATCGCGATTTCGTCTTCGGGTTTCAGCCGGCTGATTGCCTTGATGGTTGCCGCGCGGATTTCTTCGCTGAACGGATTGACACAACCGGCACGATCTACCAGCACGATAATCGACACCGGAAGCTTGTCTTTGCTGAAGTAGTCAACCGTCTGCTGCACTCCATCTTCGAAGACGGAGAAGTCATCTCGTCTGAGGTTGCCGATGATGCGCCCGGTCCTCTTTTGTACCGGCAAGACGTCCACCAGAACAAGATCTGTCCGCAGCCTGAAAGACTCGCCGTCGGAAGGAGACTGACCAAAGAGCGACTCAGGAATAACAGTCGAGAGAGCTGATGTGAGAGCGAGAACGAGGAAAAAAGCTTGATACATCCTCTGCACCGCCGGGGAGGATTGTTCGCTGGGACAGTCCGGCGGAAATGATACCACGTCTCTGGTCCAAATCCAGAGAAGGCTGGTGATTTTCGGGGGGAGGGACTTGATTGCGAAGGCGGTGTCACACTGCACGAAGCGGTTGGGCCTTTCCGAGGCTCAACCGCTTCGAGCCGGTTCTATTGCGATTGCATCGAGTCGAGGAATTCGGAGTTCGCCTTGGTCTTGCTGAGCTTGTCAAGCAACAACTCCATCGCCTCCGTGGGCGAGAGCTGTGACAGCACTCGGCGAAGCACGATGATGCGGTTGAAGTCGCCCGGCGCGAGCAACAATTCGTCTTTTCGCGTGCCGGACTTGTTGATGTCGATCGACGGGAATATGCGCTTCTCGGTAAGCTTGCGATCGAGGTTGATTTCCAGGTTGCCGGTGCCCTTGAACTCCTCGAAGATCACGTCGTCCATTCGCGAGCCGGTGTCTATCAACGCCGTCGCGATAATTGTCAGCGAGCCGCCCTCCTCGATGTTTCGCGCCGACCCGAAGAACCGCTTTGGCTTTTGTAGCGCGTTCGAATCGATACCGCCCGAGAGTATCTTGCCCGACGGGGGCACGACGGAGTTGTGCGCGCGAGCGAGCCTGGTGACGGAATCGAGTAGAATTACAACGTCGCGCCTGTATTCGACAAGACGTTTTGCTTTTTCGATCACCATGTCGGCGACTTGAACGTGCCGGGTCGGAGGCTCATCGAACGTCGAGCTTATCACTTCACCGTGAACGGACCTTTGCATGTCGGTGACTTCTTCCGGGCGCTCGTCGATCAGCAGTACTATCAAAGTGACTTCGGGATGGTTGCGCGTTATCGAGTTGGCGATGTTTTGAAGGAGCATCGTCTTGCCGGTGCGCGGCGGCGCGACGATCAAAGCGCGTTGACCTTTCCCGATCGGCGTCATCAAATCGAGCACGCGAGCCGACAGATTCTCGGGATCAGTCTCGAGCTTGAGTTTTTCGTCCGGATAAAGCGGCGTGAGGTTATCGAAGAACACGCGATCGCGCGCCATTTCCGGCGGCTCGAAGTTTATTGCCTCGACTTTGATCAGCGCGAAATATCGCTCACCTTCCTTTGGCGGGCGTATCTGTCCGGATATCGTATCGCCGGTCCGCAGATCGAACTTGCGAATCTGGGACGGGCTGACGTAGATGTCATCAGGTCCCGGAAGGTAGTTGTAATCGGGAGCGCGGAGAAACCCGAATCCGTCGGGGAGTGTTTCAAGCACGCCCTCGGAGAAGATCAAGCCGGACTTTTCGGTCTGCGCCTGCAGGATTTTGAAGATGATCTCCTGCTTGCGCATGCCGGTAGCGCCGGGGATGTCGAGTTCCTTCGCGATCTGGGTGAGCTTCGAGATGGACATTTCCTTAAGCTCACCAATGTCCATGAGTTGGGTTACGTCTTCGGCCATGGCTGTTCTAATTGCCTCTCTTTTTATGGTGCCAGCGCGAGTCGGGAGCCACCGTCTCGGCGGCGCTGAGTTTCAAAGCGGGGATAAGAGCCATCGAGGATTGGGGGTTTCGGATGTGCGGTGGTGAATCGGGCTCCAGCTTTACGTCAAACTTTCAAATTCACGTTGCGCGATCCGAAATTCGCTACACGGGTGGTAATTTCTTTCCAGACACGGTCAGCTCCACTGCGGGTGACCGCCGAATACGGCACAATCGCCTTTGTATCCAAGGCCGCCGACGCGCGACTGAGATTGGCCCTCAACTGGTTGCTGCTGAGCTTGTCAGCCTTGGTTGCTACGATGATAAACGGCTTTCCCCTCGCCTCAAGCCACTCTTTCATCAGCAGATCTAATTCGGTGGGCTCGTGCCGCGAATCGGTGATGACAATAGATAGCACAAGGCCGGGCCGGGTTGCAAGGTATTTCTCCACCATCGGCCCCCAGTGCTTCTTCACATCGTGAGGCACTCGCGCATAACCATAGCCTGGCAAATCTACAAAATAGAACGCGTCATTTATCAAGAAGAAGTTGATAAGTTGCGTGCGTCCCGGAGTTGAACTTGTGCGCGCCAACCTGTGCGCCCCTAACAGGCTGTTTATCAGACTGGACTTGCCGACGTTGGACCTTCCAATAAAGGCTATTTCGGGCCGGCCGTCTTTGGGATAGTGCTCTGGGCTGGTCGCGCTCTTTACAAAGTTCGCGCTTCTAACTCTCATAGGTGATGCGTGATTCGCAATGCGTGACCGATTATCACGAATCAAAAATCACGCGTCACTTCCTATTCAATAGCCTGATTTGACGCGGGCGAGTCACCCGCTGGCTGCTGTCCCCAAATCGGAACCTCGGTTGTTGGCACGTCCACCTTCGCAAGAGGTTCTTCCAGCGCGAGGCGCCATACCTCATCCACATACTCAACCGTATGGATGGTCAGGGCTTCCTTCACGTCGTCGGGCAGCTCCACAAGGTCCTTGGCATTATCCTTGGGTATGAGCACGATGGTGATCCCGGCGCGGTGGGCCGCAAGAAGCTTCTCCTTGATTCCTCCCACCGGCAACACCTTGCCGCGCAGCGTGATCTCACCGGTCATCGCAACGTCTTTGCGAACCGCGGCTTCGGTCAGCACGGACACGATTGCGGTGGCAATTGCGATTCCGGCCGACGGACCGTCCTTGGGAATAGCCCCTTCGGGAACGTGCAAATGCAGATCATACTTCTTGTGAAAATCCGGCGCGATTCCGAGCCGTTTCGCCCGCGCGCGAACGCACGAAAGCGCCGCGCGAGCGGATTCTTGCATGACTTCGCCGAGCTTCCCGGTGAGTGTGATGTTGCCGCGCCCCTGCATGAGGGTGGCTTCGATGTGCAACACTTCACCGCCGACTTCCGTCCACGCCAGCCCGGTCGAAAGCCCGATCTCGCTGTGCTCTTCGAGTGCCTGAGGACGGAAGCGAATCGGGCCGAGCAGGTCTTTCACCAGCTCTTCCCCAACCACTTCGTGATACGTCCCGGGCTCATCGGACGTGAGCATTCGCCGAGCCAGCTTCCTCAGCACCGAAGCGATCTCGCGTTCGAGGTTTCGCACGCCCGCCTCGCGTGTGTAGTACTGGGTGATCGTGCGAATACCCTCTTCTTTGAAATCGACCTGCTCTGCCTTGAGCCCGTTGGCCTCGAGCTGTTTGACCAACAAGTGGCGCACGGCGATTTCCAGTTTCTCGCGCTCGGTGTAACCGGGCAGCCGGATTATTTCGAGTCTGTCCTGAAGCGCCGCGGGGATCGTGTGGAGCACGTTCGCCGTAGCTATGAACATCACGTTCGACAGATCATATTCGACGTCAAGGTAGTGATCGTGGAACGCAAAGTTCTGTTCGGGATCGAGCACTTCCAACAGGGCCGCCGATGGGTCGCCTCGAAAGTCCATGCCGAGCTTATCGACTTCATCGAGCATGATGAGCGGGTTGACTGTACCCGCCTTCTTCATCATCTGGATTATCTGCCCCGGCAGGGCGCCGATGTAGGTACGCCGGTGTCCGCGGATCTCAGCTTCATCGCGCACGCCGCCCAGGCTCAGACGGACGAATTTGCGCCCGGTCGCTTTCGCGATCGAACGGCCCAGGCTGGTCTTGCCGACACCGGGCGGGCCGACGAAACAAAGAATCGAGCCTTTAGGACGCTCGACCAGTTGCCGAACCGCGAGGAACTCCAGGATGCGCTCTTTGACTTTGTCGAGGCCGTAGTGATCGGCCTCCAATACGTCTTGCGCCGCCTTGATGTCGCGGACCTCTTCGGATTTCTCATTCCAGGGCACCGCCAGCAGCCAGTCGAGATAGTTTCGGGACACAGTGCTTTCTGCGGACATCGGCGGCATTTGCTCGAGGCGACGCAACTCTGTTATAGCCTTCTCGTATGCGTCTTTCGACATGCCCGCGGCTTCGATCTTTTGTTTGAGTTCTTCGAGCTCTGCCTTCTCATCCTTGCGGCCAAGCTCTTTGTGGATCGCTTTGATCTTCTCGTTCAGGTAGTACTCCTTTTGCGCGCGCTCCATCTGGCGTTTGACGCGGCCATGGATCGCGCGATCTACCTGAATTTTTTCGAGCTCGATCTCGAGCACTTCCACCAGACGGGCGAGCCGGTCCGACAGCGAGAATATCTCCAGAAGCCCCTGCTTATCTTCGACCGAGATCTTGAGATTTGAAGCGATCGTATCGCAGAGCCTCGCGGCATCGTCATTTCTGAGCGCCGAGGTCAGCGTCTCCGGATTGCTCAGCTCAGTTGACTGTCGCACATACTGGTCGACGAGCGAGCCCACGCGGCCGATCAGCGAGTTCAAGCGCGAACGCGGTTCCGCGATCTGTGGCGCTTTCCTCAACGTCGCAAGCCAGTATTCGCCCTCCTCCTCGACCCGGACCGAACGAGCGCGCTCAATGCCCTCGACCATTACCTTGATGTTGCCGTCCGGCAAACGGAGGTTATGGGTTATCCGAGCGATGGTGCCGACCGAATAAACCTGATCCACTGTCGGCTCATCCACTGTCGCGTCGTGCTGAGTCGCAAGAAAGATGGTCTTATCGTTGCGCAGGGCGGCCTCGAGCGCGCGGACGCTCGCGGGGCGTCCGATCACAAAAGCAACCATCGTGTAAGGAAAGACGACGACGTCCCGAATCGGGACCATCGGGCATCTCACTACGTCAGTCGGCGTGCTGTCATTGAATTCGTTCATTGCTTCATTACTTCTCGTTCTCGTTTCTGGTTTCCTGTTTCTGGTTCAAGGCTTGAATTGGACTTGAAGAACCACAAACTATGAACCAGAAACCGGCTATCCAGCTTTCTCCAGGACCGGGAAGGTGGCTCGTCTGCTTTCTACCATTTCACCGGTTACCACAAACTCTTTCACCTTCCGGTGGGACGGAAGCATGTACATCACGTCCAGCATGAGTTCTTCGAGGATCATCCTGAGTCCGCGGGCGCCGACTTTGCGTTCGCACGCAAGGCGGGCGACGGCGGCCAGAGCGTCGTCAGTAAACGCGAGCTTCACACTCTCATATTCAAACAGCTTCTGATACTGCTTGACCAGCGCGTTCTTCGGCGCGGTCAGGATCTCGATCATCGCCGCTTCGTCGAGTTCGTGAAGCGTCCCGCACACCGGCAATCTCCCAACAAACTCCGGAATCAATCCAAACCTTATCAAGTCTTCCGGTTCCACCTGCGCCAGTGTTTCGCTCAGTCGCTGCTTGCGCGCGCTTCTTACATTCGCATTGAACCCGAGCGCCTTCTTCCCTGTGCGCTTTTCTATAACCTTCTCCAGTCCCACGAAAGCGCCTCCGCAAATAAACAGGATGTTAGTCGTATCGACGGGGAAGAATTCTTGATGCGGATGCTTCCGTCCCCCTTGCGGCGGGACGTTGGCCACGGTGCCTTCCAGGATCTTCAGGAGCGCCTGTTGAACTCCTTCGCCTGAAACGTCTCGCGTAATCGAAGGGTTCTCGTCCTTGCGACAAATCTTGTCGATCTCGTCGATGTAAATGATCCCGTTTTGCGCGCGCTCTATGTCGCCGTTTGCGGCCTGAAGCAGCTTCAAGATTATGTTCTCGACGTCTTCGCCGACGTACCCGGCTTCGGTCAGCGTGGTGGCGTCCACTATCGTGAACGGTACGTTGAGCATTCGAGCAAGGGTCTGCGCCAGCAACGTCTTGCCCGTACCTGTAGGCCCAATCAACAGGATGTTTGATTTCTGAATCTCGACATCGGTCGAGTGACGTTTGAGCATGTCTACGCGTTTATAGTGCTGGTAGACGGCGACCGCCAGGCGCTTCTTGGTTTCTTCCTGTCCGATTACGTAATCGTCCAGGAATTCCTTGATCTCGATCGGTTTTGGGAGTGGCGGGCGGCGGGCGGCGGTTTCCTGTTGCTGATCATCGGTGATGATCTCGTTACAGATATCGATGCACTCATTGCAGATATAGACCGTAGGTCCGGCAATCAGCTTCTTGACCTCGTTTTGGGACTTGCCGCAAAACGAGCAGCGCAGTGTGTCGTCGCCTCGTCTCATCCAGTCTCCGATCTCGCGAAACTCTAGCGCACGTCCGGGGAGGCTCGTTGAACGATCAACGAGGAGCTTCTCCTTCGCTCGGGTTCATGGTTTCATTCCCGGTGCGTTATCACCTGATCTATCAAACCGTATTCTTTCGCCTGTTCGGCGCTCATGATCCTGTCGCGCTCGACGTCGCGCTCGATAACTTCCATCGATTGTCCGCTGTGCCTGGCGAGTATCTGACTGGTCAGCTGTCGCATCCGCATTATTTCCTCTGCGTGGATCCTTATGTCGGTAGCTTGACCGGAAATCCCGCCAATCGAAGGTTGATGAATTAGTATCCGCGAATTCGGAAGCGCGAATCTTTTGCCGGGCGCGCCCGCCGTCAGCAGCAACGCTCCCATAGAGGCGCACTGCCCTACGCATATCGTTGTAACGTCCGGCCGGATGAACTGCATCGTGTCGTAGATTGCCATTCCCGCAGTTATCGATCCGCCCGGACTGTTGATATACAGCGAGATGTCGCGATCGGGATCCTCGGCTTCGAGAAAAAGCAACTGAGCCACAACGAGATTGGCTATTGTGTCATCGATAGGAGTGCCTATGAAGATGATGTTGTCTTTTAGGAGGCGCGAGTAAATGTCGAAGGCGCGCTCGCCACGCGCAGTTTGCTCGACGACCATCGGCACTAGAGCCATTCGCGGATCACCCACCTTGCCAGTCATTTGAGTCTCGACCCCATTATACGTTGCTCGACGCCGTGCCGGAAGTTTCTTTTTCGAAGCCTGGGGAAGCCGCTTTGAACTTGATCCAGTCGTGTTCGGGAAAAATCTGGTGAGGATCGATCCTAAGACGCCTTAGTCGTCGACTCGCCCACCCTCGCCCTCCGCCGCCTCGTCCGCGCCCAGACCTTCTTTCTGTTCAGTTCTGATTTCGGCGGAAGCTATTACTAGATCAAGGGCTTTGCGGTGTCTGACCTGCTCCGCGATACTATCGAGCCGCCCATCCTTTGTCAAGCGCGCCCTCAGAGCCTCCTCTGTTTGACCGACGCTGTCGGCGATCTGTTTTATCTCGCCGGACAGCTCCTCTTCACTCACCTCAATCTTTTCATTTTCAGCGACGCGCTCGAGAATAAATGAGCCGCGCACTTCACGCTCGGCCCTTTCGCGGTGCCCGTCACGAATACCCTCCCAGTTGACGTTCAAGGTCCGGGGATCCATCCCCCGGCCCGCAAGCTCACGAAGCAAACTCTTCATTCGCGAGTCGATTTGCTTCTCTACCATGTACTCCGGAACGTCGAAGCGATTTCGATCTATCAACTGCTCAATCACCGCGTTGTTGAACTCGGCGTCGGTCCTCTGGGCAGCCTGCTGCTCCAGCTTTGAACGAATGTTAGCTCGCAATTCGTCCGCCGTCTTGAATTCCTCGTTTATGCTTCGGGCAAACTCGTCGTCGACCTCCGGAAGCTCCTTCGTCCTGACGGCGGTGACTTCGGCGGAATAGTTGACACGCCGGCCGGCATATTTCTCAGGCTTGTGATCGGCCGGGTAGGTGACGGTGAACTCTTTTTTGTCGCCAGGCTGCGCCCCGGTGAGCGCATCAGAGAATTCCTTGAGAACGCCCGCGGCGCCCAGCTCGACGGCCAGATCATCCTGCTTGATCTCTTCGGCGGCCTGCTCGTCGGTCGCTTCAAGGACCCCGATGAGGTTGGCGGTCACCACGTCGCCTGCTCTCGAGGGCCTGTCTTCGACGGGCGCCAGTTCCGCCTGACCCTGCTGCAAGTGCTCAACCGCTCTCTCGACGTCTTCGTCGCGGACCTTGTACTCGCGTTTGGTCAGCGCAATGCCTTTGTAGTTTGACAGCGTAAACTCGGGCGCTACCTCCAGGCTGAAGGTCACGTCGATCGACTCGTCATCTCCGAATTTGAGATCCTCTACCCTGGGCTCGCCGATCACGCTCAACTTTTTCTCCTGAACGGCGTCGTTGAACGAATGGGGGAGAAGATGAGACAGCATCTCGTCGCGCAGCTCTTTCCGAAATCGCGTTTTGACGACCGACTTTGGCACGTGCCCGCGCCGAAACCCCGGAACGTTTACCGTCTTGGCAAGCCCCGCCGCGATCTTATCCGTTTCCTCGCGAACGGTCGCTGCGGGAATCTCCAGCCGAAGTTCTTTTCGGCATTGTTCTCGATCGGTGACTGTTATGTTCAAACTTGAGCGTTTCCTTTCGGCCTTGTATCGACTGGCTGTGATTTTGATCGTCAGGGACTGAATCGATTGGTGCGAAAGGGGGGACTCGAACCCCCATACCTTTCGGTACCAGATCCTAAGTCTGGCGCGTCTGCCAATTCCGCCACTTTCGCACGGTCGAACATAAAAGATAGTAGATCGCCCGCGGCGATTGCAACCACTCGCCTGGATCTCTGTTCGTCGAGTCGGATCGCCCGGCTGCCGCGCGGATCAGTTGCTTGACACGCTCAACACCCCTAACTAAGATGAGCTTCTGTCAGAGTCGGATGCTGCTTTTCCCAGGTGACCGATGATCCAATTGCTGGCCCTTTTCCTCCAGGCTCCACCCAGAACTCCTGCGCCGACAGCGCAGACCGCCGGGGCGCCGCCCATCTACGGCTATATCCCGATCGTCATCTTCTTTCTGATAGCCGTGCTGCTGCCGGTCGTGCTGCTCGCAGCGTCGAGGCTTGTTCAGCGCCGCGTGTTTGAGCGCGAAAAGCTTATGCCTTACGAGTGCGGCGTCGATCCGATCGGCGACGCTCGAGAACGGTTCTCGGTCCGCTTCTACATCGTCGCCATGTTGTTCCTGGTGTTTGACGTCGAAACGATATTCCTGTTTCCGTGGGCGGTCATCTACGACAAGCTAGCGCTGTTCGGGTTGGTTGAGATGCTCCTTTTCATCGGTATACTTGTTGTAGGCTATTACTACGCCTGGCGAAAAGGCGCTCTCGAGTGGGCGTAGAGGAGTTGCGCATTCGGATTGAAATCGTGAAAGAGTGACCATGGCAAAAGAGAGAGAAGAAATCGTAGAGTCGTCGAGCGGCATCATAACCACCACAGTCGATTTCGTCTTCAACTGGGCGCGCAAGTCTGCCCTGTGGCCTATGACCTTTGGACTGGCCTGCTGCGCCATCGAGATGATGGCGACCGGAGCTTCGCGCTTCGACATGGACCGCTTCGGCGCGGGAGTCTTTCGTCCAAGCCCGCGCCAGTCCGACCTGATGATCGTCGCCGGCACACCCACGCTGAAGATGGCCCCGATCATCAAGCGCGTGTGGGACCAGATGCCCGAGCCGAAGTGGTGCATCGCCATGGGCGCCTGCGCGTCGACCGGCGGCCCGTTCCCTACTTACTCCACACTGCAGGGTGTCGATCGCATTGTGCCGGTGGACGTGTACATCCCAGGCTGTCCGCCACGACCTGAAGCGCTGTTGTACGGATTGATGCGGCTTCAAGACAAGATCATGCAGGAGCATCCCACGCGTTTCGTCTTCGGCCGCGGCAATGTGAGCGAGGAACAGGCTGCGGCAGCCGAAGCGGATCAGAATGCGGCGTAGCGCCACAGACAATTCAGGCACGAAGGGCGCAGGAGATTCTCCCTGCGCCCTTTGTTTTAGATGACACGATGGGTCCCGCAACAGAACTTGAACGCAGGCTCATTGAGCGATTCGAGCGCAGTGGCGCGGTTACGTTTCGCGACTTCATGGATGCCGCGCTCTATGACCCTGAGCTCGGCTACTACAACACGGAACGGCTCAAGATAGGACCCGCTGGCGACTATTACACATCGAGCAACGTTCATCCGGCGTTCGGAGCCGTGCTCGCCAGTTCATTTGTTGAACTTGGCCTGGAGCGGTCCTCTACGCTCGTCGAGCTGGGCGCCGGCACCGGTCAGCTCGCTTACGATGTCCTGTCGACGATTCGACAAGAGTATCCCGCGGTTTTTGAGCGACTCAGTTACATAATCGTCGAATCGAGCGCGCGAATGCGTGAGCGCCAGCGCGACAGGCTCGCCGGTTTTGGCGATCTTGTCCGCTGGTTCGATCTCGCGGACCTCGAGCAAGCTCCCATCAACGGAATCGCGTTCTCAAATGAGTTCGTCGACGCCTTGCCGGTGCATCGTGTTCGCCGTGTGGGGGGCGGTATCGAAGAGCTGTACGTGACGACAACTCTAGACGATGAATCACCCCGGTTGAGACTGTCCTGGGGTCGGCCTTCAACAGATAGGTTGAGCGATTACGTAACTCGGATGGGCGTACCGCTCTGCGAGGGCCAGATAGTTGAGATCAATCTGGATGCGGTGGATTGGATCGAGAGAATGTCGCCCGCGGTGAGGAGCGGATTCCTGATCACGATCGACTATGGAGATTTGGCTCGGGATTTGTGGTGCTCGCAAAGGAGCAGGGGAACGCTGCGATCGTTCCACAGGCACCGGCTGGTCGATTCGCCGCTCGAGCGCATCGGAGAGCAGGACATAACGGCCAGCGTCAACTTTACCGTGCTGATCGAATACGGGCGCGACTTCGGGTTCGAGTTTGTCAGCTTCGAGAGGCAGACAGCTTTCTTGATCAGGAGCGGACTGATTGAACGGATCGCCGCCTCGCACAGCTCTGCCGATTCTTTCGACGATCTTAAATCAAGGCTTGCAATCAAGAATCTGTTTGTCCCTGCAGGGATCAGTGATAGCTTCAGGGTTCTGATACAGAAGCGCTGATTCAGGAGCCTTTCGAGAGCGGCGAGGTGTCGCCGCTCTGGCTGACAACTCAACAAAACAGGCCGGCAAGAACAATCTAGCAGAACTCGGCGCGCGATTCTCAACTGTGTTATCTTCATCGGCCGATGGCTGACATAGACTGGTTCCCACTAACCCTCTCAATACGCGTTGCGCTGGTTGCTACGGCGCTGGTCGCGTTGATAGGAGGTGCGTTTGGGTGGCTTCTCGCGCGCAGAAAGTTTTATGGGAGAGAGCTCCTGGATGCGGCAATCACGCTTCCGCTGGTCCTCCCACCCACAGTGCTCGGATATTACCTGCTCGTGCTTCTTGGAAGAAGAAGCCCTCTCGGGCACGCCATCGAGAGCGTCACCGGACATCCGCTTGTCTTTACCTGGGGCGGCGCGGTTGTGGCGGCCGCGATCGGCGCCCTTCCATTGATGGTCAAGACTTCGCGCACCGCGATTGCCGCGGTCGACACACACCTGGAGGATGCGGCGCGAACGCTGGGTCAATCAGAATGGCGAGTGTTTGTGCGTGTTACCCTTCCGCTCGCGTCCCGAGGAATAATCGCCGCGACGATGCTCTCTTTTGCCCGCGCTTTGGGAGACTTCGGAGCAACGCTGATGGTCGCGGGCAACATCCCGGGTCGGACCCAGACGGCGGCCATCGCGATCTTTGACGCGACACAAGCCGGACGAAATGACTATGCTTTGGTCCTGGTGCTTGTCCTGTCGGGCGTAGCGCTTGTGCTCGCATATGCTACGAATAAGCTTGTGACGGGAACGAAGATCTAGGTGTCAGCCGCAGACAGGTCTTTGCCACGAAGACACCAGGCCACAAAAGAGGCACGAAGTAGGTGGGCGCGTTCAGTGATAACCTTTGTGCTTCTTGGTGTCTTTGCGGCTTAGTGGCGAGGAGGATTGCTCGATCCTTGCTAGAGTCTCTTCAACTCGCTACAGAGCTTCACGATGACGCTAACGGTTCGAATAAGGAAGGCTCTCGGCTCGATAGACCACCGCGCGTCGAGGGACTCCTCCGATTCCAATCAACCCCACGAACGCTTCGTTCTCGATGTCGAGTTCGATGTTCCGCCCGGCTTCACGATGCTCTTTGGCGCCTCAGGATCGGGCAAAACTACGACGCTTAAATCGATATCGGGGCTCTTGAGACCGGACGAGGGCCGCATAAGCATAAACGGCGAAGTGCTGTTCGACTCGGCGGGGCGGGTTGATTTGCCGATTCGAAAACGGCGCGTCGGCTACGTGTTTCAGGACCTTGCACTCTTTCCGCATCTCACCGCGCTCGCCAATGTTGAATTCGGAATGGCTGGCGTTCCCCGCGCCGACCGTCGTCGCCGCGCCGCAGCCTTGATGGAAGCTCTGCGTATCGCTCATACAGCGAATCGCAAGCCGCGCGAAATCTCCGGCGGCGAGGCCCAGCGCGTCGCGCTCGCGCGTGCGCTTTCGTGCAAGCCTCGAATCCTGCTTCTGGACGAGCCCCTGTCAGCCATTGATGAAGTCACCAAGAACGGCATCATCGAGGATCTCAAGACACTGAATCGCGAGTTAGGCTTGCCGATCATCTATGTCACTCACAACCGCGATGAAGCGGTCTCGCTTGGCGAGCGTGTCATCGTTTACGAAGCAGGCCGTGTCGTTGCAAGCGGCGAACCCCTCAGCGTCTTCGGCGTACCCGTCACAACTACCGTTGCGCGACTGACCGGAGTCGAAAACATCTTTCGCGGGCGTGTTGTAGGCAAGAGTGAATCCGCCGGGACGATGACTGTCGAGATTTCAGACGAGACAGGTTCCTGTAATGTGGACGTGCCGTTCGGAAATCAGGCTCAGGGTGAACACGTTGTTGTTGCCGTGCCCGCGGGAGACATCCTGCTCGCAACCGAGGAGCCTCGCTCAACATCGCTGCGGAACAGAATGAGCGGACGAATATCGGCTATCGAAGACAAGGCAAACCGGACCTTGGTTAAAGTGCAAGCCGGAGTCACCTGGAATGTGAGCGTGACTCGCCAGGCGGTCAAGGAGTTAGGTCTCTCAGAGGGACACGAAGTGTGGGTTGGATTCAAGACACACTCTTGTTATCTCCTGGACCAGAATCCCGAATAGTCCATTATCCAATCAAAGCGTCTTCAAAAACGCGATCAACGCGCGCTTGTCATCGCCCGCCAGATCCATTCCAAACTCGTGGCCCGGAACTGCCCGAGTCTTTCGGCCCGGGGCTTTCCATCCGCTGGGAACGTAGTCGTCTCGGCACCGCGTTCGATCGAACCACTCTTCGAGAGTTGCGATCGAGCCTGAGTGCTCGATCAGGTTTCTATACCAAAGCCCCTTCAGCGAAGGCACCTTGTAGTAACCGGTTCCCTTCCTGGTCCTCAGTGCTAGATTCGGATCCGTCCCCACGCCGACGCCGCGCATGATGTGCAATCTCGCCGTGGCCGGATCGTCCTTCGGCGGTGTGAACCCGGTCGCCGGTATGAGCATGTTGTTGGTGTACAGCGGCGGCGTGTGACACATCGCGCAGCCTTCGCTTTCGAAGACTTTCTTTCCGCGCTCGGCCAGAGCGTCAAACTTGTTCGGGTTCGGCGGAGGCTCCAGCGAGTAAACAAACCTGCCAAGCGCGTACACCGCTTCGTCGCTGAACCGATGAGTGAGTTTGCGCTGCTTGTCATCGAAGAAGCGGTGCTGGCCGATCGAGCCGTCGTCGGCTACGCTCACCAGAATCGCGTATCTGGCAATGTCCTCGGGCCCGCGGTTGACGTGCGTTCCGGTGTGATCGATATAGCGCCGGTCCTTGATTCCTATCAGGTCCGGGATTTTTGTAATGTAGTAGGGGCTCCCGTTGAAACGGGCGAACGTGCCGGTCTGAGGGAACCCGTCCACTTGACCAATCTGATCCGGGGTCATCGTCTTGAACCCTTCGTGAATGTCATCCTTGAGCCATGGCATTCCGTAAGCCGCGTATTCGAATTGATTGATGGTGACGCCTCGCTTTTCGAGGTCCTTTCCAAATCCTTCGACAACAACCCCGACCGATTCGAAGGCGAACGTGAGATTGCCCTGCGCGCCCAGCAGCAAGGAACCATCCGGCATAATCCTGCTATGACAACCCGAGCAGTCCGCGAGCCCGACTTTCAACTTGCCGTCGCGGCCCACGCTCCAGCGGAGAGCTGGGATGATTCCGTCTTTAGTGATCGCGTCTCCGCCCTTGCGGGCGGCGTCGGCGTCGCTCAGAAACTTCATGATGCGGGGATCATCGGTTCGAGTGACAGGGAAGTCGAGACCTTGAAAGACTGTTCGACCGGCTTCTATCCAGTCGCGCTCGGTCTTCAGCTTCGCCGGTTCGATCAGGGGCTGATAGCCCTGCTTGAGAATCCAATCGCGATAGCCTTTCGGCTCTTTGTCCGGAGCGTAGACCGGATAGGTGCGCACGTTATCAATCGGCGCGGCGTAGTACTCGCCTTCCGAATAGTAGTTCGCAGCAATGCCGAGACGGGCTACCGGTGTTCCCCACGTCGCCAGTTGTTTTGAGTCCCAAATCTTCGGCACGGTAAGGCCGTCGGCCTTCTTTTCTTTTGGTTGCTCGGACCTTGATTGTGCGCCGGCCGCCAGAAAGAAGACGAACGACAGCCATGCTGTAATCATCACAAGGAGCATCGCGTTTCGCTTCATCACGTCACCTCACCAGGTGTCAGGCTTTTTCTATTGATAGAACCGACTGAGCAGTTGAAAGGTTACGGCGCTCGGTTCCAAACGTGCTTGAATGATCCGACGGCGCATCCTGACATGCTCGCGTGCCTCGATGCAAACTCGTTGCTTGCTGGCGTCACGAGCAGTTCGCTATACTCCCTCCGGCCATTGCGGAGAAGTCGCCTAGTGGCTGAGGGCGGCGGTTTGCTAAACCGCTATAGGGGCGTAAACCCCTATCGAGGGTTCGAATCCCTCCTTCTCCGCCATTCTCTTTGTAGTTCTTGAAAGGCCTTGACTTACAAGTCGAGGCTTTTTGATTTGTGGCGAATTGACGCTTCATGTCTACCGTGCTCGCATGTTAGGCTGTCTCACGCCAATATTGCATTGCGCATCGGTTACTTAATGAGGATACGACACCTACAATGCTGGCTTGCGGTGGTTATGCTGGCTTATGCCTCCGTCGACCTCTGTGCGGATTCTGTTTCTCCGCAACAGTGCTGTGAGTGGATGGATAATCTCCCGGTTTCAGAGTCTTCGGGCAAGGTTTCCTCCGCCGAAGGTCCAAATGTCGTCCTTGCCATAGTCGCATCCAGTGAGTCTAAACAGGAGACTTCGTCTCCATCAAATACTGAGGAAGACTGCTTCTGCTGCTGCGGCCATATGCTGCCGGCCATCCATTTCGAGGCTCCTCTTATGGAGGCGCAAGGGGCCCCGGCACTCCTTACGATAACTTTCTTGCCGACACCTCCGCCGCAAAAGAAATTCCACCCTCCGCGCCTTTCCTAGGTCTCACTCCCGGTTAACAAGTTCGTGCTTTTTTGCGAAAAGCGTTTCTGATCGCTTTTCTCCAATTTCCTTTGGCTGAGTAAATCGGCGTTGGGTCTTTAACCATTTGCGTCGTTCGCGTGCCGGATTCATAGCGGCATATTACGGCGTGGTTAGCCTCGACGAAAGCAGGAAAGGGTTCAGATATATATGTTCTACCTAATCACGCGCGCACTAGCGCGATCCTTGATCTTAATTACGGCGGCTGTTGTTCCAGCGCACATCAACGCCTGCGGACAAGAGCCTTCAACCAAAGAGGGAATAGTCTCGAGAAACACTGACGCACCTACTCCTCGCGCTCATCACTACGATGCGGTTGCAGCGAGCGCTGGACCATTGGGCACGGCAACCAGCCGGTATGTCGACTCGGTTCAGGGTGCATCCTCTGATGACCTTGTTCGCCGTGCCCTTACCACGAATGCGGATCTAGCTGCTGCTCGCCTCGATATTGAAAGGGCGCGTGCACGCGTTCGGCAAGCTGGCCTTAGAGCTAACCCGACATTTGATTTCGAGCAGTCGACAGGAAGATTCACGGACTCGCCAGGCGAACGAGAAACGACCATTGGGTTCGCTCTGCCTCTTGAAGTAAGCGGGCAGCGGCAGAAGAGGGTCGCTCTTGCGCACGCAGAACTGGAGGCTGCCGAAGCAGAGATCGCTGACCGCGAACGCCGACTGACGGCCGAGGTGCGCGGAGCCTACGCCGAGACACTCGCGGCAATTCGTGAGTTATCTATTACCGAAGGCATAAACAACCTCGATGTGCAGACGGCTACGATCGTCGCGGCGCGAGTAACAGAGGGCGAATCCGCGCCGCTTGAACTGAACCTCCTGCGAGCGGAAGTTGACCGACTAAAATCGCGCCGGGCTCTCGTGGAGGGTCGTCTTCAACTAACGCTGCTACGGCTGAAGTCTCTTGCAGGCATTGCGCCTGAAGAGCCATTACGGATTCGCGAAGACTTGACTTCACCGCCATTGTACAAGCCGTCCACCTCGCTTGAGGAGGCACTTGACACCGCATTGCGAATGCGTCCGGATGTGCGCCTGGCTCGATTAACGGAGAAGGTTGCGCAAGCGGGGATGGAGCTTGCGCGCGCGCAGGCGAGGCCAGACGTTACCGCATTCACCAAATACTCAACTAACCGCACTGTGTTCGATAACACGCCTATCGGAGCACTCCGCGACAAAGGCAAGGTCCTGAGCTTCGGATTATCAGTTAGCCTACCTCTGTTTAACAGGAATCAGGGCGGGAAGGCTGAAGCAGCTATCACGATCGCACAGGCGCAACGCCGCCGACAGTTTGTAGAGCAACTCGTTCGAGCTGAGGTTACAAGCGCGTATGCACGCTACGAAGCGGCTCAGGCGGCTCTCAGTATTTTCGAGCACGGTGTGCTTGCTCGGTCGACCGAGAACATTAAATCCATGCGTGGAGCCTACGAACTCGGCGCGTTCCGAATGACCGAACTGCTCTCCGAGCAAAGGCGATTGTTGGACTCGCAGCGAGAATACACGGAAGCACTCACCGAAAGATATAAGGCTCTGTCTGACGTGCTATCCGCCATAGGAGCACCGGCTGATACAGGCGAAAGTCAGAAAAAGGAATAAACCATGCCAGATCACATGCCAGAGGACATGCCAGTCGAAACCCGAGAACACGACGGCGCTTCGCATCGGGTCGATCTTGTGGGACGTACCGTCACGCGTTTCCGCCACTCGCCCGCTCAAGTGCTTGTGATAGCAGCAGTGGCGCTCTCATTGGTCGTCCTCGTTGTGTACATGATGTGGCCGCGCCACAGCAGGACGGTGGCAGTCGAACCGCCGCCTGCAGTTGAAGCTCAACACAGCGAAGGAGAGCACGACGAGCACAGCCAAGAGGGAGCGGTTGAAGTGAGCGATGAAACAGCTCTGCTAATGGGCTTAAAGACGGAGAAAGTCGCGATCGGTGAAATAGAAGACACCATCGCAACGGTTGGCAAAGCACTGGTCGCGCCCAACGGCCAGGCGATAGTGGGGGCCAAAGTCGATGGCCGCGCCACGCGGGTCCTCGCTGAACCGGCCCAGAGCGTCAAGGCGGGGCAAGTCGTTGTGGTCGTCGACAGCCCAGAAGTTGCGGAACTGCGAGGGCAGTTAATCGAGACGCAAGCAAAGCTCCGGTTGGCTGAACAGAATCTCACGCGGACGACCAAAAGCGAGAACAGGGCTGCCGTCATTCAGGCAAAGAACAAGCTGGATTTTGCGCAAAACAGTCTGGAGCGGAAACGCAGGCTTGCCGCGCTCGGAGCCGCTGCGGGGAGAGAAGTCGCCGAAGCCGAAATGGAATTTAAGAACGCCAAGGCAGAGTACGATTACTTGTCAAACATTCAGGTCACCCGCGAGCAACAACAGGCGGCAAGCGAAGTCGAACAGTCTCGCGCGGTCGTGGCGAGACTAAGCCAATCACTTTCAGCACTCGGCGCAAGTCAAGGCGGCCAGGGCGGGACAGTAAATCTCACGTCTCCCATTGGCGGCACGGTAATAGACCGACATGTTTCCGTTGGGCAAGCCGTGTCTCGAGGAACCGAGTTGATGACCGTGATGAACCTTTCGAGCGTAGTCATCGAAGCCCAGTTGCCAGAGTCGCACGCAACGCACGTGATTGCAGGACAACGATTCATTGCGCGGCTGCCGGGTCTGCCGGATCGTCCGTTCGAAGGTCGAGTCGAGTCAGTTGGGAATGCGGTGGATCCTGCAAAGCGAACTGTTCCGGTCCGAGCCCGATTAATCAATGCCGGTGCAATTCTCAAACACGAAATGGCCGTTGAGGTGCGGATCTCTACGGGAGCGCGCAAAGACGGATTGCTTGTACCTGCATCAGCATTGGTGGAGGACGAAGGCATAAGGGTCGTCTACGTAAAGGAAGGCAATCGGTATGAACGCAGGCCTGTCACAGTCGGAATAATCAGCTATCAACACGCGGAAATCCTTAGCGGCATTGAAGCAGGGGAGGAAGTAGTAACCGCTGGTGCATATCAGCTCAAGAACATGCGGAAGGGCGGAGCTGAAGAAGGAGATCATAATGACGACCACTGATAAAGACCCTGGCGGACTTCTTAACCGTACCATCCGGTTTTCTCTTCACAATCGGCTCCTGGTAGTCTTTGCCATAGTACTCGCGTTGTTCTTAGGAGTGATCGCCTTCAGAGCGATGGAGACGGATCTCTTCCCAGATCTGTCATCTCCGATAATAACTGTGTTCGTGGAGAACCCTGGCCTCGCCGCTCAGGAAGGCGAGACGCTGATTGCGCGCCCGCTCGAATCCGCTTTCCGCAGCCTTCCTAATGTCGTAAGGGTTCGCTCCGAATCTGAGGTCGGGGTGGTGTCCGTGCGCACCGAGTTTCGTTTCGGAACTAATTACTATTTGGCAAGGCAATTGTTGGCCGAACGATTGTCAACGGCCGCCCGTGATTTTCCTGCCGGCACTGCTTCTCCTGTGCTCTCTTCGGCCGCGTCCCGCCTTGGAGAGGTCTTACTGTTTTATGTTGCAGGCGAAAACGGAAAGGCAGACACGAAGGAGTTAAAGGAGACTGCTGACTATCTCATCCGCTATAAGCTTCAGACGGTGCCAGGGGTCATACGAATCACATCTCACGGAGGCGAGCGCAGACAGTATGAAATCGAACTCGATCCCCTTCGAATGCGCACCTACAATGTCTCGCATCATGAAATCGTTACCGCTGTCAGCGAATCCAACCAGAACTTCTCGGGCGGTTTCATAACCGGCTCAGCGACCGAGATGGACGTGCGCGGCCTCGGTCGCATTAACTCCCTCGACGATATAGCCAACATAGTCGTCACCGTCCGCGAAGGCGTTCCCGTTCGGATACGTGATGTTGCAGACGTGCGCGACGGAGCAGCCGTTCGGCGTGGCATTGCGCGAGTCAACGAGCAAGAGGCAGTCATCATGACTGTCACTAAGCAGTTTGGGAGCGACACGCTGTCAGTCGTCGGGCAGTCCAAGAAAGCGCTCGATGAGTTGAAGCCGTTCATGCCCTCCGATGTGTCAACGGCCGCGTTCTTCGACCAATCGGAGTTGATTAAAGTTGCGACCAAAACCCTCGAAGAAGCCTTATTCGTTGGTGGTATTGCAGTAGTCTTCATTATTTTCTTGTTTCTCGGCAATGCCCGGTCGACACTGATCGCCGCCATAACGATTCCGGTGGCAGTGATTATTAGTTTCATCTTCCTGCGCCTTCTTGGCGTGACCCTCAACATAATGTCGCTCGGCGGAGTGGCAGTTGGTCTAGGCATCATGATCGATGCGGCGATTGTGGATACTGAGAACATCTTCAGGCACCTGAGGCAAACCCCGAAAAACTCTCTGATAGCTACGCTCAAAGGTGCGAGTGAGGTGCGGCGGCCAGCAGCTTACTCGACGGCTATCATCATAGCCGTATTCCTACCTCTTCTCTTCTTATCCGGTCTTGAAGGAAAGATACTGAGTCCGTTCGCGCTCACCGTCATTGTATTGATGGCGATCGGCCTTATCCTTTCGCTGACTCTCACACCTGCGCTCTGCTACACGCTACTCCGAAGGGTCGCGCCCCGATTAAAGGAGGAAAGTTGGCTGACACGAAAATGCGAGCGAGTCTACGAGCCTGTGCTGCGCAGCTCGCTCCGTCGTCCATTTCGAGCAATAACGGTTGCAGGAGGGATATTCGCTTTGTCACTGGTCGCCCTCCCATTCTTGGGCACTGAACTGTTACCAAAAATGGACGAAGGTTCATTGCTTGTGGAGGTAAACACACCTTCAGGTACTAGCTTAGGCGAAACCGATCGCGTTGCCTCGCAGGTTACTAAGCTGCTGGAAGGCGGTCCCGACGTTGCCGCGGTCATTCAGCCTGTCGGACGAGCCGAAAGGTCAGAAGACCCAATGCCCGTCACCAACGCAGAACTATATGTTCAATTAGTACCACGTTCAAAGCGCGAACATACGATTCCCGAAATTGAGGCTTGGGTGCGCGAGCAGTTGAAGAAAGTGCCCGGCGTCGCTACCTCAATTACGACGCCTTTGAATATGCGGATAGACGAATCAATCTCGGGTACGTCGGCTCAACTCACAGTAAAAGTGTTTGGGGGTAACCTGGACACTCTTGCCCAGAAGGGTGCCGAGGTCAAGAAGATTGTCGAGAGGGTGCCCGGCGTTGTCGACGTACGGCTGGAGCCTCTAGAAGGCGTGCCTCAGGTAGTGGTGGCAGTGGACCGTGAACGCGCCTCTCGTTTCGGTCTAAATCCGGGCGAAATTGGCCACACGATCGAGTCATTACTAGGAGGCCGCGAAGTCACGACGGTTATCAAGGACCAGCTTAAAGAGTACCCGGTGGTAATGAGACTGAAAGAGCAGTACCGAGACGCTCCTGAGAAACTCGCAACCCTGATGATTGACACCGCTACCGGCCAGAAAGTACCGCTGAGTGACATAGCCGACGTTCGCATACAGCGTGGTCCTGCGACGATAAAGCGAGAAGACCAGGTCAGGCGCATTCAGGTTTCCATGAATGTGCAGGGGCGCGACATTGGCTCGGTCGTCACGGATATTGAACAAGCGATGACCGGAGTGAAGCTGCCCACCGGTTACTTCGTTAGCTTCGGCGGCGGCTACGAAAGGCAGAAAGAACTGAAGAGCGAGCTTACAAGGTCATTCGTGATTTCTGCTCTGCTGGTTTTCCTGCTCTTGTATCTGGCGTTCCGGTCATTCTCGCAAGTGACACTTGTCGCGGCAACAATCCCGCTCGCGCTGGCGGGCGGCTTTATCGCTCTTTGGGTCACGGGAACGACGCTTAACGTCTCGTCAATCATCGGCTTGCTCGCGCACTTCGGCTTGTCGGTGCAGAAGGGGCTCATCTTGGTGGAGTACGTCAATCAGCTTCGAGCCGAAGGGCATAGCTTGCGTGAGGCACTTCATCTCGGTGCTCGAACACGAATGCGACCGGTGTTAATGACCGCGGCTGCGGCTGGCCTCGGCGTGCTACCGATCGCAATAGGATGGGGCGCGGGCGCCGAGCTACAGCAGCCAATGGCAATCGCTCTGATCGGAGGCTTGATCACCTCCACGATCCTGACTCTAGTGGCTTTGCCGGCACTATACGAGATAGTCGAAGGACTCCACACCAGAGGAACTCAAGCCTGGGCCCGGTTCCGTAATGCTGGCCCGGATACTGAATCGCCTGCGCCGCTTCCGGCAGGAGATTGAGGAGAAGTTCACTGAAGCATAGACGTATTACGCCGCCGAGGGTACGAAACAGATCCAAAATGAAACAACTGAATCCGTAACAAATCAAAGCGATCTCGCGTCTAGTCAATTCTTACTTCGCACTGACTTTGAGTTCATTTCGTTTTCTTGAATCCCTCCTTCTCCGCTCATTTTTTCCCGCCCATTGAATTGCTCTCAACCCAAAGAGAATTCAGCGACCACCGGGGCGTGATCGGAAGGCTTTTCCCATCGCCGCGGCTCTTTGTCGATCACCACCGATGTTGAGTGTGTTACGAGCGGCTCGGACACCCACACGTGATCGATGCGCAGGCCGAGGTTGCGCCGAAACGCGCCGGCGCGATAGTCCCACCACGAAAACTGCTTGTCCTGCTGGTTGTGCAACCGAAACGCGTCGACGAATCCCCAGTCCTTAATGCGAGCAAGCGCGTCGTGTTCGGGCTCGCTGAAGAGAATCCGCCCGCGCCAGAGTTGCGGATCATGAACGTCTCGATCTTCGGGGGCGACGTTGAAATCGCCGCACAGCAATACCGATTCGCTGCTCTTATAGTGTGAGTCGAGGTACCTTCGCAGGCGTTTCATCCACTCGAGCTTGAAGTAGTACTTCTCGGCGCCGACGGCCTGCCCGTTCGGGAAATAAGCGTTCACGAGGCGAATTCCCTGGATCGTCGCCCCGATGACTCGAGCTTGCGCGTCGGGATCATCGTCAGGCATTCCTCGCTGGACGTTCTCGGCTTTTACTCGCGAGAGGATCGCGACGCCGTTGTAAGCGGCTTGCCCAAAGGATTCAGACCTGTAACCGATGTCCTCAAACAGTTGCGCGGGAAACTTCTCGTCGACACATTTTGTTTCCTGCATGCACAGAACGTCCGGCCGAGCGAGATCGAGCCAGCGAACGACGTGCGTCTGGCGGGCTAGAATCGAGTTCACGTTCCACGTAGCAATCTTCATCCAACGTCCTCTTGCGAGCAGCGCGATCAGGGAAAAAGGCGATTCGATGAATCAGTCATCGTCGGGTTCAGAATATTAGACGGAAGCAAAACGTGTCTAGCGGAATTGCCCTTCAGGCCTCAACGGAAAGGGCCGCTCGAAGCGGCCCTTCTCAAAAAGTACCCGCGGCGGGATTCGAACCTGCGGCCTCTTGCTCCGGAGGCAAGCGCTCTATCCACTGAGCTACGCGGGCAAAAGATAGGCGTAAGAGAGAATAGCTGCCGGGTGAGTTAGTGTCAAAGTTTGAGGTTTCGATTCGAGCGCGCAGAAGCCGGGATACGCCGCTCGGTGAAATCGGCAGGCAGCCGCATCCGACGACGCGCGGCAGGCTCGTGCTATTCGGCCCTAGTCGGTCGCCGGGCGCGCCGCGAACTTGACGCGGCCGTTGTCGACTCCAACGACGAAATCAACTTCTTCCGAAGAGAGGTGATCCTTTATGTGTTCCGCGCGTGACGTGAGGAATTCAGTGAATATCTCGAGGCTCAACGCGCCGAGCCGTTCGCCGCATTCCCGCTTCGCGGCAACCAGATAGTCGTAGAGCTCGCTGACTTTCTCGGGTTCGTGTTTCGGATCGTGGCAACGAATAACTGCCACGTGCTCTCGGAGCGCGGTGTGAGCCGCGACCGTCGGCGGTCGCCCACTTTCTTCTCGATCCTGCGTCTGTCGCCGCCATAGCTCGCGCATGACATTGTACCGCGCCACCAGAGTGTTGTAGCGAAATCGCTGCCCGAATGACATCCCGCGACAATCGTATATGCGCTTGATGGAGGTCTCGACGCGACCCTTCGTGTCGATCGGTGGTCGAAGCGTTCCGCCGTTAAAGAAGATGTCATACTCAACCTTCAATCGGCGAATCTCGTGTTCAAGCCGGTCGAGGTCCAGATCAATAGGACTGTCTTGCTTTGGTTCCATTGGAGTAACTCTGGAGGGCTTGGGTGTAACCTATGGGGGTTGTGCTAGAATGTACGTCAGACACCAACCAGTGTCAACGGAAATCACATGCCCAGTCACTTGCTGAGATCGTTGCCGTCAATCGAGCGGCTGCTGGAGAGGCCGTTGGCGTCGACCCTGTCTGCCACCCTGAGCCGCGAGCGAGTGCGCGATCTGCTTCGCGAAATTACCGAAGCGCTGCGCGAAGAAGTTGGCGCCGGCAAGTGGTCCACTGCCGACGGCGAGGATTCGTTAACCGAAGAGATCGAACGGAGGCTTGAACGACGCGCCGCTCAGGTCGCTCGGCCATCGTTGCGCAGGGTTATCAACGCCACGGGTGTCATCATCCACACAAATCTCGGTCGCGCGCCGCTCGCCGGTTCGGC
The DNA here is from genome assembly GCA_035455165.1 of Blastocatellia bacterium. Lineage (GTDB taxonomy): Bacteria > Acidobacteriota > Blastocatellia > UBA7656 > UBA7656 > Onstottus_A. The sequence continues at coordinate 40,309 of DATIFP010000009.1, forward strand.
TGCGCAAGCGGTCTCGGAGGTCGCCTCTCACTACTCGAATCTGGAATACGACCTGACGCGAGGCGAGCGCGGACAGCGGGAGACGCACTGCCAGGAGCTGCTGGCGCGAGTGGCCGGCAGCGAAGCCGCGGTGCTGGCGAACAACAACGCCGCCGCAGTTCTATTGGTGTTGAACACCCTGGCGGAAGGCGGAGAGGTAATCGTCTCGCGCGGTGAATTGATCGAGATCGGAGGCAGCTTTCGAATCCCCGACGTTATGGCGAAGAGCGGGGCTATACTGCGCGAAGTCGGCACGACGAATCGCACGAGGGTATCCGACTACCAGAGTGCAATCAATGAACGCACCAGGCTCATATTGAGAGTGCATCCGTCCAACTATCGAATCATCGGCTTCACCGAACGACCGGGCGTGCACGAGATCGCCGATCTGGCCAGGAGAACGGGTTTGCCGTCGTTTGAAGATCTCGGTTCAGGCTGCCTGATCGATCTGTCACCTTACGGCGTGAGAGACGAGCCGGTCGTCGCGCAGTCGCTCAGGGCCGGTATCTCAGTAGTCTCTTTCAGCGGCGACAAGATGTTGGGAGGCCCGCAGGCAGGTATCGTAGCTGGCTCCCGCGAGATCGTCGAACGGGTGCGGAAGAACCCGCTGATGCGCGCGCTGCGCGTCGACAAAATGACGTACGCGGCGATTGAGGCGACGTTGCGCCTCTATGAGAGGGGCGTCGCTCTGACCGAGGTCCCGGTGATTCGAGCGATCGCATCCACGTACGACGAATTGAGCCAACGGGCCTCGAGGTTCAGAGATTCAATTGTGCAAGCAATAGGTGGGAAACTGACCGTGAGTCTAGAGGACGGCGCATCGGTGATAGGCGGCGGCTCCGCGCCGGAGGTCCAGCTCCCGACTGTGCTCGTGACGCTCGAAGCTAAGGGCTTGTCCGCAGGCTCATTGGACAAGTCGCTGCGCGGTTACCATATTTCGATTGTCACGCGAACTGAACGCAACCGGGTGCTGATTGACCTTCGAACCGTCGCACCCGAAGAAGAAGCCGTCATACTCGAAGCGATTGCCGGTATCGCGCAACCCGCACCCAAGACCGCAGCATCAGTAGAGGTGTGAAAGCCAACAGGTGATCGTATCTCATTTAGGACAAGACAAGATGACGTTGTTACTCATTAACTTGCTACAGTCGCGGCAAACGCGGCTATCCTGGGTGGTGATCGTCGCCGCCGCGCTGGTTTTGATCGCCGGCGTGTCGCTGCTGATGTACTTCTACCGCCGATACAAAAGAATCGAAAAAGAGATGGAAGACGATTGGGACGCGTCGCGAAGCAGTTTGTTTGTGAAGGCGGCGCGCGAGCCGAGGATCGAGACCCCCGAAAGCGTTGCTTCCATCGAGGCGAGTGCGCCAGTCGTGGACGAGACGGCGGTCTTACAGAGCGCGACGCGCGAGCAGAGCGCAACGCGCGAGTTCGCAAGCGAGACGGAAGTCCCGCCGGCTGAGCCTACAGCACCGATAACCCCGGAACCGATCCCAGAGCTGATCCCGCCGGCGCCCGTGGCGGAGTTGCCCGCAGAACGAGGCACGGAACTTCTCGCGAGTCCATCACCCGTAATACCGGTGTCCGAGCCGGAAGCGACGCCGGAAGCTGAGCTCTTCGACGAAGATGTGTGGGCTGGGCTCGAATCCGGAGAGCGACCGCCAATCGCGCCGGAGCATCTGGTCGAATCTGCTCCCTTGCGGGTAGCGCGAGTCGAGAGCCCTTCGCATCGTGAACCCTTTGAGGCTCCGCGCATAACACCTCTAACCCCGGCCGAACAAGCGGCGACTCGGGCGTTACACTCAATGAAGCCTCCTTCGGCCGAGCAACCGAGGGAACGAGCCGATCGACACACCGGGTTGTTTGGATCGTCCGGGGCAACTCTTGCTGGCGCTCCGAGCGAACCGAATCGGCGCCCTGATCGGCAGACTTTGGATTTCGCAGCCGCGCCCGTTCCCTCTCATCCGGATGTAGAGCCGTCGGTTGCATCGAGGTCAGCATACAAATCGCGTCTTGCGCCCGCCGGTTCAGTGCTGGGGCTTCCCTTTGAGTCCTCGAGCCAGCCGTTGATACTCGGCAAGCCAGTTCGGCCAAGCGAAGAGACTGGTATCGGAGGACTGACTAACTACGGCAAGGACCTTGGCCCAAAGGGTGGCCGCGCCGGCACGGTGGTGCTCTTGATTGTGCTCACCCTGCTCGGGGGGGCGGTGGCGGCATACCTGTTTGTGCCCTCGGCTCATTCGCGAGTCAACTCGCTGGTCGCCCGCATCCGAGGCGTTGATGCGCAGACCTCCGAAGCCGCTTTGAAGCCGAAGGCGCAGATAATCCCGTCGTTCCGGCCCGAAGTCAACAAAAACATGGTCATCGCGAGAGGGGCGATCGACAATATTTCGGAGGAACCGCTGGAGAACCTCGAGATCGAAGTATCACTTCAGCGTGGGGACGACGCCCCACCGGAGATCCGCAGGATTCCGGTGACGCCCAGCCCGCTTCAGCCGAACGAGAGAGGTAACTTCGAGTTCGAGTACGACGGCAAGCGCGATACTGGTTTTGCGGGATACAAGATAACCAGGCTCTTCAGTAACGGAAACGAGGTGAAGTTCAAATCACCCGCACAAAAGTAGCATAGACTCTAGTCCGTGTCCGTGCCCTGTCTCACCCGCCCGGACCCCCAGACTAAGAGTCTATGTTACCTCGGAAAACATGCTCGATCTCCCTTCACATCGGCCAACCAGGGCTGAAATCAATCTCGACAACCTGATCCATAACCTTCGCGTGACAAGTGCGGCGCTCGGCGAAGGTATCGCGATCATGCCTGCCGTCAAAGCCGACGCATACGGACACGGTGCGGTCGAGTGTGCTCGAGCACTTGAAGAAGCCGGCGCCCAGTGGTTCGGCGTTGCTCTTCCCGAAGAAGGAATAACGCTGCGGGAAGCCGGCATCGCAAAGCCCATCCTCTGTCTTGGCGGATTCTGGGAGGGCCAGGAAGGATCGCTCATTGCTCAGCGGCTCACACCTGTTGTCTTCAGGTTGGAGCTTCTCGACAGACTGGATCGCGCGGCGCGAGCCTCGGAAGTAATCGTGGATTATCACCTCAAGGTTGATACGGGCATGGGGAGGCTCGGCGTACCGCGCGGAGAACTCAAAGCCTTTCTCGACGGAGCGTCGCGATTGGAAAACGTGCGGCTCGACGGGGTATTGACCCATCTGGCGTCCGCCGATTCACAGGATCATAGCGACTTCACTGAGCGGCAAATGCGATCCTTTGAAGACGCAGTCGAGATTATCCGCGCGCGAGGTCATCGACCCACCTGGATCCACCAAGCGAACAGCGCAGGCGCGCACGCATATCCGAGTTCGCGTGGGAACCTCGTGAGGCTCGGGGGAGTGCTCTATGGTCTGTGGCGCGACGTGACCAATCGCTCGATTCCGCCTTTGGACTGGCGGGCGGTGATGTCTTTGCACACACGCGTGATGCTCGTGAAAACGGTGCCGGCGTATACAGCGCTGGGTTACGGCGGGACTTACGTTACCTCGCGAGAGAGCCGAATTGCTACGCTTCCGATCGGGTATGAGGACGGACTCAGCCGGGCGCTGTCAAACCGGGGCGAGGTGATTGTGCGTGGAAGGTTGGCGCCAATTGTCGGCCGCGTGAGCATGGACTTGACGCTCGTGGACGTGACCGATATCGAAGACGTCGGAATGGACGACGAAGTAGTCGTTATTGGAATCCAGGGTGGGATTCAACTGACCGCGGAATCGATTGCCTCGCAAATTGGAAGCATTTCATACGAAGTGACCTGCGGAGTCAGCGATCGCGTCCCCCGCATCTATTCACGCAACCGCAGCAGATAACCCGTCAACTCTTCAACTTCACTTTGCTTGTAATTAGCCACGCACGATGATATGTATGCAGATATGCTAAAGTTTGCAGATTCGCAGACGGCAGAACTGCAGAAGGGGAAAGAGCAATGCGGCGAACACTGAGCGACTTCAAAGCGGACTTCTTCAAAGCGCTTGCGCATCCACTGAGGATCTCGATTCTCGACGCACTCAGGGATGGCGAGCTGACGGTAAATGAGATCAGTCAGCTCTTCGAGGTTGAGCCCGCCAACGCATCTCAGCAACTGGGGGTGTTGCGCAACAAAAACATCGTGATCGCGCGCAAGGAGGGAGCCAGCGTCTACTACTCGGTGAGCGATAAGACTCTTTTCAAACTGTTGGACGTGGCGCGCGACATCTTTAACAACCACTTGATAGGCGTCCGGAGCATGCTCGAGGAAATGGGGTCGCGACGAAATAGCGCGGGCGCTGGATGAACTGCCGGACGGTAAGGTGTTTGAACCTGTGGAGTCCTTGCCCGCGGGCGAGAGCGGCTTCGGGTTGGTAGAAGGATGGCGCGGTCCGATCTGGCACTGGGTGGTAGCGGGCAGCAATCAGATGCTTGAACGCGTGAAGGTCAAGGATCCGTCCTTTGCTAATTGGCCAGCCCTTAATTACGCAATCCTCAAAAATATCGTGCCGGACTTTCCGCTGATAAATAAAAGCTTTAACCTCTCTTACGCAGGCAACGATCTCTGAAGAGGATCCCGTCATCGGGGATACATTGTAAGGACACGGCGACCGCGTTTGCTGAGAGGGGAGGAGTGCGCTGGAGAGCCCTTCAAGGCAGCGCCAACCACGCAACTGACCACCGGGTTGCTGCACGTTTATTCGGCTTGCCCTCGCAAGGTTTTCATATATAATCTCCGCATTGCAGGGAGCATAGGCCGGCGCGGTCCCTCGTGACGCGGGTAGAGGTGAGATCAATAAACCAGTGAGTGAGGTTAACTATGCAGCAGCGGTCGCCCGCAGTAACGAAAGACGTATTCGAAAAAGCTGTGGGATTCACCAAGGCTGACGAGTTCCGAAGAGCCGGGCTATACCCTTACTTCACCGAGTTTTCGAGCGGCGCGGATTCCGGCGAAGCCGAAGTCATGATGGGTGACCGCGGCATTCTCATGTTCGGGTCCAACAACTACTTAGGACTCACCACCAACCCTGAAGTCAAAGAGGCCGCCAAAAAAGCGGTCGATCTCTACGGCACCGGCTGTTCAGGTTCGCGAATGCTCAACGGCACTATGGACCTGCACGTGCGGCTGGAAGAGGAGCTCGCGCGTTTCATGAACCGCGAAGCGGCACTCGTATTCGGCACAGGCTTCCAAACAAACCTCGGCGCGTTGTCCACTATCGCTCAGAAGGGCGATGTAATCGTTGCCGATCGCAACATTCACGCTTCAATACTCGACGGGTGTCTCGCGTCATTCGCGCGCACAACCAGGTTTCGACACAACGACATGGCCGACCTTGAAAAGGTGCTGGACGGTCTCCAGCGCGACGAAGGCCGGTTGATTGTGGTCGACGGCGTTTTTTCGATGGAGGGCGATACGGCGAACCTCCCCGATATCGTCGCGCTCGCGCGAAAGTACAGCGCGCGAGTCTACGTCGATGAGGCCCACGCAATAGGAGTGCTTGGCCGCGAAGGCCGAGGGACCGCCGAGCACTACGCGGTCGAAGGCGACGTGGACATAGTTATGGGAACGTTCTCGAAGTCCTTCGCGTCGATCGGCGGGTTCGTCGCCTCGAGCCGCGATGTAATCGAGTTCATCAAGCATCACAGCCGCGCGTTTGTTTACTCGGCTTCTCTGGCGCCGGCGAACGCGGCGGCGGTGTTAAAGGCCATCGAGATCATAAGACGCGAGCCTGAACGGCGCGAGCGGCTGCGCCAGTTGAGCGCGTCGCTCAGACGCGAGCTGGTGAGGCTGGGCTTCAAGCTGCTTGAGGGCTTCACGCCTGTTTTGCCGGTCGTGGTCGATGATGAAGTGCTGGTGTGCAAGTTCTTTTGGGAATTGATGGAGGAAGGTATCTACACGAACCCGGTGCTGGCGCCGGCCGTGTCCCATAGTCTTGTGCGAATAAGCTGCATGGCGACGCACACCGACGAGCACGCCGAGCGGCTGTTGGAATCAATGTACCGGATAGGCAAGAAACTGGAGCTGATTCAGTAAAAGTGAAGAGCGACGCGTGATCCATGAAAGGACGGGCACGCATCACGCATCACGCATCACTTCTTATGAGGCGAATCGCAGTAACGGGAATCGGGGTCATCGCGCCAACCGGCGTGGGGCGCGAGCGCGTGTGGGAGGCGCTTGCCGAAGGGCGCAGCGGCATATCGCGGATCGAGGACTTTGATACGTCGAATCTGAAAACGAACATCGCCGGCGTTTGCCGCGATTTTCGCGGGGAAGAGTTCTTCGATGAGCGTGAGATGTCGCGCCTCGACCGGGTCTCCCAAATGGCGATTGCCGCAACTGAAATGGCGACGCGCGAGGCGGGCCTGACGAACGGACAGCTCGACAGCTATGACGCCGGCGTGTATCTCGGAACCGGCTTCGGGGGACAGGGATCGATAGAGGAATTCTGCGGGGCCTTTTTCTCGAACGGCAAGGGTCGTCGTTCGGCTATCGCGATACCCAAGTCGATGTACAACGCCTCGTCATCGAACATCGCGATCCGCTTCAAGACCCGCGGACCTAACATCACCGTGACCACCGCTTGCTCATCCGGGGCGAACGCCATCGGGCAGGCTTTTCACTTGATTCGGTACGGCCACGCCGATCGAATGATCGCCGGCGGAGTTGATGCGCCGGTTACCCCGGTAGTCATGGATGCGTGGAAAGAAATGCGCGTCCTTTCGACAAAAAACGAACCGCCGGAGCGGGCCTGCAAGCCCTTCAGCGCAAACCGGGACGGATTCGTGCTTGCTGAAGGCGCGGGCATCGTGGTTCTGGAGGACCTCGAGACGGCGGTCGCGCGTGGGGCGCGAGTCTATGCCGAGGTCATAGGTTATGGATCGACTGCGGACGCTTCGCACATTACCTTTCCCGATCCGGACGGCGAGTCTCACGCAATAACTCGGGCATTGAACGATGCCGGCGTTACTCCCGGAGAGATCGACTACATCAACGCGCACGGCACTGCCACCAAGCTCAACGACGCATCCGAAACCGAAGCCATCAAGCGCGTGTTCGGAAGCCGTGCTTATGAGATCCCGATCAATTCGATCAAGTCGATGCTCGGTCACTCGATGGGCGCGGCCGGCGCAATCGAGTTCATTGCGACCGTGCTGGCGATCGAACACCAAATCGTTCCTCCAACGATCAACTATGAAGAGTCTGATCCGCAGTGCGATCTCGACTATGTGACTGAGGGCGCGCGGCCAGTCGGGCGCTCGACGCCGCTGAGGACCGCGATCTCGAATTCCTTTGGCTTCGGCGGGAACAACGCAGTGCTTGTTGTACGGGCTTATGTGAAGTAGTATCAAGCTTCAAATTCTGGGCAGTATCAGCAGACCAGGCTGAGGAAAACACAATGACCAGAGAAGCTGTCGAGTCTATTGAAGACGCCGTGAAGAGCATCATAGTCGCCGAGCTTCGAGTGGAGCGCAGTCAACTGGGTCCCACAACTCATCTGATGAAAGACCTGGGCGCCGACTCGCTGGACGCCCTCAACATCGCGCTTCGCCTTGAAGAGCGATTTCGAATCAAGATTCCCGACGACGCGATCCCCAGGTTCCTCACCGTAGGCGATATCGTCAACGGAGTCGGAGAGCATCTGTCCGCTCAGTAGTCCGAGCCGTATTCCTCGCTTTCATCCATTGATCACATTCGATTCCACACAAACCATTTGGAGTGCAGCGCTTGCTCGTGACCTCTGATGCCCGGTCTCTCCGGCGCCGCCCGGGCTTGTGCCGAAGCCTGATCTCCAGAAACTCTGTATCCCACTCAGCATAGCGATGGCCAAAGCGCCGCCGGCTTCCGTGATCTAAACTTCGCGCGGCGGCGTGGCATTACGTGCCGCAGCTTGAACCGGCAAGCATCCGCCCGGTAGAATCAAATGTTCGCGACCACGAAGAATTCGCATCTATCCAGGCTCGGGTTGAATGGCAATAGACAAGATCACGATCCGCGGCGCTCGCCAGCATAATTTAAAAGACGTAAGTCTAGAGATGCCGCGCAATCGACTCACCGTCGTGACCGGGTTGTCAGGCTCGGGGAAGTCTTCGCTCGCCTTCGATACAGTCTACGCCGAAGGCCAGCGCCGCTACGTCGAATCACTTTCCGCTTATGCTCGACAATTTCTTGACCAGCTCGAAAAACCGGATGTCGATTCAATAGAGGGGCTCTCGCCCGCGATCTCGATCGAGCAAAAAACAACAATGCGCAGTCCCCGGTCCACCGTCGGCACGGTGACCGAGGTCTACGATTATTTGAGGCTGCTCTTTTCCTCGATTGGCCAGCCGCACTGTCCAAAATGCGGGAGGCCCATATCTCGCCAGTCTATCGACCAGATTGTCCAGCAGATGGCCACCCTCCCCGAGGGCGAGCGAGTGATGATCCTCGCGCCGATCGTCCGTGGCCGCAAAGGCGAATTCAAGAAAGAACTCGAGAAACTCGCTCGCTCCGGTTTCAATCGAGCTCGCATTGACGGCGAGATTCGGCAGCTGGATGAAGAGATCAAGCTGGACAAGCGCCGCAATCACACGATTGAAGTTGTCGTCGACCGGCTGCTCATCAAGCAAGGCGTGCACAAGCGCCTCGAGGATTCGGCGCATCTCGCCGCGAAGCTTACGGATGGGATCGTGATGGTCTCGATCGTTGACGGCGAAGAGCGCATCTACTCCGAAAAGATGGCCTGCCCGGAATGCGGCATTTCCGTTCCGGTCCTCGAGCCGCGCTCGTTTTCGTTCAACAGCTTCTACGGCGCCTGCCGCCAGTGCAACGGGCTGGGCAGCCGCGCCGAGATAAGCCCCGCTAAGATCGTCCCCGACCCTCAGCTTCCGATCAACGAGCAGGACCCGTTTCCCATTGATGCGAGCATAAGCAACTATCTCCGCGATGTGATGAAGTCGCTCGCGCGACAGGCGGGTTTTTCGCCCGACAAGCCCTTCGCCGATCTGCCGCAAAAAGTTCAGGACTCTTTCTTTCACGGGACAAAAGAACGGCTCTCCTTACGGTATGGAGCCTACGAATACAAAACCGAATGGAAAGGCGCGGTACCATACCTGATGGCTCGCGCCGAAGACATGAAGAGCGAGGCCCTGGTGGCCGCGTTCGAAGCGCTGATCTCGCCAACGGTGTGCGCCGAATGCAACGGAAGAAGATTGCAGCCTGCGTCGCTGGCAGTGCGAGTTGCGGGTCGCGCAATCTCCGAGTACACGGCGCTGCCCATCTCGCAAGCGGTGAAGGTCTTCAATGCGGTAAAGCTAAATGCTCGAGAAGAGAAAATCGCCGGCCTGATCCTGCGAGAGATTCGCCAGCGGCTGAGCTTTCTTGAAACCGTCGGCCTTGGATACATCACGCTCGATCGGCCTTCATCGACGCTTTCGGGCGGCGAAGGCCAACGGATCAGGCTGGCCACGCAGATCGGTTCTCAATTGCGAGGCGTGCTCTACGTGCTCGATGAGCCTTCAATAGGTCTGCACCCTCGCGACAATCGCAAGCTTCTCGATACGCTCGAACATCTTCGCGATTTGGGAAACACGGTGCTGGTTGTCGAGCACGACGAAGAGACGATCCGAAGAGCCGATCACGTAGTCGACCTTGGTCCGGGCGCGGGAACGCACGGCGGCATAATTGTGGCCCAGGGCACTCCGGAAGACATCGCAGCGAATCCCGCATCGCTCACCGGCCGATACATCGCAGGCGAGCTTTCAATCCCGGTTCCGCGAGAACGGCGAAAATCCAACGGCAAAGCGGTTAGGGTGTTTGGCGCTCGAGCGAACAACCTCAAGAACATCGACGTCACGTTTCCGCTGGGCCTGTTTATCGTAGTGACCGGCGTGTCCGGCTCGGGCAAATCAACGCTGGTCGATGATATTCTCTATCGAAGCCTGGCGCGCAAGCTCTATCGAAGCCTGGTCGATCCCGGCGCGCATCGCGAAGTCGTCGGGCTCGAGCACATTGATAAGATCATCGAGATCGACCAATCGCCAATCGGCCGGACGCCTCGTTCGAATCCGGCGACTTACACCGGCGTGTTTACTCCAATTCGCGAGCTGTACGCAATGCTCCCTGAGTCTCGAGAGCGCGGCTACAAACCAGGACGTTTCTCGTTCAACGTCAAGGGCGGCCGCTGCGAAGCGTGCCAGGGCGACGGCATGAAGCGAATCGAGATGAACTTTCTGCCTGATGTCTACGTGATGTGCGACGTGTGCCGCGGCGCGCGGTACAATCGCGAGACCCTGGCGGTTCAGTACAAGGGGCATTCGATCGCTGCGCTCCTGGACACAACCGTCGAAGACGCGCTGCCGCTGCTCGAGAACATTCCGCAGATCAAAGTGAAGCTTCAAACACTGATCGACGTCGGGCTGGGTTACATAGCGCTCGGCCAGTCCGCGACTACGCTCTCGGGCGGTGAAGCGCAGCGCATCAAGCTTGCGAAGGAGCTTTCAAAGCGAGCGACCGGCCGGACGCTGTACATACTCGACGAGCCGACCACGGGTTTGCACTTCGACGATGTGCGCAAGCTGCTGGATGTGCTTCATCAGTTGGTCTCGCTTGGGAACACTGTGCTGGTGGTCGAGCACAATCTGGATGTGGTCAAGAGCGCGGATTGGATAATCGACCTGGGCCCGGAAGGCGGCGAAGACGGCGGCAGATTGGTTGCCGAAGGCACACCCGAGGATGTAGCCCGGTCGAAGCGTTCGTACACCGGGCAAGCTTTGAAACCCTTGCTCAAC
>DATIFP010000010.1:0-6308 GCA_035455165.1 Blastocatellia bacterium
AGCACGCGGGCCGCGTGCGCTCCCAGGCATCCGCGGATCGTGCGGCCCAGGTCTAACGCGAGCCAGACTTCAATTTGCGCTCCGGTCTCGCCAGAGCCACGCGCCGCCCTTCACTCCGCACTCGTTCGATATGATCTGAACATCCGGATCCAGCTTGAACTTGATCTTGTCCGAGTTCCCGCCACCAATGTAAAGCTTGTCAAAATGAGTAAGCGTTCGCAACGTATCGATCGCCAGCTTCACGCGTTTGTTCCAGTCCTTCTTGCTGAGCTTCTTACGTGCCTTGTCTCCGGTCTGTTGCTCGTACGTCTTACCCTTGCGAAAGGGCAGGTGAGCGATCTCGAGATGCGGAGCAAGCTCGCCATCCATGAACAGCGACGAGCCAAAACCCGTCCCGAGCGTTATGACCATTTCGATGCCTTTTCCTTCGATTGCGCCGAAGCCTTGCATATCTGCGTCGTTGATCACCCGCACGGGTTTGCCGAGTAGTTCCTGGAGCGCGGCTGCAAGATCGAATCCCCGCATCTCTTCGGTTCCGAGATTGGGCGCCGTGATGATCTTGCCTTTTCGCACCACACCGGGAAAACCAACCGAGACACAATCGAACCCCCCCAGCGGCACGACCAGCGTTGCAATCGCTTCGACCAGGTCGTCAGGCTTGCTGAGCTTTGGTGTGTCGATGCGATGCCGCTCGGTCAGCATGTTTCCTTCGGAATCGAGAATCGCGGCTTTGAGTCCCGTGCCGCCGATATCAATCGCGAGTATGCGCGTTTCGGGTCCCGGCTGGGTCTGTTCAGCCGGCTTCTCCCCTGTAGTCTTTTGCGCTGTCGTCATTCGTTATCCTCCCTCGTGTCGTCGTGACTTACCCAATCCGTGTGAACGTGGCCTCGCTCGGGGTGGTCGACTCGCTCATAGGTGTGCGACCCGAAGTAATCGCGCTGCGCTTGCGTGAGGTTCTGGGGCAAACGCGCGGTGCGATAGCTGTCGAAGTAAGAAAGGCTCGCGCTCATCGCCGGCACAGGCACTCCCATCCCGGCTGCGGTTTTCACCGCCAGTCGCCAGTTCGCTTGCGCCGACCCGATCCAGCGATTGAATTCGTCGTCGAGCAACAGATTCGGCAAGTCCGGACGACGATTGTACGCGTCCATAATCGAATTCAAGAAGCGCGCGCGGATTATACACCCGCCCTTCCAGATCCGGGCCATCTCGCTCAGATTGACGTTCCACTTGTATTCACCCGAGCCTTCGCGAATAAGATTCATGCCTTGCGCGTAAGAGCAGATCTTCGAAGCGTAGAGAGCATCGTGAACGGACTGGATCAGCTTTCTCTTTTCGCCTCGCGCGCGCTGCAAGCGTGGACCCTTGATTTTCTTGCTGGCCGCGACGCGTTCTTCTTTCAGGCTTGAAAGAACCCGTGCGTCGATTGCGGCGGCGATGGTCGGGATAGCGACCCTCTCGTCAAGCGCCTCTTGAGTTGTCCACTTGCCGGTGCCTTTTTGCTCAGCCTTGTCCAGGATCAGGTCGACAAGCGGCTTGCCCGTCTCCTGGTCTCGATGCCGGAATATATTCGCAGTGATCTCGATCAAAAACGACTCGAGCGGCCCGCGATTCCATTCGGAAAAGATGTCGGCAAGCTCGGAAGCTTCGAGCCTCAACGCCGAGCGAAGCAGGTCGTAGGCTTCGGCAATCAACTGCATATCGCCGTACTCGATTCCGTTGTGCACCATCTTGACGAAGTGGCCCGCGCCGTCCGGCCCGACGTAAGTAACACACGCACCCGAGTCGGTCTTCGCGGCGATCGCCTCAAAGATCGGACGGATATGCTCGTAAGCTTCGCGCGCGCCGCCGGGCATCAGAGAAGGTCCATGGCGCGCGCCTTCTTCGCCGCCCGAAACCCCGGATCCAACAAAGCACAAACCCTGTTTGCGGAGCTCTTCTTCGCGTCGTTGGGTGTCTTTGAAGTAGGAATTCCCGCCGTCGATTAGTATGTCGCCGGGCTCGAGCAGCGGCTTGATCCGTTCGACGGTCATATCGATGGGAGCGCCCGCGCGGATCATCATCATGATGCGGCGAGGCCGCTCCAGTTGCTGGACGAACTGTTCTAATGACCTCGCGCCGATGATTTGCTTGCCCTGATGTTCTCCAATAAAGCTATCCACCCATTCGGTCTCGAGGTTCCAAACCGCGACCGGGAAGCCGTGCTCCTCGACATTGAGCGCGAGATTGCGCCCCATGACCGCGAGGCCGATCATCCCGAATTGCGCTTGCCTGGCTCTTGCTTGTTCGCTGGACATTTAAGTTACCTTGTAGGGCGCGGCCTTCAGTGGCCGCACCAGATCACAGTCTACCGATGGCGTCCCGATGCGCGCTCTGGGCGGCCACTGAGGCCGCCACTGAACATCAAGTTGCAGCCGACTGCTGACCGCCCAACACGTACCGTTCGATCCCGCGCGCCCAACCCTCATCATCATTTGAAGTCGTCGAGTGGATTGCTGACTCTTTCACTTCGTCAACCGCCTGGCCCATCGCAATGCTTACACCGGCCTGCTTGAACATCTCGATGTCATTCGGACCGTCGCCAATCACCGCGACCTGTTCGGTTGGTATGCCGAGAAGCTCGGCCAGTCGTTTCACTACGGTGCCCTTGTGAATGCCGTGCGCGGTAACGTCCAGAAAGCGCGGCTTCGAACGCGACGCCGATACTTCGCCGCCGAGTTCGTTCAGAACCGACCCTTCAGCTTTAGCCACGAGCTCAGGCTTGCCGACAACCGTCAGCTTGTTTGCGTCGTGAGACATCCGATCAACGTAGCCGTCGATCCTCGGACCGAAACCCGACGTATGCTCTTCGCGATCGACGAACGCGTCGCGCCCCGGCGCCCACCAGTTGCTCTCGTCGTAAAGCCACACGCTCAAGCTCAGGTCATCGGCGATCATTTTCACTCGCGCGATTGTCTCGGCCGGAATCACGCTTCGGGCGAGCACGTCGCCTTCGCCCTTCACAACGAGCGCTCCGTTGAAAGCGGCAAACGGGCCGCGAAGTTTCAATGCGCCGGCGAGCGGAATTATGCTGCGCGGAGGGCGTGAGCTTGCGAGCGAGAGCGCGATGCCGCGGTCGTAGAGCCTCCCCGCGGCGGCCTTGGTCGCTTCGGTCACTTCGTGGTTTGAAGTGATGAGCGTACCGTCGATGTCTGAAATTACCAGCGCGATCGAAGAGTGATTGGGTGAGGCTAAAGTCATGGGTGTTAAAAACAACGTTTCGCGCAAAGGCGCGAAGACTCGCAAAGCCGCAAAGCAAAGAAGGTTAGCCCGCGTGGCCTTCAACGATCCCGAATTTTTGCCGAATGATTTCAAGCAGCGTGCGCAGGCCGGAAGCCACATCCGCGCCCAGATGGACCCGGATCGCGCGGCGATGACGGCTGGCGAGAGATTGATAATCACCCAGCGCCTGCGCCTGCTTCAACACGCCGAAGGTGAAAGGCTCGCCCGGCAACGGCACGTCGACGAGATTGTCCGCGGTCACCTGAACGAACACGCCCGTAGAAGGGCCGCCCTTGTGAAGCTGCCCCGTCGAATGCAAGAAGCGCGGCCCGTAGCCCGTTGTCGTCGCCACGTGAAGCGCATCGCGAAGGTGTGTTCGAATCGCTTGAATCAGCTGATCGTGCTCGTCGGTCTCCTGAATGTAGTCGAGCAGCGCTATGTAGTCCCCTCCGCTGGCCCGATGGAGATGCGCCGCGATGAATTCGTCAAGCGAAACCTGCGGGCCCAGAAACAATGCCCGAACCTCGGCGATCGCTTCTGAGTCGCCGTACACCTTTAGCCGTTTGCCTTCCACTGCCAGCTCCTGCTGGGGCAGCGAGCGGTTTCTCTTGTACTCCTCGAGCAGGCGTTTTGTGTTGTCTTTGCTCTCTTGCACGTTTGGTTGATCGAACGAGTTGATCCCCAGAACCTTTCCTGCAATCGCGGTCGACATTTCCCAAACATAGAACTCTTCGCCGATATCACGCAGATCGGTCAGCCGTCGACGAACAACCGGATGTCCCGCAGCCTCAAGCGCGCTCAGCCTGGCTTCGGTGTCAGCATCGGGCGCGCCTACCCCGATGTGTACGAACAAACGATCTTTGTAGTAGACCGACGGCGCACCGAGCGTCTCGCCGGCGATCGGGATTATTCCCTTACCCTCTTTGCCGGTGCTCTCGGCGATCAGTTGTTCGATCCACAACCCGAGCGACGAGATCTCAGGCGCGATTGAGAGCGTGAGCTTATCGCGTCCCTCGTTCGCAAGAGTCCCGAGCATTGCTCCAAGCCGCACGGCCGGATTGTCCTCCGTCGGAACGACAGGCGAGCAGGCGTGCAAGACTCGCTCGGCTCGATCGAGCATCGTTTTGAAATCGAACCCCTGCAGAGCGGCCGGCACCATTCCGAAGTAAGATAGCGCGGAGTAACGACCGCCGATGTCCGCCGGATTCAGGAAGATCCGCCGGAAGCTGTCGCCCTTCGCCATCTCCTCCATCAGCGTGCCCGGATCGGTGATCGCGACGAAGTTCTCCCCCGCCCGCTCGCCCTTGATCTCGCGCATACGGTTGAAGAAGTACTTGTAGAACATCAACGGTTCGGTGGTGGTGCCCGATTTGCTGGCGACGATGAACAGCGTGTGAGGGAGATCGACCCGTTCCTCGAAGCTCTTCACAGTCGCTGGATCAGTGCTGTCCAGAACGTGAAGCTGGGGCCACCCGGCTCGGCGCCCGAAGGTCCGTCGAAAGACTTCCGGGCACAGGCTGCTGCCGCCCATTCCCAGAAGCATCACGTGCGTGAAGCCGTCGCTTCGAACCCGTTCGCTGAACGCCGCAAGCTCATCCGCGTGCTCGACGAGTTGTTCGACGACCGTCACCCATCCCAGTGCGTTGCGAATGATCTTCTGATGGTCCTCTTCGTCCTTCCAGAGGCTGGCGTCCTTGCGCCAGATGCGGCGGATCCACTGTTCGGCGTCCGCTCGCTTGATCGTGTCGTTCACCGCATCGGAATAAGCGCCAAGGTTCGCCGTTTGGCGTTCGAGTACGCCGCTGGTTATGGCTGCTTGCTTGGCTTCGATGCTGTCGGTCAACGTATGAAACGAATCCATGAAGGCTTTGACGCCCTCGTCCTGCAGCTGCTGAGTGACTTGCTTCAGATCGATGCCGAATGCGGCCAGTTCTTCGATCGTCCGCTTTGCTTCTTCCAGATTCTCTTCGAGACTCGGACGGACGCGGCCGTGATCGCGAAATGCAGTGAACGTCGCCGGCGGCACGGTGTTGACGGTGTCGGGTCCGATCAGTTCTTCGACGTAGTAAGTGTCGCGATAAGCGGGACTCTTGGTGCCGGTACTGGCCCACAAGGGGCGCTGGGGCCGCGCCTGCAAAAGCCGCGCCCTCTCAAATCGTTCGCCGTTGAAGAGTTCTTTAAAGCGTTCATACATCAGCTTCGCGTTCGCTATGGCTGCCTTGCCAAGCAGCGCACTGAGCTTCGCTTTTTCGGCTTCGTCGGTCGAACGGCGAATGCGGAACTCGAGCTGGTTATCGATTGCGGTATCAATGCGGCTCACGAACACGCTTGCGACTGAAGCCACGTGGGCGACAGAATCCCCGGCACCGGCTCGTTGCTCGAGCCCGCTGATGTAAGCTTCGGCGACCTGGTCATAGGTCTCCTGCGAGAAGATCAGCGTTACATTGATATTGATTCCCTCCGCGATCAGGGTCTGGATCGCGGGTATGCCCTCGCGGGTTGCGGGAATCTTGATCATCACGTTCTTGCGATCGAGCGCCGCCCACAATCGCTTTGCCTCGGACACGCTGCCTTCGGTGTCGTGAGCGAGCAACGGCGAGACCTCGAGGCTTACATAACCGTCGATGCCGTCACTGCGAGCATAGGTAGCGGCGAGAAGGTCTGCCACGTTCTGAATGTCTTCGATTACCAGCGCCTCATAGATATCCTTTGTCCCTTTGCCCTCGGCGATCAACTTGCGCATTGCTTCGTCGTAGTCGGTGCTTCCGACGATCGCTTTCTCAAAGATCGCGGGATTGGAAGTCACGCCGCGAAGGTCGTCGCCGGCGACTTTTTGTTGGAGGTTCGAGGTTGCGCCCTTTGGGAGACCGATCTTTTGTTGCAGGTCACCGCTGGTGATCAAGGCTCGGCGCACGTTGTCGTACCAGATGCTTTGCCCGAGCTTTTGCAGCTCGATCAGGGGGTTCTCGCTCATTTGTTCTCCTGGTCGCTGTCGGGGCGGCCCTCCGTGGTCGCCCCAGCTTTCGAATGCGAATAAGATCTCGAGTCTG
>DATIFP010000011.1:0-103970 GCA_035455165.1 Blastocatellia bacterium
ACAGGGTCAGCGCTCCAGTCGTCGAATTTCAGAGACGCAGGATCCGGCACAAGCGCTTTCGGATACAGGCTCTTGCCCACCAGTCCCGACACGGCTGCGAAGTCCAGATCGGCCCATAAGACCTGATTGAACGTGCTGACCGCCGCGTCGACACCGGCAGATCGCGCAATAAAGTCGGCGACCGCCAGGTTTGGACCATTGCCCGGAGTGACGATGATCGTGCCGATCTGTTTTTTCAGGTCTTCTTGGGGGGGAGGCTCTTGCACGACGCTCAAGCCGAGTGCAGGAAGAGTCACCCCCAACGCGAGAGTGACAGAAATCAGTAACCGACTACATTTTTGCATCGAGTTTAGTCCCGAAATCAAACAGACTAGTTGTTGGCTCCAATCTCGCTCAAAAACTTCCGGAACTTCTCGTCCTTCAAGAAGCGCTTCAATGACGAGTCCGTCGCCGGGTTTGGCATAGGTTCGCCGGGGTTCATATTGGCCTTGAGAGAGAAGGCCTTTCGCAAGCTCGCTATTGCCTGGTCCAGGTCGCCCATTTCTGCATAGGTGCAGCCCATATTGTAGTGAAACATCGGATAGCCTGGATCCTCACTCAAACCGTATTCAAACGTTTTCCTGGCGTTGATGAGCTCGCCGGTCATGCCGTACGCCATTCCCAAATTGTCGACCACCACTCGCCAGATGATCGGCTTCATCTGATGGTCGCGCTTGTTGAGCTCTACGGCTGTGGCGTAGTACTTGATCGCCGTCTTGTAGTCACCCTTCAAATAGGCGTCGCTACCATACTGGGCATAGACAATGCTATTGGTTCCGCCGCTTTCGTCGATCCGGATGCTCCTCAGAATGGAATCAAACAACTCCTGGTCGGCGGGGCTGAAGTCAACCTTCGAGAGATGAACGTCTATCCAGACATCACCTTTGGCGAGGTAGGCGTTCACGCTTTTTTGGTTCACGCGTGAGCCCTGAAAACTCTTCACCATGTATTCGACGATCGGCAAATCGGCGAAGTCTGAGAGCTTGATGTCATCTTTCTTTGGGGTGTTCTTATCGGTTTTGCCCCAGTAGTATCTCCTTGCCTCGTGGCTGTCCCCTTTGTGCGGCGCCCTCTCGAGATACACCGACATGACCATCAGGGTCTTCGGGTTGGAAGCCATCATCATCGTACCGAAGCCGTCGTCCTCAATCTGCGTTTGCTGCAAAACAAAACCATCGGTTTGGATTTGAAGCATCCAGTTGGCGTCGGGCACCCCGAGCTTGGAGAGCCTGGGCAAATTCGCTGATTGAGCCAGCGTCGGCGAAGGCGACGCAAGCACGAACAATGCTATACCGAGAGCTGCGTTGATTTTACTTCTGAAACTCATAAACTCACTTTATCATTTAGGATATCGGAACCAAACTTCTGCGGTTGCCTCCTGTATCCCGCTCAGGAATCCCGAGGGGAAGGGAGGCAGCGGATCCGAAGCTATCACCGCGCGCTCTGCAGCATA
This sequence comes from Blastocatellia bacterium, assembly GCA_035455165.1. Classification (GTDB taxonomy): domain Bacteria; phylum Acidobacteriota; class Blastocatellia; order UBA7656; family UBA7656; genus Onstottus_A. The sequence goes on from DATIFP010000011.1 coordinate 1,493, forward strand.
GTTGACCTGTGCATTCGCGGAGCGGCGCTTTATATAAGCGGAAGCCACTCGTCCGCCGGAGATTGAAAGAATTCGTCCGTCGCGAGCGATTCGCAAAACGACTATCACGTACTGTATATCGCCCGCATCGATCGCGGGCGGCGTGTAATTTCTGCCGAGGATCGACTGAATGCGGCGGCCATACTCAGATCCGCCTGGTAGCCCAGTCCCACCTCCAAACCCGCCCCCAGAGCCGATTCCGACGCCTCCGAGCATCGCAGGCGTCGGGCTCCCGAAACTCCGTCCAACCTGCGATGTCTGGTTCGCCGATCGCCCGCGTTCCTCTTTGCCGGTGAAGATCCTCTCCTGTTGATTCACAACCGGCCGATCCGTCTTTACAGCTTTCGGGTCCCGGACGTCTTTCTCGGTTGGCGGGAGCAGGGCCTCTGAGTTCGTCGTCTCTCGAGGAACCGTCTCTACCCGGGCGTTGTTGATGGCGTCATCCGTATCACCGACGTAAGAGACGGGTTGCGGCTTGGCGAAGCCGAGGATTGCGGACTTGTCGGCCACGCCGACCTCAATCGAGCCACCTCCTCCTTCGCCGCCTTCGCCCGGGCCTGCCGCGACGATCTGAGTCGACGCGATCCGATTGATTGAGAAAAACAATCCCGCACAAAGAATCACGTGCAGAGCTACCGATAGCGCGATACCGAGCCGCTCGCGTTTCTCGCCCTCGCCGAACTCACTCTTGAATGTGACTAGCTCGGTCATTGTGGTTAGAGTCAACCGTTCTCCGCGTGTCCTCTGCGTGCTCTGCGCCTCAGCGGTGAACTATTTCGCGACCAAACCCACCACGAAGACGCTGAGTACACAGAGGTTTCGCTGAGAGTCATTTCTTCTTCAACGTCGGCTCGGTCACCAGACTCACGTCAGCTCCCGCTTGCTTTGCCAGGTCAAGGACGTAAGCGATGATCCGATACGGCGTTTCACCGTCCCCGCGAACGAAGACCCTTCGCTCGCCTGTCTGCCCCAGCTTTTCAGCAAGCAAGGCCCCCAGATCATTTACGTTCACCTGTTTTGCATCGGTCTGCGTGCTCAGGTAGATGTTGCCGTCCTTGTCAATGCTGACCACGACGGATTTTGGCTTCGGTTGTTCGGCGCGGGTTTCCTGAGTCTTAGGTAGATTGACTTCGATTCCGGTCTGGAGAATGGGCGCGGTCACCATGAAAATCACCAACAGCACAAGCATCACGTCCACTAGTGGTGTGACGTTGATCTCGGAGAGAGAGCTTTGAGTGCGCCCGCGTTGATCTGTGAAAGCCATTGTTATGAAACTGGACTGATTCGTGATGCGTGATTCGTGAGAAACTCGCCTTCCGATCACGAATCACGGATCACGCATCCCTCGTCACTCACCATTGTCACACATTCGCTTTGGCGTAATGCCTCTCCACAAGGTTGAGCAGCTCCAACGAGAATCGGTCAATGATCGCGGTCAGCGCTTTTATTCTGTTCAAGAAATGATTGTAGAAAATCGCTGCCGGAACCGCAGCGGCGATCCCCGCTGCCGTTGCAATCAACGCATCCGCGATTCCGGGCGCGACCGCCTGAATCGACGATCCGGACGCAGTCGACAATCCCTGAAACGCGATGATAATCCCAACGACCGTTCCGAATAGTCCGATGAACGGAGAAGCGTTTGCCGTTGTCGCGAGCCACGTCAATCGTCGTTCCATCTGCGAGACTTCGGATATCGTCGCCGACTGCAGAACCCGACTCACCGCTTCGACGCTCCTGACCTGACCTGCGCCGTTGCCGACCTGGTTGTTGACTTCGTCGTAACCCGCCATGAACACGCGAACCAGCGGGCTGCGGCCGTCGGCGTCGATGGCACTATAAAGCTCGGAGAGTTTTCCGCCCCGCTGAAAGCGTACGAGGAACCGCTTCGTCTCATTCTCGGCCCCTTTGAGCCAAAGCCATTTCGTGATGATGATGGCCCACGAGTAAATCGAGAAAATCAGCAGGAGGAGAAGCACCGCCTTTGCGAGGGGGCTGGATCGCAATAGAAGTTCGAAGATGGAGCCGGTTTGATTTTGGGTTGATTGGATAAGCGAAAATGCGAACGTCAATCCTCGTTCTCCTCGGTTGTTGCCTGCGGGTTCAATTCTAGATTGCTGCTTTGCGGGGTGTCAAACTTTGCAACCGGGCACCCTTATCGGTCTTTGCGGTTCTTTGGGTCTTTGCGCGAACAAGAAGCTGGTTTCGCGCAAAGGTCGCCAAGCACCGCAAAGACTCGACGTTCCCTTTGAATTAATCTGTCGGTGATCCTGTGTTATCATCCGCGGCGTTCAAGAACTGAGATCCACATGGAGAGAAATCATGACCAACAAAATCAACCGGCAGTGGCGACTGGTAGCGCGACCGGTGGGTGCATTCAAAGACAGCGATTTCAAATGGACCGAGGAACCGGTGCACGATCTCACAGACGGCGAGGTGCTCGTTCACAACAAGTACCTCTCGCTCGATCCAACCAATCGCGGCTGGGCTAACGAGACCGACACGTATCTGCCGGCGGTCAAGCTCGGCGATGTGATGCGAGGAGGCGCGATCGGTGTTGTCGAAGAGTCTCGAAATGCGAACTTCAGTGTCGGCGAGCACGTGTCTGGTCTCCTCGGCTGGCAAGAGTACGCAGTGACGAACGGCGCCGGGCTGACCAAGCTGCCAGATAATCCGGCGATTCCTCTGACCGCATACATGGGCTTGTTCGGTCACATAGGACTGACGGCTTATTACGGCTTGCTGGACGTCGGCCAACCGAAGGCCGGCGAGACTCTGGTTGTCTCAGGGGCCGCCGGGGCGGTGGGCTCGCTCGTTGGGCAGATCGGGAAGATCAAAGGCTTGCGGGTAGTCGGCATCGCGGGCTCGGATGAAAAGTGCCGATGGCTCACCGAAGAGTTGGGCTTCGATGCGGCGATCAATTACAAAAAGGAGAACGTGTCAGATGCTTTGAAGAGCGCGTGTCCAAACGGCATCGACGTCTACTTCGAAAACGTGGGCGGCGCCATACTCGACGCCGTGCTCGCGCAGATAAATCTGGGCGCGCGTATTTCGTTATGCGGATTGATCTCGCAGTACAACGCAACCGGGCCGGTGCCTGGGCCCTACAACTTCCCGATGGTGCTGATAAAGAGGGCGCGCATACAAGGCTTCATTGTTATGGACTACGTGAATCGCGCTCAAGAGGCGATGATGGCGCTCGGCGGGTGGTTGATGGAAGGCAAGATCAAATATCGCGTGGACGTGGTCGAAGGATTGGAGCAAGCTCCGAGGGCTGTCAACAAATTGTTCGACGGTTCAAATCGGGGGAAGCTGGTGATCAAACTCTGAGGAGGGTACAAGCACGGAACAAGGGCAGATGTTCTCAATAATTGCCTCACCCGGGGAATAACCAGGCCTTCGCTTCCTCTTCGGAACCAACGAAGCGAATCATATTGTGGGACGTATGCTCGTATGCAAGTTCGGAGAACCGCTCGCCATAGGCTTCCCAGTCCGCCACGACAATCGCGACTCGTACCTTATAGTTTGTGAACTTTTGAAAAAGTTCGCCCGCCAACCCGGTGCGAAGATCGAAGAACCCCGGTCCCAGATCATTCTCGGTGAGAATGAGACCCGCGGTTCCGATACAGGCGCCAATCGCGCCGGAGATGTCGTCGAAAGACCGAACAGAGATACCCGAATCGGAGGCGATAAGGATTCCGCGTTCTTCATTCATAGATTGTTTTTGGGTTCTGCCCAAGCTTTGATAGTACGAGCGTTGATATCCGTGTACAAGTTGACTCAAGGCTTCCGCGAGCTCCAACTCTGAACTGAGGCTCGTTGAGCCTTGACTCGAAAACCGCCTTCCAACATATTCCTCCCGCAATGTCCGCACGAACGCCGCGCCATTTGCCCTCGATCCTGACTCTTGTCACCGGCGTCGTTTACATATTTCTTTACATTCCCATCGTCGTGCTCGTAATCCTATCGTTTAACGACTCGCGGTTCAGCACCATCTGGCGAGGGTTCACGTGGCACTGGTATGCGCTTGCGTTTCGAGACGCTGAGTTGATCGCTTCGCTCAGAGTTAGCCTCCTGGTCGGGTTCATCACAACAATCCTTGCGACGATCATCGGAACCTCGGCGGCGATTGCACTGGCTCGGAGCCGGATCAAGTTCAAACGCGCAGTCGAAGGATTGGTGTTTCTTCCGGTGATAATCCCGGAGATCGTCATAGGCTTCGCGACTGCTGGACTCTTCGGCATTCTTGGCCTGGCTTTCGGGTTAAGCGCAATCGTAGCTGCGCACGTCGCGTTCTCGATATCGTATGTCGTGTTCATCGTGCGCGCCAAACTCGTCGGGCTCGATCAGTCTCTCGAGGAAGCGGCGTTGGATCTCGGCGCAACCCGCTGGCAGGCGTTTCTCAAGGTCACTCTGCCGTTGATTCTTCCAGCGGTCGCCTCAGCAGCGCTGCTGGTGTTTACGCTGTCTCTCGACGACTATGTGATCACCAGCTTCGTAGCGGGCCCCGGAAGCGCGACGCTGCCGCTGAAGATCTACTCGATGGTCAAGACCGGCGTTACGCCTGAGATAAACGCAATTTCTTCAGTTCTGCTCGTCGTGACGATGGTCCTCATTCTTGCTTCCGAACGACTGTCGAGAGGCCGTTACTCAAAGTGGACAATTGCGGCAACTGCATGCGGGCTGACGCTGCTTGTAGCCTTTGCCATAGGCGGGCACAGCGTCAGGCCCAGGGGCGGGGAGCTGAACATCTATATCTGGTCGAACTATCTTCCCGAGAGTGTGATCGCGGAGTTTGAGCGACGCTACGACGCGAAGCTCAACGTGGAGTTGTACGACTCGAACGAGGCGCTGTTGGCGAAGCTTCAATCCGGGGGCGCAACCTACGACATAGTTGTCCCAAGCGACTACATGGTCACGGTGCTTCGCGAGCAAGGGCTGCTCCAGGAGTTGAGCCTCGAGATGCTGACTAACTTCTCCAATCTCGATCCGCAATTTGTGGGCCTCGCGTTCGATCCGATGAATCAGTTTTCGATTCCATACATGTGGGGTACTACGGGCATCGCATATCGAAAAGACAAGGTTGCAGGTCCAGTCGATAGCTGGGCTTTGTTGTGGGACCCTCGGTATAGGGATCGAATTGCGATGCTCGACGACGTGCGCGAGCCCCTCGGCGCGGCGCTCAAGTTCCTGGGCAAGTCCGAGAACACCGTCGACCCGGCGGAGATTCAAGCAGCGGCGATGTTGCTTCTCGAACAAAAGCCGCTGGTGAAGGCTTACGACAGCGGCGGGTTCGATCAGATGCTGTTGTCGGGCGATGCGTGGATCGCGCAGGCTTACAGCGGTCAGATAGCGAAAGCGATTGCCGACGATCCAAACATCGGCTACGTGATCCCAAAGGAGGGCTGCACGATCTTCGTCGATAACGCCTGCATCCCTCGGACCTCAAGGCACAGAGAACTGGCGCACGAGTTCATCAACTTCGTGCTCGAAGCGAAAACCGCTGCCGCGATAGCCAACGGCACTGGCTACTCGTCGCTCAACCAGGCGGCTCGACCCCTGATTCGACCTGAGCTGCTTGCGAATGATGCTGCGTATCCCCCGAAGGACTCGCTCGAGCGGTGTGAGTTCATCCGAGAGATTGGGTCGGCGATCAGCATTTACGATCGATGGTGGACTGAAGTGAAATCACGGTGAGGATCATTCGTCTTGGGTTCTGCTCATTGCGCTCGCTCTTTGGCTTACCCTGTTTGCGATCTCGGGCAGCTACGTTTCGATCCTGCTTATTCTCGCTTTGATGGTGAGTTTTGCGGCAGCAAAAGAACCTGTCAAAAGAGGTTTTCTTTCTATTTGCGTCATCGTTGGTCTGTTCTTGATTTTCCCGTTTGCAGCATCAAGAGAGAGGGCCGTGCGAGAGTAAGACTACAACCAATCTCTTATGGCTTGCCTGGTCCTGAAGGATACTCAAAGGCAGAGCGCGGCGAGCTAGCGTTAGGAGGCTGCGTCATAAATCCATATAGTCGGCGATGGAGAATTGAACTAACCGTTCCGTAGTCAGGTAGTAAGCAACCGGCCCGCGCGTCGATTTGAGCTCATTAGTCGTCCTCAATTTCGGAGCTTCGACATCAGGTCGTCATCCTTATCAAAGGCTCGAAGCGGGCTCGAGTGCTCGCGGTTGATGCGACCGGTCAAAGGGCGACCAAGATTATCAACAGGAATCTCAGGCGCCTGAGGCACTGATCCAGCGTCGCCTTCTAGCGTAACCGGTCGAGTGTACGCCGGTTGCCCCACTCTTCCCGGCTCGTTCAAGCGTTGACTTCCGCGCACGCCACCGGGTAGCGACTGGTTGCTGAGCCCACCTGTTCCTCGAGGCTGCAGCGCCGGATCGACCAGCTTCGGGCCCACCTTAGCGTCGATCATACTGCCCACACTGCGAAAGAGTTTTACGATGCCACCCAACGCAAGGAGCAGCGACACGGTATAAACCCACGGCGACCTCGGAACCAGAAAGTAGGGAAGGGCCGCCGCAATCAGCAACGCGGCGCCGATGGCTGAGCCTTGTATGCCATCGCTTATTTGCTTGCGTGCTCGCTTGAATTCGCGATCGCGGATTGGGTCGGAAATGGCGACACCGCCGTTGAGTGCTTGGGTGATGACGCTCAGGTTCATACCGCATGCCTTGCAGAACTTGGCGCCGTCGCTGGAATGGGTCGAGCAGCTAGGGCAATACATCGACGTCAGCTCTCCGGATTGTGGGGCCGGGATTCGGCTGAAAAGCGCGCAAGACGCGTGCGCTCCCGGGCTCGCCAGCAGAAGAGTAGGGGCAATCGGGGGGCAGTATAGCACAATCAGTTGACGGTCTCTAGACTCTCTAGCTACACTCGATTGAAACCCGGAAACGGTGGAGGAAGCCTTGGGATTGAAGAAGTGGGCCGCGCTCGCGTGTGTAGTTTTGGTGATCGAGTTGTGGCCTGATCTCGCGGCTCATCGGGTCCTCGCGCAAAACTCTCCGTTCGTGCTTCCAGTAGTCAAGCGCGACTCGCTATTGAACGGACTCCAGCTCATAACGCTCGAGCAAGGAAAGACCGGCACTGTTTCGGCTCATCTGCGAATCAACACCGGCGCGCTGTTCGATCTGGCGAACAAAGGCGGGCTTGCTGACATCACCGCCGGCATGCTGTTGCGGGGCGGTGGAGGGTTTAATGCCAAGGCCGTAGCCGACATCGTCGAACAGTCGGGTCTGACGGTAAGCGTCGCCACCGGATGGGACGCGACCGACGTTGTCATAAGCGGACCCGCCGATTCGCTGGATACGATCGTCGATTTGCTCGGCAAGCTTGTAATAGCTCCAACCTTCGATCAAAAGGATCTTGATGCTCTAAAGGCAGAGCGAGTAGCGACGTTGAACACGGAGTCCAGGGATGACGCTCTCGTCGTGCGTCACAAAGCGATGGCGGCCACGTTTGGCTCGTATCCGTTTGGAAGGCCCGCTCGCGGAACGGTCGCGTCGATCGGGCAGATATCGCGTCAGGATTTGCAATATTTTCACAATCGGTTCTACATCGCCAACAACTCGGCGCTCATCGTGACCGGTGACGCATCGTCCGAACAGGTTACTCGGCTGGGCAGATCGAAGCTCGGCGCCTGGAAAAAGGGCGAAAAGGTCCCCCCTACCTTCCGTCCCGCCGAAGCCCAAGTTGCCCGTCGTGTCTTTCTGCTCGACCGAACCGAGGAACAGCCCGCGCAAGCAGTTGTTGCGCAAGTTGGGCTTTCCAGGAGGGCGGATGACTACTTAAAAGCGCTTGTGATGACTGAGGTGTTGACGCAACAAGCCTTGAAGACTACTTCCGGGCACCCCTCGACTACCATCGAGACGGATTTGGAAGCGCGACTACTTGCTGGTCCCTTGTCGGTGAGGGTCAAATCGGCTCCGGCTGATCTGCCGGGCGATCTCGAAGCGGTTCTCGATACGATGACTCGAATGCAAACCTCTCCGGCCCCCGACGAACGGGTCGAGGCGGCCAAGAGTAAATTGATTACCGCGATGACAGAACGGCTCAAGACAACCGATGGAGCGGCGCAGATCATACTCGATATTGAGACGTACGGACTCGGCCGCGACTACGTGATTCACTACGCCGACCGCGTCAACGCAATAACCCCCGCGGACGTTCAGCGGGCCGCTCAAACCTACTTGAAACCGCAAGGGGTCACCATTGTCATTGCGGGACCGGCGAGCAGGTTCGAGACGCTGATGAAAAAGATCGGCACGGTCGCGGTGGTGAACTAGCATTCCCTCGCAACGACACACCTCAATGGAAATCCGCGCAAGCAATCCTGAGCCTGGCGGCAAAGCTTCCCAGGTGCGCTCGATGTTTGCGGAAATCGCTCCGCGCTACGATCTTCTGAATCACGCGTTGTCGCTCAATGTGGACAAGCGATGGCGGCGGTTCGTTGTGACGAAGGTCGCGGACCTATTGAAGCCCGGCGCGATGGCGCTCGATCTTTGTTGTGGGACCGCAGACCTGTCCGTAGAGCTCGGCTCGCAAGCACCGACATACGGCTTAGACTTCTGTCACCCCATGCTGCGACTCGGCTCGAAGAAAACCCGCGGCGCGGCCTGGCCTGTTGAGCTCATCGAGGGCGACGCCTTAAGCGTGCCATTCGCTGACTCGACGTTCGATGTCGTGACCATAGCCTTTGGGCTGAGAAACCTTGAAGGCACAGAAGCCGGGCTGCGTGAGATTCATCGCTTGCTAAAACCCCGGGGGCGCGCCGCGATCCTGGAATTCTCGCACCCGCAGCTTCCAGTATTTCGCAATTTGTTCAGATTTTACTTCACTATATTGCTGCCACGGATCGGAAACGCCGTATCGGGTTCCAGTTTTGCCTATCGGTATCTCTCCGACTCGGTGCAAGCATTTCCCAATCAGGGCGAGCTGGCCGCAATGATGCAGTCGGTTGGTTTTTCAGAGGTGAGATACTACAATCTGTTTGGCGGTGTTGCCTGTTTGCACCTTGGCGATAAATAAGAGCCGATTTCAAAAACGCACGCCGGGGCAGGGAATAAGTCCGGCGTCGGAAATAATGCCTCCCCCTAAGAGAAGGAAGCTATGCGCACAGACGCGATTACGTTTTTCTTTCAGCGATATGGTCTGACTGCAAACGATATTGAAAAGTTGCTGGCGACGGCGCTGGCGCGAGGTGGCGACTATGCGGACCTTTTCTTTGAGTATCGAGTGGCTAATGCAGTCAACATCGAAGAGGAGATCGTCAAGCAAGCCGCAAAATCAATTGCGCAGGGCGTGGGCGTCCGCGTCATAATCGGCGACAAAACCGGCTACGCCTATACCGACGAAATAGAATTCAACTCAATCCGTCACGCCGCTGAAACCGCCAGTCACATTGCGCGCGCCGGCGCCGACAAGCACATAGTGGCAATTCGCGCTAAGCCTGTGCCGTCCGACCTCTACTCGGTCGATGTTCCAGTGTCGTCGATCGAACTCAGTAGAAAAATCGAGATGGTAAAACAGGGCGACAGAGCGGCTCGTGACTACGACCGCCGCATTCGGGAAGTACAATCGTCCATCCACGATGAGATGAAGTACGTGATGATCGCGTCGTCCGATGGCCGACTGGTAGGAGACGTGCAGCCCCTCGCGAGATTTGGAATATCCTGCATCGCCGATGACGACGGCAATCTGCAAGTCGGTCGCTCCGGAGGCGGTGGGCGGATTGGAATCGAGTTCTTCGAGAGTACGATGACCCCCGAGCAATTCGGTCGCGAGGCGGCAAGGCAGGCAATTATTCAATTGGAAGCCGTGGCGACGCCCGCGGGCACAATGGAGGTAGTCCTGGGGCCCGGCTGGCCCGGTATCCTGCTGCACGAGGCAGTCGGACATGGGCTCGAGTCGGACTTCAATCGAAAACAAACATCGGCTTTTTCTGGACTGATCGGCGAGCGCGTAGCATCGGAGCTATGCACGGTCGTTGACGATGGGACGATTCCGGGGCGCAGAGGCTCGCTCAATGTCGACGATGAGGGGCAGCCAACAAGCCGAACCGTCTTGATCGAGAACGGCGTCTTGCGAGGCTATATGAGCGACTATCTCAACGCTGGGCTGATGAGGTCCCCACGCACCGGCAATGGAAGGCGGCAGAGTTACCGGCACATGCCTATTCCTCGAATGACCAACACGGTTATGCTGGCCGGGAATGACACTAAGGAAGATATCATACGCTCGGTCAAGAAGGGGCTGTACGCCGTTCAGTTTGGAGGTGGCCAGGTCGATATCACCAGCGGAGAGTTTGCGTTTAGTGCTTCTGAGGCTTACCTGATAGAAGACGGGAAAGTGACTGCTCCGGTCAAGGGAGCGACTTTGCGAGGCAACGGCCCGGAGACCCTCAAGCATGTGACCGCGGTTGGCAACGATCTGGAGCTTGATCCCGGCGTCGGCGTGTGCGGAAAGGATGGCCAACAGGTGCCCGTGGGAGTGGGGATCCCCACGATAAAGATTGGCGAAATGACTGTCGGCGGCACTATGAAGTGAAGTGTTTTTTTGTCGCGGTATCGCTAAGGTCGCGAAGATTCGTAAAGACCCCGGGGTCACACACCGGGTAACGACCCACAGGATTGATTAGTCTTAGCTCTTCAGTTTCGGATGAGAACCCAACTTACTAAGGAATTCGCCGCTGAGCTTGCCGGACAGGCAGTAAAAAGAGGGGCGAGCGCTGCCGAGGTCGTCATCCGACAGGCGACCGAGTTTTCAGTCGGCATAAGGCTGGGCGAGATCGAGACCCTGAAGGAATCTGATGATCGTGGACTCGGACTGAGGGTGCTGATCGACGGGAGACAGGCTTCGGTTTCAGGCTCTGACTTCAGCTCCGAGGCGATAAATACTTTGATCAACGAGGCCGTCGAGCTTGCACGCCTGACGTCGAGGGATGAAACGGCGGGTCTGCCCGACCCTCAAGACTTCGCGACTTCCACTCCGGATCTCGATCTCTACGATGAGGAGATTGCAAGCCTATCGACCGAAGACCAGATCGAAATGGCTCTCCGAGCAGAACGCGCTGCCCAGCAGCATAGCGATCAGATCATCAATTTTGACGGTGGTGGTTTCGATTCGGCGACCGGCTCGTTGATACTGGCAAACTCGCTGGGTTTTGCCGGAGAGGTGCGATCTACATCGTGCTCGCTTGCGTCGGTGCCCGTCGCAGCGGAAGGCGGAAAGATGCAGCGCGACTACTGGTACGACGTTCGGCGCAAGTTATCGGAGATGGACAGCCCCGAGGAGATCGGCGTGATGGCCGCCAAGCGCACGCTTCGAAAGCTTGGGGGGCGCTCCATTCCGACCCAAACTGTTCCCGTCGTATTGGAGCCGAACATTGCTCGTGATCTGCTTGGCGATATTTTCAACGCCGCGTCCGGAGAGTCCGTGTTTCGCAAGGCGAGTTTTCTCGTGGGACAATTGGGAGAGAGAATCGCCAGCGAGCGCCTGACAGTCATCGATGACGGGACTATCCCCCGAGGATTGGGGTCGCGTCCTTTCGATGGCGAGGGGCTTCCGACTCGCCGGACGGTGGTGATTCGCAACGGTGTACTTGAGAACTACTTGCTCAATACTTATACAGCTAGAAAACTCGGGCTCAAGTCCACCGCCAATGCCGGTCGCGGCTTGACCGGAGCGCCAGGGGTTGAGGCCGGCAATTTGTACATCGAACCCGGGCCCCACACACCCGAGGAAATCATCAAATCGCTGCCCAAGGGTTTTCTGATAACCGAGTTGCTTGGGTTCGGCGTGAATATTGTCACTGGGGACTATTCGCGATCTGCGTCGGGAATCTGGATCGAGAACGGCGAGCTCACGTTTCCAATCCAAGGCGTAACGATCGCCGGCAACCTGAAGGAGATGCTCAACTCAATCGAAATGATCGGGAGTGATCTTGATTTCAGAGGCAGCGTTGTTTCGCCGACGCTTCTGATCGGGAGAATGACGGTCGGCGCGTAACCAAGAGGAATCTATGTTCGAGCAACCAGCCATAAAGTCGGAGAAGGACCGATCCCAGACTATCATGATTCTGAGCGGCGTAGCCGTTGTCGCAGTTGTAGCCTTGATTATCATCGTCACCTCGTTTGGACGACGGCCGGTGCAGGCAGAGATGGCTCGCTCGGGTTCCCCGGAGTTCGACGGTTACGCACCCCTGGTTGCGATCAGCAACCTGGATAAGAGGAGTGGCGAGCGGATGAACATCCGCTACGCTCGAATCCTGTGCACGGTCCAGAATACAGGTGATCAGGTGCTGACCGGCCTTCAACTCAGGGCGGCGGTGCTGGGGACGGGCGGCCAGTTGATCAGAGACAAGGTCATCACCCCGGTTCCAAATACCAGAGACACTCTTGCGCCCAATCAGAGCATGAACATCGACGTATCAATCGAACGGGTACCCGATCCGTCAGAGATTATGGACATGACAATTGAGGTGCACGCGCTGAAGGTCAAGTGAGGATTTACTCCGCCCGTTTGATCGTTACACCCGGCGGCGGCGAAAACTGGAACCGGGCGTCGGGCGCGATGAAGTTCTCGAGCACGTTCGACAGCACAAAATCCATTCGAGCTCCACTCCGTTCGAAGATCACCATCCGACGAACTTCAAACGACACGGGCGCCACTTCCACCAGCAATTGCTTGAACTCTTCGGGAGCTCGCTTTGGAAAAAGCCGGAGCACCTGATTCCCGGCGCCGATCGCCGCCTCCCCGGACGCGATCTCGATCCTCGAGAAATCGCGCCGCAGGTTTCCACGACCCAATAGAAACAAGAAGGGAATTTGCGGATCGGCCGCTTCCTTGATTGATGACCGCGTGGCACTTTTCTCACCATAGACGTAGAAATATACGTTCTTGCCATCGGACATAAACAGCTTGGGTTCGGGCGAAGTGTAGTCCCATCGCGCCTTCGCTGGACGCTTCAGCGTCAATTGGCCGGACTCTCGCAACACCCGCCCGTCGGCGCCATAGTAAATCTGGACAAACCCGGCCTGCAGCCCCTGCATCCGGGAGTACTTCCGTTGAAGTCCATCAATCAGAGCATTCAATTCGGGTGGCTGGGTCCGCGTCCCGTTTGACCGTGCGGGAACGGTTGCGCTTGTGAGCAGCAAGATCAGAGACAAGACCGCGACGTACAAAAAGATTGCACATTTCTGTAAACGCTCGATTTGCCGATTCAGAAGACTTGTGTGGAACATGGATCAACTGTCATTCGGTCAGGTCCTATCAAAAATGTCTTCGAGCGTCGCCCTACGAGGATTGATCGACACGAGTTTTCCTCCGCTCTCGCGTATCAAGGAGAGCGCTTGTTCGACTTCGCTCTCGTCGCCGACGACAATATGAATGCCGTTAGGTGTTGCAGTGGCAGATTCGAGCGAGGTGACGATCTGCGGAAACTTCGCCAGAACCGTGGGATCGATGCCAATAGCAACGATTTCGAGCGCAGACCCCTCGATACCTGTGAGTTCCTGCACTGTGCCGCACCGCATAAGCTTTCCGCGACTCAGAATCGCAGCGCGGTCACACAATGCTTCAACATCCGACAGGATATGGGACGAGAAGAAGATGGTTTTGCCTTGGTTGCGAAGGTCCAGCAGGAGGTCGCGCACTTCGCGTCTGCCCACCGGATCCAACCCTGACATCGGCTCGTCCATGAAGACTATTTCCGGATCATTCACCAAAGCCTGGGCAATACCGATCCGTTGAAGCATCCCCTTCGAGTATTTCCTGAGTTGACGGTTGGCGCGGTCCGAATCGAGACCCACGCGCCCAAGCAATTCCCTGGTTCGAGCCGCCTCTTCACGAGGGGGGATGCCGAATAGCGCCGCGGTGTATTCAAGCAACTCGCGACCCGAGAGGTAGTCATAGAAGTAGGGATTCTCGGGCAGATACCCTATTCGCGAGCGCGTGGTGACGTCATCGATCGGGCGACCAAGGATTCGGGCGGATCCGGATGTTGGGTATATCAACCGCATAAGCAGTTTAAGGGTTGTGGTCTTGCCCGCGCCGTTCGGTCCCAGAAAACCAAAGATCTCGCCGCGGCGCACTTCCAGATTGAGATGGTCGAGCGCGCGGACGGTCTCTTTCTTCAGGAATCCAACTTGGTAGTCCTTAGTGAGGTCGATGGTTTCGATTACCACATCGATGTCGGCGGGGAGTGCGCTCATTTTGCTGTTCTTTCGAGGCATTTTCCGGCGGCGCGCAGGAATGTATCGCGAATTGCAGGATCGGGGATCCGGTCGGCTAGCTCGCGCAGTGGCTGCGCTTGTTTTTCGGGGGCTTTGAATCTGACTTCTCGAGTCGTTTCGGGCTCGCGAACGACAAGATCGGGATTGACGACATACTCAATCGTCGTGACCAGCGGGGCTCCAAGGACTGAGTTCACCTTGAAGATAGCCTGTCCCCGCATGCTCATCAACTGCTTCCGCCATGTAGCGTCCGCCACCGCGACGATCAGGGTTTTCCTTTCAAGACGAACGGGCGTGGTGGCCTTTCTAACTGGGCCACCGACGGCTATGAGCCACGCCGAGAAAACCGCCTGCTCGCGGGCATCATCTGAATCGGCCGCGCGACGCAGCATCTGCGGGACAATTGTCAGGAGGTCGGTCAACATGATCCGTCCGTAGTCCGTATTCAGTAGTCACTCGTCGCTCGTCATTTCCATTTGGGGATACCTGACTACGGACTACTGACTACGGCCTTTATCAGTGCTTGATCTTCGGCCAATAAACCGCAAAATTGAAATCCGGATCGTTAGGCTCTTTGTGACAGCGCATGCACCCCACCGGCGTTTGCACGAATCCGTATCCTTTAGACGGGTTGCTCGCGTGGGCGCGACCCGGTCCGTGACACTCCTCGCACTGGACGTTGGCGAACTGAGGCGTAGTGTAGAGCGACTGGAAGCCTCCCTTTTCATAGCCGACCACGTGGCACCGTACGCACTCGTTGTCGAACTGTTGGCTCTTTTTTTCGAGGGTCCCCATCGCGTGCGCGTGCCTTGAGTTCAACCAGATCTGATGCTCTTTTTCGTGACAGCCGGCGCAGGTCTCTCCGCCGGCGTACGGCGAGTCAACTCCACCAAGAAGCGCTGCTGGTTTAGGGGAAGCGACGTCGCTGTGCGCTACTTTGTTCTGCTCATTGGTGAATTCGGTGTGCGCGGCAGTCACGACATCCAGGGCCGCCGGATCGTCCGGGATTGTGGAGTCCAGCGCGACGTAGCGATTGATCTGATTCTCCACGCTCCCGTCGCCCCTGGCGTAGAGCCGGAGCTCTCCGAGGTACTTTGTTTGATTGTAGGCATAGGTGATGGTTGCGCGATTAAAGTGCTGCGGTTCATCCATGGTGCTGGTTTGGCGGGCCGCGATTATCGAGTCGATTTCCGCGTTCTCAGTAGCCAGTCGCTGAGCGCCATCGATCGGCATGTAGGCAAGCGCAACTATGAAATCCACCTTCTTCTTGAGCTCAGGCAAAACCTTTTTTGCGGCTTCAAATGGGTCGTTTATTTGAAAGCCGGCCCAAGTGTTCTCCTTGTCGTTCGGACCAGTAGGCTTGGCTTCGGAAAAGCCGACGATTCCGATTCTGAGTTTCTGACCGGGTGCGCCGCGCTTGAGGGTTATCTCGCGGACCACATATGGAGCCGGCGCACGATGCTGATCGTCGAGGGGTTGAATGTTGGCGGACACGAGTCGCTCGATGAACGGATACTCCTGGACCCGCTTGTCATACCCGTCCTTTTTCAGGAGTTCGCCGATATAGGGCAGGTCCACGTAGCTGACATTAGCCGCATCGTGATGGAAGTCTCCGTATCCCTTGACTACCCATTTGTTTTTTGTCATAACCTCGGCGGGTAGCTGGTCCGCGCTGAAGCGATCATCAGTGAATAGATTGCCCGCATCAACGAAGAGCGTTGGAACTTCCGTGTTCGATCTTTGCCTGAAAGCCTTGATATAACTGACACGCCGTGCCAGTCCACCCATTGGGTGGCTCGGTCAGCCACAGGTTTCAAGGCTCCCGTGAATATCGGCCCCGTACATGATCGCGAACGCGTACCCGTCGTCTTCGCCCAAACGCTCCTTTATTTTTGGATCGTTCAGATCGAAGGCGGGGCTGCCTTCTGCCTCATCGGATTCCAGATCCGATGAACGAGAGCAGCCGTTCACGACCGCAAGGGCGGCCAAAAGCGTGACGATGACCAATAACGAGAGTTTTCGACGCAAAGGAACCTCCGATAACCATAGTTCGTCGACAGGCAAAGAGCGGCTTTGACGTGTCAGCTCATTGCCACCAGTTCGCGAACCAGTAAACATGCTGGAGAGAAAGCCCAGAATCATTCTAGCTTCCGCGTCGCCGCGCCGCGCCGATCTACTCAAGCAATTGGGTCTTGAGTTCGAGCTTGTGCCGAGCAACGTCGGAGAGCGGCCCCATCCTGATGAGGCACCGGCGGATTATATCACACGTATTGCAAGGGCTAAAGTTATTGGCGCGGCGCGCCACCGTGAGGCGGGATTGGTGCTCGGCGCCGATACCGTCGTGGTGCTGGACGGTCGGTTGCTGGGCAAGCCCGACGACGAAGCTGGCGCGCGGCGCATGCTTGGTCTGTTGTCTGGGAAATGGCACGCAGTAATGACAGGCGTTGCTCTTTACGATATCGAATCGCGACGCGAGGTTGCCGATTACGATAAGACATTGGTCAGATTTGCGCAGATGACGGAAGCGGAAATCGAATGGTATCTGAGCACCGGCGAGCCGATGGATAAAGCCGGGGCGTATGGCATTCAGGGTTTCGGCGCACTGTTCGTTGAGGAGATCGCCGGGAACTACTACAACGTCGTTGGACTCCCTATTCCTCTTGTCTATCGACTCGCGCGCCGGCTCGGGTACTCATTCTTTGGTTTGGCGGGAGGGAGCTCTGGTTAGCACTTTTGTACGCGTGCCTCGTGCGACTCGGAGTGCGGATACTGACCGCATAAGTCTCAGAGTCATTGATTGAGGCGCCGACGTTAGCCGACCGTTGTGGTGGTGTTTGTATGAATAACATTGAGGGGAAATCCGCTGTAGTTACAGGGGGAACGCGAGGTATCGGGTTCGCCGTCGCCGGAGCGCTTCTGGAGCGTGGCGGGCGAGTTCTTATATGCGGTCGAAACGTCAAAATGCTTGAGAAGGCTGTCGAAGAACTCAAGGCACGCCACGGTGACCGTGTTCACGGCGCGCCGTGCGACGTCAGGATCTATCAGGACGTCCGGGCCCTCTTTCGAGAGGCGGTAAGCGCATTGGGCGCAGTCGATATTCTGGTGAACAACGCCGGCATCGGCTCGCACAACGCGGTGGAGCAGACGCCTGTCGAGGAATGGAACGCAACGATTGAGACAAATCTCTCTGGAGTGTTCTATTGCTGTCGGGAAGCTATTCCTTTGATGAAAGGACGCGGCGGTTACATCATCAACATCGGAAGTCTCGCGGGTAAGAACGCGTCGCCGGGCATGGCCGCATATTGTGCGTCGAAGTTTGGGCTTGTCGGGTTCTCGGAAGCTCTGATGCAGGAAGTCCGGTATGATCACATTCGAGTCAGCTGCGTAATGCCTGGTTCCGTCAACACATCCTTCGGCCGAAGCAGTGAACAAGATCCTGAAACAACATGGAAACTCCTGTCGGATGACGTCGCCACAGTGGTGATTAATCTACTGGATATGCATCCTCGAGCGCTGCCCAGCCGAGTCGAACTCAGGCCATCTGAGCCTAAGAAGTGATCTTTCGTAATTGCGACTCGACGGATCTTGGCTATTTGGCACAGCGCGGCCAGTGAAAAGTTACCCACGGCGTTGAGTGAAAATGCGCCCGTGGCAATCACCAGCGTCGTCGCGAAGCGACTCTTCGCGAGATAAGGCGAAAACTTCCGCACTTCGCAAGCGGGGAACGTTGTTTGCACACCCGAACGAACGGCATATCAACTATTAAGGAGAGGTTGCGGTTTGGGGGCTTATCTGACTGGATACCTTGCGATATGGCGCTTACCCGTAAAAGTGCTCATCATTGACACCTCAAAACAGCGCTTGCTAGAATGCGCTCTGGTTGCAGCAATCAACTGCAGATATCGTCCAAACCTCACTGGAAACTGGATATGGCAACAACCGAAACTGAATTAGCTTCGAAGACGGAAGCTCCGGCCGCTGCCGCACCTGCCGTCAAAGTCATCGCGAAGAAAAGCGATTCGGTGCTGGACAAAGCATTGCGTCTGCTCAGCTCCGTGCGCTTCGGCATCGTGATGCTGAGCATTCTGCTGCTGTGCTGCATGATCGGAATGTTCGTGATGCAGGTCAATGTGGACGGCTTTCAGAAGTACTACGCGAATCTCAAACCGGCTCAGCGAACGGTCTACGGAGCGCTTGGATTCTTCGATATCTATCGATCGAGATACTTCACGCTGCTGCTTGCAGTCACCGGACTGAACATCATACTGGCGTCGATAGATCGTTTCCCGGCCGCGTGGCAGTACATCCGAAAGCCAAAGCTGGCCGCCTCGCCGAAGTTCATCGCAGCTCAGACGTTTAATGCTGAGGCGGTCGACCACGCGGACCCGCACGCGGCTGCCGAGAAGGTCAGGAAAGCGTGGCGTAAGCTCGGCTTTCGCGCGCGCATCAAAGAAGAGAACAACCGCCTCACAGTGTTTGCCCAGCGCAATAAGTGGAACCGGCTGGGCGCTTACGTCGTGCACGTCGCGCTGCTGACCATATTCATCGGCGGCTTTCTCACAAGCCGTTACGGCATAGGCGGATCGATGGAGATCCGTCCGGGCGCCAAGCCGTCAAACGCATTCGCAACATCTGAGATCTCTTTGAATGGCGCGCGTGAGGGGCAGGCCTTCCTTCCTTTTGAGATCGAATGCACTGATCTTCAGCAGCTGTTGATCAGGCCGGAAGGCACCCTGGACCAGTCGAACACAATAGACTGGCTGAGCTCCATTCGGATCATCGACAGGGATCGCAACGTCCAGAAAGACATGCTTGTTCACCTGAACAACGTTGGCGACTATCGCGGCTACCGGTTCTTTCAGAACTCATTCATGCCGGTGGGCAACGCAAGGCAAATTACGATCACGTTTGAGCCGGCCGACGGGGGCGCCGCTACAATTCCCCCGGTGACGATAATGCGAAACGGATCGGCGGAGGTTCCAGGATTCGGCACGGTTAGATTCACGGGCTTCTTCGCGGATTTTGACGTTGATGCGTCGGGACCGACGACTCTCTCGCGGGAATACAACAACCCGGCTGCCCAACTCGAGATCACCCGTCCCGACGGCAAGAAAGCGATGGCGTTCGCTTTCAACCCGCAACTCGCCGAGCAATACCTTACGAGGGCGAATGAGAAGCTCAAGGAAGGCGGCGAGAATCCCTTGCTGATAAACGGGCACAAGATCATTTTGAGGGACTTCGAGAAGGTGTCGCTCACCCACACGCTGACGATTCAATACGATCCCGGCCGAACACCGGTCTACCTAGGCTTCACGCTCCTGGTACTCGCTTTGTGCGGGGTCTTCTTCTTCTCGCATCAGCGAGTGTGGGCAGTGATCGAGCCGAACGGCCACGGTTCAAAGATCTACATTGGCGGAAACACAAACCGGAACAGGCCCGCATTCGAGGGCCGGTTCAATTCACTTGTGCAGTCTGTTACGGGAGGACCAAGAGATGAGTAGAGCAATCAAGCACGAAGAGGCGATGGTGCCTGAACTCGAGCTGAGCTTTCCCGAGAAGGCCGTCGGGATGCTGCCAGTCGTCATTCCCATAGCCGCGGCCATATTGTTTATCGTGATTCGCATTGAAGTCGGGCGGCCGGTCGGGTTCATCTACAGCGACGCCCTGATAATGCTTGCGTTGATCAGCTATATCTGCGCGGCCGTATTGCTCGTGACCAACATCTTCGTGAAAGAGAATGTGCTGAATCGGCTTGGCCTTTTCACCACCGCGCTTGGATACTGCTTCAATCTGTCGGGGTGGATGATCCGGTGGGTTGAGGCCGGCGACAAAGAGGGATGGAAGACCGGGATCAACGGAGTGTGGCGCTATTTTCCGTTAGACAATTTGTATGCGCTGACATTGGGCTTCTGCGCCGGAGCGGGCCTGGCGACGCTGGTTGTGATTCGCAAGCCGAAGTACCGCGCTCTGGGCGCGCTCTCGATGCCGATTCTCGTCGTAATACTTGCCCTTGGTATGATGCTGGGCAGCGGGATCAGCACCCTACCGCCCATTCTGGATAGCTACTGGCGTCCGATTCATGTTTCGATAGCGACGATCGCCTACGGCGTGTGTCTGTTCAGCTTCGGGCTCGCCTTCGCGTATCTGCTTAAGGACGGCATTCGATCGGAGGCAGTTGCGATTTGGACCGGGCTTTACGGATTGCTCGTGTTGGGGACCCTCGGATATGGCACGGGTGCGGCGTACTCCGTTCCGTTTCACGCCGAATACACGGTCAACCTCTTCCTGGATAAGAGCTCGTTGCCCTTGCGTGCCGAGCTGCCGCTGGTTGGGCCGCTGATGGCTTTGACGCTGTTGGTGATCCTGGTGTCAGTGGGGCTTCTGGTGCGGGACCACTTCAGTCGTGACGAGAGAGCGAGGGCCTGGGGCTGGAAGCTTTTCAATACGGCGGTTGTTTTACAGGCGCTGGTGCTCGCGCTGCTCTTCTTCCAGATGAGGACTCTCGACAATCCGGCGCAGCGCATACCCGCTCGAGAGTATCCTGCCTTCAGCGCGTGGATGTCCGAGCAGTCGCAGCAACCCGTAACGATTCAGGATGCGCAAGGATGGGTGCAACAGAACTCATCGAGTTTGAAGCTCAGTATGACTTCAAACCCCGTGGAGTTCGGAGCGTTGATTGGACTGTTCGTCGCGCTCCTCCTGGTGGCTCTCTTCTCGTGGAAGCGTGAGGACGTGGTGTCCGCGCTTCCCAACGTTAAGACTCTCGATTCGCTACTCTACCGCACGGTTGGGGTTGCGTTCCCGCTGTTGTCCCTGCTGTTGATCACCGGAGCGGTGTGGGCGAATGAGTCGTGGGGACGTTACTGGGGATGGGATTCAAAGGAGGTCGGCGCGCTGGTTGCTTGGATGGCATATGCTGGATTCCTGCACACACGAATCGCGCATGGATGGCGCGGTCGAAGAAGCGCTTACTTCGCGCTGCTGGGATTTGCGCTTGTGATATTCACGTGGTTGGGCGTGAGCTTCATAATCCCGGGTCTCCACTCGTACGCAGGCGTCTAACGACAATCCTACCGGGTTGAGTAACTAAACAGGGCGAGCTTTCAGGCTCGCCCTCTTCGTTTGTATGTGCTGGGGATTGACACAAACGGAGGTCGTAGTCTCAGCGCAAGCCCCAAAGGTTGACCCTCGGGCGCCTGCGCCAGTTCGTTTTGCCGTACCAGAACTCGACGCTGCTAATGCGACGCCGGTCGCCGGGCAAATCGATTACTCGCGTCTTTTCGTTGGCATTGATTCGATCTCTTACCTCAACCTCGTGGTCTCCTCCGTTTTCGAAGTGTACGACTACCTTGTAAAACTCAATCGCGCCTTCTTTAATCCCGAGTTGCAGCGCTCGAAAGGAGCCGCGATTGTTCACGCGAATCCTGTCGTGATCAGTTCGTCCATCTACATTCGCCTGACCGAGAAATTCCCATCGGTCCTCGTAACGCCGATCATAACGTCGTCTCTGGCCGTAAGAAGCGATCCCGAGGCTAAGCAGCAAAGCGAGCGAGATAATAATTCGCATTGAGTTTTTGAAGTCCATGGTTCCTCCTGTTTGTGAGTTGGGGTCAATTCTGCCCGCACATTCAGAGTATTTGCAACTCAGCCTTGCGAAGCTCATTCGAGATCCGAAGGTATTCGTCGGATGAAACGGTTTGAAAGTCCTGGGGATGGGTCCACGCCCAGATACTCAGCGTGGCCGCACTGTCCGAAATCCCGGTGACTCGAAGGAGTGGCTCGGGCGTACGCAAAACCCTTGCATCGTCCGACAAGGCTGCTTGGATAACGCCCATGGCGAGTTCCAGGTCTTCTTCCCGGACCTTGAGAATCAATTCAAGCCGCCGGCGCTTGCTGAGCGAGTAGTTCACAATCTTCGAGCCCCAAACCCTGGAGTTGGGCATGATCACGCGCACGCCGTCTGTTGTAGTCATCTGCATGTTCACGATGGTCAATTCCTCAACCACCCCTTGCGCTGTCTCGACTTCAATCAGATGGCCGGCGCGAAACGGCCTGTAGATCAGCAGTAGCAAACCGGCGGCGAAGTTGGATAGCGTGTCTCGGAGCGCAAAGCCGAGTATCAGGCCTGTAACACCCAACCCGGCGACTATTGAGATCACTTCGACGCCGAGGTTCGCAAGCGCGGCCAGCGCCGTCGCAGCCGCGATGGTCAGCGCGATCGAGCGAAGGAAGAAGCTTTTCAGGAGGAGGTCGTCTCGAATACGACTTCGATTCAGGACCGCGGTCAGCCATCGCTTGCTCAGTCTCGAGACCAGGATACCGATCAGAATGATTGCAACAGCCGCGAGCCAACGGATCGCGTGCTCAACCATGTATGCCTTCAAAATGTCGATTTGATTCATCGATTATCCGGGCTATCCGCAATCCTGATTCACGAGCAAGGTACCGTGCGCATTGGTCAGACGCAAGCGGCAACGGCGCAAAGTTTCCTGCCCGCCCTTCGCCTTGCGCCGGTATGAGCCGGCAATCGATGCCCCGGACTAACCTTCCGATTATTGCGAATAAGTTGTTGCCTTAGAAAACCATTGAGAATGCCGGAGCAGCCTTGATACTATTCAAGGCATCAGTATTTCAAGTGGGAGACCTAACCGGATGATCAGAGCTGCTGTTATCTTCCTCGTCATCATGAGCGGTGACGGCATGGGCTTCTTCTCCAACACCGATGCGCCTCAATACGATTTACTCAAGAAGATTGAAGAGGGCAGGGAACTGCTCAAGGATGAATCGGTGCAGTTGCAAATGGGAACCGTCGGCACGCGACGCGTGCGCGTAGGTCGCCGCAGATTCACAGATGTTCCGATAACCGGAATCATCGGCCGCGAGATGGCTCTGGCGATCCTCGATGCGGATGGCAAGCTCAGAATTGCTCGCGCGATAAAGCGCGACCCCGGTTTTGAGGTGCTCTCACCGGGCTTCATCCTCTCAATGCGTCGCGAAAATGGCATCAACTCGGACATCGCTTGCATAAGTCCGGCCGGCGGAAGAGTCGTGGCGGTGAAATACCCGGTGTCCAACGAACGGAATCGCTTTGGCCCCGGCGATCCAGTGATCGAAGCTGTATACACTCCTTACTCCGCAGAGATAAAAACCGAAGAAGTGATCAAGCGCGGAATCGACGTTAAAAACGGCTTTATCGAAAAAGCGTTTGCTCGATTGCGAGAGCGCGGCGTTCTGTCGAGAGCATTTCCGGGCCAACGAATAGTCGACGTCATACCTAAAGACGTTTTGCGCGTGTTACTGATAAACGAGCACATAGATCCGACTGAGTTCAAGAGCGCGGCTTTGGCCAAACCCCTCGCCGAGCGAGTGCTTGCCGTCATCGGCACGAATCGCGACAAGGCTTATGCTTACTCGATCAGTCCGGCGGGAGCGCACGGGTTGGTTCAAATGATACCCTCGACGTACTCGCTCTTGTTGAACAAGTACACTGCAGCCGGGTTGCGGTCGAACTTCGCACAAGCGATGAGTGATCCGATCAATGCCGTAATGGCGCAGATTCTTTTGTGCGATTCGGACTGGGAGGCGATCCGCGCAAGAAGCGACCTTGCGACTGATAAGGTAGGCCCGTATCTGGCGGCGGCGTACAACGGCGGAGTCGGACGCGTTCTAACGCTCCTGTCGCATAACGAGACTGACTGGATGGAAGAGCCAGATCAGAACTCGCGGCCGACTCTCACAGTGACGAAGAGGGTTCCGGTGAGGGTGCGTTCTCGCGGAGGCAAGATAACCAGGCGATTCGTAGTGAAGAGATACGTTCAACCGATATTCAGGAACGAGACCAGCAAGTATGTGAGTCAGTATCATTGGATCAACGACTTCCTGGCAGAACGCACCGGATCGAGCGTGCCGCGGCCCAGGGTTGAGGCGCGCTAGGGGCCTTGCCCCTCTCGGAGATAATTCCACATAACATCGGCAGGCAGGCATTCCATCGCGACAAAATAAAGAAGGGCCGAAGCGATCAGCACAGCCCCCGTTGCCCTGATCATTTCGACCCTTCCGTGTTTTCGAAGCTCGGCCTTACTCTTGGCAAGATGAATGCCAGAAGGGAAGCAGGGACGGTCGGCAATCTAAACTATTGATACATAGTCGGCGAGGGAAGTCTGGCCCTGAGCCTTTCGCACAGAGCTCACAGATTTTGTCATAGACTGTTCCTGTTTTTGTTATCTGGTCATTGCTTCGCCCAGCGGGAGCCGGCGAATCCAGCCTCGCTGGGATTCGTCAACTTTGACGAGTTCGGAAACTTCACGCTATGATGAAGCACTGATGCAGGTTCACCCCAGACCGAATGCTTCCAACGCCCCGGAGTGTTAAGGCCAAATGCAAGAAAAGGCTCAAATGAAGATCCCTTTGTTGGACCTCGGTGCCCAGCATAGTAGCATCGCCGGCGAAATCGAATCTGCGGTCAAGCGCGTCTTGGACAGCCAGCAGTTCATTCTGGGTCCCGAAGTGCGCGAGCTTGAGCGCGAGCTGGCGGCTTATTGTCAGTGCTCGGAGTCAGTTGGATGCGCATCGGGTTCGGACGCGATTCTGTTGGCGCTGATGGCTTGCGGCGTGGGTCCCGGGGATGAGGTTATAACGACCCCCTTCAGCTTCTTCGCAACGGTCGGATCAATGGTTCGACTGCAAGCCAAGCCCGTCTTCGTCGACATAGACGGGGCGACGTTCAACCTGGATGTAACCAGGTTGGCAGAAGGGATCACCAGTCGTACGAGGGCGATAATGCCCGTTCATTTGTTCGGTCAATGCGCGGATATGGAAATCATCACCCAGCTCGCCGATCGAAACGGAATCGCGGTAATCGAAGACGCCGCCCAGGCAATCGGCGCAGAGCATCACGGAAAGCGCGCGGGAAGCCTGGGAGCGGTTGGCTGCTTTAGCTTCTATCCTTCGAAGAATCTCGGCGGCGCTGGGGACGGCGGGCTGCTCACAACCAACAATACGGAGATCGCTGATTCGCTCCGTGCCCTCCGATCGCACGGCGCTAAAAAGAAGTACTACCACGATCGCGTCGGAATCAACAGTCGACTGGATTCGCTGCAGGCGGCGATTCTTCGCGTAAAGTTTCGCTATCTAGACTCGTGGACTCAGGCTCGAAGAAACAACGCTCGGAGGTATCAAAGTCTATTTCGCGATGCCGGGTTTTTGTCGAACCAACCGGTTCGACTGCCAACGGAATCCGAACCGGCTTTCCACGTATACAACCAGTTCGTGATTCGGGTTCGGGAACGGGACGAACTGAGAGCGTACCTGACGAAGAGAGGAATCGGCACTGAAGTTTACTATCCATTGCCGCTCCATCTGCAAAACTGTTTCAAGGACCTGGGGTACAACGAGGGAGACTTTCCGGAAGCGGAAAGCGCGGCTCGAGAAGCGCTCGCGATACCCGTCTACCCAGAGCTCACTGAAGCAGAACAAATGTATGTCGTCGCGATGGTCCGTTCGTTCTACGATCAGCGGTGATTTGATATGCGTGTTCTCATCACAGGCGGCGCCGGATTCCTGGGTTCGCATCTAGTTGACCGATTGTTGACGGACGGACACGACGTTCTGGTGTTCGACAACCTGCTGACAGGTCGGCTGGGGAATATTGAGCACCACTTCGGGGAAGAACGCTTCAAGTTCGTCAAACAAGACGTAACCGAATATTTATATGTCGGTGGAGACGTCGGAGCGGTCGTACACTTCGCCTCTCCCGCGAGTCCGATCGATTATCTTCAACTTCCTATTCAAACATTGAAGGTCGGCAGCCTCGGGACGCATAAAGCGCTTGGACTTGCGAAGGCCAAGGGCGCTCGATTCCTGCTCGCGTCGACATCTGAAGTGTACGGAGATCCTCAGGAGCATCCGCAACGGGAAGAGTACTGGGGGCACGTGAATCCGGTTGGGCCGCGCGGCGTCTACGACGAAGCAAAGCGTTTCGGGGAGGCGATCACGATGGCTTACCATCGTTATCATGGACTCGATACCCGGATAGTCAGGATCTTCAACACCTATGGCACCCGGATGCGGCCGAACGACGGGCGGGTCATCTCAAACTTCGTTGTTCAAGCGCTAAGCGGGAAGGCGCTAACCGTATACGGGGACGGGAACCAAACCCGTTCCTTTTGCTACGTGAGCGATTTGATCGAGGGGATAGTTCGTCTGCTCATGAGCCCCGATACCGGGCCGTCAAAATCCGACGAGAGCGCAGACCGCGACACCGATATCCACTGGCCAACCAACATCGGCAATCCGAGTGAATTCACTGTCATTGAACTTGCGCGCAAGGTTATCGAGATGAGTGCGAGCCGAAGTGTTATCGAGCATAAGCCTCTACCCGTGGATGATCCCCGCGTCCGTCAGCCCGACATTGGTCGAGCCCGGCGGGTTCTTGGATGGGAACCCAAAGTCAGCCTGGAAGAGGGGCTCAAAAGCACAATCGCGTACTTCGCCAGCAGTCTGTAAGACTCGTCAGGGAGTTAGACGCTATGCACATCGCAGTGATTGGAACCGGCTACGTGGGACTGGTGACCGGGGCGTGCTTCGCAGATCTGGGCATGAGAGTGACCTGCGTAGACAAAGATGAGGCAAAGATATCCTCGATCAAGTCAGGCAGGATGCCGATTTATGAGCCTGGGCTTGATGCGCTGGTCGCAAAGAACGTCAGAGAGGGACGCCTCCAGTTCAGCACTGACGTGCCGGGGACCGTCGAGCAGTCTCTCGTCGTGTTTTTGGCCGTGGGAACGCCGCCGAGCGGTGACGGCTCGGCTGACATGAGTCAAATCGACGAGGTCGCCTACGAGATCGCGAGATCTCTTAACGGTTATAAGGTGATCGTCACCAAGAGCACGGTTCCCGTGGGCGCAGCCTCCCGAATAAAGAAGATAATCGAGGAGAACAGGGCCAGTGCCAGCCGGTTCTCAGTAGCTGCCAATCCGGAGTTTCTGAGAGAGGGCGCTGCGATCAATGATTTTATGCGGCCAGACCGAGTGGTCATCGGCTGCACGGACGAGGAAGCCGTCGCGATCCTGAAGGACATCTACCGACCTCTGTACTTGATCGAAACTCCCTTTGTCATCACTACGCCCGAATCGGCTGAGATGATCAAATACGCCTCTAATGCATTCTTGGCAACCAAAGTTTCGTTTATTAATGAGATCTCGCGGCTGTGCGAGTTGCTCGGCGCCGATGTTCACGATGTGGCGAAGGGGATGGGCATGGATGCCCGAATAGGATCGAAGTTCCTGCACCCGGGGCCTGGCTTTGGCGGAAGTTGTTTTCCTAAAGACGCAAAAGCCCTGGTTGCACTGGGACGAAGTGTCAATTACGACGTGCGGATCGTAGACGCTGCCTTGCAAGTGAACGAATCCCAAAGGACCTCTATCATCCGCCGCATCAGACACCTGGTGCCCGAACTCGACGGGAAGACGATTACAATCCTCGGACTCGCGTTCAAGCCGGAGACAGACGACATAAGGGAAGCGCCCGCTCTCAGGATAGTCGACGATCTGCTGCGAGCGGGATCCCGCATTCGGGCCTATGATCCGGCCGCAATGGACACCGCGCGCCGCATCTTAACGGATGTCGAGTACTGCGAAGACGAGTACGAAGCCGCGCGCGGAAGCGACGCCCTGGTGATCGTGACAGAATGGAACCAGTTTCGAAGCCTCGATATGGAACGGCTCAGACAACTCATGCGTAAGCCGAACATCATCGACTTGCGCAACATCTACGAGCCCGAAATGGTGAGGTCCGCGGGCTTCACGTATTTGGGAATGGGGCGCAAATGAGGAGTTGAAGCAATGAAGTCAAGCAGTAGGCCGGTCGGTTGGTGTTGCATTGTGGTCGCGGCGGCGTTGGTGCTCCCCGGGTTGTCGGCAAACGCGCAGCAGGAGCGAGCTCAGAAGCCAGCGCCTCAGGACGACGCCCCCATCAAGCTTCGGACCACCCTTGTGCAGGTTCCGGTCGTGGTCAGCGCGCCAGGAGGACGATACGTCAGCGATTTGACCCAGCAGGAATTCACGATATTTGAGGATGGAGTGAAACAGAACATCGAGTTGTTCGGCTCGGTCGAGGAGCCTTTCAGCGTCGCGCTGTTGCTGGATTCAAGCGGATCGACCGGTGCCGCTCTCGAGCAAATAAAGGCAGCGGCGATGGCTTTCATAAGTAACCTCAGATCGCACGATCGAGCGATGATTGCCTCGTTTAACGATAGCGTCGAGTTGCTGTCGGAGCTGACCAATGACCCGGCGAGGCTCGCCGCAGCAGTTGACTCGATCAAGCCCGGGGAATTCACGCAGGTGTACGAAGCTGTGTACACGGCAGTGTGGGAGAAGCTTCGTGACGTTCCCGGACGGAAGGCGGTGATCGTCTTCACCGACGGGATTGACACAGCCAGCAGCGAGATAACTGAGGAGGACACTCTCGATGCGGTGATCGAAAGTGAAGACATAATCGTTTATCCGATTCGGTACGCGACCCGCGAGGACGTCGAACGACGACTGGAATCGAGAATCCGGAGTCAGTCCAAGACCGGTGAGGCCGCTGCCGTGAACCAAAAGCTGGAACAAAGCCGGAACGAGCTGGACCGATCGTATCGCCGCGCGGACGAATACCTTCAGCAGCTTGCCGACATGTCCGGAGGCATAGTGGAGCGCGCTGACAAACTCGGCGACTTGAAGGCTGCACTGGGAAGGATCGCGGAGGAACTTCGACATCAATATCTTCTTGCATACTACCCGTCAAACCGGCAGAAGGACGATCGCACCCGAAAGATAACGGTTCGAGTGAGCCGTCCCGGCGTCGTTGTGCGCGCTCGGCCCGCTTACCGTTAGATTCGCCACTTGATACGAGAGACGATCAATTTGAAGAAGGACGCGGTTTTGGAAGTGAGCACGAGCATCACTAATAGGCTGCTGGAAGAGATCCAAAACAGGGCGGTACGCGGAGAGCCCGTGGCCCTGGCCAGGGCGCTGCGCAAGCCAACCAATCAGACCGCGATGGCGCTTGTTTACGAGGACACCGTGTTCCCACCGCTTTTCGACCGCAAGCTGACCAAACGGATTCTCCTTGCCGTTCGAGACATGACCCAGAGCGGTGCGGCCGCCGGGTTGATTGAATCGGCAGATGAAGAGGGAATTGCAATAACCCTGGCGATTGAGATGATTAAGCCCAGGCTCAATTTGCTGGTCTTTGGCGGCGGTCACGTTGGCCAGGCCGTAGCATTGATAGCCGCTCTGGTCGGATACGGCGTGACGGTCATCGACGATAGAGAAGAGTTCGCGTCGCGACAGAGGTTACCTGATCCGCGGATCAAGCTGCTCGTGAGCGACTATGCTTCTGCCGCCGGCAGGCTTCACATCTCATCCAATACGGCGGTCGTGATCGTCACACGCGGTCATCAATATGATGAATTGTGCCTGAAGAACGTCATAAACTCAGAGGCGGGCTACATTGGCATGATCGGCAGTCGTCGGCGCGTACTATCGGTGTTCAAAAAGCTGGCGGGCGAGGGCTTCCCGGAAGCCGCCTTACAAAATGTGCACGCTCCTATCGGGCTGCAAATTGGTGCAAGATCTCCACAGGAGATTGCTGTAGCTATCCTAGCGGAGATAGTTAGATACGTAAATAATCCTACGCTCGGGCAAAAGGGAGAGTGAAATGGCATTTGAAGGGTTGGACATACTCGGAATCGACACGCTGCTATCGGACGAGGAGCGGCTCGCGCGGTCGGAAGTGAGGAAGTTCGTGGAATCCGAGATCACGCCGATCATCGCGCAGTGTTTTGAAGAGGGTCGATTTCCAACCGACCTCATCGCAAGTCTCGCCGAACTCGGGGTGTTGGGGGCGAATCTCCCCGAAGAGTACGGCTGCGCCGGCATGAACAACGTGGCGTACGGTCTGGTTATGCAGGAGCTCGAAGCGGGCGACTCTGGTATCAGAAGCTTCGCTTCGGTTCAAGGCGCCCTGTGTATGTATCCGATCTTCCAGTTTGGAAGTGAGGAACAAAGGCGACGGTGGCTGCCTCAAATGGCCGCCGGGAAAGTCATTGGATGCTTCGGCCTCACGGAGCCCAATTTCGGCTCGAACCCGAGCGGAATGCTGACCAGGGCAAAGAAAGTGGACGACGGTTGGGTCTTGAATGGCTCCAAGGCATGGATAACCAACGGCTCGATGGCACACATAGCGATTGTATGGGCCAAGAGCGATGACGGCGATCAGATTCGCGGATTCATCGTCGAGAGAGGCACGAAAGGATTCAGCACGCGCGAGACCCATCACAAGCTGAGTTTGCGAGCTTCGGACACCTCGGAATTGTTCTTCGAGGATTGCCTTATCCCACGCGACAATATCTTGCCGGGATCCAAGGGGCTAAAGAGCCCGTTGATGTGCCTGACTCAAGCGCGGTACGGCATCGCCTGGGGCGCGGTAGGCGCGGCCATGTCCTGCCTGGATGTCGCGCTGAAGTATTCCAAGGAGCGCATCCAATTCGGACGACCACTTGCGGCATTTCAATTGACGCAGAAGAAGCTGGCGGAGATGGCAACCGAGATCAGCAAGGCCCAGTTGCTTTGTCTCCACCTCGGGCGGCTGAAGGATGCGGGCACGCTCAAACCGGTCCATGTGTCGATGGGAAAGATGAACAACGTTGCGATGGCCCTACAGTGCGCGCGCACATCGCGAAGCATACTCGGCGCTAATGGGATCACCGGCGAGTATCCGATCATGCGCCATATGTGCAACCTTGAATCGGTCTATACCTACGAGGGCACGCATGAAGTGCACACGCTGGTGCTGGGCCAGCACTTAACCGGCGAAAGCGCATTTGAATGATTCGCTGAACTAAATCCCCTAAACGACATAATATCTATTATCGGACGCAATGGCAGGATTAAGCTCCGGGGGTAACTTCGCCTTCGCTCTCGGTCCTACTTTGATCGTGTGGTGGTGCCCTTCCGGGCAGGTCGTCAATCGAGATCTTGAATTGTGATGTTGACTCGAACTTCGCCGTAAGCGGTGCTGATCGGCGCGACAAGCGTCTCGAAGCACTGGTCGTAGCTGACCAGATTTGCTCCGGTGATTACCGTTGGCGGGCTCATCCTCAGCTTGGTGCCGCCGTCGTTAATCTGCGATATGGCGCGGCCAATGGCCATTGAGGCAAGCTCCGCGATCGAACTCCGAACCAATGGTGTCATGCCGGGGGATGGTTCTCCCAGCATGTGGCCAGCTAGCTGCACAGCGGTGAACAGGTCCATATCGAAGATGACGCGGCCTTGCGCCTCTCCCGCCAATCCGATGATCGCCATTACTTCCCTGCCGGCAACCGGGCTTGGCTTGATGCTTATCGAAGGAATCTCGACCGTCGGCCCAACCAGCTCTCTGAACAGCGAAGCGGTTGAATCGACAAAAACTTTGACGAAATCCAGCCTCATTGGCGCTCCTCCGAATCGCTTTGAGGAGCCAGCACATTCTCGATCGCTTTTCTAAGCTCGTCGGTGGTCACCGGCTTAGGTATGAAGCACTTTGCGCCCGCAGCGATAGCCTCCGCCACCTTCTCTTTATAGCTCACAGAGCTGATCATGATCACTCTTGCTTCAGGATCTGTGTGGCAAATTTTCCTGACTGTGTCGACGCCTTCTAAGCCCGGCATTACTATGTCCATGAGGACGATGTCTGGTTTGAGGCGCCCATACTCCCTAATCGCCTCCATTCCGTTGGCAGCCTCGCTTGCGATGACATTATCGAACGAGTCCATCATTCGCCGCAGATGGAATCGCATGAAGGCCGAATCATCCACTATCAAACACGTGAGGGGCGACTTTGGCATCGGTGTTTCTTCATAGTCAGTGTGCATAGACAGTCTCCAACCGGGCAACTCGCGCTATTCTGGACGATACGTATGAAGCCATCTCGGTCAAGGGCAACACCTTTTCAGCGTAGCCTCGCTCTACTGCCACTCGAGGCATTCCGAACACCGCGCAGCTCTCTTTGTCCTGTGCGATTGTATGACCTCCAGCCGACCTGATCTCCCCGAGCCCGTGCGCCCCGTCGTTGCCCATTCCCGTCATGATGATCCCGATCGTGTTGGGGCCATAGTGTTGTGCGACCGACTGGAAGAGCACATCCACAGACGGGCGATGACCGTTCACCAGAGCTCCGCCTTCGAGTAGGACTTCGCAGCCGGCAGCGGTCTTTCTGACTTTCATGTGCGAGCTCCCGGGAGCAATCAATGCCGTCCCTGGCAGAGCCAGATCGCCCGGCCTCGCTTCCCTCACCTCCAGTTCGCAGATCTGGTTGAGCCAATACGCCAACATCGTCGTGAAGCTTTCGGGCATGTGTTGCACTACCAAAACGGCTGCATCCAGGTCGGCCGGAATGCGTGGCAAGAGATATCGCAGCGCGTGAGGACCGCCGGACGATGCGCCGATGGCGATGATTTGTCCGGTCCTGGTCCCCTGCCCCGAGACCTTTCTCACCGGTGTCGCGCGCGGAACTTCCGTGGCAAGCGCAATCAGGTTTGTTCCCGCCGCCGCCTTTATCTTCGAGAGAAGCTCGTCGGCCATCTCTCCGATCCTGGCAGCGCCGGTCGGCTTGCAGACGAAATCTACCGCTCCCTTCTCCAGCGCTTGCATTGTCAGCGCCGCGCCCCTGGTGGTAAGCGAACTCAACATGATCACCGGGGTTCTGTGCTTCGACACCATTTCGCCCAGAGCAGTCAGGCCGTCCATCCGAGGCATGTCAACGTCGAGCGTGACTACATCCGGCTTCAACTGCTCGACCTTTGCGAGTGCAAAATAGCCGTCAATCGCGGTGCCGATAACCTCAATCTCGTCGTCCCTTTCCAGCAGGTTCGAGATCAGCTTGCGCATCACTGCGGAGTCATCCACCACCAGGACTCGAATCTTTTTCTTGTCACCCTGCATATGCTGCTTCCTTACTGTTTGCCTTCCCGCGTTCGTATTTTGCCGCCTTACGAAAAACCATTTCGGCGTCCATGATCAGCGCGACGCGTCCATCCCCAAGCACGGAAGCGCCAGCCAGCGCGTCGTTCTGCACCCACTGATTGTCGAGGGGCTTGATCACAATTTCCTGCTCGCCGATCAGCTCCTGCGCGAGGATCCCGAACCGTCTCTCTGCGACGGCCAGCACTATGATGAATGAATAGTCTGGCTCTGGCCTGAGAGCTGCCCCGCTCCCGCCTTTGCGTCTGTCGAAGGAAAGCACCGTGCCCGGCCGCACGACGGAGATGAAGCGATCTCGCAGTCTGAAGTTCTCGATGCCGTCCAGAACAACTATGTCGGAAGCTTTGACGCGAGCTATTTCGCTTACATCAAGTAGCGGTACAGCGAAGAGCTGGCCCGATGCGTTGAACAGCAGAGCCCTGATAATAGCCAGCGTCAGAGGCATTCGAAGGACAAAGCAGGTTCCGCGACCGCGCTCGCTCTTTACGCTGACACTTCCACGCAATTGTTCGATCGCGCTCTTTACAGCCGCGGCGCCGATCCCTCTCCCGGACAACCGAGTGACCTTTTTCGCAGTGGACACTCCTTCAAGGAAGATCAGGTCCGCGGCTTCCTCCTCGGGGACGGCATCAACCTCTTCCTTGCTCATCGCGCCCGCCAGAAGAGCCTTGGCCTTCAACTCGGAGGCGTCAATGCCCCTCCCGTCATCGCTGACTTCGACAACGACTTGGTTCCCTTGATGATAAGCGCGCATCGAGATTCGACCGATCGCGGGCTTTCCCGCTTTTGTTCTCTCTTCAGGTGGCTCGATGCCGTGATCCACCGCATTGCGGAGAGTATGTAGCAGCGGCTCGTAAAGCGAGTCTACGAGGGCGCGATCCAACTCTGTCTCCCCGCCCGAGAACTCAATCTGAATCTCTTTGCCGCGTTCAGCCGCGAGCTCGCGCATGGGTCTGGCG
Source organism: Blastocatellia bacterium (assembly GCA_035455165.1). Classification (GTDB taxonomy): domain Bacteria; phylum Acidobacteriota; class Blastocatellia; order UBA7656; family UBA7656; genus Onstottus_A. The sequence continues at coordinate 35,725 of DATIFP010000011.1, forward strand.
AATCTCCTGAAGACCTGATCGATGGTTACCATCCGCATCTTGAGGACGCTCTTTTGCAGCTCGCCAATCAACTTGCCCAATTGACCGCTCGCGCAACCGAACCGGTTGACCAACTCGCTTCTCGGAAGCGCGCGCTCAAGCTCAGGTGAGAACTGGCCGATGACTGAACGCGCAATCACCATCTCACCGGCGAGGTTCAACAACGCGTCGACCTTTGCCGCCTCCACTCGGACATAGTCCCGCCGTTGCTTGGCCGTAACGCCGTCATAGGCGGTCGAGGTCCTGTCCGGGCGCTCGAGTTCAGATCGCTTAGCCGCCGCCGAAGCACGCTTCGAGATTCCAGCCGCCCTTCCCTTCCGAATCCGTCTCAACTCCCCGACAAGTCTGTCTCCGACGTCAGCAGGGACGTCGCCAACATCCGCGCCCCCTATTGCGTCTCTAATCGCGTCAAGGCACCTGAGGATGAGGTCCACAGACGGACGATCAAGGGCAACTTCACCGCCCAGCACAGCGTCGAACGCATCTTCCACACTGTGAGCAATATTTGTTAGGCCATCGAGCCCGACGCACGCTGAGTCACCTTTGATCGTATGAGCACCCCTGCGCAGGCGGGTCGCCGCGTCCGCATCGGCGCCCGATTCAAGAGCCAGCAAGTCGTGACCCATCTCTTCCAAAATCTGCAGGGACTGCTCGCGAAACACGGCAAGCAACTGATCAAATTCTTCTCTCGCCCGATCGTCCATGTCCCATCCGCTTTGGGTTGCTTTAGCCCTCAAGCCTGTAAGCAATCCCTTTGTTGCGATGCACCATCGCAAATCGTGTCGACAAGCCCTGCAAGCTCTCGGCGTGTCCAAGAAAAAGAAAGCCACCAGGCACCAGACAGTTCGCAAATCGATTCACAAGCCGACGTTGCTCTTCCGCGTCGAAGTAGATCATCACGTTCCGGCAGAAGATGATATCGAGTCCCCGCAGGCCGTTGTCGTTCTTCAGGTTGTGGTAGTCGAATATCACGCGCTTTCTGACGCACTCGCCCAATGCGAAGTAGCCATTATCGTGGCGGAAGTACCTCGCCACATATCGAGGTTCGACGCCCTTCAATTGGTCCGCTCTATACAAACCGCACTGTGCCCGCTCGAGGGCGGTGAAGGAAAGGTCAGAAGCAAAGATGCGCAGCGTCCAGGCCTCGGGATCAGGGAGCGACTCGATCAAAGTCATCACGGCGCTATAGGGTTCCTGGCCGGTCGAACATCCGGCGCTCCACAATCGAAGTAACTTTATTCCGTCCTTCTCCTTTCGCCGAACGATCTCGGGCAGAACAACCTCTCGCAACAGATCGAACTGCGGCTGATTCCTGAAGAAGGATGTCTCGCAAATCATCAGCGAGTCCAGCAACGAAGGTAGCTCCTGCGATCTTCCCTGGTGCGCGGTGACTACCGAGTAATACTCATATGCGCTCCTGATACCTAGCTCGTCCATTCGTCTTCTAAGCCTGGATTCGAGAAAAGATCGCTTTTCAATTCCGAGGCTCACCCCACACTCTTCGTAGATGAGGTCCCTGAACAGCCGGAACTCGCTGTCAGAAAGGATGTTCAGAGCAAGCGATCCAGAGTCAAACTGTTGAACGGGCTGTATTCTCATCTTACGAAGCGACCTCTAAACTGCCTGCGCCGGCGCGACTGATTCTCTTTGCCGCGACAGCACTTCCATCACCCGGTCGAACTCACCGGCGACTTCTCCTGACAGGGCCTTTTCAAAATCAATCAATGTTATGAACCTGCCGTTCAGGTTCACCACGCCCTGAACATAGTCGGCGCCGATTTCGGATATAAGATCCGGCACGGCTTCGATCATCTCGTCGGTCACTCTTATGACTTCGGAGGTGCCATCCACGATGAGACCTGCGAGTCTGCCATCGAGATTCGTGATGATTATTCTGCGGTCGCGGGCGAGAGCGGGTCGAAAGGCGCGAAGACGCTTGCTGAGGTCAAGCACGGGCACCAGATGTCCCCTCAGGTTCATTACCCCTTCCACGTATCGCTCGGTCTCGGGCACAGGGGTAATTTCGCGCATCAACACGACCTCTTTGGTAACCATGATATCGGCGGCGAACTCCTCGGTACCAACTTTGAACACCACTAACTGTTTTCTCGCCACGCTTGCCTCCTCGATCGTTTCGTTACGACTCAGTCGCCTTGTGTAAAGGGTGAGAGGCGGGGCCCCGCGTTGCGATTGCCGGCCGACCCCGTCACGTCGTACGAGAACGGGTGGATGTAGTCGTCCTTCACCCTGAACTGCGAGATCGCTTTGTTAAGTCGATCGGCCAGCCCCACCATCCCCTCAATCGTTTGAGCCGTCTCATGAGCGCCTGCAGATGTTTCGAGGGTTATGCTCGAGATCGTTTGCATCGCGCTCGCGACGTTGCTTGTTACTCTCGCTTGCTCTTCGGACGCAGCGGAGATCTCTTCAATCAACTCGGACGACTGGCGAACCGCTTCGGAGATGTCTTGAAGCGCGCGGCTCGCTTGATTCGCCAGGTGACTCCCGCCGTGGACTTCTTTCATTCCGACCTCCATCGCCGTCAGGGCTTCGGAGGTCTCGCTCTGAATGGACTTGATGAGGTTCCCAACATCCCTCGTGGCGCGAGCTGATCGCTCTGCCAGTTTTCTGATCTCGTCTGCGACTACACTGAACCCGAGGCCGGCTTCACCGGCGTGAGCCGCTTCGATTGCGGCGTTCAGGGCTAATAGGTTTGTCTGCGACGCAATTTCATCGATGAGGTCTATGATTTCGGATATTTCCGAGCTGCGACTTCCCAGCAACCGCATCTTTTCCGCCGTCTGTTGAACCGCGGAATCGATTCTCGACATCGCCTCCGATGTGTCCCGCACCGACTTGTCGCCATGCTCGGCCATGTCGAGCGCGCGCCGCGCGGACTCGGCAGAGGCCTCTGCATTTCGGGAGACTTGACTCATCGATGCGGCCATCTCTTCCACCGCGCTCGATGTATTGGTTATCTCATCTGCCTGTCGCTGCGATCCAACGGCGATCTGTTCAGAGGCCGCAAGTATCTCGGTGGCGCTGGACGAGACTGAGAGCCCGATCTGTTTGACTTCGGTCAGCATCGTGCTGAAATGGTCGAGCATTCTGTTAACCGACTGGACCACGCTGCCCAGGGTGTCCTCGCTCTCGCTGCCCCGTTTCGTCAAATCGCCTTCTGACACCGAAGAGACTATCGCAAGGAATCCTTGCAGATTGCGCTCGAGGCTTTCCTCTGCAAGGCGTCTGGCAGTGACGTCCCGAATGATCCCGTGGAAACCGGCGGGCTTTCCGGATGCGTCCCTCTTTAGTGAGACCGAAGACTCGACGAATCTCCTTGTTCCGTCCTTCGCGGTGACCTGATAAGCAAAGTCTCGGGTCGGCTCGCCCGTTCGGGCCACGCGATTGAACTCCTGGTAGACTTGCCGCGCAACATCCGCCGACATGTACTCGCGGTTGTTCAACCCGATCAGTTCGTTGCTCGAATATCCAAGCATCTTGCATACAGGATCGTTGAAGAACGTGAAGTTGCCGGCGAGATCGACTTCGTAATACCCATCCTCGATGCTTTCGAGGATGGTGCGATATTTCTCCTCGCTCTGGCGCAGTGCTTCCTCAGCGCGGGTTCGATTCAGCGCGCCCGCGATGTGCTGTGAGACAAAAGTCAACACATCCTTGTCCGATTCGCCAAACCTGACATTCTCGTTATAGCTCTGAACCGCAAGCACACCGATCGTCGAGTCACCGACCTTGAGTGGAATCCCGAGCCAGTCAACTGGCAGGGTGCCAATAACTTCGATCTCTCCGAGCGCTGTCAGCGACCTCATAGCTTCCCTGGTCGCGAGCAGCGGCTTTCCCGTGCGGAGGACGTATTCCGTCATTCCCCTCTTGAGTTGTCGAGGTTCCGGAGGAAGGTCTACCTCGTCGACAAAATATGGAAAACTGACAATCTGGTTGGAGGGATCATAAACCGCTACGAAGAAATTCCCCGCGTACATTAGCTCGTTGACTATCCCATGCACTGAGGCAAAGAACGTCTGCAAGTCCTTGCTCGAGCTGGTTAGCTCGGCCACGCGATAGAGAGCCGACCGCAGCAAATCTCCGCGTCTTCGCTGTGTAATGTCGGTGTAAATCTCGATGCTGCCTGTTACCTTTCCAGCCTCGTCTTTGATTGCATCGGCGCGCAGGCCAACTGGTATTAGTGCGCCGTTACGCGCGCGCATCTCGACCTCGCCGGACCAGGATTGGCCGTGGCCTACAATCTCGAAAACTTTGCCGGGGACTCTCGAATCGGTATACAGGAGCGAAGTTCCGCCAGCTTCGTTCAATTCTCCGCAGCCATAACCGAAGAGTTCCTTGAATTTCTTGTTACAGTAAGCCGCTACTCGCCCGGAGTCAGTGACCGCAATGGCGTCACCGGAGCTGTCAACCGCCTTTATGATTGCCATAAGCGATTGTTTCTGCGCCGCCTCAGCGCGTGCAGCTTCGCTCATTCGTTCCATCATCGCGTTGAAATTGCGGGCGAGGTCCTCAAAGATCGGCCCGCTTGACGGGTCAACGCGGGTCTCGAGGTTTCCAGCCGACGCCTGTCGAGTCGCCATGTTGAACTTATCCAGTCTGCTTGAGATGCTCTTGGCAAACACAAGCCCGACGACGTACACGGTCACGAACGAAAGCAGAGCAGCGGAGATACCGTTCACTATTGCGGTCCTGGACAAGAGCGCGCTTGGGTCCGCCGCGGAACTATCGAAGCTGAGATAGGTGGATACAAAACCGGCGATGCTGAATACGCCTGCAAGCGTCAGCGCCATAGCGCCGAGTTTCACTCCTAAGTTCCTTAGGCCGAGTCGACCGGTGAATGTCGGCTCATCAACGCCGGCTGACGGCGACAGGGTTCGTTCCTTTCTTGAGTCCATATCGTTACTCATCTAGCAATGTTGTGGCGAAAAGTGAGGCTGATCCGAGCAAACTGTAGTACGCTGCGCCCCGGCGCAGCACACGAGAACTGACTGTGGGGTCGCCGCCAATGCTTAGGGGCAAAGCTCGAGAGAGATTCCAGTTAGAGAGCGCTCAAGGGTAATTCAAGGGCAATTGGTGGGAGCAACACACAAAGAAGCGTCAGAATGCTCTCATTATGCCGATTGCGGGGACGCAGTCAATACATTTCTATTCAGATCAATCGACCTTGTTGCGGAGGCGTCGGGCGAGCACATCAGAGCTACGAATACCCCATCAAGCTCATCCAGTCCTCGAGGCTCCTCACCCTTAGATAGCGGTTTACTTCATTCTCTTCGCCGATTGTGCTTACCGGCTTGGCCGCGTAATTGTGACCGGGAAAGAGCACAGTCTCCTCGGGAAGCCGGGCAAGGACTTCCGTCAAGGAGCGATACATGTCTTCTGGGTTACCGCCGGGCAGATCGACGCGTCCGCATCCTCCGATGAATAGCGTATCGCCCGAAACCAGTGCCGAGCCCGCTAGAAAGCACTGGCTGCCCGGTGTGTGCCCCGGAGTGTGGAGCAACTTGACCTTGACGTCGCCAATCACCACGTCGTCCCCTGAGCGGTGCTTCTCGAGATCGCTGTTGGAGAGTCCGGCGACTCGCCTGACTCCTTCGCTCTCGATTTCGTTCACGTGCACCTTGACCGGGCACGAAGCGAGCAACTCTCCCAGTCCGGCAATATTGTGACCGAAGATGTTGCCGCCAATGTGGTCGGGGTGGTAGTGAGTGACCAATGCGCCGATTACCTTCATTCCCTCGCGCTCGGCTACATCCACGATGCCGGGGATGTCCCACGCCGGATCCACAATCATACAAACCTTCTTCGCGTCGTCTCCGATCAGGTAGACAAAGTTTGCCATCTGCTTTGCAAAGTTGTCCGTGGCCGCGAATTCACGGCCTGCAAGAAGCTGGCGGATGTATAAACCCATCGTCAGGCTCCAGAGTATGCTGAAGGACGACAACAGCGTTTTTAGCTGCTTGAAAAGGACTGTCGCCTTAAGGTACAAGCATATCTATGGTTAATGAACAATCTCGACCCCATATCGTCATCTTCGCAGTTCTATTTGCCTGTGTGATCTCAACGCTTGTGATGACCGCTTGCTCAAGCGACAAATCAAAGGCGAAGGCGTTAGTTGCCCAATACCTGGCCGGCCAGGGAACGACGGACATTGTCATCGATTTCTTCCACCAGAGTAGAAACTCTCCGGACAAGGCATACACTGGCGCTACGGTTACCTACAACTTCGCGACCTCAAGCGGAAAACCCCAGCGAGAGTTTCTCGGTTTTGTCCTGGCGCGCTCGGGCGATGGCTGGCGCATTGAACGCAATACCAGTTATACAACCGAACCAGACAAGGCCGAACTCTACATCGCGGGCGGCAAATGACTTGCCTGATCGGTTTCGGGTGACGCGATAGAGTGTCGCTTACGTCATTAGTCGCTGTTATCGCGTCCACTAGTGTTCTGGCCGTATTGAGGCCCGTACCACAATAGCTCTTCCTTGAATCCCGCCTGACCGTGCTTGAATCGTGTCGACGCCGATCCCGCGCCGTAATATCCCGAATGTGGCAGCGGCCCGTAGGATTCGGCTCGTTCGCCGATCTTACCAGGCGGCTTGCGATAAGGCCGCTCGTAGCCGCCCCCGATCCCGTAACCCCGTGCGCGGGGTTTGAGGCTTCGCGACGGGTGGCGATTTCGTGCTTGCGCACAGTCTGGTTTCATCGACCCAACCGATCTGTTTTGTCTGTCATCGCATATCCAGCATCAGCTCGGTTCATACCGATGACGCCGATGCCTGCGCTGTATCCTTCCCGTCTTGCGCGTCGAGGTCTTCGTCTTCGATCGGCGCGGCGCTGCCGTATTGACGGAGGCGGCGGTAGAGCGTTCGACGATCGATACCCAGCACTTTGGCGGTCCTGATCTGATGCCCTCCCATCTTCTCGAGCACGCGCAGAATATACCGCCTCTCGAGCTCAGCAAGCGTAACGTCGTCAAGCGTTGCTTCATGAACGATATCGCGCTCCGGAGCGGTGACGCTGACCGGCAAATCTTCCGGCAACAGGATGTCACCCCTTCCCATGGTCAGTGCGTGCTCGACGGCATTTTCCAGCTCCCTGACATTCCCAGGCCACGTATGAGTCATTAGTATTCGCATCGAGTCGTTGGAGAACCGCCGGTGTGGCTCTCCGTGCTGCGTCGCAAGCTTCTCGAGAAAGTGCTGCGCAAGAAGCGGAATGTCTTCGCGGCGATCCTTCAAGTCGGGCAGCCGCACAGGAACAACATTGAGTCGATAGAACAGATCCTGTCGAAACTCGCCCGCCCTGACCGCTTCTTCCAAATCCTCATTGCTGGCTGACACGAGACGAATATTGATCGGAATGTTCTCGCGGCCGCCCACTCGTCTGACAACGCGCTCCTGCAAAACTCTCAGGAGTTTTACCTGGAGGTTGGGTGAAAGCGTGTTGATTTCGTCCAGGAAAACGGTTCCACCCTGCGCTTCTTCCATCAGCCCGCGCTTGGTTTCATGTGCACCGGTGAAGGCGCCCTTTTGATGACCGAACAACTCGGATTCGAGCAGGGTTTCCGGGATCGCCGAGCAGTTGATGGGCATAAACGGCGCGTCCCTTCGATCCGAGTTGTAATGGATTGCTCGTGCAACGAGCTCCTTTCCCGTCCCGGTTGATCCTATGATCAGAGCCGATGCATCCCGTCGAGCGGCGATTCGTTTTATCACTTCAAACAACTGCTGCATGGGCTTGCTGCGACCAATTATGTTCGAGAAGTTGTATCGGCTTCTGACTTCGGCGCGCAGTTCCCGGACCTCGCGGCGCAGACTGCGGCGCTCCAGCGCCTTCTCGACCGTAATAGCCAGTTCGTCGAGCTGGAAAGGCTTGCCGATGTAGTCTTCGGCGCCCAGCTTCATGGCTTCAACAGCGGACGAGATCGAGCTAAAGGCGGTCATAATGACAACGCCGACTTCCGGCCAATCAACGCGGATCCTGGCCAGCAACTCGAGCCCGCTCATGCCAGGCAGCTTGATGTCCGTGATTACCAGCGCGTAGTCTTGTTCCTCAAGACGGGCTAGGGCCTGTTCCCCATCGTTCGCCGTCCCCACGCTGTACGCCTTATCGTTGAAGAAAGACGTCAAAAGCTCGCACATTGGTGCTTCGTCTTCGACGATCAAAATGCGTTGATTCATGTTCCTTGTCAGAGTCTGGTCGGTTTGACCGCACCCCTTAACGGCAAATGGATTACAAACGGGACACCCCGCTTCCCTTCTCTGCCGAAGCCCATCTGCGCACCCGCGTCATCGAATACTTCCTTGACCAGTGAGAGGCCCAAACGGCGACCCGTTTCGCTTCGCCAATCCGCATCAAGGAGACAACGAAGGGACCGGGAAAAATCGTGCCCGCAACCAGTTCCCTCGGTTCCCCACACCTCAAGTGTCAACCAGCCCGGACTATCCACCGACTCGCCGACCACAAGCTCAAGCCTGCCGCCGGTGCCGACCAGTTGAGCCGCATTCAGCAGAAGATTGAAGAAAGCTTGCTTTAACCTTGTCGCCTCTCCATATATCAGCGGCGGGCTCATTGTGCAAGTCAGCTCGGCTTTGACATCTGCCTTGCGAAAATGGTGCGTTGCCAGATCGAGCGAGTCCTCGAGCACGCGGGTGAGTTCGATGGGATCGATTCGGCCCTGTGGTGCCCGCGCCATCTCGAGCGCCTCGCTAAACAGAATTGCGATACGTCTTGTCTGATCGAGGATGGCCGATAGCTCTTTACTTCCGCCTTCGCCGGAACCCATGCGCATCAACAGGAACTCTGTGTATCCGGATATGATGTTGAGCGGGGTGCCAACACTATGTGCCATGCCAAAGAGTAGCTGCCCCAACGACGCGAGCCGTTCCGCCTGCTTCAATTGCTCTTCCAACTCGCGATCCGGGCCAACACACACGATCCTCGCGAAGCCGAAGCCGGGATCGTTCTCTTTGAGGAGCGGCTCGATCCTTACCGAGACCGCCCGTCCCGAAACTTGTGTCTCAAACTCAGTGCCTCGTCCGCTGCGAACTACTTCTTCGTGGTTACAATCAGCACCGTGGTGAAACACCTCTTGGCACGTCAGACCAACCAACTCGGAAAGCGTCTTGCCGTACATATCGCAGAGGCGCTTGTTTGCCCATAGTATTCTCGAGGTGCTGGAATGAACGCTGACGCCGTCGGATACCTTATCCAGAATGTGACGCCAACGAGATACAAGATTAGACTCGGGAGGCTTCTCTTCGGAGGTAAGATTTGGCTTCGTATTGGTCACGTTTGCTGGTAAATGCCGAGCTCAGAACTGGCCATATTCCCCGTTATCTATGACCCACGATAGATCGACGATGTTGTGAGGGTGTTCATCTCCACTACAATCGCAACGCTTCCGCGACGCTCAGAGCTCGGCAACAGATATGTGCCACGAGCACAGTGAGCTGCTAGCCTATGCCGGTCCGCTTTCATCCGACACGATTCATACCAGGGCTGCTCGAATTCGATCGGGTGACCATTGCGTCACCAAGAAAGGCTGTCCGGATCAAATCAAAAAGGAGGGCGTCAAAAAGCCCTCCTTCGAATATTGCGCGGCGGCGCAACCGCTGCCAATTATCAACGCCCGATTTTAGCTCAGCGTCTTACGTTGCAGGGTCTCCGAATCGAAGCGCCGGGTTTTGTAAGCGCGGATGCAGTTGGCAGGAGCGCCTGTACCAGTGCTCCGGTTGACTCGGTTATCCTTGCTACGACGAGTGAGCCTCGCGAGGCCATTCGGATCCCCTCCTCGTCAGGCGTGAAGGAGTTTATGGCTACGATGCTACTGCGGTCGGAATAGTAATCAATCCGGTCAACGTTAGAGCCGAGGCTGCCCACGAACTCCAGCGCGGAATCCTTAAGATCGTCCGCAAGGTTCACCGAGTACAGCTTTCCGGAGTAAGTGGAGATCAACCACTGCGCGTCTTGCCCCCTAACGAAATTCGAAAGCCCGCCTTCCTCGGTGAAATCTCCCGTGAACGAATTAACAGATGCCAGTTTGTTCTTTTTGTTCAGCTTCGCCATCGCGAGCACTGCGGGCCCGGAGGTGATGTGCACGTTTACTGGCCGGGCGATACGTCTGCGCTTACCATTCACTGGGCGTGCAATCTGGATCGAGAACCCGGAACTTACGATTCCAACAATTCGCGTCGACGAATCGTACTTTACGGTAAGCTGACTGGCGTTGCCTGGCTCAGCTTGAGCTAGTTCAGGGTAGTTGTAGAGCCGCCTGATTGTGGCTGAGTCGCCATCTTCATGAAGATCCACGGTGCACAGTGAGCCGCGATTGGTTACAAATAGAGCAAGTTCTGAATCCGCTTTCCCGGGATCAGAAATAATCTCAATATTACTGTCCATTGCTAACGCTTCGCCGCCCGCAAGACTATCGCCGTTCACTCGCTTCAAAAATTGAAATGACCCATTTTGATTTAGGCGATAGAACGAAAGATCGGACGAACTGGTGACAACGTCGGTCTGGCTAACGGGAGTGCGCTCCCGGCATATGCTAAGAATATTAGTGGTTGAATCAAGATCGATCGACGAGATGCTATCATTGTCGCCGAAGTCGGCGGGATCGACGATATTGAGTTCTTGAAGAAATCCTTCCGCGAGGTCAAAGGAAAAGACGGAAGCTCCGTTCGTGAATACCAGAACGTCACCCGCGCTACTGAATGCGAAATCCAACGGCGCGTCGCTCGTGTGAGGAGTGGTCACGCCCGGAATCTCAATCAGCACAACATTGCTATCGAAGACCGGCTTACCGTTGGTGTCTTCACTAAAGTTCACGTACGCAATAACATCGATCGCCTCTATTGTGTCATTGTTTTCTTCGAACTTTGTTCCTCGCACACATACATTATTGCTGCTCGGATCAAACACTACTCTGGAGGGATAGAATACTTTGTTGAATTTTCCAGACCTTGGGTTCCAAGTCTTAAGCTCTTTCGATATTGCGGGTGAGTTAGGCTTTTTGGTGTCAATCAGATAGAGCAAATCATTATCGAGTTGTTCCAGGTCGAGATCGCCGTTTTCCATCACGCCTTGAGAGGGAGCAAAAGGGGCGACCAGGACGTATCGCCCGAACACCAGAACCATGTTGTTGGCTCCTCCGGTTACCCCTCCCAAGTCGATCGAAAAAAGTTTCAGTTCGCTATCAGCACGCGGTGAGAAGCTAACAAGCCCGTAAGAGAGGAGCAGGGCCAGGAACACAGCGATAATCCGCATACTCCGCAGTCGGTTTAACAATCCACGCGTCAGCATCTTAAATTTCCTCGACTATGAAACTCGCCTTGGCTCCAGACTGATTCGGTTGTGGGATGCGCGTCCCTGCCGCGCGTCATCTCAACACCCAAATTCCAATTGGCGGATGGACCCAATACTCCTTAATTATCAGGGAGATAATATTTTCAAACGCTTACAGTGTCAAGCGTTTTTCGCCCGCTCGAGGCGAATGATCGTACGGCGCTATCGAGCCGCTTATTATGACGCACAGTATTACGGTCGGCCTTCCCTCTGGATGCCAAGCTGGGCCAGCTTGAGTCTAAGGCCTCTTCTCGACAAGCCGAGATCGATCGCGGTTCGTGAAAGATTGTTTCTGTTTCGGTCAAGCGCTTCACCGATCAATTGACGTTCCAACACTGCAGTTGCCTCCTTCAGTTTCGGCCGAGTTGCAAAACCAGGCTGGGCGCTGGACCTACCTCCGTTGGCGCCCAAAGCGTGCCGTGAGTCGACGGGAAGCGCCGTCGTACGCTCGACGCTCCATCGCGAACGATCCGCTCCCGCTTGCCTCTTTCGATGAAATACTTCCGGCGAAAGGTCTTCGGTAGAAATACGATCCCCATCCCGCGCATAAGTCACAACCCTTTCGATTTCGTTCCTGAGCTGACGAACATTCCCGGGCCAATCATGCTCGGTTAACGCATCGATGGCCTCCTGAATCATTGTCAGGGGTTGCTTGCCTGATCGAGACGAGAAGTGATCCAGAAAATGAGCCGCCAACACGGGAATCTCCTCGCGCCGCTCTCGAAGAGGTGGGACGTGTATACGGATAATGTTCAAGCGGTGGAACAGGTCTTCTCGGAAACGACCGTCTTCAACCGCCCGCTCGAGGTCTGTATTGGTCGCTGCGAGGATCCTGACGTCAACTCGAAGAGGTTTGGTTTCTCCCAGAGGCTGAATCTCACCTTCCTGGAGGAAGCGCATTAGCTTTGGCTGTACTTCCAACGACAGGTCCCCGATTTCATCCAGGAACAACGTGCCACCGTCCGCCGCTTTGATAATTCCGGGATAGTTAGCGGTGGCTCCGGTGAACGCGCCGCGTCGGTGTCCGAAGAGTTGGCTGTCGATTAGTTCCTTGGGAGCGGCCGTGCAATTGAACGGCAGAAAGATTGCTCGCGCCCTCGCTGACTGATTGTGAATGTACCGCGCGACAAGTTCCTTTCCGGTGCCAGATTCCCCGGTTATCAGCACTGTCACATCGCTCGTCCTGATTTTGTAGATCTTATCAATCACATCGAGCATTGGAGCGCTTGCGACAACAAAACCCGGTATTATGGTTTGAATTCGTTGTTCGAGGCTCTTCGTTGTGCCGCCGCGCGCGGCTGCACGAAGCGAACAGGTCTCAAGACCAAGCTCAGCCTGCCTCAATAGCGGCTGCAATCTTCCAACGTCCAGCGAACCGTTGGCGCGAACAACGACAACTATTGCCGGCCGCACATTGTCGCTCAGCCGTATCAAATATCCATCCGTGGTTCGGCTGATACTTTCGTCGGTCGACAGATCGAGCGTCGAGCATAGCGCGTCAGCTTCCTTGCGCCCAACGCCGAGCACCGCGACCGGTTCCGCACGGCGGTCCTCTTCCACCCGGCAGATTACTACCGCGCTCACGACAAAATTCTCATATATCACGGCTGCCAACTCTTGTACCAAGAGTTCACGAGATGCCGAGGCCTCAATGAGTCTCTGCATCAATAAGACGTCGTTAGGGGGAGATATTCGCACGGGCTGCAGAGCGTCGTCGCCGCGGGAGTCCGAAGCCAGCGCCCTTGCCACCAGCTCCAAATAAGGCTCAGCGCCCAGCTTTTCGAAGATGGCTCTTGCCTGGAGCAGGTTCGACTCCAACCCCTTGGTGTCGCTGGCCTTTCCAAGCAGCGCACCCATTTCATAATAGCTCCGCGCGAGCTCATACGGGATTTCGGTAGTCGTAAAGATCGAAATGCTCTGCGCGATATGCTGTCGCGCTTCTGCTAGCCTCCCCGACGCCGCCTCAAGCTGCCCGGTCAAGCGTTGGATCAATCCCGATACAGGCAGGTGCATTTCCTCCTTCAGCGTGCCCTGGGCCAACTCGAGATATTCCCTCGCTTGTTCGTGTCCCCCTTGCGAGATATGAAACTCAGCCAATCCCACCATCGCGAGTGTGATGCCATGCAGGTCTCGAATGGAAGTAGACAGCTGTAGAGCCTGTCGTAGAGTCTTGAGCGCCGCCTCGGTCTGCCCTGCTCCTCGATGGACGACCGCCAGGGTCCTGAGCGCATTTCCTTCGAGCCACTTGTCGCCGCTTCCCTTGACAAGCTCCAGGCTTTGCATCAGGTGAGCCTCTGCATCCTGATAGCGACCCTGCGCACAGAGGATTTCCGCCAGTGTGATGCGCGCAGTCGCCTCGTGATTTGGTTTCTCATACCGTTTACCGATATCGATTGCCTTGTTGAGGCTCGATATCGCGTCCTGCCAGAGACCCGAGTGGCAGAGGGCATCGCCCAGGTTGTTATAGCCCGCAGCGAGGTAATCTTTGTGTCCTCCCCGTTCGAGACACCCAATTGCCCTCTCCAGATACCTGATCGATTCTTCGGTTTCCCCCGCATAACCGTAAACTTGGGTCGCAGCCAAGCCGATTAGAACCGCGCCAATCAGATTCTGATTGGTCGCCCCTTCCGCAAGGTCCAGCGCTTTTAAGTAATTCTCCTTTGAGCTTGTGAATACACCTTCAAAAAAATCGACATTTCCGAGCCGCAAGTAGATTTGAGCGAGAAGCTCACGATCCAAAGCTGTCTTCTGGAAGCTGGCGGCCGCTACCAGGTGGTCCCTCGCGATTCTGTATTCACTTATCTCGATGTAGGTCCGGCCCAAAGCGTAGTGCGCCTCACTCATTCCCAGGTCATCGCCTAATTCGAGAAATAACCGTTTTGCCTCGTTCAATCCCGCAATTGCCTTGGGATGATTCCTGAGGAAGCTGTTGACCCAACCCAATCTTAGTCTCACGCGGGCCCGCGTTCTCGGAGATAGCGAAGCCGCAATCCGCGGGTCGTCATACTTTCCAACTACGCTGTAGGCCTCATCATACTTGCTCAGTTCCTCGAGCGCTTTGCTCAGAAGCGACCGCGTCTCAGCTTCCTCCTCAAGAGTGCAGTCATTCTCGGCAAGCGCAGCATAAAAATGTCCGGCGGCCTTTTCATAGGCTGATTGGGCGAGTGCGGCTTCGCCCAGACCGAACTCGGTTGTCAAGAGCCCGGACTTGGCGCCCTCTGCTTGCGACAGGAGAGCGTTGGCCCCGGAGTGATTCGAGGCGTCCTCCTCAGCCTTTCGCTTTATTATCTGTCTCACAGTTACGTGGCTTATGCGGTCTACTATGCCGCGTCCGACGGCGGCGGTGGCGAGTTTCTGTGGCGTCCACCCCCGGAAGCTGTAACCCAATTCCGCGGGGCTTGTGCTGGCCAATCGAAGCAGTTCGTCGATCTGGGCAGGTGTGAACCTGGGTCGCGGGCCGCCCTGGGGACCGCGCTTCTTGGACGAGATTACTTCCAGACCGGCATCATTGAACTTCCTGATCCACTTCTTGACGTTTGTCGGGTGAAAGCCGATAGACTGACTTATCTCTGCGGCGCTCTTTCCCTGAGCTGAAAGCAAAATGACTGACGCCCTGGCCGCTTCCTCCTTGTTCAAGGAGTTTGAATACTTCTGGAGCCCCTCGCGCTCGTTTTGTGTCAGAGGTCGTACAAACAGAGTCTGCAACATCAAATGCGCCTGCCTCGTCTCAGCTTCCAGCTTTCCTTCGCGTCGGCTGATTCCGCAGTGACCGCTGTTGTTCGCTCAAGTGCCCCCGATCTCCGCAGTCGTCCGCTCTAGTGAACCGCCCGTTCTTTCAGCCCTCTTCCTTAACCCCTATTCGGGCTCAAGGAGGTTCCGAAAATAACAAAAATCAACCAACGCGTCAATAACTATCTTTCCACATATTTCAGTTTGTATCGTATACAAGGTTGACAGTCGCTGAAACTTTCACTTGGATCAGAGAGCCCATGCTGATACAATCAGCACCCGGACGCTACGAACCTATTTCCAGAGGAGGTTCGAACTAATAATGAGAGTTGTCCAAGGCCCAAATGCAGGCCGTAGTCTGCAGGTGTCGCTAATCTCCCTTCTGCTTTCAGTCTCGCTTTCGGTCTCCATGGTTGCAGGCATCCCGTCAGGGACCGCACGCGGCCAGTCAGTCCAAACGATACTCACGTTAGACTTGTCCGCACTGCCCAGTCCCGCAAACATTCAGTTGCTGGGCGCAAGTCCTAATGATCACCTTAGCGGCGGCGGAACGGCCGGTTCGTTCTCCGCTCTCCCGCGCGCCCATGCGCTCGCCGTAGGGGACTTCAACAAAGATGGCTTTGGCGATGCTGTGGTAGGAGCGCCCGACACGGACTTCACTCCCTCGGGTGGCGCGGCGCGAGTTGATGCCGGGGCGGTCTACATACTGTTCGGCAAGGCGACGTTTGCATCGCCGACGATCGTCGATACGAATACCACGGCCCTCAGCCAGCCAGATGTAAAGATATTCGGAGCCCTTGCCGGCGACAACCTGGGGTTCGCTGTCTCGGCGGGTGACGTCAACGGCGACGGTTTCGATGATCTGTCGATTGGTGCGCCTGGGTTTGATTTGACGCTGGCAGGTCCACCGCCGGTCGATCGGCAGAATTGCGGCGCAGTTTACATTCTGTTCGGTTCGGCATCCTTTGGAGCCGCTACGATCGATCTCGGGTCACCGAATGCCGCAAACGTTCTCGTGGTCGGCGAAGCAGCCGGAGACAGGTTCGGCAGCGCGTTGACTATACGCGATGTGAACGGAGCGACCAGCGCACCCGACCTGCTCGTCGGAGCGCCTTCAAGTCAGGGCCCGGATCCAGTCGCTGCTGCTCGAGCCGACGGTGGCGCTGCGTACCTCTTATTCGGCGGTACGCCCCTCGCGAATCCGGCGGCCACGACAAAGACCATAGACCTTGGACAGGCGGCGATGGCGGCACCCGTCAGGGTGTTTGGGAAGACCGGTAGCCGGCTTGGCTGTTCGGTTGCCATAGGAGATGTCAACGCCGGCGGTGCATCCGATGTCATTGTTGGGGCACCCACCGCTAATCGACCCAATCCGGCCGGCGATGTAACTGAAACCGGCGCCGTCTTCGTCGTATTCGGCGGAGACAATCTAAATCCGGCCGCGCCCGCCACTACCAAGACATTCGACATAAACACCGGACAACAGAATGTGTCGATTTATGGCGCCTCTGCCAACGACCATCTCGGCGCCTCAGTTACCGTCGGAGATGTGAACAACGATGGTACGACCGATCTTGAGATGGGCGCCCCCGATGCTGACGGACCAGGCGACCTTCGCACCGACGCGGGTGAATGTTATGTCATAGTAGCCGGGGATCCGTTCGCGCCAGGAGCGCGAATCGATGTCGGAATTTCAACGGTTTCTCTGACTATATACGGTTCTGCCTCCGGTGATCATTTGGGCGCGACTGTCGCGGTAGGAGTCATAAACACCACTGGCAACACTGATCTCGCACCCGACTTGATGATCGGCTCACCCGGAGCGCTGTCAGGCAAAGGCACAGTTTCCATCCTGTTCGGAGGTTCAAGTCTTCTCTTCTTTGCAGTACGAGACATCGCAGACCTCCAGGACGACGTGCGCGTGGTAGGCCAGGCTGCGGGAGATGAGCTTGGATGGGCGATCGCGGCCGGCGATCTCGATAACAATCATGGGGGCGATTTACTGTTAGGCGCACCTTTTAACGACGTCCCGGTGGCAGTCGCCAGTGTTCGAGACGATGCAGGCAGGGCGTACGTTATCCTGGCAGCCAACCAGAATGTTCCGCCAATGAACCAGAACCCAACCGTTACCGTCACTCAGCCCAACGGAACAGAAATCATCCAGGGTGGAACCACATTCGAGATCAAATGGACCGCATCAGATCCCGACGGCGATGAAACGATTCAAAGCTTCGTGATCGCGCTGTCCACGGATGGCGGCGGGACCTTCAACACGACGTTGGCACCGAACGTGGCTGGCATCTCCAGGGTGTTCAATTGGAACGTCCCAACCGGGCTGAACACGACAACCGCGCGCGTTCGCGTTACAGTTTCTGACAACGCGGGCGGGCAGGCGCAAGACGCCAGCAATGCCAATTTCACTATCACCGATGCGGGTGTCCCAGTCGTCTTGACTGCGCCAAACGGTGGCGAGGGTCTCAAGTGGGATCAGGTCTTCCCAGTCACCTGGACTGTTGGAATGGGCTTAGAGGACCAGGTGAAAGGATTCGATTTGTTCTTCACCACCGACGGCGGGACCACCTTCACCGCCATAACTCCGGTCAATCCCACACAACCGGCGCTTGCCAAGGAGGTGCGATCGTTCAACTGGACTGTGCCGCGCTTTTGCGAGAACAACACCAGAGTTCTTGTTAGAGCAACCAGCGTCACGGGTGCGGTGTCTTCAGACTCCAGCAACGCCGGATTCACGATTGCGCAACCGGCTCCGCAGATAGACACTGCGTTCATGTTCTTCACCAAGGGCAACAAACAGATCAACTTCTTTACCCTGCCCAACACTCAACCCGTGTTTTTAGAAGGCGTCAAGCTTGAGATTTCGGGCGAGGGCGGAGGTGCCTTCTCCGAAGTGCCTAATGTGGTCGTAAAACAGGGGGGGACAAAGCTTATATCCAAAGGGAGGATCGGTGACCAGCGGATCGGAGTCTTCTTCCCCGAGGGCGCGCACAGGATAATTCGGATAACAAACGGTCAGTGCGGCGTGGTCCTGCTCTTGGTCCACAGGACCGGGCAGGAGATCTTGCTCGATACCGCCGCGGCTGGCAGCGCACCGGGCTCTCGGACATTGAACTAGACCTGAGTGCTCCAAAATAGTTGAGGGTCAATCTTCGTCGATTGACCCTCATTTTTCCTCAGCCCAGCTTCCGTCTATCTTTTCTCGTAATACCTCATCACCAGACCGTCGCGCCCGATCGCGTAGCCGCGATTCTTGTGAAACGCTACCGCGAAGAGATCCTCTGCGGTGTTGCTGTGCTGTTCCACCCAGTTGCGCCCTCCATCATAGGTCCGAATGATGCGTCCCTTATAACCAACTACCCAGCCTGTTTTGTTATCGACGAAGCTGATGCCGAACAGCGGCTCATGAATCTTCAGTATGACGCGCTCCCAGGTCGCGCCCCCGTTGTCCGTTCGCAGCAAGGTTCCGTTGTCCCCGCTGACGAGACCTATTCGGTCAGTAATCATGTAGACTCTGTTCAAGTCCTCAGTCGCGCCGGATCGCTGCGGATACCAGTTGCGCCCCCCATTGTCCGTGTGAAGTATCACGCCTCCCGTACCAACGACCCACCCCCGCTCATTACGAAAACTCAGGTGGAAAAGCTGCGCGTCTGTTCCGCTTTGCTGCTCTCGCCAACTGGCGCCGCCGTCGCTTGAAGCCAGGAGCAGACCTCGGTCGCCGACGATGTACGCGTGATTATCGTCCGCAAACTGGACCGAATAGAGATCAAGTTGCTCATTTGGATCCCCTGCCCTTCTCTGGATCGGCTGCAGGATCTTTACGAAGCTGCGCCCGCCGTCAGTGCTCCTCAAAACGGTTCCGCCGTCGCCAACGATACAAATCCTCGCTCCTCTGGCGTACACATCATTCAGGGCGGCATCGACTCCCTGGTTCATCTCCTGAAGCGTCTGACCGTCATCGCGTGACTTGGCAATGAAGCCGTGAGCCCCAACGATCCATATATCATCACCATCGTAGAAGACAGCGTTTATGCTGGCTGCGCCGCCCGTCTGTTTGATGGTTTGAAGTTGAGACCAGCCCTGCTGAGCAAAGACCGCGCTACACAGCACCGTCGCGAATGCGACGGCCGCGACGGACCCAACCCTGTTCTTGATGATCATCCCTGTGTCCCCTCAGTGTCGCAGGCTCTCAGCTTGTACCGCTGAATCTTGCCAGTCGCGGTTCGAGGCATCTCTTCGATGAACTCGATCCTGGACGGTACCTTGTATTGCGGAAGCCGCGAGCCGGCGAATTTGCATATCTCGTCTCGGAGCGCGTCGCCGCGCTCACCTTGTCGGATGACCACATAAGCCAGTGCGGTTGCCAGCCCGTTGTCATCTATTGCCGGCACAACCGCTGCCTCTGATACATAATCGTGTGAGATTAGAACGGATTCGACCTCGATCGGCGACACCCAGAGCCCGCGCACCTTGAAGCAATCGTCCGAGCGGCCAACGTGATAGAAGAACCCTTCATCGTCTCTTTGGTATATGTCTCCCGTACGCACCCATCCGTCTCTGATAGTTTGCTCGGTCAGGTCCGCCCGGTTCCAATAGCCGGCAAATGCGCTCCCCCCGCGCACCCATAGACTCCCCAATTCGTCTGCTCTGACCTCGGCGCCCGTTTCATCCACCAGCCGCGCTTCGTATCCTTCCACCACGGTGCCACTTGATCCGGCGCGCGAATTCCTCTCTCTGTTCGAGATAAAAATATGAAGCATCTCGGTCGAGCCGATGCCATCCAGGGTCGTGAGTCCGAACTCGCGCTGCCAGTCTTCAAGGATCCTCCCGGGCAAAGCCTCGCCCGCTGACACACACAAGCGCACGCTGGACAAATCTACCCGGCCGCCACTCCACCGATATTCCAACAGCGAAAGGTAAACCGCAGGCACGCCAAAGAAGACCGTCGGCTTCCGATCTTCGATGAATCTCGCAAGTCGCCCCGCACTCATTCGCTCGGGTTCCAGCAGCACGACCGCTCCGGCAGCCAATGGAAACGACAAGCTGTTTCCGAGCCCATAAGCAAAGAACATCCGAGATGACGAAAAGACTCGATCCTCGCCAGTAAGGTGAAGAACGTTGGCTGCGTAGCTCTCGACGGTGAACGGAACCGAGCCGTGAAGATGCAGGACACCCTTCGGAGCTCCTGTGCTACCCGACGTGTAAAGCAGAAAAGCAGGCGTCTCGCGAGTCGTGGTGTCATAGGGGAGGTGCGGCGTGTCCGCTCCAATATCGGATTCGCTGCAAAGAAGAGACCGTGACTGCGAATCCAACTTTACGATCGTGCAGGAGGCTGAAGCTTCACCGCTGACCTTCGCTTTGTCTTCAAGCTCGCTTTCGACGATCAGCAACCGAGCGCCGGAGTCCGAGAGTATGAATGCGACATCGTGAGCGGGTAGAAACGTATTGATCGGAACGCAGATGGCCCCGATTGAAACCGCTGCCAGAAAGCAGGCGATGAACTCGGGGGAGTCATACAGCAGCAAAGCGATGCGGTCCCCTTGAGTCACGCCATACCCGAGAATTCGATTTGCCCAGCACTCCGCTTCGACTCGCAATTCGTCGCGGGAGATTCGCCTATCTCTAAACTCGATGACGGTCGTATCGGCCGTTTGAGCGACCCCTTCTTCGCCGAGAAAATAGTTGAACAAGTTGAAGCGCGTTGGATTCGCCGACATCATTGAGCCGATTATATGTCACCCGCAACTCCGGCTCAATCTGCTGTCCTTGTATGCGGCGCCCGGCTGGTCGCTATTCTCGGGCAAGCGAGCATCCGCCGCGCAAACAGGAGCCCCTGCTTGATTGACAGACCTTTGGAATCTTTGTTATTCTCGCGCCGCTCTCGATTAGTGTCCCGATTTCCGTTTCGCTGTGACATCAGGAGAATTCCAAAAGAACAACAAACAAATCAGGATCCGTTCATTGCGTCCGTAGTAGTTAGAACAAGGGAGATCGACATCCCTAATCGTCCTAGGCGAGGAAGCAATCCCCGCTTGGCGGGGTCGGCTTTCTTTAAGCTGCTTCTACCTTCTCCAGTGGCATGCGCGCATCTGGAGATCAACCTCAATTGGCATTGAGTCATACCCGGCCCGTTCACAAGCCTTCTGAGCTTTGCATTCAGCTCACGTTGGCCGCGCTGTTTTGAGAACCGTCAGTACGTCCCGCTGACGCAAGGACGGCCGGAGGGGCAGATCATTGCCGATTATCTGACCAAGAGGAGGAAACCATGAAGACAAGACTGAGTTTGCTCGTGTTGCTTATCGTTTCACTGTCGGCGCTGACGATGATGCCGGCGCTCGCCAACCAACAGGACCTCAGAGCAAGGTTCAGACAAGATGACGAACGAAAGTTTCTCCGCAAGGGTAAAGACTCGATTCCCGGGCGATACATCGTGGTGCTGGATGTGGATGCCGCCGGCAAGAGCGGAGATCTTTTCACCGCCGCGAGGATGACTTCGAATCTCGCAGCCGAATATGGCGGAGTGCCGGATAACATCTACGCGTTTGCTATCAACGGCTTCTCGGCTGAGATGTCCGAGGAGCAGGCCATGAGGCTGAGCTCCGACCCGCGCGTCAAATACGTTGAGGAAGACTCATTGATGTCGGCGAATGTGTCGCAAAGCAATCCCCCGTGGGGCCTCGATCGGATCGGACAGCGCGATCTACCGCTGAATCAGGTGTACTCCTACACAACCACCGGCGCCGGAGTGAACGTCTACATCATCGACACTGGAATTCGCCGTACGCATACGCAATTTGGAGGGCGCGCCTTCGTTGGCTTCGATGCGGTGGGTGATGGTCAGAACACCAACGACTGCAATGGTCATGGCACGCACGTGTCCGGAACCGTGGGTGGGTCGACTTACGGCGTGGCCAAGGGGGTTCGCCTGTTCGCCGTGCGCGTGCTGAATTGCAGCGGCTCGGGCACGAACTCGGGCGTTATCGCAGGTGTTGACTGGGTGACGGCAAACCACATCAGCCCGGCAGTGGCAAACATGAGTCTCGGCGGAGGCGCTTCGACTGCGCTCGATACGGCAGTACAAAACTCAATCGCGTCGGGCGTCACCTACGCGGTCGCCGCGGGCAACTCGAACACGAATGCCTCGAACTCGTCTCCAGCGCGAGTCCCCGAAGCGATCACCGTCGGCTCGTCCACGATAAACGATGCGCGCTCGTCGTTCTCCAACTTCGGCAGCGTGGTTGATATCTTTGCTCCCGGCTCGAGCATCCTGTCGTCCTGGAACACCAGTGACACGGCGACGGCGACACTGAGTGGAACTTCGATGGCAACACCGCACGTCGCCGGCGTGGCCGCTCGTTTCTTGCAGAGCAATCCCGGCGCGTCCCCGGCCAGTGTGAGAAACGAGATCGTAAACCAAGCCACTCTGAATCATCTGAGCGGCATTCCCTCAGGCACCGCGAACCGGCTGTTGTTCTGGTCGAGCTCGAGGTAGGAATCAAATGATCGCGAGGGCCCTGCACCGGTGAGGTTGCAGTGGCCCTCGCGCGATGTCGAACAAGTTCAGGCGGCCGCGAAGCGCGCTCTAGTCCCACTCTCTCCGCGCAGCGATTGACTACGATAATCGATATGTTTCGCGCTCTCCCGATTTATCAACCGCAAGCTTGCTCTCAGACACCGCATAATCGAGATGCGCCACCGTCTCGGACAGCGCAAGAAACCGATGATAACCGTGCGCCTGCGGGAAGAGCCGCATTGAAGCCTCCCAGGCCGTAGCCCCGCTCTTTGGCAACGCCGACAGCAACTTCGATTGCCGCGCGTTGGTGAACCGATACATGCGATGAAAGTGCTCGTCGTAGTCGATCACGTCGTCGCCGTGACCGCCTTTCAACACCGTTGGAGCTAATGTTCGGATGCGGGCCAGCGAAACCAGGTACTCGCCGAGCGATTGGAATCGCCGTTTTTGATCGATTGGATCCGGGCTCAGCACGGGATTAGGAGTGATCGTCTTCAGCACGGTGTCCGAAGCGAACACCAGCCTGTTGCTCGTTCGAACCAGGCAGATCGAGCCGGGCGTGTGCCCGGGGGTGTGAACCACGGTCAGGCTCTCGTGGTCGAAGACAATCTCGTCTTCGTCCTTCAACTTCTCAACACGCGCAAGCGGATACGCGAAGCCTCTGAACTTCTCGTAACCTGCTTCCATCTGATCGATCGTCTCACGCGGTACGCCCGCTGACGCCAGCAGCGCGCGATATGCCCGGTAGTCCATATCAGCGGCGACTGCCGGAGCGTCCCACTCGTGTATGTAAGCCGTTGCGCCCGATTCTTCGATTATCAACTGCGCAAGTCCGTAATGGTCCGCGTGCGCGTGAGAGATGATGATTCGCTTGATATCCGAGAGCTTGTGACCCAGACGAGCTAGGCCGGATTTCAGCCCTTCAAGGGAGGCATCATCGCGCGGCCCGGCGTCGATCAGCGTGAGCGGGTCTTCCTCGATCAGGTAAACATTGACGGGGCCGACGTAGAAAGGAGTCGGCACTACGATTCGATGTATTCTCATTCGTTAGGCGAGTCTGGAAGGGTCTAGCAGGGAAGAGGGCTTGTCCCCGCTCTTCGAAGCAACGCAAGACTGTTCATTCAATTAGCGGGGACAAGTCCCTCTTCCCTACTGAACCCTTCCAGACACGAGACCCTTCCAGACTACGAGACCCCTTCCAGCCGGTATCAAATACAACTTGCTTCCAGATGCTGACCACTGACAACGAGCTGCAGTTTACAGATTGTACTTTCCGGCTTGGATGATCGAATCCGCGATTCGGCGGCGAGCCGCAACCGTGTTCACCGGCGTGTACTTCATATAACGCCGAAGCACTGCCATCATGGTCCGCAGCTCGTCACCCTCGGACATTGCCGCAAGAGCCGTCTTCGCGTGATGCTCGACTCGCTGAATGGAGTCGTTGACGAACACGCGAGTCGCGTCGATGTGGTTCGCGCAAGCGGCTTCGCCTCGGCCCGCAATGGACTTCTCGGTACGGAAGATCGCGCTCTCCATCCCGAAGATCTCCATGATGATGTCGCTCGCCGCGGCCAGAACCTCTTGCTGCTCCTGCACCTTGTCGCGGTACTTCTGCGCGGCTGATCCCAGCACAGCCACCGCCGCTTTCTTTGCGTTCGAGAGCGCAACCCGCTCCTGCGCGAAGACTCCCTCGGCCGGCTCTTCGGGCATGGAAGGCGACAGCATTTCATCCATCAGTTTTTTCGCCGCCGGGAAAAGCGCAAGCTCGCCTTTGACGGCACGGCGAAGCACCTGACCTGAAATGATCAGGCGGTTGATTTCGTTTGTGCCCTCGTAGATTCGGCTGATTCGCGCATCGCGATACGCTCGCTCGACAGGATAATCCTTCGAATAGCCGTTGCCCCCGAACACCTGGACAGCTTCGTCGGAGACATAATCAAGCGTCTCGCTGCCGACGACTTTGATGATCGAGCACTCGACTGCGTAGTCCTCGATCGCCTTGAGCATCTGCTCGGGATTGTCACGATCGATCGTCGCCAGAGCGTCTTCGATCATTCCGACGGTCCGATAAGTCATCGCGTCGGCCACGTAGGTGCGAATCGCCATCTCGGCGATCTTGTGTTTGATCAAACCAAACGACGCGATCGGAACTCCGAATTGATGACGCTGCTTCGCGTAGTCTGTCGCGATCGTCGTAAGGCGCTTCGAGCCGGCGATCGTCGAGACGCCGAGCTTCAATCGTCCAATGTTCAGGATGTTGAAAGCGATCCTGTGACCCTTGCCGATCTCGCCCAGCACGTTTTCGGCGGGCACTTGCGCTTCTTCCAGATTCACCGCGCAAGTGGATGAGCCCTGCAGGCCCATCTTGTGCTCTTCGGGAGCGATTGAAACGCCGGGGAATTTTCGCTCGACGATGAACGCGGTGAACTTCTCGCCGTCAACTTTCGCGAACACCGTGAACACGTCGCCGAACCCGGCGTTGGTGATCCACATCTTCTGACCGTTGAGCGTGTAGTGTTTCCCGTCGGCGGACAAGACCGCCTTCGTTTTCGCGCCTAAAGCGTCGGAACCCGAACCCGATTCGGTCAGCGCATATGCGCCGATCAGCTCGGCGGTCGCGAGCTTTGGAAGATATTTCTTCTTTTGCTCCTCTGTCCCGAAGTAGACGATCGGCAGGGTGCCTATCGTCGTATGAGCGCCGATCGACCCCGAGAAGGAGGCCTGGCCGGACATCGCTTCCGAAGCGACAAGAGAGCTGAGCAGGTCCAGCCCCATGCCGCCGTACTTCTCCGGAATGTCGATCGCGAGCAGCCCAAGCTCGCCTGCCTTACGGAGCAGGCCCCGAGTCAGCTCGTAGTCCTTCGATTCGATCTCGGCATCGAGCGGCAAGACTTCCTTCTCGGTGAACTCGCGCGCGGTCTGCGCGATCATCAAGTGCTCGTCGCTGAGATCATCCGGCGTGAATACCTCGCTGGGGTCGTGGTCTTCAAGAATGAAGCTACCGCCCTTGATCACTTTCTTCGTTTCCATAGCGCTGGTCATTTTGATCTCCTCAGAAAAGGAGCATGGAGTTCAGGCTTCAGCCTGGTTGTGCATTGAGTCGGATTGCGATTCAAAGGCCAGGCTAAAGCCTGAACTCCATGCACCTTCGCGTTGTTCTACTATTGCGTTCCAGTTCACATCAATTCAAAAATGCCGGCAGCGCCCATGCCGCCGCCTACACACATTGTCACCATTCCGTAGCGAGCCTTGCGGCGCTGCATCTCGTGCAGGATAGTCGCCGTTAGTTTCGCTCCGGTGCAGCCAAGCGGGTGGCCCATAGCCACTGCGCCGCCGTTCACATTCAACCTGTCCCGATTGATGCCGAGCTCTTTGACGACTGAGAGGGCTTGCGCGGCGAATGCCTCGTTCAACTCGATCAAGTCGATTTGATCGAGCGCCAGGCCCGCGATCTTCAACGCCTTCGGTATCGCAGCCACCGGGCCGATGCCCATGTAATCGGGATCGACTCCCGCCGTCGCATACGCTATCAATCGGGCGATGGGTTTCGCTCCGATCTCCCGAGCGCGGTCCACGGACATAACAATCGAAGCCGCCGCTCCGTCCGACATCTGCGAAGAGTTGCCGGCGGTTACCGTTCCTCGAGCGTGAAACGCCGGCTTGAGCTTTCCGAGAGCCTCCATGGAAGTATCCGCGCGAGGACCTTCATCAGTGTCGAACGTCTTCTCTTTGACAACGCGCTTACCTTTCGCGTCGAGCTCGACTGTTCTAACCGTCAGCGGTACGACCTCATCTTTGAATTTGCCTTCTTTGATCGCGGCGATTGCCTTCTGATGACTGTGGAACGAGAACTCGTCCGCTTCCTCGCGCGAGATTGAATACTTCTTCGCGAGGTTCTCGGCGGTCAGTCCCATATTCAAATAGAAGTCGGGATGGGTCTCGACTAGCGTAGGGTTGGGCACTATCTTGTGACCGCCCATCGGGATCAGGCTCATCGATTCGGTCCCGCCGGCGACGATGCAATTAGCCCAACCAGCTATTATTCGCTCGGCGGCAAATGCGATCGCTTGAAGCCCCGATGAACAGAAGCGATTGACCGTCACCGCTGAAGCTTCCTTCGGAACTCCCGCGAGCCACGATGCCTGGCGGGCTACGTTCATTCCCTGCTCTGCTTCGGGCATCGCACATCCGAGGATGACGTCTTCGATCATCGACGCTTCAAGGCCCGGGGTATGGTCGATTGCTGCTTTGATGACCGTCCCGGCCATGTCATCGGGTCTGGTGTCTCTCAGGGTCCCGCGCGGCGCTTTGCCGACCGCGGTTCTTAACGATGAAACGATCACTGCTTCTTTCATTGCTTCTTTCTCCGCTTCTCACGTCACTTGTTATGTAACTTCTTCGAGGTTAAACGAGACTTGATATCTCACCAATTTCACAGATGGCAGTCCTCTTGTCGCGTAGATTACTCTAGCCTCAAAGAGGAAGTCAGCTGTTCGTAAGATGGAAAGCCACCTTCAGCCACGCAGCTTTCAATAACGAGTTCCCCAATTGTTTTGTACTGACTCAACTCCACCTTCTTTATGCGACAGTCGTCTATTGAGTCTCGGGTGTACCGATTTGTTTGGGTTTCGGCGCCGATGCTGTGATCGCCTTGCTCTCAATGTAGAGAGTCTCATAGCTCAAATCGAGGCCGCCCGGCCATTCCACGGAACCCGCGACCGCTCGAGCCGCGTGGAAAAGCGAGGGGTCTCGCAGACGCACGAAAATCCCCCGCGACAGAAATGGTTTCACGTCGAATATGCGGCGCTCGCCGTTCTCAAATGAAACCTCCAACTCGTAATCGTCCAGCGCGCGTACAGACGTGACGTGCGGGTCCATTGCCTCCTCCTACTTCAACGGTTCGATCTTGAAAACTTCTTCTCCGTTGACGGCTAATTGCCAGTCGGCCAGCAATTCGTCCCGGTGAATTTCGATCCACGCTTGCACGAGCCGGGTCTTACCGGAAGGCAATTCGCCAGTCAGCACCTCCCCGGTTGCGATCGCAAACACTGCTTCATTCCCAGAGTACTCGGCATGCACGTGCGGCAGGTAGTGCTTCTTGTCATCGAAGAAGTACATGCGAACCACAATACCGTAGAACATCGAAAGAATCGGCACCTCTATTCTCCTTCACTAAGTGCACGCGCAGCATGCTGGTCGCGGCAGAAGACTAATTCCTCAGCGGCTTCCCGGTCTTCAACATATGCTGAATCCGCTCTTGCGTCTTCTTCTCTCCACACAACGAGACGAAAGCTTCGCGCTCGAGGTCCAACAAATATTGCTCCGACACGAGAGTCTTATGCGACAAGTCTCCGCCCGTGATTATGTACGCGAGCTTCCTCGCTACGTGAGCGTCGTACTCGCTGATGAATCCGCCTCGCACCATCATGTGGACCGCAAGCTTGATCGCCGAGAGAGCCGATTCACCAAGGACCGGAATATCGCTTCGAGCATGCGGTTGAGTGTAACCCTCTCTCACCATCGCAAGCGCCGTTTGCTTTGCGTCTTCGATCAAGCGATCCCGGTTCAGTGTGATCGGATCGGTCTCGCGCAAAAAACCGAGTTCTCTGCCCTCGACTGCCGACGTCGATACGCGAGCCATTGCAATGGTCTCTGACACTTTTCTGATCCTTGGGAACAGGTCTTCGTCCGGCGTCGCGTCTTCGACGGCACGCAAGACCATCTCTTTCACACCGCCGCCCCCCGGTATCAGGCCCACTCCGACTTCGACCAGGCCGATGTAAGCTTCAGCCGCCGAGCGAGCCTTGTCGCCGTGCATCGTGATCTCGCACCCGCCTCCCAGGGCCATGCCTTGCGGCGCGACTACCACCGGCTTCGATGAATAGCGGAGATTCATGTTCGCGTTCTGGAATTGGCGCACCGACATCGCGACCTCGTCCCATTCGCCTTCCTGAATCCCCAGCAGCAACAGCATGATGTTTGCGCCCACCGAAAAGTTCTCGGCTTGATTGCCGATCACCAACGCCTCGTAATTCTCGCCGACCTCTTTGACCGAGTAGTTCATCATCGAGATGGTATCCGCGCCGATCGCATTCATCTTCGAATGAAATTCGAGACAGGCGATCCCATCTCCCAGATCAATCAATGAAGCCGAAACGTTCTTCTTGATGACTCTGCTCTGCTCTTTGAGCGACTTCAGGATTGTGACGCCCGGACGCGAAGCGACTTCCTTGTATTCCCCCGAGGCGAGGTCAAAGTAGTAGGTTCGGCCTTCGCGGCGCTCGTAGAAGCTCTTCTTGCCCGAGTCGAGCAGCTTCTCCACGAGGTGAGGAATTGCTTGCCCGTCTTCGCGCATCTTCGCGACCGACTTCTCGACGCCAATGACGTCCCACAGCTCGAAGGTTCCGAACTCGTGATTGAAGCCCCATTTCACCGCATTGTCGATGTTCACGATGTCGTGGGCGATTTCGGGAATTCGATTGGCCGTATAAATGAGATTCGCGCTGGTAGTCTTCCACAAGAACTCTCCGACGCGATCCTTGCCGTAGATAAGGGTGCGGATCCGATCCGCGGTGTCTTCGATCGCTTTCGCCGCATCAAGCGAGGGAATGCGCACCTTCTGCGCCTGCTTGTACTCCATCGTGTTGTAATCGAGCACCGCGTATTCTGCTCTGCCGCCCTCACCTCTCTGCTTCTTGTAGAAACCCTGCCCAGCCTTGTTGCCCGTCCATCCGCGCTTGACCATCTCGCGCATGAAGTCGGGAGGAACAAGAACATCGCGCCTTTCGTCATCGGGCACCGCGGGATACAGGTTCTCGGCCACATACAGCGCGGTGTCTAGACCTACGATGTCCGTCGTGCGAAATGATGCTGACTTGGGTCGTCCGACGACCGGGCCTGTCATCGCGTCAACTTCTTCGATCGAATACCCGCCTTCCATCATCACGCGAACTGCATTGAGCGAGCTGAAGGTCGCAATTCGATTCGCGATGAAGTTCGGCGTGTCCTTAGCGAAGACGATTCCCTTACCGAGCCTTCGATCGCAGAAGTCCGCGATCGCCGCGACGACTTCAGCCAGCGTGTCCGGCGTGGAGATGACTTCGAGCAGTTTGAGGTAGCGAGGCGGGTTGAAGAAGTGCGTGCCGAGGAAGTGTGCGCGGAAATCATCCGACATTCCTTCAGCCATTGCTTTAATGGGAATTCCTGAGGTATTCGAGCTAACTATGGTCCCTGCTCGGCGAACTTTTTCGACTCTGGAGAAGAGATCGCGCTTGATATCCAGCTTCTCAACGATCGCTTCGATGATCCAATCGACGCCCGATAGCTTCTCCAGATCGTCGTCGAAGTTGCCGGTGGTGATCAGCGAGGCCAGTTTTGGGGCAAAGAACGCAGCCGGCCGAATTTTTTTTGCGGCTTCGAGCCCGGCGCTTACTATTCGGTTCCGCACCGGCTTGCTCTCAAGCGTCAGGCCTAGCCCTTCCTCTTGTTTGGTCAATTCTTTTGGCGCTATGTCGAGGAGCAGAACCTCGAGACCCGCGTTCGCGCAGTGAGCAGCGATCTGCGCGCCCATGGTCCCCGATCCGAGCACCGCCACCTTATTGATCTTATGACTCACGATCCTTCTCCTTATGATGATTGCCCGAGATGTCGGTCAAACGACTGCAACGCTCGGAGTCTCGGATTCATACAAGCGATCAATCACAGCCGCATATTTCTTCTCAATCACGCTGCGTCTAGGCTTGAGTGTAGGCGTCAGCTCTCCGGATTCGGTTGTAAGCTCGTCTTCCAGGAGCGCAAACCTCTTGACCTTTTCAAATCGAGCTAGCTCCGGAGTGTATTTGTCAATCTGCCTTGCGAATAAATCGTTTATGAGCGGATTGGCCAGCAGCGTAATTGGGTCCTTATAGTGAATACCCTTGAGGTGAGCGTACGATCGCAGCAACTCCATATTCGGAACGATAAGAGCCGAGGCAAACTTACGCGCGTTTCCAACGACAACTACCTGCGAGACGAAACGGCTCGACTTGATCAAGCTCTCCAGCCGCTGCGGAGCGATGTACTTCCCTCCGCTCGTCTTGATCAGGTCTTTCTTGCGATCGGTGATGACCAGAAAACCATCGGCGTCAAGGTGCCCGATGTCTCCGGTGCAAAACCAGCCGTCGGGCGTGAAAGCGGTGGCGTTCTCGCTCGGGCGATTGTAATAGCCCTTCATCACCGTGTCGCCTTTTACTAATATCTCGCCGTCTTCAGCAATTCGAACCTCAACGCCGTCGATGATCGGCCCCACGGTACCGATTCGATTCCTGCTTTCCGTGTTACAAGACACGGACGGCGAAGTCTCGGTCAACCCGTAGCCCTGAAGGATCGGTAGGCCCGCGGCAAGAAACAGATAGGCGATCTCGGGAGCAAGCGGCGCGCCCCCCGATATGAAGATTCGAATGTTTCCGCCCACCGCCTCGCGCCACTTTCTAAAAACCAGCGCGTCCGCAATCTTGTGCTGAAGCGAGAGAAGCGGGCTTATGTTCTCGCGCCGGTCTGTCCTCTCGGCCCAACGCCTTCCTACATCGAGCGCCCACAAAAAAATCTGGCGCTTTGGAAATCCCGTCGCCAACCCGCGCTCGATGATTCGCGCATAGATCTTTTCGAACATGCGGGGAACGCTTGTCATGGCAGTTGGCCGAACTTCAAGTAAGTTCTTAGCGACCGCGTCGATGGTCTCCGCGTACGCGATCGTCGTGCCTGTGTGCGCATACAGGTACCACACCGCGCGCTCGAACACGTGAGAGAACGGCAAGTAGGTCAACGCAAGCTCACGCTGGTCGCCCAACTCGAGCCAGCGAGCACTGTTGAGAGCGTTCATTGTCAGGTTCTTGTGCGAGAGCATCACACCTTTTGGATCACCTGTTGAGCCGGAGGTGTACAGGATGGTCGCCAGATCATCGCGGGTCGCAGTTCGCCACATGGTTTCGTATAGGCCCGGACGCTCGGCATGGAGCGCGCGGCCTTCGTCGACAATATTCTGTACTGCTACGAGTGAATGCGTGGCCTCCTCGCCAATAGGATCAAGCGCTATGACAAACTCGAGATCGGGCAGTTGGTTCTTTAACGCCAGCGCATCCTCGAGGAAGGGACGCGACACGAAGATGGCTCTGGCGGCCGAATCGGCGAGTATGTACTCAACCTGGGAACGCGCCTGAGTTGCGTAGATCGGGACGTCGACCGCTCCGATCGCGAGCGCTGCCAGATCTCCCAGATTCCATTCAGGGCGGTTCTCGGACCAGATTGCGATGCGATCTCCTGGCCTCAGTCCGAGTGCGTGTAACCCCAGAGCCAGCTCCCTGACCCTCCGCGCGACGTCACCAAACGAAAGCGAACGCCATTCGCCCGTGATTTTGAAACGCAGGAATTCCGATTCGCGATAGCGATCCACTGCGGAGTTAAAGAGTTCGTTCAGTGTTGTCGGATCGAGGCCCATATCTACCTAACGCCGCCTGGCCGTTCGATGTATGCCGTTCAAGAACACATCAAGAACCGGTTCCGCCGTCGACACCAAACTGTATCGTTTTCGGCTCAGCACCCAATTCGTGGCCATCTCGTCCAATGCTCCGAACAGCACCTTCGCCGCTACCTTGGTATTGAGTCCCGCTCGGAAGAAACCATGAGTCTGCCCGTCTTCGATCACTCTGCGGATCAGCTCGAGGTATTCGGTCACTTTCGTAGCCGAGAACTGCTCCATAAACTTTGTCGAGGATCGCAGCTCGACTTGAAACACAATCGCCAGATTGCGATTACGACCGAGACGCTCCAGGTGCGCGCGGACTATTCGCCGGAGTTTCTCGACCGGGTCATCGACCTCCGCAAGGCTGGCCTTCCCGGCGGCCAACGCTTCCTCCATGTAATGGTTGAAGATCGACACCAGGATATCGTCTTTATTTTTGAAATAGAGGTAGACGGTGCCGTCGGCGACACCGGCTTCGCGTGCGACGTCGGCGACTTTCGAATTGAAGAAACCGCTTCGAGCAAACACGTTGATTGCTGCGCGAAGGATCGTCTCGTATTTTCCGTTGGACTTCCGCTCCGGCTGGGAAGCCCGTCTCGCAGAGGACATAATTGGATGACCCCGAAAACTGAATGATCGTTCATTCATCTTTTACGACAAAACCAGTGCTCAATGCAAGCAGAATCGCGATTCGCAATGGGGTTGAGTTCAGAGTTCACGCTTGCAGCGCCACCAGGACGCTAGCCGCGAAGGTTCCACTAACCGTCCTTTGTGCATCTTCCTGACCGTGTCGGCAAGAAAGCATTCACCCGCGTCACCCTTTTCCACGACTAATTAACTTGGCGGATAGTTGTTGTGCTCAGTTTTTGATTCGCTTCATGCTTTTGCTATTATCAACCAGCGATGGAAGAACTCCAGAAGGAAGTAAAGAAGCAGCTCAAGAAACATCTCAAGGGTGTCGGCGGGTCGACTATTGAGAATCTTGTTAAGCGGATGGGCACTCTTCCGTATGAGCGAGTGCTTCTGACGACCGATATCGGTGTATCATTGGCCGCGACAAACCTCCGGGCGGCGGTAGAGATGCTTAAGGCCGCACCTGAGGTATCCCGTTTGATCGATGCCGGTGATATTCGAGTCTGGGGAGAAGTCGGCAAGCGGCTGTCGGCGACCAGCGCCGAAAGCGCGATGAGTTTCTTTCAATCCAGCGCCGAAGTACTTGAAGCAATACCTGAAGACATGCGTTCGCCTGTGCTCAGGCTGGTCAATAAGCAGGCAGCGCTATCCGCCAATACGGCAACCGATACTTTTAACTCGGCCGCCAACATTACGCGCACAATCCAGGACCACGAGTATGTAGCGCAGATCCTCACGATTTGTTTGGAACTCGCTCGCCACTCGGTCAAGCACAGCAACGATCTGTTCATCGCTGCGCCCAAGGTCATTTCCCAGATCGAAGGTGGAGGCGCCTCCAACACCGGGCACCTCATCAACCGGGCGCTGTCGCTCACCTCATCGTTTGCCTTCAGGTCAGGTGGTACCGCCGCAGAGTTTTTTGGCGAACTGCCATCGGTAATCGTCGGCGCCGATCACGAATCGGTTGAACGGCTCTTCGATATCACAGAGTCGTATCTGGATAGGTCCGGAGGAGTGGCGCTGCAGTACTTCAAAGCGGCGAGTCGAGTCTTGACAATCGCCGGCAACCACTCATTCGAGAGATGGACGGCCCTCGCAAAACGCGTCGCCCTGCAGGGCAACGCTGCCAGTTATCACTTCATGAAACAGAGCCCACATATCGTGGCCGAGCTGGCCGCAAGCGCCGGTCCGCAGCGCCGCACACGCGTGGTTGCCGCCGTGCTGGAGGTCGTCGAGGAGATAGCTGAACGCAGCACGATCGCCGCAGTGGAGTGCTTCAAGGCCAGCCCGCTTGCTCTTCGCGCCGCTTCGCTTGGACAGTTTCGCGACTGGGCTCGGCGCGGCATCGAGAAACTCACGGACAATTCGCGCCGCGTGCAGGCTTACTATTCGCTCGAGTCGAAGGCCAGTCAGGAGGCGCTGTTTAAAATCGAAGGCGGACTCACGCTCGATTCAGTGGCCCACACCCTTAGACTTTACGTTGAAGGTTTAACTGGAAGGTCATTACACGTCGCTTCGCTTGGTTCGATCCCCGACGAGGCCAGAATCGGCGACGGCAACACGATCTATCTTCCCTCGGTTGTCGCCGAGTTCGAAGACGAACGAGAGAATTTTCGGCTCTTCAAGGTCCTCGCGGCTCACGCAGCCGGTCAAATCGAGTTCGGCACCTTCATTGCCGATGCGCCGGAATTGGCTGCTGCCATCGTCGAGCTTCGCAGGGCCTTTCGCGAGAGGCGCCGACAGATTGGGCTCGACGAGCGAGGAGACGAAACAGTTCAGGCAGCCGGCTTCCCTGCTGCTCTGGCGGAGTTTCCAAACCCCGAATTGGCCACCCGCCTTTTTACGACAATTGAAAACGGACGAATAGACTTTCTGCTTCGCATCGTCTATCGGGGCATCCGGCGCGACCTTGACTTTGTTCGCGGCCGATTGATTCAGCACAGACCGGACATTGAAAACATTCCAGCCGAGCTTCTGCCATTTGAGCTGCTGTTTCAAGTCGCGATCTGCGGCGGCGCAACCCCCGAAGCGATTCGCTCCTATCCATCGGTCATCCGTCAGCTCGAGCAAATACTCGCGAACTACATTCTCCGCGAGGACGCATCCGTTGCTGATTCGCTTATTGCTGCGCGTCACGTCTACGAGTTCTTCGTCGAGCAACCGAGCCAATCGGAAGCTTCAAATGACGAGCAAGGCGACAGCGGCAAAGCGGGCGAGACGAACAGCGATCAGACATCGTCGTCAGACGCGGTTTCTGAAGATCGTGGCAAGCGTCAGCAGATCGAGGCCCGCGATGATCCGTTCAGCCTCTGGAACAGCGGGCAGCAGTTAGAGGTCAACCCGGAGCAAGACCTCTTCAATCGACTGCACGGACCCGAAAGTCCCGAACAGGATCTCGAGAAGGGAGATCGAGCCTTCTACTACGATGAATGGGACCGCGAGCTTGCCGATTACCGGACTCGCTGGTGCCGCATAGTCGAGCGCTCAGGAGCCCGCGGCTCTCGCGGCTTCGTGGAATTGGTCCGCAGCCGATACTCCGGCGTTATTTCCTCGATCCGCTATCAGTTTCAGTTGATGCGCCCGGAGAACCTTCGGCGGATTCGTGGCGAAGTCGACGGCGAAGACTATGATCTGCAAGCGGTGATCGACTACGCACTCGACAAACGCAGCACCGGGCTGATGGACGATCG
This sequence comes from Blastocatellia bacterium, assembly GCA_035455165.1. GTDB lineage: Bacteria > Acidobacteriota > Blastocatellia > UBA7656 > UBA7656 > Onstottus_A. The sequence goes on from DATIFP010000011.1 coordinate 71,202, forward strand.
GCTTTACACGCGCAAGCTTCGCAAGGAGCGCGACGTTGCGGTCTCCTTCTTACTCGACATGTCCAGCTCGACCGCGCGGACGATCAGCCGGTATCCGAATCACCCCTACACCCAGCCCGGCCAGCGCATCATCGATATCGAGAAGGAAGGACTGGTGTTGATGAGCGAGGCGCTTGAAGCAGTAGGCGACGTGTACTCGATGCAAGGTTTCACCAGCGAGGGCCGTCGTAACGTGAAGTTTTACGTAATCAAGGATTTTTCCGAGGGCTATTCGGCCGAAGTCGAGCGCCGCATCGGAGGGATCTCATATCAGAACAATACTCGGCTCGGCGCTGCGATTCGTCACGCCACGAGCAGGCTTGTGGGACAGGACGCCCGCACTAAGTTGATGATCGTGCTCTCGGATGGAAGGCCCTACGATCACGACTACGGAGACAGTCGCTACGCTCGAGAGGACACGCGAATGGCGCTCAGGCAAGCTCGCATCGAAGGCATCACACCGTTTTGCATCACCATAGACCGCGAGTCGGAGGACCAGTTGCGGGATATGTACGGCGAGGTGGGATACACGATCATCGATGACGTTTTGAGCCTCCCCGAGAGATTGCCAGGCATATACAGCAGGCTTACGACGTAGCATAGACTGTAGTCTGTGTTTTGGGGTTGGCAACAGAAAACAACACAGACTAAAGTCTACGCTATTCGTATCGGAGAGCCTCGATGGGATCGAGCCGAGAAGCCTTTCTCGCGGGCCACACTCCGAATATCAAACCCACGGCCGCAGAGACCACCAGTCCAGCGATTACTGCCCACATTGGAATCGAGGCCGGCAACGAGGGGAAAATAAGTACAATTATCTGACTCACCCCCATCGCAAGCAGCACTCCCAGAACGCCACCCAGAAAAGTGAGGGTCATCGCTTCGAACAAAAACTGACTGGTGATGTCCCTGCGGCGCGCGCCTATTGCCTTGCGAATACCAATCTCCGCGGTGCGCTCTGTAACGCTGACCAGCATGATGTTCATGACGCCGATGCCGCCGACCAGCAGCCCAACGCTGGACAGCGCGATGGCGACCAAGCCAACCATCGCTGTTATGCTGTCAAACTGCTCGATGAATCGATCGGCGGTGTTGAGATCGAAATTATTCTTGTCGTTGAACTTCACCCCACGCTGGCGACGCAAGATGTCTTCGACTTGATCCACTGCCTGCCGAAGCTGGCCCGAGCGCGCGCGAACGATCAGCATCATCCATTCGCTGCGAGGCGAGACCTTGCGCAGGGTGCGGAACGGAATCAAAACCGAGTTTTCCTCGGTTTCACCCAGCAGTCCTCCCTTCCTCGGCTCCAGGACACCGATGATCTCCCAGGGCTTTCCGTTCATCATCACCACTTTGCCGACTACAGCGTCAATACCATGCGGGAATAGTGCTTCGGCGGCGCCCGTGCCGATAACCATCACCTCGCGCCGGTGCTGGTCATCCATATCCGAGATAAATCGTCCGGCCTGGAGTGAAAGGTTTGTGACCACGCCATAGTTAGCCGATACGCCCTCGAGATTGGCTTGCTTGTAGGTTTGCCCGGCGTAGGTAATGGTCTTATCGAAATTCCATTCGATAAACCCGTCGTTGGCGACGTCCTCGACGGCGGCGGCGTTCTCCTTAATCGCTTCGCCGTCTTCGGGTCTGAGCGGCTTTCTGCTTCGTTCGGACCGGTCCCGCGGACCCAGTGAAAGACCCGTCGACAGGTGAAACGCATAGATGTTGTTTGTGCCGAATTCTTCAACAAACTGGACGATGTTGGCGCGGAGTCCGGTGAGTATGGAAGCAATCGCAATGACCGTCGTCACACCGATGACGATTCCGAGAACCGTCAAGAAGCTGCGAAACTTGTGCGCGCGGATGTTGTCCAGCGCCATCTTGAGCGTTTCGCTGGCGACGAGCGATCTCAGCTTCACGAATGCCCCCCTTTCAGTTCTTGGTCAACGCGGTTATTGGATCGAGCCTTGCGGCCTTCATGGCGGGATAGATCCCGAACAGCATTCCTATGATGCTCGAGACCGCAATTGAAAGCACGACGTAAGGAACGGTAATCGCCATCGGCACCGGGGTCGTCGCGCTGACAAGCGACGAAACTCCGGACGCCAGCAATAACCCGAGTACACCTCCGAGCGCGCAGAGCACCGAGGACTCGATAAGAAACTGCAGCAGGATGTGGCGGCGCCTCGCGCCAACGGCCTTGCGCAATCCGATCTCAAAGGTCCGCTCGGTCACGCTCACAAGCATTATGTTCATCACCACTATTCCGCCAACGACCAGCGAAATGAGGGTTATCGGGATGACCGCGAGGGTGATAGCCCCGGTTATCTTATCGATCTGGTTGTTCGCCTGCTCGGTATTCACCAGGCCGAAGTCGTCATCCTGATCGCCCTTCAGCTTGTGAAGGTTGCGCATCGCGATCCGCGCCTCTTCGATCGTCGGCTCAAATGTCTCGCGGCTGTACGCCTTGCCGTGCAGACCGAGGCTTTGCCGCCGCCCGAACATGCGTTGAAAAGTCGTCAGCGGTATGTACGCGTTGTTATCCAGCGACTGGCCGAACATGGAACCGCGCTTCCCTTCGACCCCGACGATTGTCATTGGCAGACCCTGGATCGTCAGAGTCCTGCCGAGCGGATCAAGCCCAGCAAAGAACTTCTCCCTGATATCCATCCCAATCACACACGCCATCGATGAATGCTCGACCTCATGCGGCAGCAGGAATCGTCCCTCAACGATAGTCTTGTCTTCGATTTCTGCCATGTTCGCGGTGACCCCGGTTATTCCGGTCCCGAACAGATCCTGGCCGTCGTGTTTCAAATCGACCCGCGCGCCAGCCGACGCCCCCACCTCCCGGCACGTAGTACACTTGTTTATCAACCAATCGAGGTCATCCCAATCAAGCATCTTGTTGCGCTTCATCATCTTCTCCCACTCTTCCTGAGTGAGATTGCCGACATGGGCGATTCGCGCGATCATAAAATGGTTGGCGCCCAGGACCCGCGAGATCGTATCCACCATATAGGTGTTGAGGCCCTCGATCGAGGCCCCGACAACCACGACCGATGCGACACCGATGATGATCCCAATGAGCGTCAAAAGCGCTCGTAACTTGTGCGCGAGGATCGATTGCAAAGCGATCTTCGCGGCATCCACATAGAAAGAGTAAGCGCTTCTCATAAGGAATGTATCGACGATCTATTTAACCAACCGTACGACTCGTCAGAACCGGATGTTTGTGAAACCGCCGTGCCGGGGTAAGCCTAGAGATGCTTCTGAGCCTCCCCTACACTAAACGTCGCGATCGGACAGAGAATTAACACGCCTCCCACTCCATTCCGAACCTTAATATACGATCTTTAAAGCAAACCCAAAAAGAACGGGCTTAGATCTGAACTGAATCTCGACATTTTCTGGACGAATTTTAGCGCGTTAGGTCCTCTTTACTGCTTTGGTCGGTTTGGCTGGTATGGCGGCCTCTTCGCAAGATGTTGGGGGCCTCGCCCGGACGGACACTAATTGCACAGAAACTGTGCAAACTCAAAAAAATACGAGCTGTTTGATTCTTGACAACCTTGCCGGGTTTAATACAATCGACCCTGTTTCTCAAAGGACGGTCAAGACAGAGCGTCCATGCGCAAAAAAACTTATGTGAAACCGGCTTATCACGGAGGACCTGTATGCAATCCGATGAAGAGATTCGACCCGACCTCATTACTTTTGCGGACCTGGAAGCGAGAGAGGGCGCCAATATTAAGGTAATAGGAATCGGCGGCGGAGGCGGGAATGCAGTCGATCGTATGATCGAAGACGGCATGGAAGGGGTGGAGTTCCTGGTGGCCAATACCGACCTGCAGGCTCTTCAAAAATCGCCGGCCGCAATCAAGATACAACTCGGTCAGGAGCTGACCCGGGGCCTCGGCGCCGGGGGAAGCCCCGAGATCGGCAAACGAGCAGCACTCGAAGATACCGATAAGCTGGTGGATGCTCTTGATGGCGCGGACATGGTTTTTGTAACCGCAGGACTTGGAGGCGGAACCGGAACCGGCGCCGCCCCTATTATTGGCAGTCTGGCGACTGAGCTTGGGGCCCTGACCGTTGCGGTGGTCACCAAACCGTTTCTGTTCGAGGGTCGGCGCCGCGAGGAGCAGGCCGAAGTGGGACTTGCAGAACTGCGAGAGTGTGTTGACAGCGTCATCACCATCCCAAACGAACGGCTCCTGCAGTCAGTCACCAAGGCCATTCGCTTCACCGATGCTTTCGGCCTTGCGGATGCAGTTCTTCGCCAGGCGGTTCGAGGCATTTCGGATATTGTGATGCTCCCAGGTCTGATCAACGTGGATTTCAATGACGTCAAGACAGTGATGGCTGCCAGGGGGGTCGCGTTGATGGGCACAGGACAGGCCACCGGTGACAATCGAGCTCTTGAAGCCATGCAACGCGCGATTTCGAGCCCCCTGCTGGAGGAGGCCTCGATTCAAGGAGCGAAAGCGCTGCTCGTTAACGTCACCGGCTGTCCCGATGTGACTCTATTCGAAATCAGCGAAGCGATGACGCTGATCCAGGAATCGGCGGATCCGGAGGCGAACATCATCTTCGGCGCAGTTATTGATGAGCGACTCATCGACGCGGTGAAGATAACCGTCATAGCGACGAACTTCGCGGCCGCACAGGCCTCGTCGGGGTCTGCGCCGGACGGCCCACCCTTGCGCCCGACCGGTACGGGTGACGGCGATGGGATCGATTTCAACACCCCCGCCTTCATGCGGAAGGCTGTGAACTAGCGAACGGCGCGGGATTCCCTTCCCGGCCCAAACCTGTGAGTATGTCGTGCGCTCGCCTCCTCCCTGGGAGGCGACGCCATCTCCAGTAGTTCGCCCGCACAAACCAGCCGAGGTCTCCTCCGATTTGTTGCGCCTCAGTTCACATCCCCGTTTCTACGTTTTGTCCTCCTGTCGCATTCCGTCGTGCGGCTTTCTCCGCCCACGCTTCGGTATAGTATGATCGATGTGGAAGAAGGGGCTCGCATGGCACGCGGAACGATCCTATCGATGGGACTGATAATTGTTCTTCTCAGTCTGCCCGGGCTGATCAGAGGGCAAGACGCGGCGTCCAGGCCGGCTAGCTCTTCCTACGCCAAGGAAATCGAGCAGTGGAGGGCTAAACGCGTTGAGGATCTTGCAGGTGAGGACGGGTGGTTGAGTCTCGCGGGTCTGTTCTGGCTGAACCCGGGTCAGAACAGGTTTGGAAGCGCTCCAACAAACCACATCATTCTCCCTAAGAATAGGGCTCCGAGGTTCGCGGGTTCCCTATGGCTCGACAAGGGAGTTGTGCGGCTGCAAGCAAGGCCCGGGTCCGGGCTCACGCATAAGGGCGCCAACGTGACCGATCTCGAGCTCAAATCGGACGCCGACGGCGACCAAACTGTTTTGAGACTCGGATCGTTGAAACTTTACGTCATCAAGCGCGGCGAAAAACTCGGCTTGCGGGTCAAGGATACAAAGAACCCGGCGCGGTTCCGCTTCGCAGGGATTGCCCACTTCCCTCTCGACCTCAAGTGGAGAGTTGAAGCGAAGCTTGAACCTTATGATCCGCCTAAGCTGATCCCGATCGTCAATGTCCTCGGGATGGTAGATCAGATGACATCGCCGGGGGTGCTCGTATTCAAATCGGGCGAGAAGACCTATCGACTCGAACCTGTCCTGGAAAGAGGTGAGAAACCTCTATTCATTATCTTCGCCGACCTGACGACCGGGAAGGACACATACGGCGCGGGCCGCTACTTGTACGCCGATCCCCCAGGCGACGACGGAAAGGTGATCCTGGATTTCAACCGGGCCCACAATCCGCCCTGCGCGTTCACCAGGTTTGCGACCTGTCCGTTGCCTCCTCAGCAGAATCGACTGCCCATCCGGGTCGAGGCGGGAGAAAAGAAATATATCAATTCCAAACATTGACTCATTTCACGCAGGCTGTATTACATTCCGATCGTAGCAGCTCGTTTAGGAGGAGATCATGAAGCAATATGAACACCTGTTGGTCGAAGGCGACGCCCCGATCGCGATCGTAACCATGAATCGTCCGGAACGGCGCAATGCGCTCTCGCTCGAGTTGATGGAAGAGTTGATCGATTGCTTTCGCGCGCTAGGTCAGGATCCCGAGATTCGCGCAATAATCCTCGCCGCGAACGGACCCGCCTTCTCAGCGGGCCACGATCTCAGCGAGTTGATCGATCGTAAGGTGAGCGACTACCGGCACGTGTTCGACGTTTGCACCGAGTTGATGACCGTGATTCAAAGCATCCCGCAACCCGTCATCGCCGAGGTTCAAGGGATCGCGACCGCCGCCGGTTGTCAGCTTGTCGCAAGCTGCGATCTGGCGGTCGCCTCCGAGATCAGCAAATTCGCAACGCCTGGGGTGCGTATCGGTTTGTTCTGCACGACTCCGATGGTAGCGCTTACCCGAGCCATTGGGCGCAAGCGTGCGTTGGAGATGTTGCTGACCGGCACTCCGATAGACGCGCCCACCGCGATGGAATACGGTCTGGTGAATCGCGTCATGCCATCCGACCGACTGCGTGAAGAGACTCACGCTCTTGCACAGCGCGTCGCCGAAGCCAGTGCCTTCACGATATCGGTTGGCAAGCAAGCGTTCTATGCTCAGATCGATTTGGATCAACCGAAGGCATATGCTTATGCAAAGGAAGTGATGAGCTTGAACGCACTGGCTGAGGACGCACAGGAGGGGATGGGGGCGTTTCTCGAGAAGCGAACCCCGTGCTGGAAGGGACGCTAGGCTCGACGGCTAATCACCGCTGGTTTCGCCGCCAATGCCGCTTGCGTGGAAGAGTCGATACAATTGACGACAGGCGAGTCCCATGGTGTTGGACAGCCGAGGTCTTCAATCTGCCCGCCCGGCAACTTCAGTTAGCTCGCCCTGAGCGACGGCGTTTAGTGCCGGCGCCGCGTAAGTATCCACTGGCTTAATGTTACGAACACCCCTTCCTTGCGTGACGACCTTCTGGAAGAGCCCGCTCGCCGATTCCCAATTTGAGAGCAACTCATACGCTCGCGCGCTGAGCGTCATCCTGTGATGGCGCTCGATAAGCAAGCGAATCCGTTCTCGTTCGAGTTCGTCCGGTTGCCTGAGATGGACCAGTTCCCGGTTGCATCTTCTCTCGAAGGTTCCTCCATCGTCGAACACATAAGCCTCACCGCCCGTCATTCCCGCTGCGAAATTGCGGCCCACCTCGCCGAGCACCAGGACCAGTCCCGCAGTCATGTACTCGCAGCCGTGGTCGCCCAGGCCTTCCACAACCGCCAGGCCTCCGCTGTTCCGAACACAGAATCTTTCGCCTCCGCGTCCGGCCGCGAACAGCGATCCGCCTGTCGCACCGTACATGACGGTGTTTCCAAGGATGACGCCTTGTGCCCAGTCGAATTTCGCGGCGCGCGGCGGCCGAATGATAATCTCTCCGCCTGACATTCCCTTCCCCACGTAATCATTTGCCTCACCGACTAATGTCAGGCGCATGCCCGCGATGTTAAACGCGCCGAAACTCTGACCCGCGGAGCCCCTGAAGGTCAGGTCGATTGTTCCATCCGGCAGCCCGGCATCCCCGTAACGACGGGCGATCGCGCCAGCAATTCGAGCCCCAACGGTTCGATCTGTGTTTAGTATTTCAAACTCGGCGGCGACCGGACGGCCAGTAGCGATAGCTTCGGAGCAGGTATGCTCGCAAGCCAGTCCAAGTAAGCCTGCGTCTTCGCGATGGCGCCCGGCGGCGAAACGACGCGGCTTCGATTCCCTGCCGTCAACAGGTCTGATAACAGCAGCCAAGGACAGCTTCCCCTTCCGTGGAAGCCGCGTTTCATCCTTCTCAAACAGAAGTTCGCTGCGGCCGATGATCTCGTCGAGCGTTCGAACCCCGAGACCTGCCAATAGTTGTCGCACCTCGTCCGCCAATCCGCGAAAGAATGTGATTACGTTCTCGGGGCTTCCCGTGAACTTGCGTCGCAGCCGGGGTTCCTGCGTGGCAATTCCCACCGGACAGGTGTTCAAATGACACTGGCGAGCCATCACGCAACCAAGCGCGACGATTGCCGCGGTAGCAAAACCGAATTCCTCTGCCCCGAGCATTGCGGCGATGATCACGTCTCGAGCCGTCTTCAGCCCGCCATCCACGCGCAAGCGAACCCGCCCACGCAGGTCATTGAGCACCAGGGCCTGTTGAGCTTCCGCGAGCCCCAACTCCCACGGGGAGCCCGCGTTCTTGATCGAACCGAGCGGTGAAGCTCCGGTTCCCCCGTCGTGACCGGAAATGTGAATCACATCGGCGCGAGCCTTCGCGACTCCGGCTGCGATCGTTCCAATGCCCGCTTCCGACACCAGCTTCACTGCTATGCGTGCGTCCGGATTGATCTGTCTCAAGTCGTAGATCAATTGAGCAAGGTCCTCGATCGAGTAGATGTCATGATGGGGCGGTGGCGAAATCAGGGTAACTCCCGGGACGGAATGGCGCAGAGCTGCGATCTCCGCTGTGACTTTGTGCCCTGGAAGTTGTCCTCCCTCACCGGGCTTCGAACCCTGCGCGATCTTGATCTCCAGCTCTTCGGCTGAAACCAGATACTCCGGCGTGACTCCGAATCGCGCCGAAGCCACCTGCTTGATTTTGCTGTTTGATGAATCCCCGTTCGCCCGCGGCCCGAATCTGAACGGGTCTTCGCCGCCCTCGCCGCTGTTGCTCTTCGCCCCGATTCGGTTCATAGCGACGGCGAGCGCCTGATGAGCCTGCTTCGAGAGCGCGCCGAGCGACATTCCCGAAGTCGAGAAGCGAGTCACGATGGCGTCAACCGGTTCGACTTGCTCGATAGCGACGGATTGGCCGCCGCGAAAGTCGATGAGATCACGAAGAACGGCAGGCGGACGCGAGACGACCTCTCGAGCATATCGATCGTAGTGGTTGTGGTTGCGCGCCGCTCGATGCAGCGCGCGGAACACCGCCGGGTTGAAGCTATGGAACTCTCCCCCGTTGCGATATCGAAAGTAGCCGCTGTCTTCGAGTGGCAGGCCGGACGAGGCGTGCGCCGCTCGATGAAAACGTCCCACATCGCCTGCAATCTCTGCGAGCCCGATGCCGCCAATCCGCGACGCCGCACCGGTCAGGTGCTCCTCCACCAGTTGAGCATCGAGTCCCAGTATCTCGAAGGTCAGCGCGCCGCAGTAAGACGCAACCGTGGCGATACCCATCTTCGCCATTATCTTCAACAGACCGTCCTCGAGCGCCTCTCGATAGTTGTTCATCGCGGTCTCGATTGAATGTCCTCGTTTTATGGCTTCGTGGGCGATGACCTCGAACGCCAGGGTCGGGTTTACCGCGTTTGCTCCGCAGCCGATCAGACAGGCCACCTGATGGTCGTCGCGAGCCTCCCCGGTCTGCGCCACCATGCTCAAACCCATCCGCTTGCCGGACCGAATCAGATGATTGTGAATCGCTCCAATCGCAAGCGCCATGGGTATCGGAGCTCGAGCTTCGTCCGTATCGAGGTCCGAGACGATTAGAATCTCTGCCCCATCGCCAACCCCAGACCCGGCTCTTTCACACAACCCTGCTAGCGCCCGTCTGAAGCCCTCTTCGTCCGCGGCCGCTTCAAAGACAGCCGACACAGTCACGCACCGAAGGCAGCTTTGTCTTAACCAATCCAAATCAGCGTCGGATAGGATCGGACTCGACAGCCGGACGAAATTGGAATGATCGAACTCCTGCTTGCCCAATTCGCGGCGGGCGCCAACAAGAGTCTGAAGCGACATCACAAGCCGCTCGCGTATCGGATCCATGGCCGGGTTCGTCACCTGAGCGAAGCGTTGCTTGAAATATGAGTAAAGCAACCGTGGTTTTGAGGAGAGCACGGCGAGAGGTGTGTCGTCGCCCATCGAACCGATCGGTTCCTTACCTTCCGAAAGCATTGGATCGAGTATTCGCTGGACATCTTCCGCGGTGTACCCAAACGTCTTCATCCGCCTGATCAGATCCATTTCGTCTGTGATGTTCAACTCACACAGGCCGAAGGGTCGCCTGGGCGCGACGATTATTGAGCTCCGAACCCAGTCGGCGTAAGGCCTGCGATTGGCCACCCTGTTCTTGATGTCCGGATTCCGCAGCAGCGTATGCGCTTCAGTATCGACGGCAATCATTTCGCCGGGACCGAGACGCCCCTTCTCCCGAACCAGCTCCGGCTCGATCGGAACCGCACCGGCCTCCGAAGCGAGTATGACGAGGCCCTCGATGGTCACGATGTAGCGCGCCGGTCGAAGCCCGTTGCGATCGAGGGCTGCTCCGACGACCGTGCCGTCGCTGAAGGCCAATGCAGCCGGCCCGTCCCACGGCTCCATTTCGCACGCGGCGTATTCATAGAACGCGCGAACTTCCGGCGAAATCTCGACAGCGTTTTCATAGGCTTCGGGTATCAGCGTCATCACCGACTGCATCAGGCCTCGTCCGGTAGTCACCAGGAAACCCAGTGCCCTGTCGAGAGTTGCCGAGTCCGAGCCTTCGTTCCACACCGCGATGTCCGTTGAACCCGACGCCGTCGTTCGGGCTCGCATCCAGTTTCGGTTACCGCCGATCGTGTTTATCTCCCCGTTATGTGCCAGCCAACGGAAAGGCTGAGCGAGCGACCAGTTTGGAAAAGTGTTGGTCGAGTATCGCTGGTGGAAGATGGCCAGCGAGGTTTCGAAGTTGGGATCTCGTAAGTCGGAATAAAAAGCGTCAAGCTGGCTCGCGACAAACATCCCCTTATAAACGATGGTGCGGTTTGATAGCGATGCGATATAACAGCCTGGACATCGTACCTCCAGGTCTCGCGCAATGAGGCGCAGGGTCATCTCGAACTCGGCCGGCGATGCGCGGCCGCGGCCAATCAGCAGCTGTTCGATTCGCGGAGCCGAGGCTAGCGCTTTTGCCCCGAGCACGCTTTCATCCACCGGCACTCGTCGCCAACCCAGGACGGTCGCTCCGTTATCCCTACCCGCCTTTTCCACGATTCGCCGGCAGCGATCGGCCTCATTTTCGTTCCTGGGAAGGAAGGCCATCGCGACGGCGAGATCACCGGCCGGTGGTGGCTGGTGACCCAGCCGCTCGACCTCGGCGTTGAAGAAATGCAAAGGCAACTGAGTGAGCAGTCCGGCGCCATCGCCCGTTTTCCCGTCTGCCCCAACCGCCCCTCGATGCTCGAGGTTAGACAATGCTTCGAGAGCGGTCTCGATTACCGCGTGACTCGCCCTGCCGCCAATATCTGCCACAAAGCCGACCCCGCACGCATCGCGCTCGTCGAGGTGGTCGTAGAGCAGTCGATCTTCCGAACCTGTTGCCATCAGCAGCCTCTCGTGTGTCGTGAATCTGGATAGCCGGGTATCGCCGCGCCCGCAGCTTCAGTGCGAGTCGCGGCAACGAATAATGCACAGAAGCTCGTCGTGTGACATACGGGTGTTCCTGGTGAAGCTTGGTCGCACCTGTGCAACTTGGGTACCACGTCGGCGCCTAGCGACCGCCCTCCGCTATTTTTTGAGACCTGAAGACGAAGAAACGACTGGAGAGTTTGCCGGGACAGGAGTCGCAGACTCGAATTGATTTGTCTGGCCCAGAAATGTCGCTTTCGGCCGCATTCGGAGCCAACCCAGCCGGTTGCCATCGGTTGACGACGCAAGCGATTACCTACAATAATGTCCAGCTCATCCGGAACCCCAACACTTTTGTAGGATCAGACTAGATCGGGATCGCAGCAGATGGCTGAAAAATCAGATCAATCCGGAGAAATCCGAAAGCTGACCACGCTGGTTGAGATCAGCCAGGCTCTCTCAGGATCGTTGAACCTCAAGGCCAGCCTTCATCGCGCGCTCGAAATACTCGAAAGCCATCATGGCTTCGTCAGCAGCGCGGTGATGCTGTTGCGCGAGGAGTCGAGAGAGATCTACATAGAGGCGGCGTGCGGTCTAACGGCCGACGGAGAACGCTCACGCTATCGACTCGGCGAGGGGATAACCGGACGGGTGGTCGAAAGCGGCAAACATGTCGTCGTGACGCAAGCCAGTCACGAGCCCCTGTTTCTCGGCCGCGCGGCGCCAATGAAAACCCTCGGCAAACATGAAATAACCTTTATCTGCGTTCCGATCACGATCAACCGCAAAACCGCGGGAGCGCTTGCGGGAGTGCTGCGCTACAAGAAGGACCGCGACTACGACAGGTCTGTGAAGTTTCTCCGTGTCGTGGCATCGATGATGGCCCAGGCGCTCAAGGTACACCACATTGTGGAGATGGACAGGCAACGGCTCCTCGATGAGAACATTCATCTGCGCCTCGAGTTAAAGCAACGCTACGAATTCTCGAACATCATCGGCAACAGCGGGCCCATGCGGCAGGTCTACGAGCAGATCGCACAGGTGGCGCCGACCAATACAACCGTCTTGATTCGCGGCGAATCCGGCACCGGCAAGGAGATGATCGCACACGCCATCCACTACAACTCGCCGAGGGCCAACAAGCCATTCGTCAAAGTAGCCTGCGCGGCGTTGCCCGAGAGCCTGATCGAATCGGAGCTGTTTGGGTACGAAAAAGGCGCGTTTACGGGCGCCACCGCTCGCAAGAAGGGCCGCTTCGAGATGGCCGACGGAGGCACCCTCTTTCTGGATGAGATAGGTGAGCTGAGTCAGGCCACTCAGATCAAGCTCCTGCGTGTGCTTCAGGAGCGAGAGTATGAGCGGCTCGGCGGGACCGAAACGATCCGCGCCAATGTGAGGCTGATAGCGGCTACCAACAAAGACCTCGAGCAAGCCATCCGAGACGGAAGCTTTCGCGAGGACCTCTATTATCGTTTGAATGTGTTCGCCATCTATCTCCCGCCCCTGCGCGAGCGGCGGCCGGACATTCTTGCCCTCGCCGAACATTTCGTCGAGAAGTATTCGCGCGAGCATCATAAGCGGATAAAGCGAATCTCCACCCCCGCAATTGATATGTTGAGCTCATATCACTGGCCCGGCAACGTGAGGGAACTCGAAAACTGTATCGAGCGGACCCTCCTCGTGTGTGAGGGCAACGTCATTCACGGGCACCATCTTCCGCCGACCCTCCAGACGGCTACCGCGAGCGATACCGTAACGCGGCTGTCGCTGAACGCCGCGGTCGAAGCCTATGAAAAGGACCTCATCCAGGATGCCCTGAAGACCACCCGCGGCAATCGGGCCCGCGCCGCAAAGCTGCTCGATACGACCGAACGGATCCTGGGGTACAAGGTCAAGAAGTACAATCTGGATTCCAGCCGCTTTCGTTGAACACTCGGTCTCTGCGCCGAGAGCAACAATTCTGTCGCCTCCCGTGACCTCTCCGACAATTTTGTATTCCCGAGGGAACCGTCCTCTTAAAGCCGCGGTGGCGATCTTGCGCGCGGAAAAGAGGCCTGACAGGCGGGTCGCAAGTGTCCGGCGCTGCTGGCATACAGCTTGCCCGACTTAGCGGCGCAGGATTTCTCCTTCCGAAGGAGGGTTGTATCGAATGATCGTGGGAAAGAAAAAGAATTCTTGCCTCGCCCTTGTTGCGGTTCTCGGGTTCCCGCTTGTGGCTTATGCGCAGTCAACGGGTGTTGAGGATCGACTGAAGAAGCTCGAGGACGCTGCGGCTTCGGCTCAAGGATCAGCGGACAACGCATGGATGCTTGTTTGTTGCGCGCTGGTGCTGTTGATGACCGGACCGGGTCTCGCGCTGTTTTACGGCGGCCTGGTGAATCGCAAAAACGTCCTCGCGACCATGATGCAGAGCTTCGCGCTCATGGCCGTGGTCACCGTGCTCTGGTTTGCCCTGGGGTACAGTCTCGCTTTTGGCGAAGGCGACGCGGTGATCGGCGGGCTCGATCACATCTTCCTCCGAGGCGTAGGCGCCGCTGCAAACCTCGACTACGCGCCGACAATTCCTCACCAGACATTCATGATGTTTCAGTTGATGTTTGCAATCATCACCCCTGCGCTGATCACCGGCGCATTTGCCGAGCGAATGAAGTTCAGCGCGATGCTGGCCTTTACTGTGCTCTGGGCGGTTGTTGTGTACAGCCCGCTTGCACATATGGTCTGGGGCAAAGGCGGGCTGTTGAACGCAACGCTCGGCGGCCGGTTTCCGACATTGGACTTCGCGGGCGGGACGGTGGTTCACATCAGCTCAGGTGTGTCCGCCCTCGTCTGTGCTATTTACATCGGCAAGCGGTCGGGCTACCCGGCGGCTCAATCGCCCCCGCACAACTTGACTCTCAGCTTCGTGGGCGCGTGCTTACTATGGGTCGGCTGGTTCGGCTTCAATGCAGGCAGCGCGCTTTCTTCCGGCGCGCTGGCAACAAGCGCGCTTGTCGCGACACATTTCGCGGCGGCCAGCGGAGCGCTCGGCTGGCTTGCGGCCGAGACCGTTCGGGCGAATAAGCCTTCGGTCCTCGGGGCGATCTCGGGGGCGGTCGCCGGCCTGGTTGCGGTTACTCCCGCTTCGGGGTTCGTCACTCCCGCTTCAGCCCTATTGATTGGCCTGATCGCAGGCGCTGTCTGCCAGCTTATGACCACTACTGTGAAGCGCAGGTTGGGCTACGATGATTCGCTCGACGTTTTTGGTGTACACGGCGCCGCCGGCACCCTGGGTGCGGTACTGACGGGGTTTTTCGCGACTATGGCGGTCAACCCTATTTTCAAAGACGAAGCCGGGCGTCTGCTTCCTGTCGGCGCGATCGACGGCAATCTGCGCCAGGTCTTGAACCAGACGATTGCGATTGCTGTGTCGTGGCTGGTGGCCGCGGCGGGCACCGTCGTAATCCTAAAGCTGGTCGATCTCACAATCGGGCTGCGAGTCAGCGAGCGAGAAGAAACGCTCGGATTGGATCTCACGCAGCACGGCGAAGAGGCATATGCTTTCGTGATCAGCGGATCCCCTCGCCTTCCGAGCGAGCCGGCAGCGGAAGAACTGACACCGGTGATTGGTGCGAACGTCGAACCGGCGCTCAGCGAAGCCGGAGATTGAAAACGTTTGACGATTCCTTACGGATCATGGAGACCCCCAAATGGAAATGAAATACGGACAGTTGATGTCATTATTGCTTCACAACAGAGAGCACTGCGCATCCGAAGCGGAGTTCCGAACATACTTGTTGGAATCAACCCGCAGGTTAACGCAAGACCTTCGAGACTTCGGATTGGAGGTCGTCGTGCGGCCGCTGCCGGCAAAGACTCGAGACTGGAACTATCTCAAGATCGGGTGCGAATAAGGAGACCCACTGCCGGGATTTGAATCGAGACGCGGACCTCCAGCGGTCAATTCCCAGGTCGCCACCCTTTCATTTATTGAAATTCGTATCTCGGCGAGCCTCGGACCTCGACCAGCCGTCGGGATCTTGCACCGTGCAGTCTGTCCCTCGCAGGCCTTGCGCTTTTGTTCCAGAAGAAGCCCTTAACCCAATAGAAGCGCGAAGGGCCCCCTGTTTCGTTGGCTGCCAGTCGCCGCATTCTAATTTTTCATAATCTTCTCATCTTCCTATCACACTACTTGGTTCAAACAGACCTATAGTCGGGTTGTCGATCACCTCCGATTGCCCCGGTCATAAGCCGGCCGGTCGTGACAGGAGGTTGTCGCCAAGATTGAAAATCGAAAGGAGCACCATATGCCTTTAGTCAACGTTAAGCTTATTGAGGGCGTTTTCTCAGATTCCCAGAAGAAGCAGATAGTCGAGAGACTCACCGATGCCATGGTCAGCGTGGAGGGCGAGAACATGCGAAAGGTCACCTGGGTTGTCATTGAAGAGGTGAAGAGTGGCGATTGGGCAATTGGCGGGACGTCCCTGAGAACTGAGGATGTAAAAGCCCTGGCATCTGGCAAGCCGGTTGGTTGAGGACATGTGACTTGGGCGCGATTCAGTTAGCGGATTCTGAGGGCGTCAAGTTGGCAGGTCCGAACTCGATAACTCCGATTGGGTCGCGCTTAGGTGCGAATCGTTGCGCCTCAAGCGCAACCCTCTCGAAGTTTCAACCGTGACAAACAAGACCCAACAAGTTAGCGAGTCCGTTTGAGTACGCAGGCCGGCGTCACTATAATGAGTAGCCGTTGATCCTAGGCTATGACTCGCCTGATGAAAGACCTCTTGGCGCAGCGGGCCAGCGAAACATTTGTTGGCCGGGCGGATGAATTGGGGGTCCTGCTCAGCATATTGGATGACGGCCCGCGCATTCTGTTTCTACACGGAATTGCCGGCATTGGTAAATCCACACTGCTTGAGAGGTTCACAACCCAGGCGCGCGCGCGTGGCGCCGTCGTGGTGAGCCTGAACTGCCAGGCGATCGAACCTACCGAACGCGGATTTCTCCACGGACTGAGCGCTGCGATGGGGGGCAGGATCTCAGCGGCCGACGGGGCACCCGGACGCCTGAAGTCTCTCGGAGATCGGGTCGTACTGTCATTCGACAACTATGAAGTCTTCCGCTTGATGGATACCTGGCTGCGTCAGGTATTCATGCCCCTTCTCCCTGACAGCGTGCGCACAGTATTTGTGGTTCGTGATTTCCCTCCGCCGGCGGGGCTCGTCGCGCCAGGCTGGCAAGGGCTTGTACGCACGATTGGATTAGAGCCGCTTGACGAGCGGGAGGCGGTGGAACTGCTGTTACACAGCGGCGCCGGAGCGGAAGATGCGCTCCTGATCAATCGATTCGCGCACGGACACCCCTTAGCGCTAAAGCTTGCCGCAACTGTCGGGGCGGAGCGAGGCAGCTCTGATACCGTTATGACCGCCCGGGGATTTCAACGAGTCGTGGAAGAACTTACGAGGCTCTACCTGGCCGACGTGAGCGATCCGCTGACAAGGCGAGCGCTTGATGCAGCGTCGGTTGTCAGACGCATTACGCTATCTCTCCTTCACGCGATGCTCCCGGACGCCGCGCCGCAGGATGCCTTTGACCGGCTGCAGTCCCTTCCGTTCGTGAGAAGCGAGCGCGACGGTCTGCATTTGCATGATCTTGTCCAGCAGTCGATAGGTGCATCGCTTCGAGCGGTCGATCCGGACAGATATCAGGAGTACAGGCGCTCGGCGTGGCGCCAACTGAGTACCGAATCGCGCAGGACAGGTCTACAGGAACTGTGGAGATACACCGCTGACTTGCTCTATCTGATTGAGAACCCGGCGGTGCGGGAAGCGTTCTTTCCAACCGGTGGCCATAACTACGTAATAGAACCCGCCCGAGAAGAAGATGGACCTGCCATTCGGGACCTTTGCGTGTCGCATGAACCGCCGGAGGCTGTCCGCTTGATCGAAACGTGGTGGCGTCAGATCCCCCAGGCGTTCCAAGTGGCGCGTGATCAGTTTGGCGCGGTGGCGGGCTTCTATTTGATGTTTGATCCGTCGACGATTGATCAACCACTGCTGCGAGGTGACCCGGTTGTCGAGCAATGGTGCGTTCACCTTCGACGTGATCCGGTGCCGGACAATGACCGAGTATTGTTCTTGCGCAGATGGCTCGATCGTGAACACGGAGAGAGCCCTTCTCCCGTGCAAGCCGCGTGCTGGTTGGACATCAAACGAACATACATGCAGATGAGGCCGCGTCTGCGACGCGTGTATATATCGTTAAAGGATCTGGCCACGTACGCGCCGGTGGCCCAGAGATTGGGGTTCCAGTCGTTTGGCGCCGAGGAATTGTGCATCGACGGGACTAGTTACAGTGCCGCGGTTCTGGATTTTGGCCCTTCGTCTGTAGATGGATGGCTGGCGGGTCTGGCCGCTGCCGAACTGGGACTCGAGGATGAACCCTTTGATAGGCAGGCTCACGAACTTGTGCTCGACGGCAATCGAGTCAAATTGACGAAGCTCGAGTTTGAGGTCTTCCTGTATCTCTACCAGCGAAAGGGAAAAGCAGTCACGCGAGCGTCGCTGATTGAAGACGTCTGGGGCTGGAAGCAGACAGGGAGCAATGTAATAGAAGCAGTGGTACGATCCCTCCGCAAGAAGCTCGGAAGCCGGGCATCGGCAATTGAGACGATCCGGGGTTCAGGCTATCGCTTCCGCGGCCTGTGACTCGAATCAGATTGAGTTCCACGCCTCCCCCGGTGTTGAATGCAGTTCGCTCGGTCCACGTATTTACTTCGGTCACGCTGACCGGAACCCCCGACATGATGCCGACTATAACACGGGCATAAACCCAGGCGGCCATTGTCTAAAACAGTT
This sequence comes from Blastocatellia bacterium, assembly GCA_035455165.1. GTDB lineage: Bacteria > Acidobacteriota > Blastocatellia > UBA7656 > UBA7656 > Onstottus_A. Next base: position 89,465 of record DATIFP010000011.1, read on the forward strand.
TCTCGGCGTCAGTGGCACGTCTCTTGACTAAAGGAGTTATGAATTTCCACTGGGAGACGGAACAATCGCATCGGTACTCAGAAATGCAGCTACCGGACGATTGGATAGAAAGTGGGAACTCTTAGAAGAAACGCCATATTTACTAGGCCCCTCCCGAGCTTGAGATGCAGCGCGCCTGATTGGCTGATACCCCCTTCAGATACGGGAACTGAAGTTCTACTCTGGTTCGAGACAGAATATGCCGCTCACAAAGACAGAAAGTCTGCGCCATGCCCAGCAGCTTGTTGCTGAGGGTCGAGTCTCATACGCGATATCGATCTATCAGAAGATCGTCGATGACGATCCTTCGGACCTTAATGCGATCAGCGTGCTTGGCGATCTCTACGTCAAAGCGGGCCGTATTACGGATGCTGTTGAGCACCTCTTACGAATTGCCGAGAATTATCTGCGGGCCGGTTCCGCAGCCAGCGCGGCTTATATTCTCAACAAGGTGCTTAAGATCGACCCAGCAAATCCAGTAGCCCACATGAATCTGGGCGAGTTGCACTTGAAGGACAAGGAGATAGACCGTGCGCACGACGACTTCATAGAAGCAGGAGCGGCTTTTTGGCACAAAGGTAACATCACCGCGGCTCTCAGGATGAACAAGAGGGCGCTGGACATTATGCCCACCAGCCGCAAGGCAAAGTCGGCGTTGGCGCTGATACAAGGGGAGATAGATCAATCTGTACTGCCAGAACCGAAAAAAGAAATTGTCAGCGATCTGCCGGAAATCATCATATCGATACCTGATGGATCAGACGCTGTGTGCGCTCCAGTGACGGCCTGTGCTGGCAAGCTGCAATCCGATTCTATAGCTGCCGGTGATTTCCGATCACAAAAGGAATCCCAGCATGGCTTGGATGAGGACGGGGCAGTCCAGCAAATCGCCATGGCCGAATACCTGGTCGCGAGTGGACATGTCGATCAAGCCATCAGGGTGCTCAGAGAGACTCTGCAAGACAAACCCGATCACATTCAAATACGGGAGAAGCTAAAAGACATCTACCTCAGGTCTGCAATGAACGAGAGAGCCAGCGAAGAATGCGTGAACATTGCGGCTATTCTGATCGCGCGGGGCGAGACCGGTCGCGCCGCGGAGTATGTTACCAGGGCGCGGGTGCTCAACCCTCCAGTCGAGCCGGTTTCGCCGCTCGCAACACCGAGCACGAGCGAAGTCACAGAGCCGGAAGGAATTCAGGGACCAACCACCGAGTGGGGAGTCGAACGCAGACAGGCGGCAACGTTGATGTAATCTCAGCAGCAAAGCCGCTCTCCTGAGAAGCCACCCACAGCTACCCGGGGGCTCGTCGAAGAAAAGGCGGACGCTCGCTGCTCTTAACCGCGAACCTTCAACACGAAGTCGGCTGCTTCATCGCCATCAACCCACGACTCGCCTATAAATAGCTTTTGCCTAATAGGAGCGCATGATGAGACTGCAGAATGAGCCCGTCGCACGTGCCGGGATGCTCATCCGCAGACCCGCTGCAGAAGTCTTCGAGGCATTCGTTGACCCAGCCATCACCAGCAGGTTCTGGTTCACACGGGGAAGCGGTCGACTGAAGGAAGGCGAGGTCGTCACCTGGCACTGGGACATGTACGGGGTGTCGGCCGAAGTCGCGGTGAAGTCTGTCGAGCAGCATCGCCGAATCCTTATAGAGTGGCGAACGCGAGTCGAATGGATATTCACTCCGCGAGGCGACGGCGCAACCTTCGTGAGTATCACCGCATCCGGATTCGCTGGAAGCGACGATGAAAAGGTCGCGCAGGCGATTGACTCGATGGGCGGGTTCAGCCTTACGCTTGCCGGCTGCAAGGCGTTCCTGGCGCATAGCGTTGAGCTCAACTTGTAGCCGATCATAACCCCGATGCACCTGCAAGAGGTGGCGCTTAACAGCCGTTTCAGCGGACCAGTCGAGAGGATATCTCTGTTCGAGGCCGGCAAGGTCGTGCCCGTCATCGAGGGTGTTACCCGCTCAGTGAGGCAGCCGAAGCGCTTCGGCGTGTTGGCGAGAAACACTCCAAGGGAGAGGTCATCATCATCTCGTGATTAGCGTCGTTGGGTAGGGGTCGTGATTCGGGAGGCGCTTCAGCCGTAATCTCCTTTGGTCTCTACGGGCCTTTTCGGTACTCCCCATCTTGGGTTAGGCCCCAACAATAGCTCAAGCACAAATGGTGTTTCTTTCTTTGGGTGACCTTGTGGGTTCAATCCTGGTGGGAACTAGAGGTCCGACCTTCTTGCTGGCCGAGGCACGTCGCCGATGTCAGGAGAGCATGAAGAGCTAGTATCTTCACACGCGCGCGTGAACGTGACAGAAGCTTGCAGCGTCACCAGGCTCGCACCGTAACGGCAGAAAGCTTTGGTGGCCAGGGACGGAATTGAACCGCCGACACGCGGATTTTCAGTCCGCTGCTCTACCAACTGAGCTACCTGGCCACTCCGGTTTGCTTTCCGATCCAAAAACCAAAACGTGATGTTAAACAAACGCTATCGCGACTGTCAAATCAGCTGGTTCTTGCGTTGTTAAATTAGATCATCACCACGTTCTTATGAGGCTTTGTTCTCAATGTCATCTCTATCGATCGCCCAGCGTCGCTCATTGGTCGTCGCCGCTCGTCCGAACATAGAAGACATAAAACATCGCCCACCCGATGAACGCGACGACACAAATCACCCCTACTACCAGGAACAGACCGCTGCCGCCTCGAAAGTAGCTGTAGAGATTGAAGCCCGCCAGCACGCCTATCAATAACCAGAACTCCAGAAACAACCTCAGGCCTCGCTTCCCTTCTTCGCTCATCTCAGCCTCACGTCCCTTTCGTTGTTGAACCTCATTGTATCAAGTCCGTTGCTTTCAGATCAGCCTTTCGCGCAAAGCTCGCAAAGACCCGCAAAGATCGCCAAACAGATCGGCCTAACTCGTTGACAGTTGCTGCGGTGCTCGCTACTATCACTCGCCCCTGGACACCAACAGCTAAGCCAAGTACAAAGGCGAAGAAGCACAGGACGCAAGAATGTCGATTATTCAAGCAATCATTCTGGGCCTGATTCAGGGCCTCACCGAGTTTATTCCGATCAGCAGCACAGCGCATCTGACACTGGCCGGCAAGTGGATGAACCTGATAGACCCCCAGCATCCCGATCAGTGGACTGCCTTTATAGCCGTCATTCAGCTCGGGACGCTGATGGCCGTGATCGTGTATTTCTGGACCGACATCATCAGAATCATCGTCGGATTTGTTGCCGCGAATATTTCCAGGTTGACCGGTCGAGACCTGGACGAGTCGTCGAAACAACACGCGACGCTTGGCTGGCTGATAGTCATCGGCACTCTGCCGGTCGCGATTGCGGGCCTGCTTTTCAGGCATCAGATCGAAGGAGTGCTGACCAAGGACCTTCGAGTCATCGCGGGGAGCCTGATCGGGTTGGCGTTGATTCTCACAATCGCAGAGATCGTCGGAAGACAGCGCAGGGACATGAAGGACCTTAATGCCTCTGACGCGATCATCGTAGGACTTGCGCAGGTGTTTGCGCTCATACCTGGGTCTTCTCGTTCCGGCAGCACAATAACCGGGGGACTGTTTGCGGGACTGAAGCGCGAGACGGCCGCGCGCTTTTCATTTCTACTTTCGATCCCCGCCGTCGCAGCAAGCGGATTGCTCGAGCTTCCAAAGGCGCTTCACTCAATCAATACAGGGTGGACCGCGATCGTTGTAGCGACATTAGTGTCGGCAGTCTCCGGCTATCTATCCATCGCCTTTCTGCTGAGGTACCTTCAACGACACACAACGTATGTGTTCGTCGCGTATCGAGTACTGCTCGGGCTGTTGCTGGTTTGGATGCTGACTTCCGGACGGGTTCTTCCGAACTGAAACGGGCGGGCTCACCAGAACTTCAACCGGAGCAACCACGAGAGGAGGGTTTGAGCGGGACTCAGTTTTGGTACGACCATCTTGATTCGTTCTCCGGCCCGCTCGACTCGACTGACGCGCCCAAGAACCCGGTGTAAAGGAACCGGCCCGTCGTTATGCGAAGCTGCGTCGCCGCGGGTGACGATGCAGCGCTCCGACGAAGAACGCTCGAGGCGAACCACTCGATGAATGACTGCTGTCTCAAAGCGGCTGTGATAGAGCACTATGTCTCCGGGCTTGATAAGTTCCCCGGTGATCGGCTCGACTGTGATGATGTCGCCGTCTTCAATGCCGGGGCTCATGCTGCTCCCGCTCATTCGCAACTCAACCGGCAGGCTTCGCGAGAGCAACTGGCGAGCTTGTTCGAGAAAGTCGGGCGTCTCTAAAGTGACCTTGCGCCCTCGCTCCGCCTTGATTTCATAGGCGCGCATCAGTGGTTCTCCCTATCAAACGATACGCCGGAGCCGCTCGCTCAGGCATGTCACCTCGGATGAGGTTGTAAGAGCTACGGCAATCATAGCGCAGAAACGAAAAGCCGAAAAGCAAAAACCAGAATTGTAAGAAAGTTGTTACGAGATGTTGGAACGGCGAACAAGTCCCGTCTTGCAGTCGGGCCGCCGGAGGCCTGTCCCGCGCGTTCAGCGCCTTCGCAGGACCAGGCTTCTTGATGGTCCTCTCAGCGTCATTGTGTCGTCGCGTTGATCGTCGATCAGATAGCGCTCAACCCGGGCCGCTGTGAGGTACTCACCGTTTACCTTTTCGATGTAGATCACGAGGTCGCCGCTGCCGGCAATCAGGTAAACACCCTCTTCGATTCGGGAGTTGTCCTGCCTCTTGAAGTGCCCGTTCTCGTCGAAAGTGAGCACCACGGAAGATTGAGTTTGGGCAGGCTTATCGCGGTAAGCATCTTCGACGCCGGCAACAACAAAATCGCCCGCGAGTCGCCTCCCCGAATCCTCGAGTCGTTCGCCTGAGTCATTACCTGCGGGACTCGATCGGGTGGAGGCGCAGGACGCGAGAACCACGGCTGTGCATACAACGAGAAGCGATCGCGTTGCCCCTTTCCGAAAAAGCGTCATTAGTCGCCCGAAGGTTTCAATCGAGGTCAATAACAGGGATATACAGGATCGACAAGATAAGTCGATCATTCTGATATCCTGAACATCCTGTCTATTTTTGAGTCCTTGAGCGTTTGAGGTCACTAACAGGTACATACGGCTTGACAGGATAAGTCGATCACTCTGATATCCTGAACATCCTGTCTATCGTTGAGTCCTTGCGCGTTCGAGCCTCGGCTTACCCTGCTTTTGGTCTTGCGACCCTGCGGAACAGGGCCGCGGAGCCCTTGCCGGACGTCAACTTCAACTCCTCGCCGTCCGAGGAGAGGGTGAACTTGTGGACCTTTTCAAGCGGCGGTTTTTGGATGGTCTGTTGTGGCCCTGAGCCGCTCACCATGATGGTCAGCACAAGCTTGTCCGGCGGCTCGATTCGAAAGCGCCCGGAATCGCTGTGATAAGTGCGGCCGTCCTTCTTTGAAGTGCGGGAGTAACTACCATCCGCGAGGAAATAAATCTTGGTTTGAATCGAGCTGACCATCGTCACGACTCCCTTGTCCTCGATTTCTCTCACTTCATACTCGCCAATCAATTGAGCCGGCGCGTTGCTCTTTGGCGTCGCCGATCCCGTGGCTTCTTTGGAAGCGGCACCGCTCCCGACTGCGTTCTCAGGCAGCGATGATTGATTGGCGTTCTTCGAGGAGGTCGAACTCGATGGAACCGATGCCGTTGGCCCCGCGCCTTTGTCGGACGGCTGCTCTCTGTGCGTGCACGAGTCCAACACCAGCGCCGACAAGAACAGGAAAAGCAACCCGGTACTGCGTGCTCTTCTCAGAATCGCCCTGGTGTTTTTCTGAATGACATTTGCAGTCATGGTCGAGATAGTTTCTGGTCCCCGTCCGGTTTCGCCCGCGCCTTCGGATCTTTGCGAATGCGCTCAATAGCCTGAACCGCCGCCGAGCGCACGTCTGAACTGTTGTCGTTGTCCGCCAGCCGCTCGAGTTTCGGAATCGCGCGCTCATCTCCAATTTCGCCAAGGCCAGATGCCGCGAATTGTCTCACCTCTTCGTTGGCATCGGTTAGTGCGTTGGTCAGCGCCTCCTGGGCCAGAGGGTCGCGGAATCTGGCGAGCGCAACGACCCCACGCTTCCTGACGGCAACCGAGCCTGTGCGAATTGCCGAGAGGATCGGAGGAACCGCCGCGGGGTCGCCGATCCTGCCAAGCGCTTCGATTGCTTCGGGTCGCGCACCGGACTGGTCAGTGGTGACCAGTTCAATCAGCGGCGCGACTGCGTCCTTTGAGCCAATAACACCGAGGGCCTCCGCGGCGAGTTGGCGGACAGATGGCTTCGGGTCCCTCAGTGCTCGAACAAGTCCCGGCAACGCCACGACGCCAAGCTTCGCCAAGGACGCCGCCGCTTGCGTCCGAAAAGTGCTCGATTCATCGCGCAACAACACCACCAGATGAGGCACAGCTCGCTCGCTCGCGCTCTCACCCAACGCGCGCACCGCGGCCGCGCGAACGTTTAGATTTGAATCCGCGAGCGCTTCGATCACCCTGTCGACCGCGCGAGGTGAACTCGAGCTTCCCAACGCCTCCACTGCCGCTTCCCGGGCAGCCGGCGTCGAAGAGCGAGCCATCTCGAACAGCAGGTCGAGCGCCGGCGCGCCCATTAGACCGAGCGCCCGGGCGGCTTGTTGACGTACGAAATACCGCTCATCGTTCAGCAAAGAGGCAAGCCCTTTGAGCGCGCGGGCGTCGCCGATCAGACCCAGCGTGTGCGCCGCGGAAGCGCGCATCTCCGAAGTCGAGCTTCGCTCCTGCAGGACCGCAATAAGTGGCTCAACTGCCGGAGCGCCGATACGCCACAAGGCTCGCGCCGCTCGATCGCGATCAGCCTCGCGTTGCGAACGCAGAACTTCGATCAAGGCCGGGACGCCCTTCGCCCCTATGCCGGCCAACGCCTCCGCGGCATAGTAGCGCACAACCGGATCGCCGTCGGCGAGGGCCCGCGCGAGAGGGCCGACGGCCTGGTCGAGTGAGCCCTCGGCGGCCACCCGCGCGAGTACCTGCGTCGCGCGCGACCGGACTCGCCAATCGCTACTGGACAGTGAGTCGATGAGCACGCGAGTCGCTCGCGGGTCGCGAAGCCGCACCAGCGACTCGGCGGCTGCAAGGCTGACACGAGGATCGCGGTCGTTGAGCAAGGAAGCTAACGGCGCGAGGGCGCGGCCATCCTTCAATCGTCCCAGCGCGAACGTGGCTTCAACGCGCACATCCGTGCTCTGGTCGCGCAGCGCGGTGATTAAGGCTTCCGTGGCGTTCTGATCCGTGTACTCGCCAAGCGTCCGCGCAGCTTCGGCGCGAACTCGACTATCTCCGTCCCGCAAGGCCCCGACAAGCAGCGGAATCGCATTTCGATCTCCCAAACGAGCAAGCGTCGCGACTGCAGCTGCTCTCACCTGCCAGCTCGAACTGGCGAGGTCAGGCGCCACTTTGTCGATTGATATTCCAAGGGCGGACAAGGAGGCGACGGCTGCATCGCGCACACGCGGCTCGGTGTCGCGCACCGCCGTGAATAGCGCTTCGGAAGCCAGGTGATCCCCGATCAAGCCCAGAGCTCGCACCGCCGCTACGCGGAGGTCGGTGTGCTGCGCGCCCGCGGCCACGAGCAGAGGTTCGACGGCCCTCTTATCGCGAAGAGAACCCAGCGATTCGGCTGCCTTGACTCTGAGATCGATCTCCTTAGCGCTTGTGAGCGCCTCGATGAGCGGGAGCACGGCCTTTGTGTCTCCCAGCCGCGCGAGCCGCTCGGCAGCTCGGATCCGATCGGCGACGTCACCGGCCGCGAGTTGCGCTGTTTGAGTTTCGGCCGTAACTCCTGCGGCGCTGAGCGCCTTCTCGATGTTGGGACTCAACTTGCCATCGGCGGTTCGCGAGTCAAGCAGCAGATCAGTAACGCGAGTTCGATCGAATACGGCGAAGGCGTCGTTGATCGCCCTTATCACGATCGGTGAGTTCTCTTTTCGCAGAGTCAGAATCAGGGCAGAAAGAGCTCGGTCAGGGAAATCGCTCCTGGCTTCCATACGGCTTACCTTAGAGAGGGACGCCGCTGATGCCGCTCGCACGACGGCTTCGGGATCGTCCAGCATGTTGATCAAGGCGGCCCTCGCTTCCAGGCTACTGAAACCAACGAGACCATTAGCCAGATCAACCCGCACGGCAGGTCCATTTCTTGTTGAGGTTGCTCCGTCGCTCCGAGTCAATGGAACGAGCGCCGGCAGCGCCCGGTCGTCCGCGAATTCCAAAAGCGCTTTCAGCGCTTCGCGACGGACATCAGCGTAGTCGCTCGACAGGGCGGCCGTTATCTGCTCCAAATGGTCGCGATTGCCGAGCCGGTACATAGCAACCGCGTATTCCCATTGGTCGCCGTCGATCTCCGAGGCCGCCGCTCGTACTGCGCTTGCCGCCCGCTTATCGCCAATTCGACCAAGCGCCACGACTGCCGCTTTTCTCACGCTCTCATCTCCGTCTTTCAGGAGCGAAAGCAAGGCATCGACAGCGCTCGCGGCCTTTAGCTCGCCAAGCGCGCTCGCCGACACACGTCGAACCAGCGGCTCGCCTTCGCTGAGGCCCTTGATCAAAGCGCTGATAGAGTTCGTGCTGCCAACAGCTCCCGCCGTGGCCGCAGCTCGCGCTCGGAGGTACGTATCCGGCGAGTCATCGATATGGGGTGAGACGTCTGTGTCGGACGCGCCCAGCGAACCAATCGCCTCGAGCGCCGCAGAACGAACGAACCAGCTACGATCCTTGAGGAGCGGCATCAGCAGGGGCGCAACCGACTTATCACCCAGTCGCCCGAGCGCCCGGGCAGCCTCTCCTCTCACGTACCAATCTTCATCCGAGAGGGCTTCCTTCAGCTTCGTAGCCGCATCGGCTTCGCCGGAGGCGGCCAACTCACCGAGCTGCCGCGCGCGAGCAAGCACAGGTCCGGGCTTGTCATCGCTCGGTGGTGCAACAGGACGCTGAGCGATTGCGCTCACCGCCCCAAACCAAGCGAGCAGGAGAATGTGTGATGATAGAAAAACTCTTCTCATCTGGTTAAATCGCAATCGGGAGGCTCGCTACGAGGTGTCAGCCTGCGAGCAGGAATAGTACAGGAGGTGTTGGTAGTTTAGAAAGTGTCGTGCTGCCAATCGCCCAACAAAAAGGCCCCGCGCATCTCGGGCTTGCTGAGGCATTTCTGCAAGTATGTGCCCCGGCGATTGAGCCGCCTTAGATGGCTATGCCTGCCAGGATGCGGCAACGACCTGGCAGGCATTTTTCTCATCCATGGATCTCGTTTTATGCGGCGATGCGATGATCACCTCGACCAGGCTTCGCCCAGAAAGCGTCATAGTGGCCCAGCGCTCGCTCTACTGCCGGCATCGCGTGCGGTACGTTTAGCTTGAGAAACCTTATCAGGTGCGCGACCTCCGTAGGCGTCAGATCCTCCGGACTGCGGCCCGGGATTCCGAGCGGCACAAGATACGACCGCATGTTCAATCCCGCACGTCTCAACTCGGTTTCAAGCGTACCGATGAACGCCTCGCGATCGGCAATGGTCATCTCAACCAATCCATCGCGAACCACAGCCTTCAGCTCATTTGCGTCGAGCGCGGACAGTTTTACTCCGTCTCCGTTCTGTTTTTTGTTTGTCTGTTTGGCATGAATGTTCTTGGCAACTCTCATTTTCTCCACCCCGTCTGTTCTGAACCCGGTCGTAACTGTACCATCCTAAAACTCAACCCGCGTTCATCCACTGCATCGAACGCGCACCAGCGTAAAACGCAATCCGGGTCCGATAGTTTCAATAACTTTCGAGCTGCTTCCTGCACGGTGAAGCCGCCCGGCCCACAGCAAAAGGCTGGCGCAAGCCTTTTGTGCAACCACCGTGCCATCGGGTTGCCTGTACCGTCTTTTTCAGGTTTCCGGCGAAGCCCGCGCTCGCGTGGTCGCTAAGTGTCCGGTTCTGTCCCGCGATTAGCCCCGACGTTAAATCGCAGCAGGTGGCCGCAATATTCCCGCGGTCGCAAACAGTGAACCGCCAAGACCGCCAAGACCGCCAGAACCTAAGATAGGATGCCAGGATCTCGGTGTGGCTCTCTAGTCTTGGCGACCTTGGCGTCTTGGCGGTTCAGTGTGTCTAATTCTGTGATGACAGGTCGAACACAACATCTCAGGACCTCGCGGCTCGGCGGCCCCGACCGCCGAAGGCGCGAGATCAAATAGCCAGGTGGCAAGCGAAGCGTCCCACAAGAATTGATTTGTGAAGGGCGTTTCTCAATATGCTATAGTGAGGCTTCTTCGGCCACCTCGATACAGAAAGGGATCCAAGCAAATGGCAGATGAACGAAGCGAGCGCAACCGCGCGATAGACATAGCGATTGCAAACATAGAAAAGCAGTTCGGCAAGGGCTCGATCATGCGCCTTGGCGAAAAAAAGGTGGTAGATGTGCCCGCCATATCCACGTCGTGTCTCAGCCTCGACGCTGCGATCGGCATCGGCGGCGTACCGCGAGGACGAATCGTTGAAATATACGGTCCGGAGTCTGGGGGTAAGACCACGCTAGCGCTTCACATAGTCGCGCAGGCCCAGATCGCCGGCGGAGTCGCCGCTTACATCGATGCAGAACACGCTATGGACGCCCAGTACGCCCAAAAGCTCGGCGTAAACGTAGACGATCTCTTTATCTCACAGCCTGACTCAGGAGAGCAGGCCCTCGAGATCGCCGAGGCGCTGGTTCGCTCCGGCGGCGTTGACGTGCTTGTAATCGACTCGGTAGCAGCGCTCGTTCCGAGAGCCGAGCTGGATGGGGAGATGGGAGACTCGCTTCCCGGGCTGCAGGCGCGACTGATGTCGCAGGCGCTCCGGAAGCTTACGGCGGTCGTGGCTCGATCAAACACCTGTCTGATTTTCATCAACCAGATTCGCGAAAAGATTGGGGTGATGTTTGGCAACCCGGAGACGACGACCGGCGGCCGCGCTCTCAAATTCTATTCGTCGGTTCGGCTCGAGATTCGCCGCACCAGTTCAATCAAGGACGGCGACTCGGTAGTCGGGAATCGCACAAAGGTGAAAGTCGTCAAGAACAAGGTTGCACCGCCTTTCAAAGAAGCGGAGTTCGACATTATGTACGGCGAAGGCATCTCCAGAGAGGGAGATCTACTGGATCTCGCGGTGGAACACAAGATCGTCGAAAAGAGCGGCGCGTGGTTTAGCTTCAAGGGCGAGCGGCTGGGGCAAGGACGCGAGAACGCCAAGAATCTGATCAAGTCCGATCCTGCAATCGCAGGCAGAATTGAGGCCGAGGTTCGTAAGTCGCTTGGGCTTACATCACCCTCTCCCGAAGAAGCGGTCCCGGGTGCGACCGGCGGAACATCGCGTAAAGTCGCTGGGAAAGATTAGGCTTTCGTTTACCGCGGGGCGAATGGATTAAAGACACAGGCACCCCAGAGGTGCTCTGTAATGCTGCTGGTCTAAGCGGACATTAAACTTGCTAAGAAAATCGGACATCTTCATGTGCTACTAACACAGTCAACATTTCGTGTGTCAACATTTCGTGTTGACCTTTGCGGAAGCTTTCTGCTAGTATCGCGCTCGCTCACCAGGATGCCCCCCATACTCGAGGTACTCTTCAAATGAACTGTCATGGTTGCGGGCATACGTTTCCAGATACATCCGCGCGCTGTCCACGTTGTCATCGTTCAACGTCCAGGCGAAGTCGAAATTCGAAGGACTCGAGATTGCTCGAGTTCCCAAAGCGAACACGCACCGCCGCTCCCGCGGCAGCCACGCCGTCGCTACCCGCCTGGCGTCTCGAACTCAATGAAAAAGTGCGGGCGATCAGAGCAAGGCGCACGTCCGGCGTTCAAGCTGAAATCCCGGTCGAAGAAGGTCCGGCGCCGTTCGACGTCAATCCCGCCTCGAGCGCTCTTGGCGCTAAGGCCGAAGAAAGGCGAGTTCTGCATGCTCGTCAATCCGGGGTTCGAGTAGCAACAACGCGAGGTGACCTGCGTAGTCAATTGGAGGCGGCCGTGGAGGCCCCTGCGACTTCGACCCGGCGGAGCAGTTCGAACATCGTCGAAGCCGCGCTGACTCGCGTGAAACGTGCAAGCGAAAATGCCAGCCGCGCAGCGCTTCCCAAGATTGAGCCGGCGAGGCCGATGCAAGCGAGCCCGCAAGTGTCTCTGGCGATGGATCGCGAAGCTACAGCTCGAGCGCTCGAGCCGATCCCCGAAATAGAGCCGCGAGTGGAGTTTGCGCCCGCGCCTAAACCCGAAGTCGTTGCACCTTCTATTACCAGACCGGTAAACGTTGATTCACCGCGCTCCGAGGCGCGCGCGGTTGAAGCGATCGCGACAGCTGAACTTGTCGCTCCCGCGCTTCCTGTCGAGGACGAAGCCGCGACGCCTGCGATATCGGCGATAGACGAGCTGGAGCCGCTCGACTACCTGGAGGCCGAGATACGAAAGGTCGACCAGACACTGGGCTCGCAGTTCTTGAAGAACGAGAGTCCCTCCCTCTTCACCCACGCCGTGATAGGTGTCGTAGATCTGCTTTCGGTGATAGCCAGCTGCTCACCGTTCCTCGCTACAATCAGAATCGCCGACGGCAGCTTCTCGAATTCGCAAACCGGTCTCGCCGCCGGACTCATTGTCCTCCTGATATCGTTCTTCTACCTCGCGTTGACGCAGTGTGTGTGCGGCAGAACGTTCGGCATGATGCTGACTAATACAAGAGTTGTGGACGCGGTGACTTTCCAACCACTGTCCGGACCGCGAGCGCTGCTTAGGACTGCCGGCTACTACCTCTCCGCTGCTCCCGCAATGCTGGGATTCGCGTGGGCCGCCTTGAATCAAAAGCACCGAGGTTGGCACGACATCATATCGCGCACAATGGTAGTGCGGGACTTTTGAGCTGCTGAGCAACTCATCTTCACCAGACGCCGGACTTGCCATATCCGGCGTCTTTCTCTTGTCAGTCGCGCTCACATCCGCGGTTCAAGTAAGATCACTCCCGTGGATAACTTCTATCTGTCGGCAGTCCTTCGAGAACTGAGCCCGGAGGTGTTGGGTCGCACTGTCGCCAGGATATCGTCATCGAACTCGTCTTTGCTCATCGACGTTAGCATCTCCGGCAAACGCCGGCTGAGGGCATCGTTTGATCGCACGGCACCGGCTCTTTACCTTTCGAAGAGAACCTCAACCGCGTCCAGTCGGGACGCACAAACATCCAGTCCGTTTGCCGCGCTGGCGCACAAGAGGCTGGTTGACGCCAGCTTAGTGAAGCTAACCAAGACGCCACTCGACAGGATCGTGGAACTAACCTTCGAAAGACTAGAAGCCGACGATAGTCAGACGCTCTCTTCGCTGGTGCTGGCGTTCACGGGCCGCTCAGCAAATGCGTATTTGGTCGACGGACAGCGAAACGTGATCTCGTCGATGTTTGATCACTCATTCCCTGATCTCGCGAGTCCTGTCGGTGGCGAAGAGGCATCGAAACTGACCCACAGTCTCCAGGATTCAATGAGTCAATCTGAAATTGTCGACCGTTTCTTCGCCGCGGGAAATATCTTTGGTCCGCAACTTCACACTGAGTTTCTAGCCCGATGCGCCGACCGTCTCCCCGCCGCTGCGTTTCGCTCACTCGTATCAGACCTCTTGAACGCCAACCCGCCAGCGTTGCTCTACTCACGCGTCGCGCTCGAGGACATTCCAAAGCGTGTTATAGAGCCGAAAGCCGATCTGCTCCTGTCACACATCGAGTTGAGTCAGGCCCGCGACATGATTCGCCATCAATTCTCGACGTTGTCCGAAGCAGCCGAGGTGTACTACACCCGTCGCAAGGAAGCTGTCGCGCTTCGGTCCGAATACGAACAACTAAAGCACCGGCTTTCGCGCGAGATCGACAAGCGCGAGTCGGCACTCAAGAGGATTGAGGCTGATCGCGCTCGCTTTGGAGAGCCCGAAACACTGAAGCGTTGCGGCGAGTTGATACTGGCTAATCTCGCCAATGCGCGATTCGATGACAACAAGGTCACCGTCATCGACTACTACGATCCCAAGCTTTCGCAGATTCAAATCGATATCCCCGAGGGCGCAACTCTTGAAGAAGCAGCATCCGACTACTTCAACAGGTATAGAAAAGCGGGTCGCGCGTCGGAGGCAATTGCATCCAGGAAACAAGAAGTCACCCGCAACCTCGATCCACTTAAGCAGCTACTGCGAAAGCTCGAGAGCGAACCGACCAGCGACTGCATTGAGAGCGTTGGAGAGGCCGCCGGCCAATTGCTCGAGTCGCCGACGCGCGCCCGTCGCGGTGAGACGAAACGGGACCAAAAGAAGCCAGGAGACCATGTGGGTCGCTGGTTCCTCTCGACCGACGGGTACGAAATCGCCGTAGGCAGAAACGATCGCGACAACGACGCGTTGACATTCCGCATCGCGCGTTCAAACG
>DATIFP010000012.1:0-6809 GCA_035455165.1 Blastocatellia bacterium
GTGCTCTGATTGCGCTGGGATCGAAATCAAGCACGCGAGCCGCGTGCGCTCCCAGGGTCAGTTCCGCGGGTTTGAAAATGAGAGCGCACGCGGCCCGCGTGCTCTGATTGCGCTGGGATCGAAATCAAGCACGCGAGCCGCGTGCGCTCCCAGGGTCAGTTCCGCGGGTTTGAAAATAATCATGTCGACACGAATGCTTCAAAAGCCTAACGCAACGGTTCGCGTCTATCCCGATGCGGCGGAACTTGCGCTCAAGGCGGCTCGGCGTTTTGCACGACTCGCCGATCAATATGTCATCGGTTGCGGGCGTTTCACCGTGGCGTTATCCGGCGGCTCCACTCCGAGGGCGATGTTTTCGATACTGGCGGCAGACCCGTTTCTCGATACCGTGCCATGGTCTTCGATCTACTTTTTTTGGGGAGATGAACGTTCGGTTCCCCCGGACCATCCGGATAGCAACTATCGAATGGCGACCGAGGCGCTGCTGTCGAAGGTCCCGGTTCCCTCGCAGAACATCTTTCGCGTACCAGCCGAAATGCCAGCGCAGCGCGCCGCTGAGGAGTATGCCTCGACACTCAGGTCATTCTTCTTATCGGGACCCGGGAAGTCAAAGACGGGGACCGCTCCCCTGTCGAACGTCCCGAGGCTTGATCTGGTCTTCCTGGGGATGGGGCCCGACGGACACACCGCATCGTTGTTTCCGCACACCCCCGCGCTTCACGCCGGAGAGCACGATATAGTTGTCGCCAACTACGTTGAGAAATTCAAAGCTCACAGGATCACTTTCACGACGGCGACGATAAACAACGCTCGCAACGTCACGTTTCTTGTCGCGGGAGCAGATAAGGCGGATGTGCTCAAGGAAGTAATAGAGGGTCGCCTCCAGCCGGACGTCTATCCAAGCCAGCTCATTCGTCCTCTGAATGGCAGCTTGTTGTGGATGATAGACGAACCCGCCGCGCGATTGTTGAGCGATTTCAAACAGAGCTGAGATGAATGATTGCACGAACAGATCTTGAACAGCGATACACAGGATGAACAGGATGGAACACGCCAAAAAAACGACGGGGACGCCCGCGTCCTATGTCTTTGATCCTGTTCATCCTGTCCATCCCTGTTAATTGAAAGGAAAGAAATGACTGCACAGACCAAACCCGAACTCGCTAAGATCGGAATGATCGGACTCGCAGTGATGGGCGAGAACCTTGCGCTCAACATCGCGCGCAACGGGTACCCAATCGCGGTCTACAACCGCGACACCAGTAAAGTAGACAAATTCCTTCAGCGCGCCGAGGGCAAACAAGTCATCGGCGCCTACTCGATTGGGGACTTCGTCAACTCGCTCGAGAGGCCGCGCAAGATAATCTTGCTGGTAAAAGCGGGCGGTCCGGTCGACGCGGTGCTTGAACAGCTCAAGCCGCTCCTCGATCCCGGAGACATCGTGATCGACGGAGGCAACTCCTTTTACGAGAACACCGTGCGCCGCGAGAAAGAAATGAAGGCGGCCGGTTTCAACTTCATCGGATCGGGAGTGTCGGGCGGCGAGTCGGGCGCGCTGTGGGGACCATCGCTGATGCCGGGCGGCGACCGCAAGGCATACGAACAGATTCGTCCGATCTGGGAAGCGATCGCGGCGAAGGTCGACGACGGGCCCTGCGTCACCTATATCGGACCCGACGGCGCGGGGCACTTCGTCAAGATGGTTCACAACGGAATCGAGTACGGCGATATGCAGTTGATCGCGGAGGCTTACGACATTCTCCGAAACGCGCTGGGGTTGAAGGCGCCGGAGCTGGCGGACATCTTCTCTCGATGGAATGAGGGCGACCTGAACTCGTTCCTGATCGAGATAACCGCGAAGATCTTCACTGTCGGCGATCCAAAAGGCGACGGCGCCCTCGTCGATAAGATCGTGGACGTCGCCGGTCAAAAGGGCACCGGCAAATGGACCGCCGAAACCGCGCTGGAGCTGGGCGTCGCGATTCCGACGATGCAAGCCGCGCTGGACGCTCGCGTGCTGTCGGGGCTCAAGGCCGAGCGCGTCGAAGCGAATAAGCAACTGCCGGGGCCGGCAGCGAGATACACAGGCGCCAAACAAGAGCTGATCGACGCTGTTCACGACGCGCTCTATGCCAGCAAGATCTGCTCTTACGCGCAGGGCATGAATGTGATTCGCCGCGGCTCGGAGGAGTACAAGTGGAACGTCAACCTCGGCGAGTTGAGCCGAATATGGAAGGGCGGCTGCATCATTCGCGCCCAGTTCCTGGACAAGATCAAGCAGGCCTATCAGCGAAGGCCAGATCTGCCGAATCTGCTGCTCGACCAGGACTTCAAGGCCTGGGTGCTGGAGGCACAGCCTCGATGGCGGCAGGCGGTGACAACCGCGCAATCGCTCGGTATTCCCGCGGCGGCGATGTCGGCGAGCCTCGCATACTTCGACACATACCGCGCCGCAAATCTGCCCTTGAATCTAACCCAGGCTCAACGTGACTTCTTCGGGTCGCACACGTATCAGAGGACGGATGATCCCAAGGGCGAGTTCGTTCACACCGAGTGGGAAGAATTAGCGAAGAAGTGACCTTTGCGGGCCTTTGCGTCTTTGCGCGAAACGCTTTTGCGTCTTTGCGCGAAACCAGGCTCGCGAGAGACAGGTTTCGCGCAAGGAACGCCAAGAATCGCAAAGAGCGCAAAGAACCTGAGGAACCTAAATGTCCAGCATATCCGACAATCCGCTACGAGAGGGTGTTAGGCTCGAACGCACGGCTGATCCTTGTACAGTAATTATCTTCGGCGCATCGGGCGATCTCACCAAGCGCAAGCTTGTTCCTGCGCTTTATCGACTTACGCAAGAGCGATTGCTCCCCGCCGAGTTTGCAATCGTCGGATTCGCGCGCTCGCCCATGAGTCACGACGAATTCCGCGCGAAGATGAAAGACGCGATCGTGACCTACTCCGAGGCCAAACGAGTCGATGAACAGGTTTGGGCGAGTTTTGCGAAGGGAATCTTTTACGTCGCGGGCGATGTCAACAACTCGGAAGCGTACCAAGAGATAAGCAAGCTGCTCGATCGAATCGATCGCGAGCGCGGGACCGCCGGCAATCGAGTCTTCTATCTATCGACCTCGCCGTCGCTCTACGCCGAGTCGATTCAGCAATTGGGGCAGGCTGAGCTCGCAAAGCCCGAGGGCAACGGCTGGACTCGCATAGTCATCGAGAAGCCTTTCGGGCACGACCTCGCGAGCGCCAAGGAGCTCAACGTCGAAGTGGCCAAGGTCTTTGATGAGGATCAGGTCTATCGTATCGATCACTATCTGGGCAAAGAGACCGTGCAGAACCTGATGGTGTTCCGATTCGCGAACGGCATCTTTGAGCCGGTCTGGAATCGTCGCTACGTCGATCACGTGCAGATCACCAACGCAGAAGCGATTGGCGTCGAAGGCCGGGGAGGTTATTACGATACCGCCGGCGTCTTGCGGGATATGATTCAGAATCACGTGTTTCAAGTGACCTCCTTGATAGCAATGGAGCCGCCAATAAGCCTCTCCGCTAACTCTGTGCGCGATGAGAAGATCAAAGCCATGCAGGCGGTCCGTGCGGTTCCGGCGGACAAGGTCAACGAGTTCGTGGTGCGCGGCCAATATTCGGCCGGCGCGGTCGCCGGAAAACCAGTGGCCGGGTACCGGGACGAGAAAGACGTGAACCCGAATTCGCAGACCGATACGTTCGCGGCATTGAAGCTCTACTTCGATAACTGGCGGTGGGCCGACGTCCCGTTCTATCTGCGGTCAGGTAAGCGCATGCCAAAACGCGTCACCGAGATCGCGATTCATTTTCGCAAGGCGCCGCTTCAACTGTTCAAGAGCGCTCAGCAAGAGATCGAACCCAATGTGCTGGTAATACGCGTTCAGCCCGATGAAGGAATCACCCTGAGGATCGGAGCGAAAGTCCCGGGCCAGGCGACGCGGATCCGGTGGGTGAACATGGACTTCCGGTACGGCGCGTCGTTCGGCGTTGCATCCCCTGAAGCGTACGAAAGGCTTTTGCTCGATTGCATTCTCGGCGATTCGACCCTGTACGCGCGCCGAGATATGACCGAACGCGGGTGGGAAATCGTGATGCCCATACTCGAAGCCTGGCAGGCATCGAAGGAAGAGATCCCGAAATACGAAGCCGGCACGTGGGGCCCCGCGGAAGCCGAAGCGTTGATCGAACGCGATGGCCGGGAATGGCGCAGGCCCTGATTTGTAATGCGCCGCAGACTTGGAGTGCGCCGCCGCCTCCGACTATTGAATCGTTTTATCTTCCGGCGGCGCTTTGGCTTGTGACGGATTCGCCCAAAGCCGAGATATGAAAAGAAAGCAGCATCCATAATCATCACAAGGTTCTACTATGGGCACTTCAACTCAACCGCCTTCCGGCTCCTGGATCGACGTAGCAGCAATTGAACGCGAACTGATCGCTCTCTGGCAACAGGCTTCCGAAGACGATGAACACGGAGGTGTGATTCGATCGTCGATTCTCAATCTGCTCGTGTTTGTCCCGCAGCCTTCAGCATCAGTTGAGATCGACGACATATTGACCGAGGTCACCGCCGCGCATCCGAGCCGCGCTATTCTGATGCTTGTCGATCGCGAAGCCTCTGAATCGAAACTGGAAGCTCAGGTGACATCTCGGTGCACGCTGCCGACCGGCTCCTCGAAGCAAGTGTGTTGCGAGCAGGTGACGATCACCGCGGCGGGTTCGGGAATCGCGGAACTTCCGAGCACGCTCGCGCCGCTGTTGTTGTCTGATCTGCCGGTCTATCTCTGGTGGCGGGCAGTACCTCGGATAGAGGACAAAGCGCTCTTTCGAAAGCTGGCGGACATTTCGGATCGGGTGATCATCGATTCTTCATTGTTCACCCATTCGCATCGCGACATCGCCAGTATGGCGTCGGTGTTGCGCGACACGCCTCGCTGGACCGCGCTCAGCGACCTGAACTGGGCTCGCCTGACGGCCTGGCGCGCGCTGCTCGCGGCATTTTACGATGTGAAGGAGTATCGACCGCTGCTCGACCAACTTGACCGGGTGGTGATCGAATACGCGCCGCCAGCAATTGATCCGTCGGCGATTTCGCCGAGAGCGCTTCTGCTTGGCGGGTGGCTCGCGAGCCGGCTCGGATGGGAAGTACAAAAGCGCGAGGCAACGTCAACCGCCCAATCCATGAGGTTCGGGTGTGCTTCACGTGACGACTGCGCGATCAGCCTCGAGTTCGCCCACACGGAGCGTCAAATCGAGCCGGGACACCTGGCACTGGTGACCCTGCACAGCGCGAAGGATGAATCGATCTTGTTCTCGGTAAGGCGAAGCGCGGACGGCAAGCGCATCGAAACATCGGTGACGCGCGGAGACGAGAAGAGTTCTCAGCGAGTGCTGAGCTATGAAGGGTTGAGCGAGAGCGAGCTGATCGGGAGAGAGATTCAGATTCTTGGCCACGATCGGGTTTACGAGCAGGCGGTACTTGCTGCGGGAGAGTTGGTAAGATCGGTCAGCCCTCAGTAGGCGGTCGTCGGGAGCACTTCCCAGGTGACTCCCGGGAGCCGGTTTGCTATTGCCACCGATCGCTGCCATAGTCATCGCCCCTATTAGGTCTGCTGTCGAGACAAACTCTTAGGATGACAAGTGAGCCGGCGCAATAGATGACGGCGTTGAGTAACGCGTGTGTTACGGTTCGCCAGATCCCATTCGAAGAAAATTAGAATGATCCTCGCGGGTGACATCGGTGGCACTAAGACC
The DNA here is from genome assembly GCA_035455165.1 of Blastocatellia bacterium. Lineage (GTDB taxonomy): Bacteria > Acidobacteriota > Blastocatellia > UBA7656 > UBA7656 > Onstottus_A. The sequence continues at coordinate 5,776 of DATIFP010000012.1, forward strand.
AACCTCGGGTTGTTCGCAGTCGATGGCGACAAACTGACCTCGCTTGCCTTGCAGAGCTTTCCAAGCAAGAAGTATTCGGGGCTCGAAACCATAGTTGATGAATTCATGGCTGGAGCAACCGCGCGTGTCCAGGCCGCTTGTTTCGGCGTAGCCGGACCGGTCATCGAAGGCCGCCTCGTCACGCCAAATTTGCCGTGGGTTGTCGAATCGAGCATTCTTGCCGAACGTCTCCAATTGAATTCCATCGAATTGATAAACGACCTGGAAGCGACCGCGCACGGAATACCGGAGCTGAAGCCTGAGGAGTTCGTCACGTTGAACGAAGGGCGTCCGGAGGTCGGTAACGCCGCGTTGATCGCCGCCGGGACCGGGCTCGGCGTCGCAAGCCTGTTTTGGAACGGCGAGCGTCACGTACCTTCCGCGTCCGAGGGCGGCCACGCAGACTTTCCGCCGCGCGATCAACTCGAGATTGAGCTGCTGCAGTATCTTTTATCAAAGACGGGTCACGTCAGCGTCGAACGGCTATTGTCAGGGCCGGGACTGGTCAACATCTATGATTTTCTCCGCAGCGTGAACTTCGCAAAAGAAACGCCGAGCGTTGCCGATTCCTTTGCAGGGAACGATCCGAGCAGCGTTATCGCCAATGCCGCCATGGCTCACGGATCCGAGTTGTGCGTCAAAGCGTTGGATATGTTCGTCAGCATCTACGGTGCAGCCGCGGGCAATGTAGCGCTTCTTCTTAAAGCCGTCGGCGGCATTTACATTGGGGGCGGAATCGCGCCAAAGATCATCGAGAAGCTCAAAGACGGACCATTCATGAGATCGTTCACGGCAAAGGGCAGGCTCTCTAACTTGCTGGAAGATGTTCCGGTTCGGGTGATCATGAACGACAAGACTGCGTTGCTGGGCGCCGCTCGCGTCGCCGCAAGAGGTTTAGGGCGCGGCGTTTAGTGTGCGGTGTTTAGAGTGCGGCGTTCAGAGTACCGACTTTAGTCGGCTTATTGATCTTCCGAGCATTCAAGTCAGCCGACTAA
>DATIFP010000013.1:0-37911 GCA_035455165.1 Blastocatellia bacterium
GCAGCTCTGGCAGACTACGCTGAATCCCGAGACTCGAACGATTCTGAATGTTCAGGTGAACGACGCGGTTGAGACCGACGAGATGTTTACGGTGTTGATGGGCGACGCGGTCGAGCCCCGAAGAAAGTTCATCGAAGACAACGCGCTGGATGTCAAGAATCTGGATATCTAGTGCCGGTAAGACGCTGTGCTTGAATCGGGGGCTGAGGTTGAACTCCTCAACCCCTTTTCGTTTTTTTGGCCGCGCGGCGCGCATTGTGTTAAAACTTCCGTGAACCCCCCGATAGCATTGCGAGTGCTTCCCCAGAATCGACCCGAGACTTCACATTGACTCGAGTCAGCTATTTTCGATAATCCTCGGTTGATCTTCGGCATAGTGCGGGATCTGATGAGTGACAAATCCAAGATAGAATGGACGGATGCTACTTGGAATCCCGTTCGAGGGTGCACAAAGATCAGCCCTGGGTGCACGCACTGTTACGCCGAGACGTTCGCGGAGAGGTTCCGCGGTGTCCCAGGACATCCATACGAACAGGGCTTTGATATGCGTCTGGTGCCCGACAAGCTGACGCAGCCCCTGCTCTGGCGCAGTCCGAAGATGATTTTTGTAAACTCGATGAGCGATCTGTTTCATGAGGGTGTCCCCGATGACTACGTCGAAGCAGTCGCGCTTGTAATGACCAAGGCGAAGTGGCACACATTCCAGGTTCTGACTAAGCGTTCGGAACGGCTTCGTGACTTGTTGAACACGAGACTTGACTTTGCGGCTAAACAGCCTCACATCTGGTGGGGCGTGAGCGTGGAAAATAGAAGGTACGGCCTCCCGCGCATCGACCACTTGCGGCAGGCATCCGCTGTGCAACGTTTCCTTTCAATAGAGCCTCTCTTGGAGGACCTTGGAGGAATCAATCTCGACGGAATCGATTGGGTGATAGTCGGCGGAGAGTCTGGGCCGAGAGCACGTCCCATGGATCTGGCTTGGGCGCGCAGCATTCAGCAACAGTGCGAAGGGGCGGATGTGCCATTCTTCCTAAAGCAACTTGGTGGCAGAAAGAGTAAGCGCGGTGGGGACGAAGCTGTATTGGACGGGAGGCAGTGGCGGGAGTATCCAGCTCAATCCAAGGCAGCTCTTTAGTCAGGCTGAGTCACAGACAAATGGCAACTGAAAATCCCCTTTGGAGACTTGAACCACATACCCGTGGCAAGCACCAGGTTCTTAGGCGGTACCTTGAAGCGTGGTTTCCCATAATGGGGTCGTGGAACAGGCGAGTGCTGTTTATCGACGGCTTCGCTGGTCCCGGCGAGTACGAAGGTCGTGAAGAAGGCTCTCCGATCATAGCGATGAAATCGTTGTTGGAACATCGGTCGAAAGGACTGGTCAAAGCCGAGGTTGGTTTCATTTTCATCGAAAAAGATCCGGACCGAGCAGCACACCTTAAAGGGCTTGTCAGCAAGTTGCCGCTTCCCGCGAATTGCAAAGTCAGGGTAATCAATAGCGCTTTCGACAAGACATCGACTAAGGTCCTCGATCAGCTTGATGCCCAAACTCAGAAGCTTGCGCCGTGCTTCATTATGGTGGATCCCTTCGGAGTATCGGACACCCCGATGGATGTCATCGGCGGCATTCTAAGGAATCCTAAGTCCGAAGTGTATGTCTCATTCATGTACGAGTCCATAAACCGTTTTAAGGGAACGCCGGAGTTCGAACATCATCTAGACACCTTGTTTGGATCCACCAGCTGGCGAGAGGGAAGAGAAATCAGCGACAGGGCGAAAAGGAAGCAATTCTTCTATGACCTCTACGAGACCCAGCTTCGACGTTCTGGAGCTAGGTACGTTGTGCACTTCGACATGTACGAAGGGCAGCGCCTCGTGTATGCGATCTTCTTCTGCACACACAACCTCAAGGGTTGCGACAAAATGAAGGAGGCCATATGGAGAGTCGTTCCATCCGGTGATTTCGCCTTCAAAGGAATGCGCTCAGGTCAGCTTACGCTAAACTTGGGAGGATACGACTTCGAACCCTTGAAAGCGGTATTGCGAGCGAAGTTTCAGGGCAGAGGCTGGGTGAAAATATCGGAGGTGGAGGAGTTCGTATCGTCCGACGAAACGTACTACTACTCTAGTCAACTCAGGACCAATGCGCTCGCGCCTATGGAAAGTGCAGGGGAAATTGAGGTCGATGAGACCACACGAAAGCGGAAATCGAAGGTATCCCGCTGGAACTAAGTTGCTCTTTCGTTAAGAGGTCACAAGATTAGGGGGTTCTCCGCTGCGCCGAAGCGTGACTGTAGTTGTGCAGTGAGCGCTTCCAATTCGAACGATCGGCGCGCCCGGATTAGGGTCCGTGGTCGAGACATCATCGCCGGCGCGCATCGTGCAGTTTGCGTTGAAGTACTCCTTCTAATCCGACTTTGTCTCTCCCCATTCTTGACAGGAGCGTTAGCATGATGATCGGACGGCCCGGCAAGACCACCCGATGGTCCGAACAGCCCCACCGAAGTTCACACTCGAAGCCAGATAATTAGCAGGCGTGCCCTCGAAACCGGCGCAGGCTTTGACCTACGTAGCGCCTTGTTGCCCTACGATCAGTGGGAGGTCCGGTCAGATGTTTGGATTTGAAACTGCGGTGTTGTCTACGGCCGAAATCAAACGCGCCTATCCAAAACAGTGGGTCGCAATTGTAGTTCGCAAGCTTGATAAGGACGGGTTGCCAGTCGCCGGTGAAGTGCTCTTGCACGACGAAGACGAAGGACTCATCTGGCCGGCTCTCATGCTCGGAGAGGCGGACGACCTCATTCACGTCTTCTATACGGGCGCCGGCGAGCCAGTCACCGCCGCGGCCTGAATCTTCCGCCATCTTTCCACGCCGTGCAACTGAGGGTTCTCGCTCGCGGGGGATCTTCCGCGCGCCAAGACCGCGGGCCGCAGCCGGGACACGCTCATCCCCCGGCGGCCTCAGCTTTACACCACGCTCGCGTCAGCACGCCGGACCGTATACTCGCTTCCCAGCGGTTCGTTCAAAGAAATCAGTTGACATCCACATAGTTCATATATAAACTATCAACCAATGAGCAGTGTACGGATGAAGCTACAGCAGGAACTGAAGCTCAAGCAGCCGCTGGCAAGCGTCAACCACGAGGCGCTGCTGAGCCTGGTGCGAACCTCGTCGCTGATGCAGAAGCTGTCGGACCGCTTCTTCTCGCGATACGGTCTGACCGACGTCCAGTTCAACATACTGATGATCCTCAGCGAACACGGTCGCGACGGCTTGAGCCAGCAGGAGCTCAGCGAACACCTGATCGTCACCAAATCTAACGTGGTCGGATTGATAGACCGGCTCGAGCGCGGCGGCTACGTTAAACGAGAGGCGCATCCTTCGGACAGACGCTTCAATCAGATCGTGCTCACCCCAAAGGGCGAGAAGCTGGAATCGAAAGTAGAGAAGTCTTACTTCAGAGAAGTGGACAAGATGATGAACATCTTGACGGCTTCCGAAAAGAGAACTTTGATCCAGGCAATGGAGAGAATTCGCCACTATATCGTTAACAACGGGGCTTGAGCCGCTGCAACCAAAACGGTCATCGGGTCATCTATAGTCCGCGAACCGCGTGCTATGGACGGCCGAACGGCTTGACGGGTAGCGATGCCGCTGGCGCAGCCGCCGCGTACGGACCCGGCCCGAAACGGAGGCCTTCATGGCTGATGACGATTCCTCAACCGACAAGGTAAAGCAACTCGAAGATCGATTGAACTACCTTGAAACCGTCGCGCGCGACTCTATCGCCCGCCTCTACGCGATCGAACGCCAGTTAGGCCTTGTTTTCCACGCGGTGCCGCGTGAGCTGAAGCCGGAGGGCTTGCCGCAACGCCAACCTGCACCGCCCGGACTGCCCGCCGCCGCGGAGGAGCTGAAACCGACTTCGCCTTCAGGCAGGCCTGCCGCGATAGATGAGCCGGGCGGCCTCCCGGTTGACCAACCCGCCCCCCCGCCAACCAAGTCATCGACCGGCGAGCATCAGGGCCCGATTGCAGGGGGAACGCCGCGCGCCGCACCGTCCCAGTATGGGCGCGCGCTCGGTCTGCCGCCGCAGCAAGGGACATCACCGATCATTCCGCGAGCGGGCGATAAGCAAAGCGCTCGCGGTTCGACGCCGATTTCAATTCGCCGGACCAGCCAGGGCCCTGACCTCGAATCGCGTATCGGAGGAAGCTGGTTCAACCGAATCGGCGTGTTTGCGATTTTTCTCGGCGTCGCGTTCTTTCTGAAGTACGCGGTCGACAGAGAATGGATTGGTCCAACCGGTCGGGTGTTGATTGGAGCGGCAATTGGTATTGCGTTTTTGATTGGCGGTGAGCGGCTGCGCAAGAGATACGCCAGCTATGCTTATGGTCTGACTGGCGGCGGAATCGCGGTGTTGTACGCAACGGTATGGTTCGCATCGTTCAAACAGTACAACTTGCTTCCGCCGACGGTCGCATTTGGTTTGATGGCCGCGGTGACCGCCACGGCTTCGCTGCTGGCCGCCAGATACGGCGCATTGCCCATTGCGGTGCTCGGACTGATCGGCGGATTTCTCACGCCGATACTCTTGTCTACCGGGGTGGACAACGAGTCTGGGCTCTTCAGCTATATCGCAATGCTGGACCTCGGCGTGCTCGCCCTTGCTTACTCGAAGCAATGGCGGAGTCTGAACTACCTCGCTTTCATCGCGACTGTCTTTATGTTTGGGGCGTGGTTGAATGAGTGGTACCTGTCGGAAAAGCTGTGGACGACGATCTTTTTCCTGACGCTCTTCTTCATAATCTTTGCCCTGCTTGCGGTGTTGTACAACGTAGTCAATCGACGCCCGACCGGATGGCTTGACCTCGCGATGGTCTTCTCCAACGCGCTTTTGTACTTTGGCACGAGTTATGAGCTCCTCGATCAGCACGCTCAGTATCGTCGTTTGCTCGGCGGATTCGCGGTGCTTGTTGCGGCGTTCTATCTCGGGTTGGGCTACTTGACGTATCGACGCGACCGAGACGACAACCTGCTCATATTCACGTTCCTTGGCCTCGGTTTTCTGTTCTCGGTGCTGGCGGTTCCGATCCAGTTCGAACAGCACTGGATAACGATGGGGTGGGCCGTCGAAGGCGCGGTCATGACCTGGATAGGGCTGCGCGCAAACGATCGCACCTCGCGGTACGCCGCGCTCGTTGTGTTTTTTATCGCCATTTCTCACTGGGCGCTCTCGGATGTACACGACTTCGCCTACCTTGCGCCGAGTCACTTCGTGCCGCTGTTGAATCGCCGGGCGTTGTCGTGCGCCGTGCTCGTAGCGGCGATGGCGGCGTCGGCGTTGTTCTACAAACGATATGGCGAGAAGGTCGAGGAGCGGTCGAGCTTCACCGGGCTTCTGACGCTTGCGGCGAACGGACTCGCGATAGCACTGTTGACTATCGACGCGAACGACTACTTTGAGCAGAAAAAGGCGTTCGCTTCAGGGCGGTCCCTTGCCGACTCGCTCAGCAATTCGAAGGCTCTGACCCTCACTGCTCTGTGGACAATCTACGGCGCAGGAATGCTATTCGTAGGTGTCACGCGGCGGCTCAGGGCGCTTCGGTTTCTTGCGCTCGCTTTGCTTGGCGGTGCAATCGTCAAGGTTTTGCTCGTCGATCTGTACTATTACGACGCCTCGTGGCACGAGCTTCTAGTCAACCAAACCTTCGCCGCATTCGCATTGCTCGTGGCCGCGCTGGCGCTCGGCGCTTGGCTCTACGCCCGCCGCCTGGAGGCCGACGATGAAGAGCGAGACATCGTAGTTCCGCTATTGATTAGCGGAGCGAACGTTCTTGCGATCATTGCGTTGAGCGCAGAGGTGTGGGGCCACTTCGCGAGAATCAAAGCGGCGCTGAGCGGCTCGGAAATCGACCGCATCGAGAACACCAAGCAATTCGTTCTTTCGGCCGTATGGACCATCTATGGAGCGGCGGCGTTGCTGGTGGGAATCAAGCGAGGCACGCGAGCTCTCAGGATCGGGGCGTTGATGTTGCTCGCTTTCACCACCGCCAAAGTGCTTGTGGTCGACTTGTCGTACTACAACTCCGGATGGCACACGCTGGTCCTGAATCAAACATTCGCCGCGTTCGCGCTGCTCGTGTACGTGCTTGCGTCCAGCGCAGGGTCCTACGCCCACACGGAGCGCATCGATGACGACGAGCGTTCGGCGATTGTGCCAGTTCTGGTTGCGAGCGCGAATCTGCTCGCATTGGTTGCCTTGTCTGCTGAAGCTCTCGGTTACTACGCGGCGAAGATCAGAGCGGGCGATGCTGCGCCCGGAACGCTTGTCGATCTGCGACTCGCCCAGCAGCTTTCGCTCTCGCTGGTCTGGGCGATCTACGGAGGAGCGATGCTCGCAGTTGGCATTGCTCGCCGCAGCAAGTTGCTGCGCATGATGGCGCTCGCGCTACTCGGGCTGACAATCTTCAAGGTCTTCCTGTTCGATCTTTCATCGCTCGAAAAACTCTATCGAATTATCTCGTTCATAGTGCTCGGCGCTATCCTGCTGGCGGTGTCATTCCTCTATCAGCGGTATCGCCAGCGAACCGCCGAGTCGATCGAGGAGCCTCGAGCGCCGGTCACTGCTGATTCGCAGTGACTCCAACTCCGACGGTTAACAGCGATAGGTGACGCTATGAGTGAATACCCACAGAACGCATCGATATCCGAACTGACGCTCTCGGCCGAGGACATTCGCAGAGCGGCCGGCGAAGATGTTCTTTCATTGGAAGCGGCAGAAAGCTTGTTGCAATGGGGCTACCGGCAGCGAGCGGCGATCACGCCCCCTTCGCATCAAACACACGAGCAACGCAAGGGCTTGAACTTAGTGACGGTAGCCTACTACTTCGGCGCGATGCTCATGATCTCGGCTTGCGCGTGGTTTCTCGGCGACAAATGGGATGCGCTCGGGTCAAAGGGCATCCTGGCGACCTCGCTCATTTACGCGGCGGTGACCTTATCGGCTGGGTGGTGGCTGCGCCGGAAAGGATACGTCATCGGTGGCGGTCTTTTGATAACTGTCGGGGTGTGTCTTACCCCGCTCCTCGTCTACACGATCGAAGATATGGCCGGAGTCTGGCCGGGAACTCGACCCGGGGCCTATGAGAACTACTACCCCTGGATTCACGGCTCGTGGATCGTTATGGAATTGGCGACCATCGCGGTCGCAGCGTTCGCGCTCCGGTTCGTGCGGTTCAGTTTTCTCACGGCGCCGATTGCGTTCTCGTTCTGGTTCCTGTCAATGGACGCAGCAGCGTGGGCGCTCAATCAACCCGAAGGTCTGAACTGGAACTCGAGACGATGGGTCAGCGTTGTGGTAGGGCTCATAACGATGCTTGTAGGTTTTGGGCTCGATAGGACCTTGCATAAGCCGGACCAGCCTCGTTCCGAAGACTTCGCGTTCTGGTGCTACCTGTTTGGATTGATGGCGTTCTGGGGCGGGCTTACCGCAATGGAGAGCGCGTCCGAGTCGGGCCGGGCGATCTACGCGTTGGTCAATCTCGGATTGATCGCGCTGGCGGTGAAGCTCCGCCGAGTTACCTTTCTCGTATTCGGCGCGATGGGAGTTTATGCGTACCTCGGCCATCTGGCCTACGAAGTCTTCAAGGATTCTGTGTTCTTTCCCTTCACCCTCGCGTTGATCGGTCTGAGCCTGATACTCGCGACCGTCTGGGCGCAGCGCCGCCTTCTCCGCGCGGCGCACTAACAGGTTGGCCCCAGGTTCCGATTTGCACCGATCCGGTCGAGGATGTTGCGTTGGCTGCCTGTCGTGCAGATAATGGCGGCGTGATTCCCAAGAGCATTACCTGGCACGGGAGGGTCTTTGCGCACCGCACCCTCGAAGCTGCATACTCTCGACAGGAGGAGAACGCATGAGCACTAATCCACTTATTGATCTGACTAAGCTAGGCCAGGCCGTATGGTATGACAACATCGAACGGAAACTAGTCACTTCAGGCGAGCTAAAACGCCTGATCGATGAAGATGGGCTGAGCGGCGTGACTTCAAATCCAGCGATCTTTGAGAAGGCCATAGCCGGCTCAGACCTGTACGCCGACCAGTTGCGCGACCTTGCCATGCAGGGCAAGCGCGCGCAGGAGATCTACGAGGCGCTCGCCATCAAAGACATCCAGATGGCCGCCGATGTACTCGCGAGTGTATTCGAGAAGACCGGCGGGGCTGACGGGTTCGTCAGCTTCGAGTGCTCGCCTCTTCTGGCCAACGACACGCAGGGCACGATTGAGGAGGCGCGACGGCTGTGGCGTTTGCTGGATCGCAAGAACGTGATGATCAAGATCCCGGGAACTCCAGCCGGAATGCCCGCCATCGAACAGTGCACTTACGAGGGCATCAACATCAACATCACGTTGCTGTTTTCGCTCCACGCTTACGCGCAAACGATGGAGGCTTACATCCGCGGACTCGAAAGACGCGCCGCCGATAACAATCCGGTGGACAATATATCGTCGGTGGCCAGCTTCTTCGTGAGCCGGATAGATACCGCAGTGGATAAAGAGCTTGAGCGGCGAGTCGAGCAGACCCCCGATGAAGCAGAGAAGACAAAGCTCCGGTCTTTGCTCGGACGGGTCGCAACAGCCAACGCAAAAATGGCGTATCAGCAATACAACAAGGTGTTTCACGGCGATCGGTTCGCGACGCTGAAGCAGAAGGGCGCGCGGGTGCAGCGGCCCTTGTGGGCTTCGACATCGACCAAAAACCCGGTCTATCCTGACGTCTACTATGTCGAAGCGCTGATCGCCCCCGAGACCGTGGACACGATTCCGCCGGCCACCCTCGTAGCGTTTCGCGATCACGGTCGCGCGCGAATCAGCATCGAAGACCATCTGGACGAAGAGCGCTCGATATTGACGCGGCTCGAAGAGATTGGAATAAGCCTGGATCAAGTAACTGCGCACGTGTTGGCCGACGGCGTCAGGTTGTTTGTGGAACCCTTCGAGAAGTTGCTCAAGACTATCGAATCCCGCGCCGCTGAGATCGTAAATCGCCCGCGCACCAGCGGTGTTGCAACGGACTAAGAGTCACGGATGAACAGCGATTAACACAGATCGTTCTGCCGCGGCTCCCGCTCTCATACGGCGGGCGCATGATCAGTGTTCATCTGTGGTTCCTCATCAGGAGATTTCATGCCCGCGTTTTCAAGATCAGTTGAGGTGACGATGGACTGGCTCGATTCGTCGAGCTTCGAAATTCGCGGCACGCTCAATGACAACGTTCATTCACTCTCCGCGCGATTCGTGATGAGCTTTCCGGATTTCGTCATACGCGACGCCGCGGGGGATATCACCGCCATGCCGTATCCCGGGATCTGTCAGGGTTCGCTTGCGGCGCTTCAGGGCTTGATCGGTGAACGCATCGGACGCGGCTTTCGCAGGCGAGCAGGCGAAATCGTTGGCGGCGCTGCCAGCTGCAATCATTTGCACACTCTGGTGACTAACATGGCCGCCTGCGCCTTTCAGATGAACTACGTGGCCGCCAAGCAGAATCCGAAGGCAGCGGAAGAAATGAAGAAGGTCCGGGATGACGCGCGGCTCCGTCGCGAGATGGTGCTCGGGTGGATGCCACAGCTTCGAAACTCATGCTTCGTTTTCAGCGAAGCGGCGGATCCGCTCTTTCAACTGACGATGGAAAAGAAGGACGACGGCTCGACGCTAAACCTGAACGAGGAGTGATCGATGGGAAAATATTTTGAGGACTTCGAGGCCGGCGAAGAGTCGATGACCGCGGGCCGCACGGTAACCGAGACCGACATCGTCAACTTCGCCGGCATCACCGGAGACTGGAACGAGATTCACACCAATAAGGAACTCGCAGAGCGCGGTCCGTTCAAACAACGGATCGCGCACGGCGCCCTGGTGTTTTCGATCGCCACCGGGCTCTCGGTGAGAATGGGTCAGACCGCCGACACGGTGATTGCCTTTTACGGGCTCGACCGCTTGCGCTTCGTAAAGCCGACCTTCATCGGCGACACAATCCGAGTCAAACAAAAGGTCGAAGGAAAAAGCGAGCGAGATGAACACAGCGGTATAGTCACGATGCTCAACGAAGTGATCAATCAGCGAGACGAAGTCGTGGTGAGCTACACGGCTAAAGTCCTTCTCAAGCGCCGGCGATAGGTTTGTTCCGTAGTACTATTGGACCCCGAACACCTGCTGATCTTTCTTTATCAATCTTGAGCTCTGGAGTGTGTGCAAATGCCAGTTACACGCACCGAGACCGCACGGAAGTTTCTAGCAAAAGAAATAGGAAAGCTTTCGGAAGAGGAGCGCGAGATCGTCCAGCGTTTCATCAACCGCGGGCGAACGGCTCGCAATGTCGCGCGTGAGTTTGAAGAGCACCTGACCCTTGGCCAGCGAATCGCGGACCGCGTCGCCGAGACAATGGGCTCGTGGACCTTCATCATAATTCAGAGCTCGATTCTGCTTGCCTGGATCGTGCTCAACGTCGCGGCCTATATGAATCACTGGGATCCCTACCCGTTCATCCTCCTCAACCTCGGCCTTTCGTTTCAAGCGGCGTATGCGGCGCCGATTATAATGATGAGCCAGAATCGGCAGGCGGACAAAGATCGGATGCAAACAAAGAACGACTATGAAGTCGACATGAAAGCCGAAATGGAGATCATGCAGCTTCACGAGAAGTTCAACGAGTTGCGCGATTCCTACTGGGCCGATCTCCTTCGAATACAGGAGCGCCAGATCGAAATGCTCGAGCGAATCATCTCCGAAGGCTGCAAGCACCAATGCTAGCTTCGCGTGCGAGTTGCGGCCTGGCGAACTCGCGAGTAAATCAGTTCGCGCAAGGCGCGCAAATACCCGCAAAGAACGCTAAGCGTCACTCCAATGCAAGAACCCTCCAAAGCTAAGCGTTCCTTGAGCCGGTTTCTCATCGAACGCGTCAGCCCACACCACATCCGCCGCTTCTTCGGGGAGCTCGGTCCGGGCCTGATAACCGGCGCGGCCGATGACGATCCTTCCGGGATATCGACATACTCGGTCACCGGCGCGTCTTTCGGCTACGCGCAACTCTGGACGGTGTTCCTCGCGTTCCCGTTGATGGCGGGGGTGCAAATCATGTGCGCGCGGCTCGGGTTGGTGTCGGGGCGAGGGTTGGCCGGAGTGCTCCGGAGACGCTATCCGAAGTGGGTGCTGCTCTCCGCGTGCGCGCTGCTTGCTGTCGCTAACACGGTGAACATCGGGGCGGACCTGGGCGGGATGGCCGAAGCGATGGGGCTGATCACCGGCATTCCGTCGCTCGCGTGGGTGCCGGTTTTCGCCGCCTTGATAGCGGTATTGCTGATATGGTCGAGCTATCGCCACATCGCTCGCGTCTTCAAGTGGCTCACGCTGGTGTTGTTCGCGTACGTAGCCGCCGCGTTCATGGCGCATCCGCGATGGAATGAAGTCCTCAGCGCGACGTTCGTTCCCCACATCGAATGGAACACAACGTACATCGCAACGTTTGTCGCGATATTGGGAACGACAATCTCGCCTTACCTTTTCTTCTGGCAGGCGGCGCAAGAGGTCGAGGAAGAACGCGCTATGGGCCGCCGAACAGTTCGATCGCGACGTGGGGCTACAGACGAAGAACTGCAAGCGGCGCGGACCGACGTGTTGACGGGAATGGCTTTCGCGGGCGTCGTGATGTACTTCATCATTCTGACCACCGGCGCCACGTTGTATCAGACGGGCCACCGGGACATCGAAACCGCCCGGCAAGCCGCGGAGGCCTTGAAGCCGCTGGCAGGCAACGCTGCTTATTTGCTGTTCACGCTCGGACTGGTTGGCACAGGCATGCTCGGCATCCCGGCGCTTGCGGGTTCGGCGGCATACGCGGTTGCTGAAGCGATGCACTGGCGAGGCTCGCTCGATGATCGCCCTCGCGTAGCGAAGAAGTTCTATGGTGTGTTGGCAACGGCCGTCGCATTGGGGCTTGTATTGAATTATCTGAAGGTGAGTGCAGTGAAGATGCTCTTCTACGCGGCGGTGGTGAATGGAGTCCTCGCGCCTCCGCTGATCGTGTTGGTCACCATTTTGACGAGCGACAGGAAGGTGATGGGGCGGCGGACAAACTCGGCGTTGTTGAAGTGGCTCGGCTGGCTGACGGCCGTTGTGATGACCGCGGCTACGATTGCAATGATTGTAGTCTGAGGATCGAGCAGTCGACTAAGCTAACCGACTCTGAGATGTCTTCGCAGTCTCCACACGCTTGATGAAATAGACGATCACCAGGCCCGCGAACAGCCCGTTGGTCAAACCCATGAGACCGCCAACCAGGAAGGATCGTTCTATCATGATCCAAGCCCAATTCGGGTCCGACGAGCTGATCAGCAACAGGAGCGGGCACGAACCGGCGGTCACCGCCCCAACCGCAGCGCCGAGGAAAGCCCCGCCTATCGCCCCCCGCAGGTAGGTTGCTTTCCCCGCGATTCGAAGGCCGAAGTTTGTAGCGGCAGCCGCGAGGAAGGCGCCCAGCGTCAGTCCCAATACGTTTCCCAACACAAGCCGCAAAAAATAGACGGTCCGGAAGCTCTGCTCGGTTGCGGGCTCCAAGGGTGGCACGCCCCACGTCGCCACAACCACAATAGTAAAAACATAAGGCGGCATCAGCCCGAAGAACAGACCGGCGATGGCCGCCCACATCAGGATCTTCTGACGCAGGCCCTCGGGGGCGATCGATTCTTTCATGAGACTGCCTCCCGCGCCGGCTTCGGAACAAGCCAGCGCCGCAGCGCATACTCGGATAGGAGAAAATATCCAGCGGCGAGCACAATCATCGTCGCGAGGTAGACCGGATAGGAAGGATAAACCTTCTCCCATCCGGCGTAGATGGCGAAAGCAACATTGACATTCGCTTGCGGTGGCGTCACGAGCCGGCAGATCGCAATCAACGCGACCAGTGCGACGACCGCTTTCCACCACGTGCCCCGCGGAAACGCCAATCGGCGGACGCCATAAAGCGCGATCGCGAGGCCGCCGAGGTGGGTGAAGCAGGAGGTCGGGTAAAACTCGCCGCCGCCCGCCAGGTACATCACCCAAAGCGGCGTGCCCATTAAGAGGAACAAGATGCCGATGCCGTTGATGATTGCCGAAGAACTCAGAAGACCCACGCCGACGGCCGCCGCTCCGAGATGGCACGACCAGAGCATCTCTTCGGGGCGTCCGTGAAACAGGTGAAACCCGGCGTGTACTGCATAGCAGCCAAGCGCAGCGAACCCCGGTTTAGCCATCGAGCCCTTTTCCAACATCGCGTTGTACAAGCCTGTCGCGGATGTACGAACGATCCGAAGACGGGGATTCCGTCTGCAATAATCCACGGATTGTCCGGCTCACACAAGTGGCCGGCAAGACGGACCTTCCAAATTGCCTATCCTATTGCTCGCGCGGCGCTTCTCGGACTAACTCTGTCGTGCTAAGCTACTGCCAAGGTTCCTTCCTCAAAGGAGTCCAGAAATGGATGTCGAGAAGACCATTCAATTCCTACTGGAGCAGCAGGCGCGGTTTGACGCTCGCCAAGCTCAATTCGATGAGCGCCAGGCTGAGTTCCTGGAGAGTCAGGCTCAGTTCCTTAATCGCCAAGCTCGGTTCGAAGAGAACCTCGTACAACTAAACGAAGTATTGCTGCGCGTGGCCACTGCCCAGGAGAGGACCAACGAAATACTAGCGACGCTGACGGAAAGACACGTCGAGTTGGCGCAAAGCCACAAGGAGCTGTCCGAGGCGCAGAAGACAACCGAGCAGAACCTCAGCGCCTTGGTTTCCACGGTGGAACACCACATCGCCAACCACAGCTGAGGTGCTGAGAGCTTTGCGAAATAAGATCAGGCGAAAACTATGCGTCGCCCATACAGACCGATCAAGCCCGGCGAGATTCTGAGTGAGGAACTCGAAGCGAGAGGATGGAGCCTGGCAGAGTTCGCCGGCGTCGTTGGTCGACCCAACAGCGAAATCAATGAGATCATTGCCGGAAGTAGGAGGATAGCGCTCTCTACCGCGGTGGCGTTTTCAAGGGCGCTTGGTACCAGCCA
Source organism: Blastocatellia bacterium (assembly GCA_035455165.1). Classification (GTDB taxonomy): domain Bacteria; phylum Acidobacteriota; class Blastocatellia; order UBA7656; family UBA7656; genus Onstottus_A. The sequence goes on from DATIFP010000013.1 coordinate 14,088, forward strand.
TCAGTACTGGATCAACTTGGAGAGGAACTACTTGTTAGACATGGCTTCTCGGATAGGGGCTCACCGCGGTTATTGATCACCTAACGCGGTTTGACCGCGAATTGCACAAGTGTTCTCTTCGGGTGCGGGGCAATACGACTCTGTGGTCAAGCCTCTCCCAGCGACAGGGCGGTAAAGATGAAGTTTTGGAAATCAGAACATCGACCACAGATCAGGCGGAGTATCGAGGATGGAGACGAACGACGCCATGAATCTTGACGCCGGAATCTACGTGAATCTCTTCGAATTGGAGTTTGACGATTGCAGCGTTGACCTAATGTACACCAGCCGTGACAAGTTTCCGACGTTACGCGAGCTTAGGGACCAACTCGTCGACGCAAATGTGAAGGCTCAGGTTTATGCCGTCTCTGAAGACGCCGCTGAGGTTCGCGTCAACAAGATCTATGGATATGGTCTTGAGCAGCATCGCCTCGAGGCACTCGGGTTTGAACTTACCGCTGTTCGAGTCAGCAGACAGTCTGTTCATTAAGGGCGAATACGTGAATGCTGTGTTCGAAGCCGCCAAGTCATTCATTGAAGCCGTAAAACATCAGGCAGGGAATCCGGTTGATAAGAACGGTAAGCCCCTTGATGGTGTTGTGTTGATTGACAACATCTTTCACCGCACCAGCTCCAAAACCCCGACTCTCAAGTTCAATGCCTTAGCGAGCCTGGCAGACCAAAACGAACACGACGGTCTCTATTATGTGGCGCGAGGCATGATTATGTGGCGCGAGGCATCGCGCAAGCTTTCCGAAATCCCAAGGGCCATCTGCCAAAAGCCGCTATTGCGCTAACGCCTTATGAAGCTTTGGAGCAACTAGCGACCATTAGTTACTTGATGAGACGCTTGGATGCCGCACAAACGTAGAACCGATGGGAATCAATGAAAAGAAATCTGGGTGCGCGAGCGCTGCTTCGTTCCATGGCTCTCGAAGCGCCTGAAGATCTTACGTTATTGATACTCGGCCGTTCCCATTGCCACTCCCTATTGCCCCTTCCTTGACAGAAGTGACAGCCCGCGGATAGTTTATAGGTTTCCGTTTTACGCCGGATTGCGTCATGTTCGAAGCACTCTCAGACAAGTTGAAGAAGGTCCTCAAGGACCTGCGCGGCCAGGGGAAATTGACCGACGCACACATCGAAGCCGCCATGCGCGAGATTCGCCTGGCGCTGCTTGAAGCCGATGTCAATTTCAAAGTGGTCAAGGCCTTCGTCGACCGCGTCAAAGAGAAAGCCCTCGGGCAGGAGGTGATGGGCTCGCTCTCACCCGCCCAGCAGGTGGTCAAGGTCGTCTACGACGAGATGGTCGATATGCTCGGCGGGACTTCGACCCAGTTGCTGTTCACCCGCCGGGTTCCCAACGTCGTGATGATCGTGGGACTGCAGGGTTCCGGCAAGACGACCACCACCGGCAAGCTCGCCAAGCTTCTAGTCGAAACTCAAAAGCGCAGACCGCTCCTGCTCTCCGTAGACGTTTACCGGCCTGCGGCGCGCCAGCAACTCTCGATTATTGCCGGAGAGATTGGACATCCGGTGTTCGAAGCGCCGGAGGTAAACGATCCCCTGGAGCTTTGCCGGCTGGCTGTTCGCGAGTGCGAGCTGACAGGCTACGACACGTTGTTGATTGACACTGCGGGTCGCCTGCACATCGATGAAGAGCTGATGATCGAGCTTCAACAGATCAAGCGCCTGACTGTTCCTTCAGAGATCCTGTTCATCGCCGATGCGATGACCGGACAGGACGCCGTGCGGTCGGCCCAGGAGTTTCACGAGCAGATCGGTCTGACCGGCGTGATCCTGACCAAGATGGAGGGCGACACTCGCGGGGGCGCCGCGCTTTCGATCAAAGAGGTCACCGGGCAGCCCATCAAGTTCATCGGCGTTGGGGAACGCTACGATGCGATTGAACCCTTCTATCCGGATCGAATCGCGCAGCGGATTCTCGGGATGGGCGACGTGCTGACGCTCATCGAGAAGGTGCAGGCCGAGGTCGATCAGGACAAAGCGATCGAGCTCCAACAAAAGCTGGCTCGCGACAAGTTCACGCTCGAGGATTTCCGGGATCAGTTGCGGCAGATGAAGCGGCTGGGCTCGCTGGACAAGCTTCTGGATATGTTGCCGTCTAATCTTTTGGGCGGAATGCGAATGACTCCCGAGCAGTCGGCCGAAATGGAGCAGAAGCTCAAGCTCACCGAAGCCATCATCAACTCCATGACCCCGCAGGAGAGGCGGGACCATACGCTGCTCAACGCATCTCGACGCAAGCGCATTGCTCGTGGGAGCGGAACTGCTGTTCAGGACGTGAACCAGATGATCAACGAGTACAGCGAGATGCGAAAGATGATGCGAATGATGACTGCGGGCGGGCTCGGCGGAATGATGGGCGGACTTGTGGGGGGCGGGCTTCCGGGTTTCGGCTCGGGCGGTCGGCGCAAAGCGACCAAGAGAAGGAAGAAGAAAAAGAAACGGTGATATGTGATTTCGGGTATAATGAACGCGACCTGGATCGCTGTTCTGTGGCGTTTCCCGAATCAAGCGTCATCATCAGCCTAGGCTAATCATTAAAGAATCGAAATCGACGCGGACAAGTAGTCGGTTGGTTTCGTCGGATGATCGTGGAGGTGCGTTTTGCTTTCAATAAGGTTAATGAGGATGGGCGCGAAGAAGAAGCCCTTTTACAGGATCAACGTGACGGAGAAGCGATCGAAGCGCGACGGCAGCTTCGTCGAGTTGGTTGGCTACTACGATCCCTGCCGCAACCCGGCGGTGATAAAGCTCAATCGCGAGCGGATAAACTATTGGATAGAACGCGGCGCTCAGCCGTCTGAGACAGTTCGCAGCCTTTTGAAACGGAGCGTCGAACCGCCGAGCGGCGAAGTCAGCGCTTGATCGCTGCTCGCGCGCGAACACCCGGAAGCGAGCTGGCCGCGCCGCGCGTCCTTCCTTCTCAACACCTGCTCCGAGGAGGCGACGTATGAACGATGGTTCACTAAAGGAAGTCGTCGAGACTGTTGCAAAGGCGCTGGTCGATAATCCTGACGAGGTGACGGTGACGGAGATCGATGGAGAGGCGACTACCGTTCTCGAACTAAGGGTCGCCCCGCAAGACCTTGGCAAGGTCATCGGTAAACAAGGGCGCACGGCTCGCGCAATACGCACGCTGCTGCGAGCGGCGGGAATGAAACTGAGAAAACGTTTCGTGCTTGAGATTCTCGAATAATGAGTATTGCAGTTGAGACCCGGGCTGAATCAGAAGACATTGTGATCGCGCGAATCGTAAAGGCGCGCGGCATCCGTGGAGAAGTAGCGTGCGCGATCGAGACAGATTTTCCGGAACGGTTTTCGTCGTTGGAGACCGCCAGCCTGCGAATGCCTGACGGGAGGCGCTTGAGTCTTAAGGTTGAAGACTGCTGGTTTCATCAGGATCGGGTGATCCTGAAATTTGAAGGTTACGACACGATGACCTCCGCGCGGGAGTTGGTGGGCGGAATCATGGTGATCAGCGAAGCCGATGTGGAGCCCGTCGCCGATGATGAGTTCTTTGAGCACCAGTTGATCGGGTCCGAGGTCGTCACTGCTGACGGGAAAACGCTCGGGCAGGTTTCCGGGCTTGTTCGGACGGGGGGCACCGATGTGCTGGTGATCGGCGGAACAGACGGCCGTGAACGGCTGATCCCGTTCGCCGACGAGATCTGCACCGAGGTAGATGTGAGCGCGAAACGCATCACGGTGTGCGCGCCGGAAGGGCTCTTGGAATTGTAGCGCGGGGGATGGTGGAAGCGCTCGATCCGGCAGCACAGCACGCGAGATGCGTGCGCACCCAGGAATCCGCAATCGATTATGCGGTTCGATATCATCACGATCTTCCCGGAGATTTTTCGCGGGGTCTTTGACTTTGGAATAATTCGCCGCGCGGTCGAGGCAAGCCTGCTTGAAATCGCAATTCACGATCTGCGCGACTATACGCACGACCGGCATCGTCAGGTTGATGATCGGCCGTTTGGCGGCGGCGCAGGGATGGTGATGAAGCCCGAGCCGTTGTTCGCAGCCGCGGAAGCGGTGACGAAGGATAAGCCTGACGCGAGCGTCGTGTTGCTCTCACCGCAAGGGCGCTTGTTCACGCAGCAAATTGCGACCGAGTACTCGCAGGCGTCACAAGTGGTGCTGATATGCGGCCGGTATGAAGGCGTGGATGAGCGGGTCGTTGAGCACCTCGTAACTGACGAGGTCTCGATCGGCGATTACGTTTTGTCGGGCGGCGAGATTCCGGCGATGGTTGTGGTCGACGCGGTTACCAGGCTGATCCCCGGGGCTCTCGGGTGCGATCAATCCGCCGAGCGCGAGTCGTTCATCGGCGGTCTGCTTGACTATCCGCATTACACGAGGCCGGCCGAGTTTCGCGGGTCGAACGCACCGGAAGTATTGCTCACCGGCAATCATGCTGAGATCGAAAAATGGCGCCGGCGAAAGGCTATAGAAAAGACGCTCCGGCGCAGACCTGATTTGATCGAGAGCCGCGCGCTTTCAGACGAAGAGAGACGAGAGATCGAAGAGATTTTAGAAGCTGTTCGTGAATCAAGAACGGGTTGAGCAGACCCGGGGTAACGAGGTGACAACGATGAATCAAACTGTAAGAGCTGTAGAAGAGCGCCAATTGCGCGATGATATTCCGAGTTTTCAGGCCGGTGATACCGTTCGGGTTCACGTGCGAATCAAAGAGGGCGACAAGGAACGCCTGCAGGCTTTTGAGGGAGTGGTAATCGCCCGAAAGCATTCAGGGGTTCGCGAAACCATTACCGTGCGGAAGACCAGTTTTGGGGTTGGGGTCGAACGCATCTTCCCGCTTCACGCCAGCGTGATCGATCGAGTCGAGCTCGTGCGCCACGGTCGCGTGCGCCGGGCGAAGCTGTACTACCTTCGCAAGCTCCGCGGAAAAGCCGCTCGAATTCGCGAGCGCGATACGCGCGGGGACCGCGCTATGGCGGCGGCCGCTGCGGCGAGCACGTCAGAGCCCGTCGAGACCGTTGACTCGCCCGCGGAAGAAAGCACCGAAATACACGCCGGTGAAGAATAAGTTATCTGAGCGCCATCGCCTTTTTTCGCGATGAGCCGAATCGGTCACGCGAGAGCTACCGGCTAGCGAAGGTTCGGGGTCGAACCATCACGTGATCGACCGATAGATGCGCAGGGCACAAAGCTGAAGTTGCTACTTTGACTTTGTGCCCTTCGCGCATCCATGCGAGAAACGCGGATGAAGACCAGGATAGAAACGCTGGAGGAATTTGTAGCTAAAGATCCGAGCGACGCTTTCTCGCGATATGCGCTGGCGCTAGAACTCGCGAAGGCCGGCCGCGAAGACGATGCCTTGGTTGAGTTCAAAGAAGTGATCGCCCGCGATTCCGCTTATGTGGCGGCCTACTATCAACTGGGCAGGCTGCTGGCGAAAGCCGGAGCCGCGGATGAAGCGCGCGACGTATACCGCCGAGGACTCGCGGCCGCGGGGGCGGCCGGGGATCAGAGGACTCGCAGCGAGCTGCAGGAAGCGCTTGATGCGCTCGACTGAACTCTGGGAGCCGAGCTTCCAGCCTGCCTGAATTACGAATAGTATTACTGCGAACGCAGACTGGCTGGAAGCCTGCGCTCCCAGGTAGACCGTCCCGGAGGAGCAGCGAAATGGAAAAAGCGACTCGTCTCTTGACACTCGCATTCACACTCTTAGCGCTTGCCGTCGTCGGGAGCGCGCAAACTCCGACAATCGAGCAGTCACTCAATCTAAAGAGCGCGAGCGGACCGCGCATCTCCCCCGACGGCCGCCATGTCGCTTACCAGGTTCAGGAAACTAACTGGGAAGAGAACGCCTTCGAGACGGAAATATGGATCGCCGTTACATCGACCGGAGCACGATATCAACTGACGAATGCGAAGAAGTCGAGCACCAATCCTCAATGGTCGCCTGATTCGAAACGGATTGCCTTCGTGTCTGACCGTGACGGAAAGCGGCAACTCTACTTGATCGCGCCGAACGGCGGCGAGGCAGTGCAGCTGACCAGCCTCGAGACGGGGGTAAACGGATTCAGCTGGTCAACCGATGGCCGCCGGATCGCGTTCACCGCGGCCGACCCTGAGAGCAAAGCACGCAAGGACCGCAAGGAGAAATACGGCGAGTTTGAGGTCGTCCAGGACGACTATACGTTCGCTCATCTGTGGATGATTGACGTGCCGGCCGAAGCCAACTTTGAGAAGAAACCGGAACCCCGGCGACTGACCGAAGGATCCGGTTACTCCGTCGGCGGCTTTTCGTGGTCGCCGGACTCGACGCGTATCGCCTTCAGCGCGGCGAGGAATCCAGACATAAGCATGTCCGGCACCAGCGATCTTTACGTTCTGACAATCTCCGACAAATCGGTAAGTAAGATCGTCGACACCAGAGGCCCTGATAGCAATCCGGTGTGGTCTCCCGACGGCCGGCAGATCGCGTATCAAACTGCGAACGGCCGCGAATTCTACTACTACACGAACTCGTACATCGCGGTGGTCTCGGCCGGCGGCGGCACGTCGCGCGTTCTGACTGACACCTTCGACGAATCGCCGGGGTTGATAGAATGGTCGCCGGATGGCATCTACTTCGGCAGCCTGCAAAAGACCTCTTCGCACTTGTTTCGCGTGAATCCCGCGACCGGGGTGATCGAACAGGTGAGCGGGCCCGCGAGCTTCGCCGCTTCTCAGTTTTCATTCACTGCGGACTTCAAGAACGCGGCTTTTATCGGCGCCGGGCCGAATGAATATCCCGAAGCGTACGTCTCGACGGTGAAGTCGTTTCAACCAAAGAAGCTCACATCCATGGGCGATCAACTGAAAGACTTTCGTGCTGCGACCCGCGAGATGATTCAGTGGAAATCAACGGACGGGACTCCGATCGAAGGCGTGCTGATCAAGCCCGCGGGCTTCGATCCATCAAAGAAGTATCCGCTGCTTGTTGTCATTCACGGAGGGCCAACTGGAATCGACACGCCGGTCGTCCGCGGCGATCGGTACTATCCGGTCGAGATCTTTGCCGCCAAGGGCGCGCTCATTCTCCGGCCAAACTATCGCGGCTCAGCAGGGTACGGCGAGAAGTTCCGTTCGCTTAACGTTCGCAATCTTGGAGTCGGCGATTACTGGGATGTGATCTCCGGCGTAGACCACTTGATCGCGCAGGGAATCGTCGATCGCGATCGTGTCGGAGCGATGGGCTGGAGCCAGGGCGGCTACATCTCCGCATTCATCACTTGCAGCAGCGATCGATTCAAAGCGGTATCGGTCGGTGCAGGTATTTCCGACTGGATGACTTATTACGTCAACACCGACATTCATCCCTTCACTCGCCAGTATCTCAAGGGTACGCCATGGGACGACCCGGAGATCTACCAGAAGACTTCGCCGATCTCCTATGTCAAGAATGCCAAAACCCCGACGTTGATTCAGCACGGCGAGTTTGATAGGCGCGTTCCGATCCCAAACGGGTATGAACTGCGGCAGGCGCTTGAAGATCGAGGCGTGCCGGTGAAGATGGTCGTGTACAAAGGCTTTGGGCACGGCATCGACAAGCCCAAGCAGCAACGCGCGGTGATGGAGCATAACTACGAGTGGTTCAGACAGTGGATCTGGGGAGAGAAGCCGGCTCAGGAAGGAAAGTAAACGGGGCAAGCGTCAGGCAGCGGCATAGGGCACAGGGTCCGGCATGCCTGCTTCGGCGAATCCTCTCAATCGAAGCAGGCAGCTATCACAACCCCCGCACGCCAAATGTTCGGGAGTCGGATCGTAGCAGCTATGAGTCAACGAGTAGTCCACGCCGAGCTCCAGACCTGTCTTGATTATTTGCGCTTTCGTCATAGCGATTAGAGGCGTGTGAATCTTGACCCGCAAGCGCCCTTCAACACCCGCCTTGGTAGCGAGGTTCGCCATCCGCTCGAACGCCTCGATGTACTCCGGGCGGCAATCCGGGTAGCCGCTGTAGTCCAGCGCATTCACGCCGATAAAAATATCTTCTGCGCCGAGCGTCTCAGCCCACGCAAGAGCGAAAGACAGAAAGATCGTATTGCGCGCGGGGACGTAAGTCACCGGTATTCCTGTGGCAATCTCGTCCTTGTCTCGGCTCTTCGGGACGTCTATTAGATCGGTTAAGGCCGAGCCGCCGATTGCGCGAAGATCGAAGTCAACCACGAGATGCCGCTCGGCGCCCGCCGCGGCCGCGACCCGGCGCGCGCTCTCGAGCTCCAGCGAATGCCGCTGGCCGTAGCGGAAGGAGATCGCGTAAGTCGCATACCCCTCGGACGATGCGACTGCAAGCGCGGTCGCCGAGTCGAGTCCGCCGCTCAGGAGGACCACTGCTTTTCTTCGCGAGCCCATATCAGTCATTCTAGAACGCCGGCATTCCTGGCGGCTACCGCCAGTGTGCCGCACATGATATCTTGCACTTCGAGGACGGAGATCGTGGGTCATCAAACCTATCAACACAATCGCAACTACGGCTGTCGTCTGACCGAGCTGGTGCTCGCCGGTTATCGATGCGTCGTGCTCGAGAACGAAAAGCTGCGCGTGACCGTCATCGCCGATAAAGGCGCGGACATCTACGAGTTCCTCTACAAACCTCGCGATATCGATTTCATGTGGCGGAGTTGGGTCGGGCTGCGAGAGCGCTCACACTTCGTGCCCACAAGCGCGCGTGCCGCTGCCGGCGCGCATATGGACTACTACGAGGGCGGCTGGCAAGAGTTGTTTCCCAACTGTGGAGGCCTGTCGCTGCATCAAGGAGCGGAAATCGGCCAGCACGGCGAAGTGCTGTTGTTGCCGTGGCGCTACGCGATATTGAAAGACGAGCCCGATCAGATCGAAGTTCGCTTCGACGTTCGCACGGTTCGCACTCCGTTTCATCTGACCAAGACGTTGAGCCTCCGCCGCAATGAAGCAGTGCTGCGCATTCATGAACGCGTAACCAACGAGAGCGGCCAGGAAGTGGACTTCACCTGGGGCCATCACCCGGCGCTTGGTTGGCCGTTTATCGACGAGAGCTGCCGCGTAGACCTGCCCGCCTGCCGCATACGAACCGAGCTTGACTTCATTCCGGCCACATCTCGACTCGCGCCGAATCAAACTACTGACTGGCCCAATGCGGAAGGGGTTGACGGCGGTCTTGTAGACCTGTCGCGCATTCCTGGGCCAGACGTGGCCGCAAGCGACATGGTCTTCCTGGAAGGGATAACGGACGGCTGGTTCGCGGTTACCAACACGGCTTTGCGTGTCGGCTTTGCGTTGCGGTATCCGGCGGATGTGTTTAAGCAACTGTGGTACTGGCAGGTCTATAGAGGCGGGCGTGATTATCCGTGGTGGCACGCGACATATAACATTGCGCTTGAGCCCTGCGCCACATTACCGGTGTTGTCCCATGCCGCGGCTCGCGGCGAAGCATTAGCCCTCAAAGCCGGGGAAAGTTGTGAGGCCGATCTCGCCGCTATCGCATTCGAAGGGCTGGAACGAGTTTCCGCGGTCGACGACAGAGGAGTCGTTAAAGGATAGCCCCGTTGGTCCCTCTAAACCGGTCTCTAAGGACTCTGCGGTTTCGCCTGCTTCACCCGATCAATCCCTGCTTTGGCTGTTTCATCGCGCTGGCCCGAAGCATCGTAGGCCCGCTGGTATGCGGCGAGCGCTTTGTCGTACTGCTTATCGCTTTCGTACACATATCCAAGCTCGAGCAGCGCGGCCAGGTTTTTGGGTGCAAGTTGTGTTGTCTTCTCCAGGGCGTCCGCTGCCGGCTTCCACTGTGAGGAACGCGAGAGCGCCACGCCGAGATTGTACCAGGCGCCCCCGGACTCAGCGTGGGCGCGCGCGAATTTATCGAGCAGCGGCGCGGCCTTGGCATATTGTTTATCTATAAGGTATGCCTGGCCGAGCAACCCCCACGCGCGTTCGTCATCTCGGACTTGCAGCAGACGCTCACCGATCGAGATGACCTGCTTCGCCATCGCGGGGTTCTGTCGGATCTGCGAAAAGTAGATGTCTGCAAGCAGAGTGAGAGAGTCCGCGTCCTTAGGATCGACGGCGAGGCTCTGGTTGAGCGCGGTGATCGCCAGATCGGTGCGGCCGAGCTTATTCTGCGCAAAGCCTATATAGTAGTAGTTGGTGGCATTGCCCTTCATCTCGGCGGCCGCGACTGTCAGCACCGGTATAGCTTCAGTGAAGCGATTGCTAAAGATGTAGCAGCGGCCAAGCGCAGCGCGGGCCGTGGTATCGACTTTCTGCTGCGTCTTCTCCGACAGAGACACGTAACGGGACAACGCGGTTATCGCTTTGTCGTACTGCTTCAGTTGATACTGTGACATACCGATGAAGTAGTTTCCCGCAGTCTGAGCTTTATCATCGTTCTGGGCGCTCTTGATGTAGTTTTGAAATGCGTCGATGGAGTCGTCATAGCTCTGGAGAGAAAAGTGGCTCGCGCCGATGTAATACCAGGATAGCCAGGCGTCGGGATTAGCTTTCAGGACTGCGTGAAACTCTCGGATGGCCGGGCGATACTGTTTCTGGTTGAAGAGCGAAACCGCGCGATCCCAGTCTTGAGCTGTCGATAATACGGCGGTGGCCGCAATCACAGCTAATGCCCGGCTCGCCGCGAAAACCTTTTTTTTCATTTCCTCCTCCGACTCGGGGGACGCCTCGACCGGACTAACCGGTTCCTTTGCGATTTTAGCCCCCTCGAAAGAGCGATACAAGATGCCCCATAGCTCGCTCAGAGCATGAGACTCGCGACTGCCGGTCTCGCGTTGCCCGACGAACCAGAACTCAGTCATTCTTGATGTGAACGACAGGCCCGAACAGAAGGAACGGACTTGCGAAAGCGTCTATGAGGTTGATCCACCCTGGCAGTGGGTCAGCGGTTGTGATTGAAGCCCTCAGGCGCGATGCGGCTCGCGCTATTGCTTGCCAAGTTCTGCGACAATCCTGCACAATATCAGGCTCTTCAGTGGAAATCTGCAGCCGAAGGGTGATTCTTACCTGAGGATAGAGGTAGCCAATGAAATCTATACCATCTCAAATCATAACGGTCGTAGCGGTGTCAGTATTGTCGACGATCGCGGTCGCCGGTTCACCTTCGCGTGTCCCCGCGTTCGGACTTCCGCGCGATGGCGGCCAGGCAAAAGATCAATCCAAGGACAAGAAACAGAGCCCTCCGTCGGATGCCGAGCAGAAGGCGATGGCCAAAGTAGAGGCGGCGGCGGACACGCCGGCGAAGATCCAAGCCGCGGGAGAGTTCGTCAAGAAGTATCCGAAGAGCTCGTTACGGCCGAGGGTGATAGGTTATGTCGTCCAGGAGATCGACAAGCTGCCGGACGCCACCCAGCGGTTCACGCAATTCGAGAGCGTACAGACGATGTTCAAAGATCCGGCGGATGCCGAAGTTATCGCCCCTATCCTGGTTGAAGCTTACTTCAAAGAGAACCGCTTCGACGACGGGTTTCGCGTCGCCTCAGAATATCTTCCAAAATCGAATGATCTGGCCCTGCTGACTCGAGTCGCAATGATTGGCGTGGAACAGGCGAAACAGCGCAATCCTAAGTTCGTCGCGCAAGCTCAACAGTTCGGGACCAAGGCTATTGAGATCATTGAGTCGGGCAAGAAGCCTGAGACTATTGATGACGCAAAGTGGAGTGAGTATCAGACTCGCTGGCTGCCATCGCTCTATCAGTCGCTGGGAATGCTTTCGATGATGACCGGCAACAGGGATGATGCCCGCACTAAGATCAACAAGGCGCTGTCGCTGAACAACAAGGATCCTTTCAGCTACGTGTTGCTGGGAAGTATGCTCAATGAAGAGTATCAGCAACTTGCGCAGCAGCATAAGACCCTTACGGCGGGCCCACAGAGAGACTCGGTCCTGAAACAGGCGCACGACAAACTCGATCAGATTATCGACGCATATGCCCATGGGGTCGGGTTGTCAGAAGGAAATCCGGCGTACCAGGTTCTGCACGATCAAATACTGCAGGACCTCCAGTCCTATTATAAGTATCGTCACGGCGGTTCGACCGACGGCTTGCAGCAGCTCATCGACAAGTACAAACAACCCTAGAGTGGCCGTTGACGGTTATGTGGTTAGCTGGAAGGAAATCACACCCCGCGAGTAACCTCTGAGTCCAGTCAAAGAGTTTGGGTAATGCCAGTAAGCAAGGATGAGTTCCGGGCCGCACTGGGCAGGTTCGCCAGCGGTGTTACGGTGGTCACTACCATAGGGGAGGACAACAAACCTGCGGGGATCACCGTTAGCGCGTTCGCATCGGTCTCGCTGGACCCGCCCTTCGTGCTCGCCTGCGTTGACAGGCGCGCGTCGGTGCATGACTGTCTGACCGAAGGCAAGCACTTCGCGGTCAATATTCTTGCTGAAGACCAGGAGCACCTCTCACGACTGTTTGCCTCCAAAGATCAAGACCGGTTCAGCCGCGCGACCTATAGAGCGGGCGTTACTGGCGCGCCGGTGTTGGAGGGCGCGGCCGCGTCCCTCGAATGCCGCGTCGTTTACGCATATCCCGGTGGCGACCACACCATAATAGTCGGCGAGGTCGAATCGACGTCGGTCGCCGATCACAAGCCTCTTGCGTACCATCGCGGAGGCTACACTCGTCTGATCTAGGCTACGAGGCTTGTTCTCGACTCGTCGCCTGCTCGCCTGGCCAATCTGCCGAGTCTTCATGCGCTCATGTCTTGTGTGCTATGCTCTCCGTCGACCACGCGCCACCGAATCACGGCGCCGTATTCTCCAATCGGAAGGTCGCGCATGACCCTGGCGGTTCATTGAACGTCTTCGCCGTTGGTTCGCTCCACCACGGAGCGGGCTCCTGGAGCCTATTCTGAGACCTTCGCTATCGAGATTTCTGGCGGCGGCCTTTCGGTGAATTCGGATCCCCTGGCCCACGGGATGATTGAATGGAAGCTATTGGATTACCAGGGAAATATAAGATCATCGAGAAGCTCGGAACGGGCGGAATGGGCGAGGTCTACAAAGCAGAGGACCTTGCCCTCCTGAGGACGGTGGCGATCAAGGTGATGTCCAAGGCGGGCGAGCGGACGGTCGGGGGAGAAACCAGGTTCCTCCGTGAAGCGCGAGCTGCATCGGCCTTCAATCATCCTAACATCGTAACGATTTACGAGATCGGCGAGACCGACGAACACACGTATATCGTCATGGAGTACGTCGCGGGCCGAAGCTTGCGTAACCTGATAACTACCCGAGAGCTGAGGCATGACAAGATACTGGACATCGCAATGCAGACTTGCGATGCTCTGTTGGAGGCACATTCCCACGAAATAATCCATCGGGACATAAAACCCGAAAACATCCTGCTTGCCGACCGCGGACGCGTAAAGCTGGTTGATTTCGGCTTAGCTAAGGCTGTTCCCACGCGCCAAACCTCAGGTGCCACCGCCGCTGAGCGCCTGACAGAGTCTGGCACCATCATGGGAACGCTATCTTACATGTCTCCAGAACAGCTTCGAGGCGAACCGCTCGACCGCCGCTCGGATATCTTCTCGTTCGGAATAGTGCTGTACGAAATGATAATGGGTGAGCTGCCATTCATCGGATCGAACTCGTTCGAGGTTGCAGCGTCCATCTTGAAGGATCCTCCGCTTGACATCGGCACGGTCCCTCACGGGCTGCCGCATGGAATAAAGCACGTCGTGGCTAAGCTACTCGCCAAGCGCCGTGATGAGCGTTACTCGTCCTTTGAGGAGGTGAAGCAAGCCATCGAGGCACTGGCCGGAGAGCGCCGGAACCCTCCTGATGCTTCAGGCGATGAACGCCCAACGGTCGCGACGCCTCCTCGAGTCAGCGACAGGAGATCTGCGGCATTCGCTGCTGGGTTGCGGTCGTCGGTGAAGAAGGGGCCATCGGCGCCAACCATTCTCGTGCTTCCGCTTCAGACAGTCGGCTCAGACGAGACCTCTTCCTACATAGGGATTGGCCTGGCTCATGCGATAACGACTGATCTGGCGAAGATCGAAGGACTCGCAGTGCTCTCAAAGTCTGCGGGCGCCGGCCGACTGGACGAAACGGGTCACGGAGTCAACCAGCTGGCGCGTGAACTGGGCGCCACGATCCTCCTCGAGGGCGAGGTAATGCGTTCCGGCGAGACGATCGGAGTCATGGCACGATTGACCGATGCTGAGACCGGCCGCGTCATCTGGGGCTCACAGTACCGCGGTGACCTGACGGATTTGTTCAGCATCCAGGATGCGGTGTGCGAGAGCGTAGCGGCGGCGCTTGAGCTGAATATTTCGGCTGAAGTGCGCGGCCGGATGGCACAGCCCGCTACTCGCAATATCGACGCATTTGAATTCTACTCGAAGGGACGAGTGTTCCTGGAGCGTCGGGACATCAAGCAAAACATCGACTTCGCCATTCAGATGTTCCACGAAGCGCTGGAACTCGACCCCGACTTCTCGCTGGCGCACGCCGGATTGGGCGAAGCTTATTGGCGGAAATACCAGACTACGCGCGAGAGCGTCTGGGTCGATCGCGCTATTGCCGCGAGCGATCACGCATTGGTGCTGGATCCTCACCAGGCGCAGGTACACATTTCGCTTGGCATCATCTACCACGGAACCGGCAAGATCGAGCGAGCGATGGAAGAATTCGAACGCGCAATTGAACTGCAGCCCATGAGCGATGAGGCGTATCAGTGGATGGGCCGGTGCTGCCAGCGTAAGGGAGATATGGAGCGCGCGGTTGGATACTTCGAGAAGGCCATTGAGCTTCGTCCGGGATACTGGGACAACTATAATGCGCTCGGAAACTTCTATTACACTTTTGGCCGCTACCGCGATGCGGCGGAGCAGTATCGGCGCGTTATCACGTTTCAGCCCGACAGCTCACAAGGATACAGCAACCTGGGAGCTATGTACTACCTGCAGGGACTGTATCAAGATGCGGTTGCCATGTATCGGCGAGCGATTGACATTCATCCGAATGAGCTTTCTTACGCCAACCTTGGCACCGCTTACTTCTATTTGGGACGATACGACGATGCCATCGAAGCCTACGGAGCAGCTCTGAAACTGAACCCGACAGAAGACCAGCACTACTGGAATCTCGGGGATGCTTACATGCGTGTAGGTCGAATTGACGATGCACAGCGACAGTACGCACGGGCGGGAGATCTGCTCGAAGAGCGACTGAACGTCGATCCCAGCGATGCCACGTGCCTTGGACAACTCGCGCTTTATCGGGCGAAGCTTCAGAGGTTCGACGAAGCGCTGGAGTTGATCGAGCGGGCAACTCAGCTCGAGCCGCGAAACACCACTCTGATGTACAAGAAGGCAGTCGTATACGCGCTAAAGGGAGATTGCGGCCGCGCGACCGAGTACCTGGCACTGGCGCTCGAAAATGGCTACAGCCGCGCTGAGGCGCAGCGGGATCCGGATCTCGAGGGTCTGAGAACGGAACCCGCCTACGCAGAACTGTTCGCGTTGCACCCCAGAGAGAATGCCGACTGACCACTCGTGGAGTTACTCAATTGCCGATTATGACCCCGGGATCCAGCGAAGCAAGCACCTGCCCGTCGGCCGCCTTGAGGACCAGGATTCGATAGAAATAGTGCCCCTTCACGGTTGCCAGTCCGCTCACTTTGGTGCAGTCCGACCCGGCCGTGCTGAATGGGCCGAAATCGAAAGTGTTATCCCGGTCAGAATGGTTCCCAAACGGGTTCCTAAAGGTGGCCGGACCACTTTTCTCATTCTTGAAATCGTCCACTATGACGATCACAGTTGTGCCTAAGGAGCAACTATACTCAATGCACCACTTGATCTTGTCTTTGTTTACTGACAGAAGAACATCACCTGGGTCGACGATCACACATTTGCCGTTGACTGTAGCGATCGTGAGTTTTACTTCCTTTTCGTTTGCTGCTGCTCCCTGTGATGCATCTGGGGGCTGGGAAGGTGTCGGGTTTACGTTTGCGCGTCTCGCGCAAGCGAAGACGAGCAGCAGCGTGATGCCAAACAGAAAGGTCAGAGTTCTCTTCATTTTCGATTCCTCCAAATAGAGACGAATCGATCGCCCGCAAATGTGCCGGGACGCACATTGCGGTTGATCAGAATACTCTACCAGACTCGCGTCGAAGTGATTCTCTCCCCGGGTTGGCCGCAGCCGGGGATGTGCCGGTCGCTGCTGGCGAAGTAGAAGTCTAGTTAAGCCGCCTTCTGGCTTCCGAAGATATGCCACCGCATTCTATGCGAAGCGTCCGGCAAAGTCTATACCAGACTTGGTTCCTGGTCGGAGGGGTCCGATGAAAAGTGGACTTGGCATCTTAAATGAACCGCTGATCCACGTTGTCTCCGATCTGAGAGACGCACACCAAATCGATTGGTGAACTCAACTGGACCCAGTAGGTCAGCCAACGTAGCTGCGCCTGGTGTGGTGAAAGAACTTATCTTAACCCCCACGCTCCCCCTCAACCGAAGTAATGAACGCAGTTAGAACTGCGCGAAACTCCTCGGGCTGCTCAATGTTCGACAGATGACCTCCTCCCGCAATTACCTCGAGACGCGCCCCTCTGATCCCGGACGACAGAGTCTCTGCCTCCGTGACGCTCGTGAGCCGGTCTTCCGAGCCTACGATGATCAGGACGGGAACATCGATGCTGGGGAGGAGATCGGTTGAGTCGCGACGCCCCGCCATCGCGCGTTGAGCGCATGCGATTCCATTCGGCGAGTTCATCTCAATAATTGACCGTACACGTTTGACGATGTCGGGCCTTGTCTCGAGGCTCGTGCGGCCAAGTAGAAGCGGAAGCATGTCGTCAGCGATAGCGCTCGCGCCCGCGCGCTCGGCTTTCTCCGCAGATTTCAATCGGCGCTCGCGTCCCTCTTGCGTGTCCGCGCTTGCTCGAGTATCGGCAAGCACCAATGCGCGCACTGCTTCAGGATAATTTCGATAGAAAGCCAGCGACACGTAGCCGCCCATCGACAGACCCACCAGCACAGCTTGATCCAAGCCGAGACTCAACATTAGCCCCCGGACGTCAGCAGCCATGTCTTCCACCATGCAAGGACCGTGTGGCTGCTCTGACCCGCCAAATCCTCGCAGGTCGAGAGTGATCGCTCTACAGTGCCTTTGTAAGGGAGAGAACTGATCGTCCCACATCGTCTGATTGAGCGGGAACGCGTGAATCAATATCACTGGAACACCCGAGCCGCCGTCGCGGTAGTCAATCTCTATCCCATTCGCTCTCGTCTTCATCGACAACCCCCACTCTCCGTGAGCGCCTGATCGAGAATCAACACTTACAGAAAGTGCTGCAAACGCAAGATTTTTGCAAGATTCAACTTAACTCGTTGTGGATCACCGGACTAACCCACCCCGAGTTCGTCGCGGGCCGTTCGCGGAGTCTTGACCCGTCTTGATTCCGCCACTCGCGTGGTATACTCGCCCTTCATTTATGAAGCGCGATTGTTTGAACTTCGAGTGTTTAGTATCTATTGCGCTGAGAGTCCTCACGATTGTTGCCCCATTAAGTCGCAAGTTATCACTGACGGTCGCAGGAAAAATGATGCACGGGGTTTTCACCAAAGGTCTTTCCTTAGGTCTTCTCTCTAGCTTCCTTGTTATTCTAGCTCTTCCCGGTAAACCTAACACCGCGTACGCGGCCGACGATCCAGCGGCAGCGCAGTCCAGCTCGCTGGAAATACCCGGCTCGTTCAAGGAATTGACCGACGCGAAGGACGCGGTCACAGGCAAACGATTGCCCGGCCAGATCGATGATGTTCCTCAGACGACCGACGTTCAGCTCGAGATCGATACGGAGAAGGTCACGGGCCCGCGGATCGAGCCTTCATCGTTGCCTGACGGCGAGATGTTGGATTTTCACGCGACCGCCTATTGCCTGAAGGGTCGCACAGCATCAGGAAGTTTGGTGGCGCCCGGTATGATCGCGGCTGATCCCAGGGTTCTGCCGCTGGGCACGGTCGTACATCTGCGAGCGGGATCTTACACCGGTATATACACGGTTACGGATACGGGCGGGAGCATAAAGGGTCATCGAGTTGATGTTTACGTTCCAACGTACAAGGAAGCCATTCAGTTCGGCCGGAGACAAGTAAAACTCAAAGTCATCGGGCGCGGTTCGGTGAAAGCCGACCGCCCGGCCAGAAGCCTCGAGGCGACACTGAGATAATACTCACAAGGCGTTTGACTGAGATTTAATGGAGTCCGCAGGCACCGGAAATTTGCTTGCGGGCTTCTGTGCGTTAAGGCCACGCCGCCTACTCCAGCGTAGAGTTCAGGGAACCTCGTCTTCCGGTAGCAATGAAAAAGTATCTGACTAGAGCATCACGGTAAGTAGCAACCTTATCGAGGGTCGCCCTTGACGCTTCGGCTCCGCGCTCGGTCAACAGAATAAACCCGACACGAAACTCCTTGGGAGAAGCTGATTCGTCTGGTACTCGCGGCCCTTCTCGCTCGACAATCTTCGCTATGGATGTAGCCCTCCGCGCGGCGGTCAATGCGAACCCAGAGGCCGGAGATTTTTCACGCAGAAGCTCTTTCAGCGAGCTGTCGGTCTCAAGATACTGGATCTCTCCGACGTCATCCGCCGAGCGGAGTCCCATGAGATATTGATCCAGCGGGCTGAAATAGTTCACCGCGGACTCGATCGTGGTGAACGTATTGCCGCCGCTGTCGCGCCAGGCATTTCCCTCCATCAGCGAGGAGAAGTTCCCACTGCTATTCGTGCGCGTGTCCACGAGAAAGTTCCAATGCGATTTGTCTCGGCCGAGCAAATCCTCACTTATGTCATCCTGAGCGACGAAGCGGACATATGCCAGCCATCGATGACCCAGTTCGTGGCACACTATGCTCACCGCCGAGTTCAGCCCAACGACGTGAGCTTCGGGATCACCGGGCCAATTAGCTTCGTTGCCCATCGTTATGATCGTACTGAGCCTAACCGGACTTCCATACACGGCTCCGCGATCGACGATTTTCAGACCAATTCCACTGATGTCGTTTCGAATGTTGAACGAGCGCGCGACACCGAGTCCGTTGTCGTAGTCAAAATCCGCCCACACGTACAGAGCGTCGAAGCTGTCGGAATGCGACCGGTAGAAAGCCTTGAACAGAGCGGGCAAATCGAGCCTCTGTTCTTTTGCGAACGTCTCGAAGAAGGCGCCGCTAAGGCGCCCAACCGGCGGCTCCGAAAAATCGATCGGCTGAGGCTCCCCCTCCAAGCGGCCCGGAGAGATGCCTGTCAGAGAGGCATGCGCCTTGACTTTCTTGTAGACGAAAACGATTCGTCCGTCGTCATACAGTACGGCTTGAAATGTGCTGAACCCGCTATACAAAGGCTGGCCGGCACGGTTCCAGGTGAACAGGTGACGCCCTTCAAGCCGGTTGTAATAGATATTCCCAGAATCGTTCACCTCGAGGTCCGCCCACAGCGGAGCTATACGCGGAAGGTCGATTGCAAGCGCGCTTGGCGATATTCGCGCGCCCGTGTCACCTTGAGTGAAGGTTATGTATCCGTTAGTTCCGACGTATGCCGTATCGTAGCCTACCCCGAAGAAGGGGAATTGCGCACCGCCCAGGTAGATATCGCGATAGCCGTTATCGGCGTCCTGACTGATCCCGCCATCGGCGCCACGGAAATATCCGAGCCTTGATCCGAAGTCTCTGTCGAACTCCGCGTCGGTGGTCGAGATCCGATATCCGTCGCCGTCGGGAGTGAATAGGATCGAGCTGTTCTTCAAATCGAATTGGGCGGCCGGTATGACGATTGTGCCGTCATCTCCCACAACCGCGACGCCAGACTCGTCTCTCACCGAGGGTCGCTCGCGTTTGTCCATCGCCCGCGTTGCTGCGGTGCGGAGCCTGCTTCTGATGACGTTCAGTCGGTGCCCGCTCCATTCGTCCAGAGCGCCGCGAGGATCGTAACCGCAGTTGAGCTCCCCCATCCTTGATCTTGCTGCCCGGCTCGGGTCATCAACATAAGCGTAGCCGAGGTCGCCGGGGAGAAAGGATGCTCCAAGCATCATAGCCAGAAAGACCGCGAAGGACATTGGCCAGACGCTCACCATTCGACGAGCGCCAGGCAGCGTAGTGACTGTGCTACGAGCTAACATCGAGACTCCGGTGGATGGGGTCGGATTGAGGCGCTCAATTATATTGAATAGAGGCGGCGCGCCACAATATTGATTTCAATGCCGCCCAAACCATCTTTCCGGCGGTATTGTGCCACCGACCAATGAACCAATTGACACATTCCACGATTGGATGTAAAACAGAGCCATTCAACGGGCCAAATCGGCCTCTGATGAGCTGGAATCGAATTCACGAACTTGCGGGAGTATCGGGTCGGTAAGCAGGTTCGCCAGCGTGCCACCCGGACATCGCGCTTATCAGCGCTGCGGTGATGCCGTCACTCAGTCACTACCGAGCCGCAGCGCCCCGCAAGGTGGAGGTAAGACGATGAGCCAGAACGAATCATGTGGTGACCGGCTGCGTTCCTATCCGGTCAGGTTCGCTCGGCTGCGGGCCAGAGGGCTTGCCGCGCTGGTCGTCGCACTGATAGTTCCGCTGGCGGCGTACGCTCAAGATCCCTCTTCGGAACTGCCGGAAGCGGCGAAGAAAGGTGATCTTGATGGTCTGCGCTCTTTGTTGAGTAAGGGCGCCGATGTAAATGCAAAGAGCGGAGACGGTCGTACCGCGCTAATGGAGGCAGCCTACTGGGGAAGGGCTGATGCGGCGAAGTTGCTTTTGGAAAAAGGCGCCGACATCAATGCCAAAGACAAAGAGGAGCGCACAGCGTTGATGGACGCTTCGGCCAATGGCCACGTTCCGGTCGTGCAGGCCCTGCTTGAAAGAAACGCCAACCTGAACGCCAAAACGAAGGACGGCGCCACAGCATTGACTGAAGCTGCCTCAAATAATCGGACCGACGTGGTAAAAGCCCTCCTCGAGAAGGGCGCAAGCATCGACGACAAGGATAAAGAGGGTCGGACCGCCCTCGCACTCGCCGCCTATTGGGGCCACGCTGAGGCAGCGCAGTTATTGATCGAGAAGGGCGCGAACCTGAGTGCTAAAGACAAATATGGCTACACCGCTCTGATGTACGCTAAGCGAGAAAACCATCCGAACGTAGCTGATCTGCTGACCAAGGCCGGCGCGAAACCTTGATATCAGGCGGCTCAGGAGCGGGTAAGATCCCTTCATTGGAGGCGCAGGTTCAAACTGCGCCTTACGAGGATCAGCGAGCTGGGCAGGTCTTGTCGATTCCAGTCGGTACCATCGGCCTCGAGTTGGGCGTGAGCGCGTTCGGCTACTCGCTGCTTTATCTCAATACGCTGCGGACGTCGCGCACAATCGGAACATCAAGCAAGGTTGGCCCGCTCTGGGTCAGTGCCCAATCCAGCGCTGCTCTCAAATCTCCGGCTCTCGTTACGCGCCGTGCAGCCACGCCCAGCGATTCGGCTAGACGGACGAAGTTGACTTCCGGGTCTGTAATGTCCATCCCCGGAAAAACTCCCCGCTCAGCCGAAGCGCCTTTCATTGCGATGAGACCGCCCTTCAGAATCATGTAGCTCGCGTTGTTGAACACTACGAAGGTAACCGCGATTCGATAGCGCGCCGCTGTCCAGAGTCCTTGAACCGAGTAGAGGGCCGTCCCATCACCCACCGCACACAAAACCTGGCGTTCCGGAAACGCAAGCTTCACACCAACCGCCGCAGGCAGCCCAAGCCCGAGCGAGCCACCTTTCGCGTAGAAGTAAGAATTCGGCTCGTTCAGCTCAAATAAGGTTCGCACGAAGGCGGTCGATGTAACCGACTCGTCAACGAGCACGGCGTCGCGCGCTGCTGCTGCGCGCATCTCGAGAGCTACGTACGCCGGAGAAATCGGCCCTTCCACCGATTGCGTGGACGCACGTTCGATAAACTTCCCGCGCGCCGCCGCGATGTGAGCCACTGTCATATCGCGCCGAGTCGCAATCATTTCACGGGCCCCACCATGCGCAAACGGATTGAGGGCGGCGATCAATTCCTCAATAGCCGACAGTGGATCGGCCAAAATCGCGACCTCTGCGGGGTAAGTCTTGCCCAGCTCGCGTTCCCCCGCATCGATTTGAATCATCCGCACACCATCCGGAATCATTCGCGTTCCCGTGTAGACCAGGGGCGCCAGGGTGTTAACGCCTATCGCCAGGATTACGTCAACGCCGTCAAGCAGCCCGCGCGTTTGTGTCGCATTCGGGAACAGCGGGCCGGCGTAGAGCGAATGGCCGGTGGGGAACACAAGGAGTGAGTTCAGCGGCTCTGAATGCACTCGTGCGCCAATCATCTCCGCAAGCTGCGCCAATGCCTGAAGCGCGCCCGATCTCGCGCAACCGTCGCCCGCGATAATCGCTGGATACTGCGCGCCGGCGAGAAGCGCCGCCGCCTCGTTGATCTTCGAGCGATCGCCACGAATGCGCTTTCCTACAGAGGTGACCGCAGGCAGCTCGATCTGGGCACGCTCTTCCATCACGTTGACCGGAAGCGACAGGAATACCGGGCCTGTGGGAGGAGTACTCGCGATCTTCAGTGCGCGTGACATCGCAGGTGGTATTTCCGACGCGTGCCGGACCTCCCAGCACCACTTTGTATGTTGCCTCGCAAGCTCCAGCATATCGGCGTAAAGGAGTGGCTCGTCGAGCATCGCTCGCGTGTCTTGTTGCCCGGCGGTTACGATTAACGGGGTCCCGGCCCGGGACGCGTTGTAGAGATTTCCCAGGGCGTGCGCCAGACCTGGATTAGCATGAAGGTTCACTACGGCAGGTTTGCCGGTTGCTTCCGCATACCCTGCAGCAATCCCCAGAGCGGAGTCTTCGTGCAGAGCAAGAATGTAGTCTATCTCATCGCGTGCGGCGAACTGATCCATCAGAGGGAGCTCCGTCGTACCGGGATTCCCAAAAACATAGCGAACGCCTTCTCGCGACATTAGCGCGTACATTGCCTGCGCGCCGGTCATCTCGTCCATCGTTCCTCCCGTGGCGTTTGGTGCCGAATAGCCGCGACTACAAGAGAGCCCCGGGTCTTCCGTTCGGAGCGAAATACCCTAACAAGGAAACACCTTCCGTGCCAATGCCGCCTTGAACCGCGGCACGCTCTTGTCGTCACCGTAGATGGGTGTACCTCTCGCTCCGATCGTGACGCTTTTACCGACGGGTGAGTGAAGGCAGACTGTTTTGTTGTGGGATATAAAAAGGAGGACCACTCATCGTGATCCTCCTCTTGGTTACCGGTGAGAGGGTCTCCCCTCTCTCCTCATCCTGTTAGTTGGTCGGGCATCGCTCCTGACAGTTGAACGGCACCGAGCCCTGCGTATCTCCAGGATTCGTTATTACTATCGCCGCGCTCCCCGTCAACAGCTTGCACACCTTCTTCTTCACCGAGATCCTCGTGAACGCGTTGGTGTTTGGGTCCAGATCCCGGAACTTGATCTTCTTCGGTACCTGGCCTCCCACCGTCACCGACGCGTTGTTCTGGATGTTTGATCCAAACACATCTAGTGAGAAGATCCCTGCGTCGTCTCTCACAAGTTGACACTTCGTCACCACCGCCAGATTCGGCGTTTTACCCGGCTGTCCCGGGGTGTCGCACTTGAACGTCACTCGGATCCCTTGCTCGTTCCCGTCGTTGCAGGCATTCCCGGGCGTTCCCACCAGATTTCGGCTCGTTCCTCCCGTACCTACCACGAAGATCAGGAACGTCTTCCCGTTGTTCGCA
>DATIFP010000014.1:0-33785 GCA_035455165.1 Blastocatellia bacterium
ATGGGATCGTCGGCATAAGCGGCGTCGCGGAGTACCTTGCCGCCGCAGTCCAATAGTACCGCCAGGACGCAAAGAGTCCACCCGCGCAATCTTTATGACTCTGGCTAAAATCCTGATCGCCAATCGCGGGGAGATCGCGCAACGCGTGATGAGGACCTGTCGCGCGATGGGCATCTCGACCGTAGCCGTCTATTCCGACGCCGACGCGCGGTCGCCTCATGTTCAACTAGCCGATGAAGCTGTACGCATCGGACCTGCTCCCTCCAAGGATTCTTATCTCAATTCAGAACGCATCATCGAAGCCGCTACCCGAACCGGCGCCTGCGCAATCCATCCCGGCTACGGATTTCTCTCGGAGAACGCCGATTTCGCCCAAGCGTGTGACGTCGCAGCTCTGACTTTCATCGGCCCTTCGGCCGAGACGATTCGAAAGATGGGATTGAAGACAGCGGCCCGCCGAATCATGGCGGACGCCGGTGTTCCTGTGGTTCCGGGTTACAACGGCGAAGACCAATCCCTCGCAGTGCTTGGCGATCAAGCCGCCTCGATCGGGCTTCCGGTGCTGATCAAGGCCTCAGCGGGCGGTGGCGGCAAAGGCATGCGCGTTGTTCGTAACGCGTCCGACTTGGAAACCGCCATCGATGCCGCGCGACGCGAAGCCGAGAAGGCCTTCGGAGATGGAACACTGTTGCTCGAGAAGTACATCGATAATGCCCGGCACATAGAAGTTCAAATCCTTGGCGACCATCACGGGAAGTTGATTCACCTATTCGAGCGCGAATGCTCGATTCAACGCCGCCATCAGAAGATCATCGAGGAGAGTCCTTCGCCAATCGTCGATCCGCAGTTACGCAGCCGGATGTGTGAAGCTGCACTCGCTGCCGGACGCGCGATTGGCTACACGAATGCCGGCACGGTCGAGTTCGTCCTCGCACCGTCCGGCGAGTTTTACTTCATCGAAGTGAACACGCGGCTTCAAGTCGAGCACCCGGTCACCGAGATGATCACCGGGCTCGATCTTGTGAAGCTTCAAATCCAGATCGCCGAAGGAATGCCGCTCGCGCTCTCACACGAAGATGTCAGGCAAAACGGTCATGCGATTGAAGCCCGGCTTTACGCTGAAGACCCGCGGAACAATTTCCTCCCGGCGACGGGGACGGTGCTTGATTGGGAGCCGCCAGCCTCAATTGGCGGATTGAGAATCGATTCCGGAGTTGAATCCGGGACCTCGATCGGGATTCATTACGACCCACTGCTTGCGAAGTTGATAGCCTGCGACGGGGACCGCGCGACGGCTCTGCGAAAGCTTGAATACGGGTTGAAGAATCTGGTGACGCTTGGTGTTACCACCAACCGCGAATTCTTGATCCAGGTACTCGGACACGCCGGCTTTCAGAGCGGCAACTACGCCACCGGATTCATCGACGAACACCTCAACGAACTTGTTGCTCGCGCTGATCCTGATCAGGCAAAGCTCCTTGCAGGCGTTGCTGCGCTCTACCTGCACAAGCGGCGCGAGGCCGGCGCTCTGCTTGGCGTGCCGCCGAACTATCGTAATAACCCGTTTCGCGATCCGTCGATTAGGTTCGGGGTGGACGGCGACGCGCTGGAAATCTCCTGGCGATCCGGGGAAGACGCAACCTATGAGGTTTCCTGCGGAGATTGGCAAGCTAGTTACGAGCTAGTATCATTCGAACCCGGAAGGCTCCGAGCAACGATTGATGGGATCCTGCATTCGTTTCGAATCGCGGAAACAGGCGATCAGATCTTTGTACAAGCCGCGTCGAGGTCGGCAGCGATCACGCGGCTGTCCAGGTATCCGCGAGCTCATAGCTCCTCGGAACACGAGAGCGCGTATGCTCCAATGCCCGGACAGGTCCTGAAGATAGTCATTGAGGTTGGTCAGCAGGTTTCGGCCGGCGACCCCCTAGTGATTCTCGAGGCTATGAAGATGGAACAGACGCTGCGGGCCTCAAGTGACGGCGTTGTCGAGGCCGTGCTTGTGAAGCCAGGCGACGTAGTCGCGCCCGGCGACACGCTTGTCGAAATCAACGCCCTAACCAAAGATGAACACAGATGAACACACGTTGACCACAGGCATGAGGCGGACGCGCTTCGCCAGCTTGAGCCGTCGCGGCGACACGTCTTTCTATCGTGCTAATCTGTGTTCATCGGTGGTTTCTACTCTGTTTTTGGAGGAATCATAATGGCAACAATGGTTGAAACTCCCCCCGCGGTCGCGACAACTTATCCCTACTTCACCGACGAGCACGACATGCTCCGCGAGACAGTGAAGCAATTCGTCCAGGCCGAAATTGCGCCCCACGCAGAAGAGTGGGACCACGAGGGAATGTTCCCCAAAGAGCTGTTCAAGAAGGCGGCCAACCTGGGCCTATTCGGCATCCGGCTTGATCCGCATTACGGCGGAAGCGGGCTGGATTGGTGGTACACCGCCGCGTATCTAGAGGGTTTCTCTTACTCAAACAGCGGCGGCGTTTCGATGGCGATGTTCGTGCAATCGGACATCACGCTGCCGGTCCTTGACGAACTGGGAACCGACGAACAGAAGGAAGAGTTCTTGAGACCGGCAATAGCGGGCGATCGAATCGCCGCACTCGGCATAAGCGAGCCGGGCGGCGGGTCCGACGTCGCGGCGCTCAAGACTCGCGCGCGTATGGAAGGCGATGAGCTGGTGATCTCCGGTCAGAAGCTCTGGATAACCAACGGGTGCCGAGCGGACTTTATCATCCTTGCCGTGCGAACCGGCGAAGACCGCTACAAGGGTGTGTCTATGGTGTTGTTCCCAACCGATGTAAAGGGTTTTGCGGTTGGCAAAAAGCTCAAGAAGATCGGCAATCTCTGCTCGGACACGGCCGAGTTGTTCTTCGACAATTGTCGAATCCCGAAACGCTATGTGCTTGGCGAGATCGGCCGCGGCTTTTATTACACGATGCACAATTTCCAGGGCGAGCGGCTTGCGTCGGCCATCTCGAATGTCGCGATGATGGAGCGAGCCATTGAATACGCGGTCGCTTATGGCAAGGAAAGGACCGCGTTCGGGAGACCTATCGGCGAGTTCCAGGTATGGCGACATCGCTTCGCCGAGCACAAAGCGAGCATCGAAGCGGGGAAGTGGCTCACTTATCGCGCGCTGGATTTGATCAATCGCGGAGTTCCGGCAGTGCGTGAAATAACCATGGCCAAGCTGTTCACGAGCGAGCTCTCGCAAAAAGTCACCTACGACTGCATGCAGATCTTCGGAGGGTTCGGCTACACAACTGAGTACCCGGTCAGCCGCTTCTGGACCGACGCCCGGTTGAATACGATTGGAGCGGGCTCCTCGGAGATCATGAAGGAGATCCTGGTCAAGGAAGAGAAGCTTTAGCCCAGAATTAATCGGTCAGAGTACTCAGGAGGTCCAACAATGAGATACTCGGTTCGGCTCAAGTTCGTCTTCACCGTGGTAATGCTCGCCTTGTCAATCGCGGCGACGGCCCGCGCGCAAAACCCGCCGGATTCGGACCCGCGCGCATTCCTCGAGAAAGCTCGCGCATCAATGGTTGTGATAACGGCTGAAAAGGCTTCGGGCGAACCTATGGCTCCGGGCGTCGGTTTCTTTGTCGGCAGGAACCTCATCGCAACGGATCTCAGCGTGGTCATTTCGGCTGGACGGATCCGCGTTCAACCAGCTGGTCAGGACCCGAAGGTGGATGTGTCAACATACAACAACAATCGCTTGGTGACGATATTGACCGTAGTGAGGGCCGACGGTCAACCCTTGACTCTGGGCGACAGCGACAAAGTCGCAGTGAACGACAGGGTCTTCCTGCTGGACTATTCAAAGAACGAAGGCACCCTGTCAGGTGGGATAGTAACGAAGCTAGGTACGTCAACTGACTCGCGGTGTTTTCAGATCAGCGCGCCGATAACCAGCAGCAGCAGGGGCGCACCGGTTTTCAATAGTAAAGGAGAGGTGATAGGCATCGCGGGTGAGAGTTCCGGACAGAGTCAGGGCACCGTCATGCCGGTTTCTTATTTGACAACACTGCTCACGTACGTGACGGGTCCCGGTGTTAGCACGGGGGTAGGAGTTGGCAGGGGCGCGGGCGTTGGCCCCTCGCCTTCACAAGGATTGCCGAGTCTCGGCCCTGGAAGCGGAGAATTCGGAGGAGGAGGCACGCCGAGTTCGAATGCCTCTGCGTCATCGGTCGACGTCAAGCCTGTTCCGTTGAACAACGCAACCCCACATTACACCGAAGAAGCGCGCAGGAACAATACTCAGGGCACTGTGATGATGCGCGTGCTGGTCGGCGCGGACGGCCTGGTGAAACAGGTCAGGATCGTTCGAGGGCTACCCGACGGGTTGAGCGAACGAGCCATCGCCGCTGCGCGTCAACTGAAGTTCCGGCCTGCGATGAAGGATGGGCAAGCTGTTCCATACTGGGTTTCGCTGCAGATGGATTTCAACCTTCGATGATCTATTTAATTCTCCCGAGCGAACCCTGGCCGCTGCTTCACGCCATCCAGGCTTCACGGAACCCGTATGGCGACTCCATCAACCGAGCCAATACGAATATTGTTGATTGACGACCACGTCGTGGTTCGGGCGGGGCTGCGTCTGATCATTCAAAGCCGGCCGGATATGACAATTGTCGGCGAGGCCGGAAACCGCGAAGAAGCGATGGCGCTGGCCGCCGGGGCAAGCCCTGACATTATTCTGCTCGACCTGGATCTGGGTGGCGATAGCGGCGTCAGTCTGATCACCGCGCTGCTGGCCGCCGCCCCCGAAGCGAGAGTGATCATATTGACGGGCCTGCGAGACCCCGAGGTGCATCGAGAAGCGGTCATGCTCGGCGCCATGGGAATCGTGCCGAAAGAAAAAGCCGCGAGCGTGCTGATCGGCGCAATCGAACGCGTCAATGCTGGCGAAGCGTGGCTTGATCCGGCGCTCGTGGCCGGCGTGCTCACCGAAGTGACGCGCGGAAAGGCGAGGAAGAGCGATCGTGAGAGTGAGAAGATTGCCTCGCTCACAAACCGCGAACGCGAGGTGATCTCGCTCATCGGGGAAGGGATCAAGAATAAGGTGATAGCCGAACGCTTGTTCATCAGCGAGACAACGGTTCGGCATCACCTCACTTCGATCTTCAGCAAGCTTGACGTGGCGGACAGGGTCGAACTCTTGATCTACGCGCTCCGGCACGGACTGGCAGAGCCGCCTCGCTAGCCCGCGCCACGGTTCGGCATCAATGGGCCGTTTTCGATAGGCGCGCGCACCGGGAAAGACTCAGAGTCACCGGGCGAATGCGGCCGCCAGAATAGGGATTGTTCTCCGATGTGCGAGTTCAGAAGTCATGTTCTAATCTCTTGCTTGATTCACCGCCGCGGCGCCAGTTGTCACCGATGCCGCCAGGTCGACCGGATCACTCTCGCGAGACTTGATGCGGGCGACCAGCAGTCCTGGATAGAATAGCTCACGGGAGGAGCGAAGAATGTTGAAGGAATTCAAAGAATTTGTGATGCGCGGCAACGTGATGGACCTGGCGATAGGCATAATCATCGGCGCGGCGTTCGGCAAGATCATTACTTCGTTCGTCAGCGATGTCCTCATGCCGCCCATCGGGTTGCTGCTCGGCAAGGTGGACTTCAGCAACCTGTACATCAACCTGTCGGGAGGACACTACGACACGTTGAAGGCAGCCAAGGAAGCCGGCGCGGCGACGATCAACTACGGACTGTTTTTGGGGACAATCGTAGATTTTCTCATCGTCGCATTCGCCATCTTTATTGTTATCCGCCAAATCAACCGCATGAAACGCAAGGAGGAAGAGGCTGCGCCCGCGACCAAGGAGTGCACATACTGCCGGTCAGACATCTCGATCAACGCGGTCAAATGTCCGCACTGCACTTCTGAACTGAGAGAAGGCGCGGCCTAGGCTGTTGGCGCTCTCGGCGGCAACGAAACGTGACTCGCTGATCCAAATCCGGCGTCCGTTTCTGATCGGATACCGGACACATTCGAAGCCGCACGCGATTGGACTGTTGGAAAGATCTTTGAAGAGAGGAGCGAACTATGTTGCACATCATCGGTATGCTGATCGTCGGGCTGATTGCTGGAGCGCTCGCGCGTCTGATTCTGCCGGGCAAAGATCCCATGGGCTTGTTGATGACTGCGGTGCTTGGCATTGTGGGCTCTTTCGTTGGTGGGTTCATAGCCACCTTGCTCTGGCATACTGAAGGCGCGAGCTACTTCCGTTCTGGCGGCATTTTGCTTTCGATCCTCGGCGCCGTGTTGGTTCTTTGGATATGGCGGATGATTCGCGCTCGAACGGCGTGAACCAGGTTCGGAACGTGCAGATGTTTGATGTTTAACTCCCTGCCCCAGCGGAATTTGCGGCGGGGTCATAGGCCCGGGGGGGTCCTGCCAACCAGACTTTGCCGACAAAGGCGCTGGCTGCAGTTCTTCTGCGGTAAGGCTGCGGTATTGTTTTTCGATTGAAGCAACATGCGAGTGTTCAATGGGCATCTTCAATGTGCGGTCAGGAACACTATGCACATCGAACACTCCCATTTCAGCGATCGCCGCATCGAATTGCCCGACGGCTTCCCGTCCTTCTTGAGGCGATCAAACAACGACACACCTGTTCCCTCGTGGAAGCAACTGACCCGCAGCCTTGACGAGATCAACCCCGCGATGATCGGGCACGTCGGGCGGATCATAGCCGGGGTTGAAGACGAGCAAGCAGCACTCGAGGTATGGGATGGGTGGTCTGGAAGTTGCCGTCGATCGGTCGCGTTGATCATAGACAAGATCTGCAACGAGGGTTGGCTCGACACGGTGGGGCCGATGGAGGGCTGGCCCTGGGACGGCGGATTCTTTTTTCGGCCTTGTGCTGCCGGTCAGAAGTCCATCGAGGATGCGCTCGATGCCAAGACTGACGTGGACGGTGTCTACACTCGCTGCGAGTTTCGAGATGGCCTGGCGGCGTACTTGAGTCGATGGAATCACAAAGGCTGGAGACGTGGCTGGATTGAGAACGACAGCCCTCTCGGTTCACTCCACGTCGGCATCTTTGAGAACGGTTCCGCAGAGGTGCATCTCGACCTTTTCAATCCACTCTACACCAACGGGGCACCAAGGTCGGAGGTCACAACCCTGCCCGGCATCGGCGCTTACAACTACAAGCTCTTTCGGCTGCACCGCAAGTGGGAAGGAACGAACCACGCAACACTGGCCCGCACCTCGGCGAACTTTTATCATCTTATGCGCGAGCGCGTCCCGCTCTGTTTTTAAACCGTCTTGTTTCATTGAATGAGGCAGAGTCAAGCAGCAGACCCCGAACCTCCGAGTTTCGCATTGGAGAGACTCTCCGGATCGCCGCTCCTCGCAACTGGTTCTAATCCCGGTGGTGTAGCACAATTGTGCCCCACGCATCCTCGCAAGAGTCAGCAGGCCGTCTCAGGAAGATGGTCATCATCAGCTATCAAGATTGGGACCGCAGCCCGATGCGCGAGAAAGACCTTCGTGTTCTAATTGCGGTTCAGTCAACGAAGAATATGAAACAGATGGGGTGCACTTCGGTAATGCCGGGACGCCAGGTTGGAAGCTCAGACGACGCTTGCGAGGAGAAAGATAATGTTGACATTAATCCTGACCATCGCGACCGGTATCTTAGTCGCCTGGATCGCTTTGATGAAGAGCCGAACCCCCGATGGGACGAAGCTGAACCAGCCGCGCCCCGTATTGTTGGCGATGGGAGTTCAGATAATATGCGGCGACTGTTCCGGCCAGGAGGATCTGCCGGTCAAAACCTATCTGGACCGTCTCGGCAATTGCTCGCTTTGCGGGGGGCGTAGCTATGTTTTGGCATCGATCGCCGCAATGAACCGCGCGGCACCGAGGGCTGCGCGTAATAGAGAGGCCTGCCTCACATCTAATCGGAGCCGAGTAATAGCATTCGAACTGCCAAATTCGGCGTCGCGGAGAATAGCCATTTAACAGCCGTCGTCTATCCAATTCTTTGATTGGTTTGGGCGGGTAACTGCGGTGGGTCATTCCAGCAGGGACGCGGGGCCGGACTCAATCATATTAACTGAATGCTTGTATAGTTTTGAACAGACTTTCGATCACCACAGGTATATGTTTCAACAGCGCCGTCAAGAAGGTCGGACGCGAATCAGAAGTTTGAACGCCGCTCAAAATCCATAAACGGAGGAATGATAGGATGTCACAGCTAACCGATAAGTATGGCGATGTCTACGGGGTCGCGCAGAAACTGGGAGCCACGAACCTGAACGCTCAGGAGGAGAACGGGCGCATGACGATTTCCGGCACCTTGCCCACAAAGTACGAAGTGAATCAAGTCTGGAACAAGGCAAAAGAGATCGATCCGACGCTCAGCGCCGGCGATCTCACCTTGAATCTGAAACCCGCGCGTGAGGACATCTTCGGCGAATATGAGGTCCAGCCCGGAGACAGCCTCAGCAAGATCGCCAAGGCCCTCAGCGGTGGAGCGCTGAAGTATGAGGCAATCTTCGAAGCAAACAGGAATCAACTGAGCGACCCGAACGTAATTCAAGTGGGGCAGCGACTCGTAATCCCGAACTTCTAACCAGGACCTCGCGACGTCGCGACGTCTTATGAGGAGCAATGAAATGAAAGAAAAACTCGTGGAATTGTTGAAGTCGAAGGTGGGGCTCGACCAGGAGAAAGCGGAGAAAGCGGTCGACACCATCATGGAGCACCTCAAAGCCAATCCCGGTGAGCTGAGCGCTTATTTGGAGAAGGCCAAGGCTGGCGGCATTGCTGGGAAGATTGGCGGGATGTTCAGCTAATCGAACAGCGTCGTTGTTCGTAGCTGTCTTAAATGGCATACGAACGATGAGAAACCAGGGTATCCGGGGGCGTGAGATTAATCGCGCCCTCGGTGCTCGACTAAGTGTTACCTCAAACATCAGGAGGGGACGAATGAGCAGAACGTCAGGACGAACTAAGGCAATAGCGCCCCTCGCGGTCGCGGCGCTTCTTGTTATCACAGTGGTGGGCCCCGCCGCATATTCGCAAAAGAGAGCACCCGCAAGGCGAGCTCCGGCAGTGAAGCCAGTTCCGGCGACCCCGTTCACCGAGGGTTATCAGAACGGCTACAACAATGGCTACACACAGGGCGAAGCCGATTGGAGCAGCAATCAGACGCGCGACTTTCGGCGATCCGACAAATGGCAGCAGCGCGACACAGCGACGTCCGAGGAATATCGCCAGGGTTACGAGCTCGGATTCGAACTGGCTTATTCTGACGGCTACTACGGACGCGCTCGAAACACGGCAGTGCCTCGCAACGCAGAGGTCCTGGCCAAAGCGGCCGCGCTTGCGGATCAGCAGCGCGCGCGACGGGATCGGCGGGTCGATGAACGCAGGCAACAGCGCGAGGCGGACGATCTCAGGCCCACCGAAACAACTCGCCGGGCATCCGGTCCGCTCAACATACCGAACGGCACTGAGCTTCGTATAAGACTTTCCACTCCGATCAGCACAAAAACCGGAAGAGTCGGCGACACCTTCAGGGCCACTGTCGTTTCACCCTCGACCTATGAGACCGCTACAGTCGAAGGTCACATAGCTACGCTCAACAAGTCCGGTCGAGTTAGCGGAAGAACCGAAGTGGGACTCGCATTCGACAGCATGACCGTACCCGACGGAAGATACTCCCGGATCGACGCCGACCTCGTGCGGATATATGAGTCTGAAAACGTAAAGAGGGTCGATGAGGAAGGCCGCGTCGAAACCGGCAGCCGCACCAAGGACAGCCAGGTCCGAGGCGGAGTCGGAGCCGCGGCGGGCGCGATCATCGGAGGCATCGTCGGCGGGGGCAAGGGCGCGCTCATAGGCTTGCTCCTCGGCGGCGCGGCTGGGGTCGGGAGTGTCTATGTCGAAGGCAACAAAGACCTCGTCCTGGATCCGGGCACCGAGATGGTCATTCGCACGGTCTCAAAAGAAAGATAGGTAGTCGTTCGAACAGAAACTGTAATCCTGGCCGGCGATGACAAGTTTTTCGAAATCGCCGGCCTTTCTTGTGAGCACAAATGTGCCGGGTCTCATGGCCAACGCTAACGCTTTGAGGCCCTTCAAGAGGGTCGGGAATTGCTATCAAGATTGGGAGTTGCTTCCGATGCGGGCGAATGCGATCCGTGGTGTAATGGCGCTCGTTGAGAGGGAGCGGGAAGCAGTTGGCAGAACGGGAGCGCCTCGGGGACGAACAAGGGTGGGACAAGCGAGGCGCTCACGCCGGCCAGGAGCGGGGGATGGGTAACCCGCTCCTGCCGCCCGGTTTCCCGCCGGCAAGGAGGCAATCATGCTCTGCGAGACTTCATTCGACAGCGGCGCGCAACCGTCATTCACCGGAGGCTCCGCCTCGGCGATCACATTCGACGAGATCGAACGGAACGACAAGGTTCTGATCAACACTTTGAATAGCCGCTACGAGTTCGCGGTGAGCGACCCCGAGACCCGCAGAGGAATGCTGAGCGGCGGCGCCGTTGGAGAGGAGCCCCGAGAAGCGACTTTGATAGAATCGATAACCTCCGCCACAGACGGCGCGTCGCGGGACTTCTGGGGATTGCAGACCGGCGCCCGCGCGCTGTTCTACTTGCGATCTGACCGGGGCGTCGAACGAGTCACCACTTCCGGAATCTCCAGTATCACCATCGTAAAAGCGGGCGACCGGAAGCCTCCGATTTCTTAGTGTCGCCTCGACGCGCGCCGTTCCGAACCGCCAAAACTCTCGCCGCCAAAATCCCGTCGACCGCAACGTCTCCAGTAAACTCTAGTCGTAAATTGGCGCCACCCCCTGGTTCCTTGTCTCGGCGGCGTGTGCTATATTGGACTCCCTTTTTGAAGCGCGATTTCGCTTTAAGGGGGATGACAAGCCGGACCTTCGGGCCAGTCGCATTGAATCGAACTTGGATCGTAGTAGCGATCTCATTCAAGGAGGGACATAGCAATGGCAAATGAAAGCAATCCGGCGGGTGCCTCAGCGGTTCAATTCGAAGCGGCTGAGAAATCCGGCGCGAAATCAGGCGGCGAGAGCCTGGATAAAGTCAGAGATATCCTTTTCGGCTCACAGGCGCGGGAATATGAGAAGAGGTTTGCGCGGCTCGAGGAGCGGCTGATCAAAGAAGCGTCAGAACTGAGAGAAGATCTGAAGAAGAGGTTTGATACTCTCGAGGGTTACATCAAGAGAGAGATCGAGTCGCTGATGGACAGGCTCAATGCGGAACGTGATGCGCGCGCTGAATCAGGGAAGGAGCTTTCGAGCGCAATCAAAGACACGTCGCAGGCTTTTGAGAAGAAAACCAGCCAGATCGACCAGCAACTGACCACCAGCCAGCGAGAACTTCGCGAGCAACTTCTGGATCAGTCCAAGTCGCTTTCTGACGAGATTCGCGATAAGCACGAGAAAATGGCCTCACACCTTGAACGCGCGACAGCCGAGCTGCGCGACGAGAAGACGGACCGCGCCGCGCTGGCTTCTCTGTTCATGGAGGTCGCAATGCGGTTGAACAATGAGTTCAAGATTCCGGGGGCGGAGGACCTCGAGTGATGATTGACGCTGCTATCCGTCAAGGCCCCGACACGGCCGAGGATAACAGTAGCGAATCGACAACTGATGAGCTGTCCACACTTCGCGATCTGCTTCTCGCTCCGGAGCAGATACAGCTCAGCGATCTGAAGGAGCGCCTCGACGACCCCGTACGTTACGCCAACGATGTGAGCCGCGTGCTTCCCAGTGCTGTCGCGCTCAGCCTGAACCGAGACGATAGACTCGCCAATGCGCTAATGCCGACGGTCGAATCGTCGATTGGCGTTTCGGTAAAGAGGAATCCTCAGCGGCTGGTGGACGCGATCTTCCCGGTCATGGGGCCGGCGATTCGCAAAGCAATCGCGAACGCGCTTGGCGAGATGGTCCAATCGCTGAACCAGACCCTCGAGCACAGCGTCTCGCTCAGGGGCCTGAAGTGGAGACTGGAAGCGCTCAGGACCGGCAAGTCGTTTGCCGAGGTGGTGCTCGCGCACACGCTGCTCTATCGAGTAGAGCAGGTCTTTCTGATTCACCGGGAGACGGGACTCCTGCTCCAGCACGTTGAAGCCGGCGCCGCTGGCGTCCAGGACGTGCAGATGGTCTCCGGTATGCTGACGGCGATCCAGGATTTCGTTCACGATTCGTTCGGCGCCGAGCGTAGCGACGCGCTTGATTCGATGCAGGTCGGCGAGCTGACGGTATGGATCGAGCGAGGCTCGCACGCGGTGCTGGCATCGGTCATTCGCGGCAACGCCCCGCTCGAGCTGCGCGGCGTCATGCAGGATGCTCTTGATGCTATCCACGTCGAGCAGGACGAGGCATTTCAAGTCTTCACCGGCGACGCGGCCGCCTTCGCGAAAAGCCGCCCGCACCTTGAGAGCTGTCTTCGGTCTCAGACCGAAGGCGTAGCTCGAAAAAGGCCGTCGCCACTGCTTATAGCAGGCGCCGTTCTGATTTTGCTCGCGATTGGATTGTGGGGGTTCTTCTCAATCCGCCAGAGCCGCCGCTGGAATGATTACTTGAGCCGCCTGAATGCCGAGCCCGGTCTGGTGGTGGTATCAGCGGACAAACGCGGCGGCAAATATCACATTACGGGGTTGCGCGATCCGTTAGCTGCGGATCCAGCGTCGCTGCTGCCGGCTTCAAAGATTGATCCGCAAGACGTGGTCGCTCGCTGGGAGCCTTATCAGGCGTCTGGTCCAGACTTTGTGCTGGCTCGTATGACGCGGCTGCTCGAACCGCCCCCGTCCGTTTCGCTCAGCGTTCAAGATGGAGCGCTGGTCGCCACAGGGTCTGCCTCCCACGAATGGATCGCCGCCGCGCGCAAGGTCACACAGATGATGCCCAGCGTCACGCGATTCGCCGATGAGAATCTCGTCGATCTGGATCTCGCGCGAAACGAGATCGATTCCCTCGCGCGACAGCTCGAGCAACGAGCGATTCGTTTCGCGATTGGCAGCGTCGAGATAACGCCGGACCAGCGTGAGGAGTTGAGTCGAGCATCGGCCGAGATTCAAAGGCTCGAAGTGTTGTCGCAGTCGTTAGGCTCTCAGATTCGCGTCGAGGTATGGGGTCATGCTGATCAGTCGGGATCGGCGGCGCTCAATGACCGGCTGATCGCGGCCCGCGCCGAACAGGTGATGTCGGCTCTCGCGGGCAGCAACCACCAAAGCCTCGAAATTGCCGACCCGGCTGCATCAGGAGTGCCGCCAGAATTCACTCGAAGCGTAACTTTCAAGGTCAAACTCGGCAGCGCACCGGGCGCAAAACCAAAATGAGCGAGCCCGTCCCCGTAATCCAAAAGAAAATTTGCATGCTGGGCGCGTATGCGGTCGGCAAGACTAGCCTCGTTGCGCGATTCGTGCGAAGCATCTTCTCCGAGAAATACCATTCGACCGTAGGCGTCAAAATCGATAAGAAGACGGTGACGATCGGCGAGCGGGAGGCGAGCTTGATCCTATGGGATCTTGCGGGCGAGGACGACTTCTACCAGGTGAGGACATCCTATCTGCGAGGCTCGGCTGGTTACCTCCTGGTTGCAGATGGATTGCGCCGCTCGAGTCTCGAAAAGGCCATCGAGCTTCAACAGCGAGCCGAAACCGAAATAGGGGAAGTGCCGTTTATTCTGGTGATCAATAAGCTGGACTTGATCGACGATTGGGAAATCAATGAAGCCGATATCTCTGAGCTGTCCGCCAAACGGTGGCAGATCGTCCCGACCAGCGCCAAGAGCGGGGTGGGGGTGGAAGAAGTCTTTCACGCGCTCGCTCTCAAGACGCTTGGGTCGTGACTGGCGCTGTAGTGACCTCCAGATAATCAAATGAGCCATGAAGCAATCCAGCTCGACATAATTGCCGCGCTCGACGTCGCCGCTTTGGAACAGCAAGCGGATCGGTCGTTCACTCTTATCGGCAAAGCGCCCGGCTGGTTCAAGGAGTTTTGTCCGCAAGCCGGGTCCGAAGGGGCAAGACTTCGGCCCCAGGACACCTTTTTGTTTCTTGAGCAGTTCGTTCCCGAAGCAGAGGCTTTCTGGGAGTCAGCCGAGCCGGGTCCGCTGTGGTCCGGCATCTGGAGCGAATCGTATGCTGCAGAAAGGCAATACTATCTCGAAGCCTCGGCGATGCGGGTGGGCGAGCGCCGCTTGCTTGTGCTTGAACGCTCGAGATCGGCGTTCGGGGACATACAAGCACTGACGCAGAAGGCCCGTGAGCACGGTCTCGACTATGACCGTCTCCGCCGAGCCGAAGAGGCCCTGCGTATAAGCGAAGAGAGGTATCGCGATCTGTTCGAAAACGCTACCGACCTGATTCAAAGCTGCGGTCCGGACGGCAAGCTGATTTACGTCAACCGCGCGTGGTCCAACGCGCTCGGCTACAGCGCGGATGAAGTCCCGGGGCTGTCGATCTTCGATATCATACATCCCACCAGCAGGCCGCATTGCCAGCAGATGTTCGGGCGCGTGATGTCCGGTGAGAAGGTCGAACACATGGAGGCGATGTTCATCACCAAGGATGGACGCACAATCAAGGTCGAGGGGAGCTCGAGTTGCCGGTTCGAAAACGGGAAGCCCGTCGCGACCCGCAGCATCTTTCGCGATATCACCGAGCGTAAACGC
The DNA here is from genome assembly GCA_035455165.1 of Blastocatellia bacterium. Classification (GTDB taxonomy): domain Bacteria; phylum Acidobacteriota; class Blastocatellia; order UBA7656; family UBA7656; genus Onstottus_A. The sequence goes on from DATIFP010000014.1 coordinate 14,689, forward strand.
GCCGAGCAAGCTTTGAGGAAGAGCGAGCAGCAGCTTCAGGCGATTCTCGACAACTCGCCCGCGGTCATCTACGTGAAGGACAATTGGGGCCGCTACATCCTCATCAACACACGATTCGAGAAACTGTTTCACGTCAGCAAGGATCTGGTCGTCGGCAAGAGCGACTTCGATCTGTTTCCGAAGGAGATGGCCGAGGCGTTTCGAGCGAACGACCAGAAGGTGCTCGAAGCAGGGGTATCGCTGGAATGGGAAGAGATAGCGCCCCACGACGACGGCCCGCACACCTACCTGTCAGCAAAATTTCCGCTGCTTGATACCAATGGAGTCGGTTATGCGGTCTGCGGAATATCCACCGATATCACCGAGCGAAAGCGAATGGAAGTCGAATTGGCCAAGGCCCGTGATGTGGCGCTGGAGTCTGCGAGGTTAAAGGCTGAGTTTCTCGCGAATACCAGCCACGAGATCCGGACGCCGATGAACGCGATCATCGGAATGAGCGGACTCTTGCTGGATACGGATCTGTCAGGCGAGCAACGCGAGTTCGCCGAAACCGTCAGGTCAAGCGCTGACGCTCTGTTGACACTGATCAACGACATTCTGGACTTCTCCAAGATCGAGGCGGGCAAGCTATCGTTTGAAACAATGGATTTCGATCTGCGTAACGCGGTCGAGGGCGCGCTCGACCTCGTCGCTGAAGCTGCGCAGGCAAAGGGCATCGAGATCTTCTCTGTCATTGACGACGGCTTGCCCGCTCAGCTTCGCGGTGATCCGGGCCGCCTTCGTCAGGTGCTGGTCAATCTGCTGAGTAACGCGATCAAGTTCACCGATCACGGTGAAGTCATCGTGCGGGTGGCATCGGAGAACGAGTCCGGTTCGGATACCCGGCTGCGGTTTTCTGTCACAGACTCAGGCATTGGCGTCCCTGAAGAATCGCAGGCGAGGATCTTTGAAGCGTTCTCGCAGGCTGACGGCTCGACCACCCGCAGGGCCGGTGGAACCGGACTCGGGCTCGCCATCTCGAAGAAACTCGTCGAGATGATGAGAGGTGAGATCGGCGTAGAGAGCGAACCCGGCAAGGGTTCCACTTTCTGGTTCAGCGCGGAATTTGAAAAACGGCCGGGGGAACCAGAGCAGCGTAGCGCTCCGGCGATTAGCCTCGAGGGTCTGCGAGTCCTGATCGTCGACGACAATGCAACCAATCGCAAGCTGGTCCATCATCAGATCACTTCGTGGGGCATGCGCAATGGCAGCGCCGAAAACGGCCGCGACGCGCTGGCCATCCTTCGTCAGGAGGCCGCCGCCGGAGATCCCTATTACATGGCCATACTCGATATGCAAATGCCCGAGATGGATGGCCTCACGCTGGCACGCTCTATCAAATCGGATCCGGCGATCGCGGGAACGAGATTGCTGATGATGACCTCGCTCGGACGCAGGGACGACGCCGAGATCCGCAGCGCCGGCGTGGAGGTCTGCCTGACCAAGCCGGTGAAACAGTCGCAACTGTTCGATTGTGTGGCTGCCCTTGTTGCTGGCGCCCAGGTTAGGAAGGCGAAACCTCAACGCGCCGCGGCCGTACCGCGTCTGGCCCGCCGGCGACGCGATGCGGTTCGTGTCTTACTGGCGGAAGACAACACCGTCAATCAAAAGGTCGCGCTGCGCCAGCTCGAGCGGCTCGGCTACGCGGCCGATGCCGTGGCGAACGGACAGGAGGTTCTGGAAGCACTGGACCGAATTCGTTATGACCTTGTGTTGATGGATTGTCAGATGCCTGAGCTCGATGGCTACGAAGCGACAAAACAGATTCGGCTGCGCGAGGGTGACTCCCGGCATACGACGATAATTGCGATGACCGCCAACGCGCTTGAAGGGGACCGCGAACGATGCCTTGCCGCGGGAATGGACGACTACCTTAGCAAGCCCATCAAGCAGGAGGCGCTCGCGGCAACTCTGGAACGATGGATCCCAAGTGGCGATGGCGCGTCTGAGTCCGCCGAACCGAATTCGGGGGGCGCCGTCAGAGTGATCGACGAAAGCGTCATGGCTGAGTTGCGCGCTCTGGAAACTGCGGGGAAGCATGGCTTTCTGGGGCGTCTTATAGACCTTTTTATTGAGGAGACACCCAGGAGACTGGCCTCCCTACAATCCGCGATCGACGAGGCAAGCGCCGAAGCACTTGCTCGTGAGGCTCACGCGCTCAAGGGAAGCTGCGCGCATCTGGGCGCGACGAGGATGAGTGCTCTGTGCGGGATTCTGGAAGACAGGGGGCGCGCCGCCTCTACTGCGGGAGCTTCAACGGTGCTTGCGGCTTTGAACGAAGAATTCGATCGCGTACGCCGGGCGCTCGAGGCTGAGAAGGCGCCGTGAAGGGGTCGGGTTCGTTGGCCAGGGAATATTGCGCAAAGCCGCGCCGTTTGTGCTAGCATGGCCTCACCTCGGAGTTGACTCGCTGCCAGCGTCGAGTACCCAGAGCGCCTAGAGACGCCAATGACTGTTGACGAGTTTCAGCAAGCTTTTGAAGGTGACATCAAGGAACTGCTGGCGCGCATCGGGCGACGCTACTCGGTCAGCGATGCCGAGATGATCTCGGCCATACACGCGTCTGCCAGGAAATACCTGGCCGATACGCTCGATCAAACCTCCGCAAACCCTGGACCCAGTGCGAAAGCCCGGCAAACTTCGGCCGAGTTCATCTCCTCGCTAAACGCGGATGACCTGTGCCTGGCAGCGGCGTGCGCAAAAGGAGACGACGAGGCGTGGGAAGATTTCTTCCGCGACTATCGCAGCTATCTGGTGAGCGTGGCGCGCACGATGACGCAAGACGCGGGCGCAGCTGAGCAGCTCGCGGATTCCACATTCGCCGAGCTGTATGGGTTACGCGAGTCGGGCGGTGCGCGGGTCAGCAAGTTTTCGTTTTACTCGGGTCGAGGTTCGTTGCGCGGCTGGCTTCGCGCGGTCGTTTTTCAATTGTCCGCGGACCACCATCGCCAGACGAGCCGGTTGGTCCAGACCGAGGAGCCCGAGGACATGGATCGAATGGCGCACGCCGCCGCGCCGCCCGAGCGAAAAGTCACGACCGATCTCGACTACGTTCGCCAACGCTATCGCGATGCGGTTGCGGCGTCGCTTCAGAAGGCCATCGGCGATCTCGAACCTCGCGAGCGGCTGCTGCTGGCTTATTACTATTACGACGAGATGACGCTCCGGGAGATAGGCCAGCTATTTGAGGTTCACGAGGCGACCATCAGCCGCTGGCTGACTAAGGTGCAGAAACGTGTTCGAAAGCTTGTCGAGAAGGGGTTGGCACGGGAACACCATTTCAACCGCCGCGAAGTCGCCGAATCCATCGAACTGGCAGCCGAGCAGATGGATCTGACGGTTGGCGATTACCTCCTGGAGTCGGTTTCGACCGACCGCGACCGCGGCCGGCCGGCCCAGACCGCAAGCGGCGTGATTGCGCGAAGATGATCCAAGAAAACCGCGCAAGTGCCGCCCGCGGAAGCGTTCTAACATAGGAGATGAAGCCGAGGAATGAAGCTTTTGGGGAAAACCAAGGATCAAGCGGTTGGTAATCTGCTCCGCGCATATATCTCGCGGCCCGCGAATCCTCGCCAGGTCTGTACGGATTTTGATCCGGACTTCGCAAGTGCCTACGTCGAAGGAAGGCTGACCGTCCCCTCTCGGGCGCGCTACGAAGCTCATTTGTCGGAATGCGTCGCATGCCGAAAAGGCGCGGTCGCGCTTGCGCGCATGGCCCAGGCCGAATTGTCTGCGTCGGCGGCGCGTGCGGGCCTCAAAGAACGGGCAAACTGGCTCGCGGCCCCTGGAGAGCTCCTCCGCAGGTTGTCGGCGCCTCAGTGGGCGATGGCTGCCGCTGCCGTCGTCGTTCTCGCAATAAGCCTCCCTCTGCTCCTATCTCGAAATCAGGCGGATCTGTTTCAACCCGAAAGCAAGGTCGCGCCGAGCCTGGCGGTCGAGAGCGCCAGGCCCTCAACTCCCGCGAGCGGAGAGCCGACAACGGCGAAACCGGGAGACGCCTCTCCCGCAAGGTTGGCCTCGAGCGATTCGAAACAGGCCGAGAACCGGAAAGCAGAACGATCCTCGGCAATGGGCAGTTTAGCCGCAAACGCGCCCGCGCCGCATGACGACCGAGCCACCTCCGAAGAATTGCAAAAGACGGAGGCTAAACCCCAGACCCAGATCGTCGATCAGGTTCAAGCTAAAGCGGAAAGCCAGGTCGCTTCGCAAGCACCCGCTCCACCCGGACAAGCACTGGGCGACGCACAACAACTTAAGAAGGACGCCGACAGAGGTCAACAACCCGAAAAGGAAGTAGCGCAAGCGACGGAACCTAAAGCTGTCGCCCTGGAGGCGGGCTCCGACAAGGAGAAAGCCCGAAGAGCCGAACAAGCCGCGGCGCCGCCTGAGACTCCCAGGGTCGCGGAATCCAACCGACCGCTCGGGCGATCTCGGGGGAAACTTGGTTTACGAGACAGCAGCGCTAACGAAGCGGTTCCCCCACGTACGGCCGACCGCGAAATCCGCGGCAAGAAGTTCTTCCTCAAAGACGGCACCTGGACCGATAAAGATTACAATCCCGACAAAGATCTGCCCACCATCACGCTCATTCGTGACAGCAATGTCTACAAAGAAGTGCTCGCCAAACGCACAAGCCTCAAACCTTACCTGGATCAATTCTACCCGTCAGAGCGGGCGATAATCGTGTACAAAGGCACGGTCTACAAGCTGATCCCTCAAAACGGCAAGTAAATCTCGCGTTAGCGGAAAGCGATGCCGCGTGCAGAACCCCCTCACCTCCGGAGTCAGGAGTTCATCTTCGCCACGGTGAAGTTTAGTACCGCCGCGAAAGTAACCCACGCGAGATAAGGCAGCAGTATTACGGAAGCTACGGAGGACACTCGCGCAAAAGAAATGATCGTCGACAGAATCGCGCACCAAAGCAGAACAATCTCAGCAAAAGCCCACCACGGTTGGCGAAGGCCAAAGAACAACCCCGACCAGGCGCAATTGAGAACAAGCTGCACCGCGAACAGCGTAAGCGGGACCAGCCCAACCGAAAAGCCTCGGTTGCGCCAAACAAGCCAGACTGCAACCGCCATGCTCAAGTAAAGCGTTGACCATACTGGTCCGAAGACCCAGTTGGGCGGGTTCCAGGACGGCTTGTTTAAAGATGCGTACCAGGTGCCGATCGAAGGCAGTGTCAGCGCTGAACCGATAGCCGCAACGGCTAGGCACACGCCTATGGATACAGCCAGACCAACTAACTCCCGTGTCATGCTCATTGCTGCATTCCTTGGTTTGGTACGATTGGGCCTCTGGATGCTGCGCGGGCAATCCCCCGAAGCATTCCGGCAAACACCAACTGATGAACCGGGTAAAGCGCATACCAGTAAATCAAGCCCCCCAGCCCAACTGGATCGAAGATCGCCGTCTGGCGAATGGTCGAATAAGAACCGCAGCCTTCGACTTCGAATTCGAGCCATGCCCTGCCCGGCAACTTCATTTCCGCAGATAAGCGAAGTCTCCGATCCGGCTCAAATAACTCGACCCGCCACAGGTCCAGCGTCCCACCCGGTGTCGGCGCATCATCGTTCCGACGGCCTCTGCGCATGCCGACTCCGCCAAACAGGAGATCAAGGTACCCGCGCAGCCTCCATAACCAATCGGCATAGTACCAACCAGTTCGTCCACCGATTCGGTGAATCGGACTAAACGCGCCTTTGGGCTGGCATTCTACGCGGGCAACTCGCGAGTCAACGATGCGAGTGCCGAACCGGGTGCCGGCCCAGGAGCGCCCGCCAGCAGAGAGGGCGTCGGACCACCGCGTTTGTGCATGCTCGTGGTCTTCGTTGCGAAGCGCCCTGGATATCGCTTCTGAGATTCCTCGCGGACGAATGCTGAAGCTCGTCAACGCTGATTTATCTTTCACGGTCGTCTCATTTCGCAGGCTGTCGATCAACTTTCTCCCGACTCGCGCATACAAAGGGGTGATCAGTCCAAGCCACAGGCTCGAAAGCCGCGGGGTGATAACAGGTACGGGAATGAACAGTCTGCGAAGGCCGCGCTGACGGGCGTACTCGCGCATGATGCCGCCGTAGGAGACGCGGTCAGCGCCGCCGATTTCGAACACGCGGCTTTCGTCTAAGCTCAGTTCTGCCGACTCTACTAGGTAAGCAATAAGATCCTCAATCGCAATGGGCTGTGCGAGCGTTGCAACCCATCGTGGCGCTATCATAACCGGAAGGCGTTCGGTCAACGCTCGAATCATCTCGAATGAGAGGCTGCCCGATCCGATCACTATCGAAGCGCGCAACTCGATAACCGGCACGCCGGATGCCCTGAGTATTTTGCCCGTTTCGTGACGGCTGCGAAGATGGGCAGAAAGCGAAGTGGCGGCTTCGCCAAGCCCTCCCAGGTATATGATGCGAACGACCCCTGCTTCACGTGCGGCGTCTCCAAAGTTTCGAGCCGCTCGACGGTCTTCTTCCTCGAAGTCGCCCGACGTGCTCATCGAATGCACCAGGTAGTACGCTGTATCGATTCCCTGGAATGCGCCTACGAGCGAGGACCGGTCGAGCACGTCGCCGGCGGCGACCTCTGTTTCGGCTCCCGCAATTGAAAGAAGGTACTCGGGCCGCCTGGCCAGACAGCGAACGGCGTAGCCGGCGAGCTCCAATGCCTTCAGCAGTCGGCCGCCGACGTAACCTGTCGCTCCCGCCACCAGGATGCGGCGCTTTTGAGAATGGTCCGTCATTCTTGAGTCGCGGTCGTACATTCAGATTCTCCCACGAAGTGTAATGGTCCGCCGCCCGTTCGGGGCAAGGAGCCGCAACTCTTCACCCCGAAAAGGCGCGAGCGGGTCTTCCCCAGGCCTTCTTTAGGGCCTCGGAATGATGACTGAATCGATCACGTGAATGACGCCGTTGGAAGTGAGGATGTCGGTCTTGACGACGTTTGCGCTGTCGACCATCACGCCGGCTCTGCTTGTTGTGACCCTTATCGAAGAACCCTGGGCCGTCTTTGCTGACTTGATCTTCACAACGTCCTTCGCGAGCACCCTGCCGGGCACCACGTGGTAAAGCAGAATCTGCTTTAGCTTCTGCGGATCCTTGAGAAGGGATTCAATTGTCCCAGCAGGGAGTTTGGCGAACGCCTCGTCGGTTGGCGCGAAGACCGTGAAAGGCCCCGGTTGCTTAAGCGTGTCAATCAAACCCGTCGCTTGAAGCGCCTTCGCAAGCGTTGTGAAGCTCCCCGCCTCCACGGCTGTGTCTACAATATCCTTATGACCATCTCTGGCTGACACCGGACTGGTTGAGACTCCGATGAACAATGCCGCTGCGAACATCATGCCGACTATCTGAAGCTTGAACTGCATTTTCTTTACCCTCGTCAATTTTGATTTTGCCTTGTGGGCCTGGGGCCCAATCCAAGGCGCCCGGGCCCGTCGAGTTTCTGATCTCCCGCCACGCCCAGACACCTTGGATAGTACAAGCAAATCGATGGGTTGTCAAGTAAATATCCAGGACAATACTTAGACATCCAATTGACAAATGTATGATACCGGCTTAGGATAACGGGGTTAGGAGGTCGAATGAAAGAGCATTCATATCCGATTCGAGTCGTCTCGAAGCTCACGGGGCTGAGCGTTGACACTCTGCGGGCGTGGGAGCGGCGGTACGATGCGATAAAGCCCACGCGCGCCGGACGCGGCCGAGTTTACAGCGAAGCTGACATTCGCAGGTTGAATTTGCTGAGGGAGGCGGTAGAAGCGGGCCACGCAATCGGGCAGATCGCATCGCTGAGCGATCAGAGGTTGCAGGAAATCGGCGGCCGTGTTGCCAGCTTGGTTGCCCTTCGCAGGACCAGCTCGCTGAATTCGTCAGCGGTTTCCGCAGCCTCCAGACCGGAGTTGAAGCCCCTGCTGGATGCGATCGAAGAGTTCGACTATAAAGCGGCGGACCTCGAATCGAGTCGCCTGGCGGCGCTCATGACTCCACGCGAGATGGTTTATCAAATAGTGATCCCGCTTATGGAGAAAGTTGGAGATCGATGGCACAGCGGAGAGTTCACTGTGGCTCAGGAGCATATGATCAGCGCGATCCTGCGAAACCAGCTTGGGGCACTCATTCGAGTGTACGCTCGAGGAGCGCCGCCCACTACGCTTTTGTTCGCAACTACAGCGGGAGAGCAACACGAGTTTGGAATCCTGTGCGCTGGGATGCTTGCGGCGGCGGGCGGCCTCGGCATCGTCTATCTGGGACCCTCGCTGCCCGCGCGCGAGATTGTGGAGACAGCAGAGAGGACATCGGTCCAGGTGGTTGTGATAGGGCTAAAGGGCGCGACCTCGTCAAAGGAACCACTCAAGGAGCTGCAGCAGATTTCACAAACGCTTCCTGAAGGGATCGAGCTATGGGTGGGTGGATCAACATCACGCGAGTTGACCCGGCAAATCAAAAGAACCAGAGCGCTGTTCATTCCAGACTTCAAAACGCTCGAACAGCAGCTGAATCGCCGTGGAGCGAGATTCTAACTGCAATGTGATCATTCGGGGTCGGGTCCCTAGCGTCTTAGATTCCTGCCAGTTGACAGTTTCCATCCCCAAAGACCGCTTGATAGGATATGCTTGTTTTGCACCGCTCGCATCACCAGGCATATGCTGCCTCTCCGTATCCCCGAAAGGATCCCTGACTATGAGTGACTACCCGGCGCGCTACGAATCCGACATTCTATTACGAGACGGTTCGAGTCTCCACCTGCGCCCTATCAAACCCGATGACTTGGATGCATTGATGGACTTTCATAAGCGGCTGTCACCGCGCAGCGTGTATTTCCGATACTTCAGCCCGCTGCCGGAGTTAGGCGAGGAGCGGGCCAAAACGCTTACCAGCGTGGATTACGAAGATACATTTGCGCTGGTAGGCGAGCTGGCTGGGCGGATAGTAGGTGTGGCGCGTTACTACCGGGATGAGAAGGCGCGCGACCGCGCCGAAGTCGCGTTTCTGATCGAAGACGCCTTGCAAGGGCGCGGCATAGCTACGCGGATGCTCGAGCGGCTGGCCGAGATCGCTCGCGAGAAAGAAATCAAAACGTTCGACGCTTATGTCCTCGGCGACAATCGCAAGATGATGGATGTGTTCATGCACACTGGATTCGAAGTCGAACGCAGGCTCGAAGGCGGCGTCTTTCAAGTGGCTTTCCCTATCACGCCGACGCCCGAGTTCGAGGAGAAAGCGGCGATTCGCTCCCAGATGGCGGCACGCGCGTCGATGAAAGCATTCTTCGAGCCTCGCTCGGTGGCAGTGGTCGGCGCGGGGCGGAGGCGCGGGGGAATAGGCGCGGAGGTGTTTCACAACCTCGTCGCCGCCGGGTTTCAGGGGGTTGTCTATCCAGTAAATGAAAGGGCTCGCGTCGTTGGCTCGGTCACTGCTTACCCGCGAGTCACGGACATTCCCGGCGAAGTGGATCTCGCTATCATTGTCGTTCCCGCCGAAGATACCGCGGCAATCGTCGATGACTGCGTGAAGAAGGGGGTGCACGGAATAGTTGTAATCAGCGCCGGTTTCGCCGAGATCGGCGCCGAAGGCCGCGCGCGCGAGGCGGCGCTCCTCGAGAGAGTGAGAGACGCGGGAGTTCGAATGATCGGGCCGAACTGCATGGGCATCATCAACACCGATCCGGCGGTCGCGTTGAACGGGACTTTCTCACCGGTGTATCCGCCGGAAGGCCGCGTGGCGATGTCCACCCAGAGCGGCGCGCTCGGGCTTGCGATCCTCGATTACGCGCGGCTTATGAACCTTGGCATCTCGACCTTCGTGTCCGTTGGCAACAAAGCAGATGTATCGAGCAATGATTTGATTCAGTACTGGGCGGAAGACCCGCGGACCGATGTCATCCTTCTTTATCTGGAAAGCTTCGGCAACCCGCGAAAGTTTGGGCGAATAGCGAAGCGAATCGCGCGGACAAAGCCGATCGTCATCGTCAAGTCGGGCCGCTCTCGCGCCGGCGCCCGCGCCGCTTCATCTCACACCGGAGCGCTTGCGTCGACCGACGCCGTTGCCGGCGCGTTATTTCGCCAGGCGGGGATAATCCGCACGGACACGCTTGAAGAACTCTTCGACGTCGCCAACCTGCTCGCGCACCAGCCGGTGCCAACAGGACACCGCGTAGCGATTTTGACCAACGCCGGGGGTCCCGGGATCCTCGCGGCGGATGCATGCGAGTCGCACGGTCTCGAGCTTCCAATGCTGACCGATGCGACGGTCGCGGAACTCCGATCGTTTCTGCCTCCGGCCGCGAGCGTGGCGAACCCCGTTGATATGATCGCGTCCGCTACTGCGGAACACTTCTGCAGGGCGATGCACGCGCTGCTCGCAGATGAGCACGTTGACTCGCTCATCGTTATTTTCATTCCGCCACTGCTGACGGACGTCGATGCGGTGGCGGCGGCGATCGTCGAGGGCGCGAAGGAGGCCAATGGCAAGCCCGTGCTCGCAACCTTCATGAGCGCAAAGGGCGCGCCGGAGATCCTCAGCAGCATACCGAGTTACGTTTTTCCGGAGGCCGCCGCTTCGGCGCTCGCAAAGGTCACCACCTACGGTGAGTGGCGCAATAGGCCTGTAGGCACCGTGCCCGTGCTCACCGACATTCGAGCCGACGACCTGAAGGCGATAGTCGAAGCGGTGCTCGCGCGAGGCGGTGGCTGGCTTAGCCCCGTCGAGATCGGCGAGTTGTTCGCGGCTGCAGGCATCCAGGCTGCGAAATCGCGTTTCGTTTCGACGCCTGATGATGCCTGTAACGCCGCGGCGAGCATCGGGTATCCCGTCGCGCTCAAGGCAACGGGACCATCGATCATTCACAAGACCGAAGTCGGGGGTGTCGCGCTGAACCTGGCGGATGATGCCGCTCTCAAGCGCGCCTACGACGACATGGCGACGCGGCTTGGGGCCGACCTGATCGGCGTGATAGTTCAGGAGATGGTACCCGCAGGCGTGGAAGTGGTGGTCGGCGCAACTCTGGATCGTGTGTTCGGGCCTCTGGTGTTGTACGGCAGCGGGGGCATACTCGTAGAGATGCTCAACGATGTAGTGTTTCGGATCAACCCGCTGACGGACCTCGACGCGCGGGACATGCTGAACGAAGTGAAGGGCACGGCACTATTGAGAGGCTACCGTGGCTCTAAACGGGCCGATGAAGGAGCGCTCGCGGATCTCATTTTGCGGGTCTCGGCGCTCCTTGAGATTTGCCCGCAGATTCAGGAGATGGATGCAAACCCGGTGAAGGTGCTCGAACGGGGTGCGATTGTAGTAGACGCCCGGGTTCGAGTCGATCGCATTGTAGAACCTCCGCCGACGCGCAGAATCGCGTACTGAGCCACTGTTTGGACTGCGGCGGCAAGGTGCTCCGCGACGCCGCTTTTGCTGACGCTTCCATTCGAACTCAAAAGCGGGGTCGCGGAGTACCTTGCCGCCGCAGTCCAAGAGTCTGCAAAGAGGCAAGCGCGCAGAAGGCTGTTACCCCATCTTGCTCGTGTGTTCCGGCTTGATCTTATATAAAACCCGCACCTCTCCCGGCTGGCGGCCCGGATACTTATCAGCGCCGAGATATTTCTTGGCCATCTTGTCGATGTGCTGATCGGCGCCTTCCTCTGTTATGTCCGCAACTGTTCCACGAATTTCAAGATATCTATAAGGATTCTCCGGATCTTGAATCGAGAGCGCTACTGCCCGGTTGCGTTCCATGTTCTTGTCCTTGCGGCGACCGCGGGCCGAATTGATCAGCACATATTTGCCGTCGTAATCCACCCAGACCGGCGTCACCTGCGGAGTGCCGTCGGAGTTCAAAGTCGCCAGATTCGCGAATGCTTTCTTCTCAAACAGGTCTTTGAAGTTTTCGGGAATTACTTCTGCCATTGCATTCCTCCGTTGAGTGGTTGCTCAGGTCGATCCTGAGACTGAGTTGCGTCCTTCGAGATTCTGACGCACCGGTTCCGGTTTGTGAAGCGGCGCGAGTCACTCGGCATCAATCGCAATCTCAACGGGCAAGCCGTCGCCCCAGCCATATTTCTCGCGAGCGAGCCGTTGAGCCGTTGCCCAGATTGTCGAATCGCCTTCGGAGTCGAGCACCCGTGCAATTGCGTCGAACTCTCGCCGTCGGATGCGCACCCGCACGCGCGACTTGCGCTGGATGTTCTTCACCCACTGTGCCTCGTGGAAATGCTCTGCCAGGATGTACAGCTTGCTTCCCCATTCGACGAACCATATCTCGATCTCGCGAGGCTTACCCGTCACCCGCCCGGTCGTCGTCAGGTAGAGGTATTGTTCATCCGAAGGGTTCTTTCCAGTTGCCATGATTCCTTCCGTGCCGATGGCATTGTATCCGCCGCGGCAATACCTATGAAGTCGATACTATCAAGCTGGTTGACGATCCGATGGGCGCGCCCTTAACCTGACCGCAAGGAGCAGACCATGACTGAAGAGATTCGGCTTGATGTGTTGGCGATAGGCGCGCACCCGGACGACGTTGAGTTGGCGTGCGGAGGAACTCTTCTGAAGCTCTCGTCTTTGGGATACCGAGTCGGCGTTATGGATATGGCTCGAGGGGAGATGGGCACGCGCGGTTCGGCCGAGATCCGGGCCCGCGAGGCCGAAGCTGCGTCGCGAGAGCTGAGACTCGTGGTTCGAGACAATCTCGAGCTTCCCGATGGCCACATCTGGCTGAGCGAAGAGTCGCGTGTAAGGATGGTGCGGAAGATTCGCACATACCGGCCGCGAGTGATCTTTACGCATTACTGGGAGGACCCGCACCCGGATCACGCGCACACCTGTCAGATCGTACGGGAAGGCGCTCACGTCGCCGGGCTTGCGAAGTACGACGCGGATGGGGGGCAGGAGAGATTCCGTCCGCACACAGTCGCGCACTTCATGTTTCCGCGCACTGCGGCCCCCAGCTTTGTGGTGGACATAAGCGACTTCGCCGAACAGAAGTTTCGAGCGGTGGGCTGCTATCGATCGCAGCTTTACGATCCCAACAGCAAAGAACCGGAGACCAATCTGAGCGGAGAATCCTTCTTGCGGCGGGTCGAAGCGCGCCAGAGATTTTACGGCTCGCTCATCATGACCGAACACGCCGAGGCCTTTATCGTCCGCGAAGCGCTGAACGTCCACGACCCCGTCGAGCTTCTCTCGAGAAAGATGAACATGTACTCGTGATTTGGAGTGCGGCGTCAGCGACGCCGCTTTTCCTTGTAAACCCGAAAGCGGCGGCGGAGCCGCCGCAGTCCAAAGACGGCCGCTGATGAACATCGGAATCACATGCTATCCCTCATACGGCGGAAGCGGCGTGGTCGGCGCCGAGCTGGGTCTCGAACTCGCGAAGCGCGGCCACGAAGTCCACTTCGTGAGCTACGCGCCGCCGATGCGACTCGATGGCGGCCAGTGTCGAGAACGGATTCACTTTCACCCGGTCGACATGTTGAGCTACCCGCTGTTCGAGTATCCGCCCTACACCGACGCCCTCGCCTCGAAGCTGTATGAGGTGGCCACCGCCGAACGACTCGATCTGATCCACGTTCACTATGCAATACCTCATTCCGTGAGCGCCTATCTCGCTCGCGAGATGCTCAAGCCGACACGCCGTGTCCCTTCCATTACCACACTCCACGGCACGGACATCACTCTGGTAGGCCGCGACCCGTCGTTTCTGCCGATCACCAGATTTGGAATAGAGCAGTCCGACGCCGTCACTGCGATATCGAATTATCTTCGAGACGCGACTCACGAGACGTTCTGCACCGGCTGCGACATCCAGGTGATCTACAATTTCATCGATTCGGACTACTACCGGCGAGAGCCGAGAGAGGATGTTCTTCGAAGCATCGCTCCGAATGGTGAGCGTATCATCCTTCACGTTTCGACCTTCCGGCCGATCAAGCGAATCGGCGACTGCGTCGAGGTGATTGCAAGAATGAAACAGCTCGGAAACGGCTTGGGCCGGTCCGGCGTCAAGCTCGTCATGTGCGGGGACGGCCCGGAGCGCGCCGATGCCGAAGCGCTCGCCGCGCAGCTGGGGGTCGCGGATGCGGTCGAGTTCGTCGGCAAGCAGCCTCAATCCCGCGTTCGCGAGTACCTCTCGGTTTCCGACCTGTTGCTGTTGCCGAGCCAATCCGAGTCCTTCGGTCTCACCGCGCTCGAAGCGATGGCCTGTGAGGTCCCGGTAATCGCAACCCGCGTCGGCGGCATACCCGAAGTCGTCGAAGATGGTGGTTGCGGTTACCTGTTTGAAATCGGCGATGTCGATGGAATGGCCAAGTCGGCGTTGAAAGTGCTGAGCGACGATCGAGCGCGCAAGCTCCTGGGCCGCCGCGGCCGCGAAATCGCCGTAACGCGCTTTGCGACCGAAAAGATAATCCCGCAGTACGAAGAACTCTACCGACGGGTGATTGTTGAGAGCGCGGCCCGATAACGCGCTACACCGTCAGAGCCGGCGTCAATCAAAGCCGACGAAGACAGGCTCGGGCGCCAGCGCGATTCCGAACGAGTCGAACACGCGAGACTGAATCAGCTCTTTCAGCTCCATGACCTCGCTAGCGGTGCCGCCGCCGCGATTGATGATCGCAAGCGCGTGCTTGCTTGAAGTGCCAACGTTGCCGCGCGCGTGGCCTCGCATGATCCCCGCGCGCTCGATCAGCCAAGCGGCGGAGAGCTTGACCAAGCCATCGGGAGCAGGAAACGAAGGAATTTCGTCGAGGTTGGAAACAAGGCCGCTCGCTCGCGATTTGAACTTCTCGAACTGCTCGCGTGTCAGAGCGGGGTTTACAAAGAAAGACCCCACGCTCCGGGAGTCGATGTCGTTGGGATCAATAACCATTGCCTTACGGCGGCGAATCGCGAGCACCGCTTTGCGAACGTCAGCGACTGTTGGCGAGTTTATTCGAAGCCCGGTCAGATACCGCTGAAGCTCCGGGTAACGGACCGCGGGGGCGCCGCCAACCGTCAGTCTGTAGCTGACTCGGGTGATAACAAATCGATCGCGATCTCGAGTCTTGAACCTGCTTGTCCGATATCCGAATTCGCATTCGGATGACGACAGGCGAATCATCCTTAGCTCTGTCAGATCCGTCGCCTCGATTGACACGAGGGTCTCGCTCGTTTCCTGACCATAAGCGCCAACGTTCTGAATTGGGGTGGCGCCAACGCGGCCCGGAATTCCTGAAAGGCACTCCAAGCCCGACCAGTTGTTCGCGACGCAGTGACCGACGAGCGAGTCCCACTCCTCCCCGGCGCCGGCATCCACCTCGACCTGATCGCCGCGGACAGTGGCCTCAACGCCGGAAATGCAAACTCGAAGCACAAGTCCCGGAAAGCCGCCGTCGGCTACCACGATGTTGCTTCCGCCTCCAAGCACGAAAAGCGAGATGCCGCGAGAGCGCGACCACTCGACTCCGGCTGACAGCTCTTCGGCACTGCTAACGTCGGCGAAGTAACGTGCCGGCCCGCCGATGCCGAGCGTGGTCATCGGCGCAAGCGGAACGTTTTCTCTCAGCAAGGCGTCAAATCTCATAAGGGGTGCGCCGTTGCCGTCGTCACCTGGCATGCCAAAGCGGCGGCGCTGCCGCCGCAGTCCAACACCGTACATTGCTGCTAGTCATCCAGTCCAGTATCATCACACGACAGTCAGGAAGGAGAACACCATGAGAATGACAATCGCTGTTCTTGTTTTCACAATTCTGATTTCGGCTGTTGTGAAGGGTGGCTCGCCTACTCGGTCCGGCGACGGCAAGATAACCCCCGATGAACGAGCGAGAGCCATCAAGATGCTCCACGATTCGCAGAACGAATTGATGGGATATGTAGAAAAGCTCACCGACCAGCAATGGAACTTCAGGCCCGCGCCGTTCAAGTGGACGGTGGGAGAAACAGCCGAGCACATCGCGCTCGCTGAAGGTCTCTTGTTCTCAGCAATGGAGAGAGCGCTTGCAGCGCCGATCAACCCGGACTGGGAATCGAAGACCGCTAACAAAGACGCCATCCTCGACAACGTGTTGGCGGCTCGCAGGGGCAAGGCTAACGCTCCCGAACCAATTCAACCGCTCAAGCGCAAAATGACTCGCGCCGAAATAATGACGCTGCTGAAGGAAGGACGCGCGAAGTCGCTGAAATTCATCGAGACGACCGATCTGCCTTTGAAGGCGCACACGCTGGATCATCCGTTCCCGGTATTCGGCACGTTGAGCGCTTATCAATGGTTCATCTACATCCCGGCGCACAATCTGAGGCACAACAAGCAGATCGCGGAGATCATGAGCAACCCTAACTTTCCGAAGTGAACCGCGGATGCCGGAACAGTTCAAAGTCGACATCAATGAATATCAAAGCGTGAGCGCGACGTTGTACGCGGCAGCCGCGAGAGGCCGCGCGGGTATCACGCTGATACTCGGGCACGGAGCCGGGGCCGGGCAGGAGAGCGGGTTCATGGTTAGCTTCGCCAACGAACTCGCGACGCGCGGCATCGACGCGGTCACTTTCAACTTCTTCTACAAAGAGCACGGTCGCGGCGCGCCGGACAAGAACGACAAGCTGGAAGAGTGCTATCGAGCGGTGATTGAAGAGGCGCGGGGTCACAAGAAGCTCGAGCGCAACCAGCTTGTGATCGGCGGAAAGTCGATGGGAGGAAGGATCGCTTCGCAAGTCGCGGCTTCGGGAGTCGGCGATCTTGCGGGGCTGGTCTTCCTCGGGTATCCGCTGCATCCGCCCGGCAAACCGGACCAGCTTCGAGCGAAGCACCTGCCGAATATCAAAGCGCCGATGCTGTTCGTCCAGGGCTCGCGTGACTCGTTCGGCACTCCTGACGAGCTGCGACCGATTATAAAGAGGCTGCCGGCTCCGACTAAGCTGTACGTCGTCGAGGGCGGAGACCATTCATTCAAGGTCCCGAAGAGCGCGGGCCTGACTCAGGATGAAGTGTACGCCTCTGTCCTGGATGAGATCGCTAACTGGCTGAAGACGGAATGAACAGGATTGACGGGATGGACAGGAAATAGAACGCGGCGTCGGATTCTTCGATCCTGTTAATCCTGTCCATCCTTGTCTGATTCCCTCCTCGAAGGCCGAGCGATGCGTTGCGTCGGCTAGCGCACGCATACGTGACGAGTAGCTGCAGTTGTTTAGTTCTTCCTCTCGATTGATCGACGCAGGAGCTCAGACATTTGCTCGTTTAGATCTTTCAGAATCTTGTATTCATCCTGCGCCGATTGTTTATCTCCGATCTTGAGGTAAGTCAGTCCGAGGTTGTAGTGACCTTCTACCGAATCGCTTTTGGCGGCGACTGCTTGTTTGAAAGCTTCCAGCGCCTCTTGATTACGGTCCTGTTTCAGAAATGCTTCGCCCAAAATTATGTTCAGCATCTCTGCGAAGCCCGGCAGCGAGTTGATGTTCAAGCCGCGCTTGCAAGCTTCTATTGATTCGTCGGAGCGGCCGGTCGCTTGATAAACGCTGGCGAGTCCCAGGTAGGCCTCCACGTAATCTCGCTCCAGAGCAATCGCCTGGCTGTATTCTGCTATCGATTCGTCGTACTGCTTATCAAACCTGAGCAGTTGTCCTAACTCGTAATGTAGTTGCGCGGAGTTGGGGTCCGAAGTCAACCTTTGCCTGATCGCTGCAATGTCCCTCGAATAATCGAAGTTGAAATTGAACGTGATCGTTCCGATGACCTTTACTGCGGTTCCCTGGAGCAGGGTGGGCTCAAACTTCCAACCTCTTGCAGCCCCTACCGCAGGGTCCTTCAGCAAGGGATGCCCCGATATTGCGCGTGCCGAAATCACGTTCCCTTCTTCATCCACGGTAACCTCTACCACGACCGAGCCGCTCAAGCGCGCGGCCTTTGCGAGAGGCGGATAGGCCGGCTCGACTCGCCTTGTCGCGGAGCCTTGAAGCACGCCGCCTGATTTGCGGATTATCTTCGGCGGCTCGGGCTTGTCCTGGGTTGCTTGGGCCCGAGCGATTGGAACCAAACAAAACGTCATCGCCACTGAAGCGATCATCAAGCGTCGAGTGGATCTGGCATGGAAGTTCATTGCGGCCTCCTTGCTGCGTTACTTCGTACTATTCAAGAATGGTTTCAACTGAGGATACGTTTCATCCGCGCCGTTGGCGATCTGTTCGACGAGGTATTTCAATTCCTGGTTGTCCAGCAATCGCAGGTGCGTGTCCATTCGCAGGTAAAGCATGTCCTCGGACAACGCCAGCTTTATCGAATCAAACTTATGATTCAGCTCAAGCACCTTGGTGAGCAGCGGTGGCTGGAGCCTCAGGTCTCTGCGCTCTGCCAGCTTTACCATCACGAGCAAAATGTCATCGGCCAGCGCAAGCCTGATTCCGAACTCCTTGATGTTCTTGCCCGTACCCGGGATCTCCCAAACACCGTCGCTAATTTTCGTGTACCTGTAGCCGGACTTTTCCAGAAGCGCGACCAGGTCCGCCGTCACCTTCGCTTTGTCCTGAGCGGGAAGCGAACGAGCTGCAATTGTTAACAACAGAAGAATGACAAATGCGCTTATTCCCTTTCTACTTATCAAGAGACTCCTCCAGAGAATGAGATCTTGTGAGATAACTGCGACGCGTTCGGTTGTGCGGGCAGATAATATCACAGCCTCGGGTTGGCTAGCAGTTGCGTTAGGCGCCCTTGCCGCGCCTACCGGCCAGAGCCTGCCTGGGATCCCGCGCTCACAATGGAAGGGCTACCAATGCAAGACGATCTTCCCGACCGCCTTCCGGGATGCCAGGAACTCCATCGCGTCGGCGACTTGTTCCATGTGGAACCGGCCGCCGATCACCGGCTTAAGCATCCCCGTCCCGTAGAGCTCCATCAATTCATTCCAACCCCGCTGGATCTTCGCCGGATCGTTGTGACGATACGATCCCCAGTGAAGGCCGACCACACTGTAGTTCTTGACCAGTATGTGATTGGAAACGAAGTTTGAGAACTTCCCGCTGGTGAAGCCGACCAGCACCAGCCGGCCCTCGAACGCGATGCACTTGGTGCTGCGCTCGCCGATCTCGCCTCCAACAGGATCGTAAATT